>NZ_JARGEN010000035.1 GCF_029211125.1 Curvibacter soli
CCTGGCGCGCGCTGCCGGCCTGTCTGCCGCCGCCGCCTGCCGCCTGGTGCACGGGCAATGGCCCGCACGCCGCGCGGGAGAAGTGCGCCAGCGCGTGGTGGATTACCTGAAAGAGCACGGCGCCAGCATGGCGCACCTGCGCGGGCTGGTGCTCGCGCAGTTTCCGCGCGCGCGCACAAAGAAGTTGGCCCCGCCGGGCTGCGAACCCGGCGAGGCCGTCCCCGAGAGCCCCGAAACCACTGCAACACACGAAACCCTGGAGGAAGAGTCAATGCTACTCAAAAACGAAACCCTGACGCCGCTGGCGCGCAAACATTTCAAGCTCAGTCGAAGTCCATTCGTTGACGACATCAACAGCCGCAACGACATCTTTGCCAGCCAGCACGGGCGCTACGTGCGCGCTGCAATGCTCGATGCCGCGTGCAACCATGGCTTCATCGCCATCATCGGACAAAGCGGTTCTGGCAAGAGCACGCTGCGCGAAGACCTGGAGGAGCGCATCCGCGAGGAGCGCCGCCCGATCGTCATCATCAAGCCCTACGTGCAGGGCATGGAGGCATCCGAAGTGCGCGGCAGGCCGCTGCGCAGCGGGCACATTGCGGAGTCCATCGTTGACGCGCTGGCACCCGGCGTATCGCTCAAAAGCAGCCCGCAGGCGCGCTACAAGCAAGTACACGAGCTGCTCAAGGCCAGCCGCAGCGCGGGCTACACGCACCTGCTGGTCATAGAAGAAGCGCATCGCCTGCCGGTGCCTACGCTCAAGCATTTGAAAAACTTTATGGAGCTCAAAGACGGCCTGCGCCGCCTGCTGGGCGTGTGTCTGATCGGGCAAAACGAGCTGTACGACGTGCTCAGCGAGCGCAACCCAGAGGTGCGCGAGATCGTGCAGCGCTGCGAGCAAATAACGATGGAGCCGCTGGACAACGATGTCGAAAGCTACCTGCAGCTCAAGTTCGAGCGCCTGGGCGTCAAGCTGGCAGACGTGTTCGAGCCCGACGCCATGGACGCGATCCGCGCCCGACTGATTCACACCGCACACGGCAACCGCACCAGCGAAGTGGTGAGTATCTGCTACCCGCAGGTGGTCAATAACCTGGTCTGCCGCGCGCTGAACGCTGCGGCAGCCGTGGGATACGAGAAGATCGATGCCCAGGTCATCGCGGGGTGCTGAAGCATGAACATTTACCGCATCAACATCACCATGGGCGACGGCAGCCGTGGCCGCTGCTCGGGCATCTTCCGCGATGCCTGGGAGGCCATTCTGCAAACGCTTGCCGATTTTCCCGACGCGCGCAGCGTCAGTGCCGTGCGCATACGGAGGTTCGCATGAACGCGCCGCGCAACCCCTGCGACAGCCTGGGCGTATGCCAGGCCCGCACGCCGGCATGCAGCGCTTGCCAGCACGACACCGAGCGCCTGCCGGCAAACGGATTTTTCTTCGCCCCCGGCGTGATAGAGGGCGGCGACAGTGCGCGCCGCCGCGACACTTGGGCGCGCGCCATCCTCATCGCCGCTGCGCTTGCGGCGCTGGCTGCGGCCCTGGGCTTTGCCGCCGGCTGGATCGACGTGCGGGGGTTTTCGCTGTGACCGCAAAGCCCACGG
>NZ_JARGEN010000036.1 GCF_029211125.1 Curvibacter soli
CCCCATCAATCAGCCATGCGACCCAAAACCAAGCATTTGTTTTAACTAAACAGTATTGGGCTCATACCTGAATTGGAAAAGACTGCAATTTGCCTATCGCGTCATCGACGCGAAATGCACTCTCGCACATTGGGAATCTTCGCACAATCTGTCAGACTGACTGACTTGGCCACTTAGGTTTATGTGCTGCTTAGCGTTGAACACTGCACCAGGTTATCGTGGCGCCGTGAACCGCCAGCCTTCCCGCCAGCCCCGCTCTTCGCCACCCCGCCGCTTCGACACCGTGGACGCCCTGCGCGGCGGCGCCATCGTTTGGATGACGACGTTCCACTTCTGCTTCGACCTCGCGCACTTCGGCTACCTGCGGGCCGATTTTTATGCCGATGCGCTGTGGACCATGCAGCGCACGGCCATCGTGAGCCTGTTCCTGTTCTGCGCCGGGTTGGGGCAGGCCATCGCCGTGCACCAGGGCCAAGGCTGGCCGCGCTTCTGGCGGCGATGGAGGCGGGTGGCGGGCTGCGCGCTGCTGGTGACGCTCGGGTCGATGCTGATGTTTCCGCGCAGCTTCATCTATTTCGGCGTGCTGCACGGGCTGGCTGCCATGCTCGTCGTGGTGCGCTGCACGGCGGGTTGGGGGCGCTGGCTGTGGCTTGTGGGTGCATTCGCAATTGCTATGCCTTTCATAGCTGCAAGCGCTTTATCCACAAGCGCCGGGGCCGATTTTTCTGCATATTTCGATGCACCCATGCTGAACTGGCTGGGCCTCGTCACGCGCAAGCCGATTACCGAGGACTACGTGCCCGTGCTGCCCTGGCTAGGCGTCATGTGGTGGGGCATGGCCGCGGGGGAATGGCTGCTGCGCACGCGGTCGGCATGGCTGGCGGCGCGGCTGCCGCGCATGCTGGCGCCGCTTGCATTACTGGGGCGCTGGAGCCTGCCGTACTACATGCTGCACCAACTGGTGCTGATGGGGGCGCTGACCGCCTGGGGCTGGGTGGCCGGCCGCTGAGCCGGAAAACTAAAACGCGGCCCCGGGCCGCGTTTGTCGTGCATGCGCAAGAAACAGGCGGGGGTTTATCCTATTTCCGGCAGTTGAATCCCCAAAATTCGAGCAAGTGCCTGTCACGCATTGAGTTTCCATGCTTTCCAGACTCACCCATCTGGAACTGCTCTGCAGTCACGCGAAGTCTTTGGAAACCCGCATGGATATTGGGTTTCTTCAGTTTTTCGGTTGGTTCAACTGCCGTTTCCAGGTTTATTCCACCTTGGCCTTGCTGCGCAGCTCCTGCTGGAATTGCGCCAGCTTCTGCTGCTGCAACTGCTGCAGGATCTGGGGCTTGACCTGATCGAGCGGGGGCAGCTTGGCATCGCGGATGTCGTCGAGGCGGATGATGTGCCAGCCGAACTGGCTTTTGACCGGCGTCTCGGTGGTCTGGCCCTTTTGCAGCTTGACCATGGCTTCGGTGAATTCAGGCACGTAGCTCGACGCGTTGGCCCAGTCGAGGTCGCCGCCCTTGGCGCCCGATCCGGGGTCCTTGGATTCCTTCTTGGCGATGTCCTCGAACTTGCCGCCCTTCTTCAGGCGCGCCAGGATGTCCTTGGCCTTGGCCTCGGTTTCGACCAGGATGTGGCGGGCCTTGTATTCCTTGCCGCTGTTGGCGGCAGCGAACTTGTCGTACTCGGCCTGCACTTCGGCGTCGGTCACCGGATTTTTCTTCTGGAAGTCGGCGAACAGTTCGCGGATCAGGATGGTCTGGCGGGCCAGCTCCATCTGGTTCTTGAAGTCCTCGGTGGCGTCTAGGCCTTCCTGCTGGGCCTGCTGCATGAAGATCTCGCGTGCGATGACTTCTTCCTTGATCTGGCCTTCGAGTTCGGGCGTGACCGGGCGGCCCGACTTGGCAACCTGCTGCGCCAGCACGTCGGCGCGGGCCTTGGGCACCGCCTTGCCGTTCACGACGGCGATGTTCTGAGCCAGGGCCGGAGCGGCCATGGCGCCTGCCAGGGCGGCCACGGCCATGCCCGCCAGAAACTTGTTCTTCATGTTGAGTCCTGAGATTGTTGGGGTGGAGTGCGCTGGCGACCGGGGCGGCGCATCAGGAGAAAATGGCATGTGATCGATGCGTTGTCAAAGAAGGTCCAGCGCTAGCGCGTGGACGCCCTGGTCGATATATTCGCGAAGCGCATCATACACAAGGCGGTGGCGTGCCAGCCGGGGCAGGCCGGCAAACATCGGTGACGCGATGCGCACGCGGAAATGCGTGCCCGCGCCTGTGCCGCTGGCGCCCGCGTGGCCGGCGTGGGCCGCGCTTTCGTCGATCACTTCGACCAGGCTGGGCTGGAGCCTTTCGCGCAGGCGCTGCTCCAGCAGCCGCGCCGTGATCGGGGCCACGGCATCCGCATTCATGGCTCGGGCGTGTTTTCGGGCTGCCGCACGTGGCGGCCCAGGTAGACGGCTTGCGCCACCACGAACGCGACCATCAGCCCCATGCCGCCGAAGAGCTTGAAGTTGACCCAGGCAGCGGTGTCGTAGTGGTAGGCGACCCAGAGGTTGAGCGCGCCCATCATGCCGAAGAACGCGGTCCAGCTCCAGTTGAGGTTGCGCCAGATGGGTTCGGGCAGATCGATCTGCGTGCCCATGAGCGACTCGATGAAATTCTTGCGGAAAAACACCTGTCCGCCCGCCAGCACGGCGGCCATGAGCCAGTAGAGCACCGTGGGCTTCCACTTGATGAAGGTTTCGTCGTGCGCCAGCAGCGTGGCGCCGCCGAACAGCACGATCACGCCCAGGCTGACCCACTGCATGGGCTCGACCTTGCCATGGTGCCAGCGCAGCCAGGCGATCTGCACGATGGTGGCGGCGATCGCCACGCCCGTGGCGACGTAGATGCCGGCGAACTTGAAGGCCGCAAAGAACAGGATGATGGGAAAGAAGTCGAGCAGCAGTTTCATGGGGGCAGGGTCACTCCGGGGTGAAGTCCAGCGAAGCGGAATTCATGCAGTAGCGCAGGCCGGTGGGGGCCGGGCCGTCCTCGAACACGTGGCCGAGGTGGGCCCCGCATTGTGCACACACGGTTTCGGTGCGCACCATGCCGTGGCTGCGGTCCACGATCTCGCGGATGGCCCCCGGCACGGCCTGCGAGAAGCTCGGCCAGCCGCAGCCCGCATCGAACTTGGTGCCGGAATCGAACAGCTTGGCGCCGCAGCAGATGCAGTGGTAGCTGCCGTCGGCCCAGAAGGCCTCGTACTTGCCTGTGAAGGGCCGCTCCGTGGCGGCATGGCGCGTGACTTGGAAGGCCGCAGGCTCGGCGCCTTTCTCGGCCAGCACGGCCTTCCACTCGGCATCGGTTTTCTGGATGGGTTGGTGGTTCATGAGGAGCAACTGATTTCTATGGAGGACGCCCAGTCGGGCGGAAAGCCGGCATGGGCGTCATGGCCGGGGTGTTCGTCATATGGCGTCGCCAGCAAGCGCTGCAAGGTCTGCAGTTCGCCGAAGTCCCGGTGCTCCCGCGCGCTGCGTATGGCCTGTTCGCCCAGGTGGTTGCGCAGCACGAACTTCGGGTTGGTCTTGCACATCAAATCGGCCGCCAGCGCTTTATCCACCTGCGACAGGCGCTCCTGATACGATAGCATCCAGGTATCGAACGCGGCGCGGTCCAGAAACAGGTCGCGCACGTCCTCCACGGGCGCGCCGGCCACGTGGCGCGACAGGCGGCGCCAGAAGATGGTGTAGTCGGTGCGCTCGCCGGCCAGCAGCCGCAGCGTGGCATCGGCGAGTGCACCGTCCCCTGGACGGGCCTCGTCCGCCAGGCCCAGCTTGGCGCGCATGCGGGCCTCGAACGCGGCGGGGAACGCGCTGCGGTAGGCCGCCAGCGCGGCCAGGGCGGTTTCCTCCTCGCCGACCAGCGGCAGCAGCGCCTGCGCCAGGCAAAAAAGGTTCCAGTACGCCACCTGGGGCTGCTGGCTGAAGGCGTAGCGGCCCTGGGTGTCGCTGTGGTTGCAGATGTGGCCGGGGTCGAAGCCGTCCATGAACTGGAACGGGCCGTAGTCGATGGTCAGGCCCAGGATGCTCATGTTGTCGGTGTTCATCACGCCGTGGCAGAAGCCCACGGCCTGCCACTGCGCCACGAGCGCCGCGGTGCGCTCGCCCACCGCTTCCAGCAGCGCCGCGTAGGCGTTGCCGGCAAAGCGCCCGCCGCTGCGGCAGGCGGGGTAGTAGCGGTCGATCACGTAGTCGGCCAGCGTGCGCAGTTCGTCGACGCGGCCGGTGGCGGCGAAATGCTCGAAGTGCCCGAAGCGGATGAAGCTGGGTGCCACGCGCGCGACCACGGCGGCGGTCTCCACTTCCTCGCGCCGCACCGGCGCGTCGGAGCCGGTGACGCACAGCGCGCGCGTGGTGGGAATGCCGAGCGCGTGCATGGCCTCGCTGGCCAGGAATTCGCGGATGCTGGAGCGCAGCACCGCGCGACCGTCGCCCATGCGCGAATATGGCGTGCGCCCGCTGCCCTTGAGCTGCACCTCCCAGCCCCCGGAGGTCTCGCCGAGCAAGATGGCGCGGCCATCGCCGAGCTGGCCGGCCCAGACGCCGAACTGGTGGCCGCTGTATACGCTGGCCAGCGGGGCGGCGCCCGCGATGGAGCGGCTGCCGGTGAAGGCATCCAGCGCGCCGGGCGCGTCCTGCCAGCCCGCTGGCAGGCCGAGCAGGGCGGCGACCTGCGGGCTCGTGCCCACCCAGTACGGCGCGGGCAGCGGCGTCGGGCGCAGCGCGGTGGAAAAGCGCGGGCCCAGCGCCGCGAAGCCGTTGCGCCATGCCAGGCCGCTGGCGAAGGGCAGGGCCGTGTCGGCGGGGCGGTCAATGGTGGCGGCAGTGTCCATGCACGGATTGTCCCGCAGGCCCGCAAAACCTCTGCGCCCCAGGGGCTTGGGCATCCAGGTGGCCGCACCTGCCGCCTTGGAGACATCCCTGGGGACAGTCCCACTGCGCGGGGGCGGATGCAGGTGCCAGAATGGCCCGTACATGCACGCCGCGCCGCGCGCCGGCCCGGCCATCCGCCATCACGAGGAGCCTTCCATGCTAGGCCTGATGCAAAGACAGCCCCTGTCCATTTCGAGCTTGCTCGTCTTCGCCGAGCGCCACCACGGCGACGCCCAGATCGTCTCGCGCCGCGTGGAGGGCGACATCCACCGCTACGACTACCGCGCCCTCGCGGCCCGCGCCCGGCGCGTGGCCCGCGCGCTGGACGCCTGGAAGCTCGAACCCAGCGACCGCGTGGCCACCCTGGCCTGGAACGGCTATCGCCACCTGGAGCTGTACTTCGGCGTCAGCGGCTCGCAGCGCGTGCTGCACACCATCAACCCGCGCCTGCACCCGGACCAGACCACGTGGATTGTCAACCACGCCGAGGACCGGGTGCTGTGCTTCGACATGACCTTCCTGCCCATCGTGCAGGCCATCCATGCCAAGTGCCCCACGGTGCGGCGCTGGGTGGCGCTGTGCGCCAGTGATCGGCTGCCCGCCGGCAGCGGCATACCCAACCTCGTGGCCTACGAGGACTGGATAGTCGCGCAGAGCGACCGCTACGACTGGCCGGTGTTCGACGAGAACACCGCGTCGAGCATGTGCTACACCAGCGGCACCACGGGCCACCCCAAGGCCGCGCTGTACAGCCACCGCTCCAGCGTGCTGCATGCCTATGGCGCCGCGCTGCCCGACGCGATGAATCTTTCGGCCCGCGACGCGGTGCTGCCCGTGGTGCCCATGTTCCACGTCAACGCCTGGGGCATTCCGTACTCGGCGCCGCTGACGGGCTGCAAGCTGGTGTTCCCGGGGCCGGCGCTCGACGGCAAGTCGCTCTACGAGCTGATCGAGGCCGAGGGCGTGACCTTCGCCGCCGGCGTGCCCACCGTGTGGCAGATGCTGCTCACGCACGTGAAGACCGGCGGCCTGAAGTTCCATGCGCTCAAGCGCACGATGATCGGCGGCTCGGCCTGCCCGCCGGCCATGATCCACAGCTTCCAGGACGACTACGGCGTGGACGTGCTGCATGCCTGGGGCATGACCGAGATGTCGCCGCTGGGCACGGTGTGCAGCCTGAAGAACAAGCACCTGGACATGCCCGGCGACACGCAGATGGCCATCCGCCTGAAGCAGGGCCGCGCGATCTACGGCGTGGACATGAAGATCGTGGACGGCGAGGGACGCGAGCAGCCGTGGGACGGCAAGTCCTACGGCGACCTGCTGGTGCGCGGACCGTGGATCGTGGACCGCTATTACAAGGGCGCGGGCAGCCCGCTGGTGGATGGCTGGTTCCCCACGGGCGACGTGGCCACCATCGACGCCGACGGCTACATGCAGATCATCGACCGCAGCAAGGACGTGATCAAGTCCGGTGGCGAATGGATCAGCTCCATCGACATCGAGAACATCGCCATGGGCCACCCCGCCGTGGCCATGGCCGCGTGCATCGGCATGCCGCACCCCAAATGGGACGAGCGGCCCATCGTCGCGGTAGTGAAGAAGCCCGGCGCTGAGGTCACGCGCGAGGATCTGCTGAAGTTCTACGAAGGCAAGATCGCCAAGTGGCAGATACCGGACGACGTGGTGTTCGTCGAGGCCATTCCGCTCGGCGCCACCGGCAAGATGCTCAAGACCCGACTGCGCGGCGAGCAACTGAAGGACTACCGCCTGCCGGGGCTGTAGGCGCGCGGCGCCTGGACGGCCGCGCAAGGCTGGGGCCGGCGCTGAAGGATGACACGCCCTAAACTCGCTGGCCAACCCAGGCTGGGGGCCGCGCCGCGCCCCTTTCACCCGCTTGCCATCCGCGATGAATCTAGAGCTTCTCACCATTTCGCTGCTCAACGGCGTCAGCTACGGCCTGCTGCTGTTCATGCTGAGTTCGGGCCTGACGCTGATCTTCAGCATGATGGGCGTGCTGAACTTCGCGCATGCCAGCTTCTACATGCTGGGCGCGTATGTCGCCTACACGCTCTCGGGCCTGGTCGGCTTCTGGCCCGCGCTGTTCGCCGCGCCGCTGCTGGTGGGAGGGCTGGGTGCGGCGTTCGAGCGCTACTGCCTGCGGCGCGTGCACCGCTTCGGCCCGATGCCCGAGCTGCTGGCCACCTTCGGCCTGTCGTACCTGGTACTCGAAGTGGTGCAGCTTGCCTGGGGCCGCTCCACCGTGCCCTACGGCCTGCCAGCGGCGCTGCAGGGGCCGCTGTTCACGCTGTACGGCACGCAGTTCCCGAAGTCGCGCGCGTTCATCATGCTGGTGGCGTTGCTGATGCTGGCATCCATCTGGCTGCTGCTCACGCGCACGCGCACCGGGCTGGTGGTGCAGGCCGCGCTCAAGCACCCCGGCATGGCGCAGGCGCTGGGCCACGACGTGCCGCGCGTATGCATGCTGGTGTTTGGCGGCGGCTGCGCGCTGGCCGGGCTGGCGGGGGTGATCGGCGGCAACACCTATGTAACCGAGCCGGCCATGGCTGCGTCGGTGGGCTCGATCATCTTCGTGGTGGTGGTGGTGGGCGGCATGGGCTCGCTGGCGGGGGCCTTCATCGCGTCCCTGCTCATCGGGGTGGTGCAGACCTTTGCCGTGGCGCTCGACTATTCGCTGGCCGGCGGCTTGCAAAGCCTGGGTTTGCCGGTGGGCGGGCGGACCTTCGGCTTTCCGGTGCTCAGCCTCACCATCGCGCAGGTGGCGCCCATCCTGCCGTACCTGCTCCTGCTGCTGATACTGATTTTCCGGCCCAGGGGGCTGCTGGGCACGCGGGAGGACTGACCATGGCCGCGTCCACCCACCGCTTACGGCTGCCTGGCACCGGGCGCATCACCGTCTGGGGCCTGTTCGCGCTGGTGCTTGCGGTGGCGCCGCTGCTGCTGCGCAGCAGCCTGGCGCTGGCCATGCTGTCGCAGACCGGCTACCTCGTCATCATCTGCCTGTCCTACAACATCCTGCTGGGGCAGGGCGGCATGCCGAGCTTCGGCCACGCCGTCTATACCGGGCTGGGCTCGTTCATCGCTGTCCATGCGATGAACATGGCGGGCCAGGGCGGGTTAGCGGTGCCGCTCACGCTCATCCCCATCGTCGGCGGGCTGGCGGGCATGGGCTGCGCCATCCTGCTGGGCTATGCGACGACCAGGAAGTCGGGCACCGCCTTCGCCATGATCACGCTCGGCGTGGGCGAGCTGGTGGCGTCCATGGCGCTGATGTTCCCGGGCTTCTTCGGCGGCGAGGGCGGCATCGCCACCAACCGGGTGTACGGCAGGCCGCTGCTGGGCATCACCTTCGGGCCGCAGATACAGGTGTACTACCTGATCGCCGTGTACTGTTTCGTCTGTACTGCGCTGATGTTCGCCTTCACCGCCACGCCGCTCGGGCGCATGCTCAACGCCGTGCGCGACAACCCCGAGCGGGTGGAGTTCATCGGCTACGACACGCGCCGCGTGCGCTACCTGGCGTTCATCGTGGCGGGGTTCTTCGCGGGCATCGGCGGGGGGCTCGCGGCCATCAGCTTCGAGATCGTCACCGCCGCCGACAGCATGGGCATGCTGCGCTCGGGCAGCTACCTGCTGTTCACCTTCCTGGGCGGGGCCGGGTTTTTCTTCGGGCCCATCATTGGCGCGGTGCTGCTGGTGCTCGCCACGGTGCTGCTGTCGGAGCTGACCCGAGCCTGGCTGCTGTACCTGGGCCTGGCGTTCCTGTGCATGGTGATGTTTGCGCCCGGCGGTATCGCCAGCCTGGCGATGCTGAACCTGCGCCTGGCGCGCCACGGGCGGTTGCGCCCGCTGGCATGGCTGTATGCCGGCCTTTTTGCCGCGGCACTGCTGGCGGCGCTGGGGGCCGCCGCGATGATCGAGATGCTCTACCACCTGCGGCTCGACGCCGCGCTGGGTACCACGCTGCGCTTCATGGGCGCCACGCTGGATGCCGGGGCCGCCGCGAGCTGGGCCGGCGCGGCGCTGCTGCTGGCGCTGGGCGCAGGGCTGTTCGAACACGTGCGCCGCCGCTTCATGCGGCGCTGGGACGCCATCCAGGAAGACATCGAGCTGCAGGCGCGGTGCAGGGAGGGCGCGGCATGACGGGCGCTGCTGCAGGGCCCCCTGCGCTGGAACTGAGGGGGCTGCGCAAGAGCTTCGGCAAGACCGAAATCATCCGCGGCGCCAACCTGACCGTTGCGCGCGGCGAGCGCGTGGCCATCATCGGCCCCAACGGCGCGGGCAAGTCCATGCTGTTCGACCTCGTCAGCGGGCGCATCCGACCCTCGGGCGGCGAGGTGCTGCTGGGCGGGCGGCGCATCGACGGTCTGCGCCCGTGCGAGATCAACCGCCTGGGGCTGGCGCGCAGCTTCCAGATCACCAACATCTTCCCCGCCCTGAGCGTGTTCGAGAATCTGCGCTGCGGCGTGCTCTGGCACCTCGGCTACCGCTATGCGTTCTGGCGCTTCCTCTCGCGGCTGCAGGACGCCAACAACCGCACCGAGGAGTTGCTGGACATGCTGCGCCTGGAAAGGAAACGCGATGTGCCCGCCATGCACCTCACCTACGCCGAGCAGCGCGCGCTGGAGATCGGCATCGCCATCGCGGGCGGCGCCGAGGTGGTGCTGCTCGACGAACCCACGGCGGGCATGGGCCACGGCGAGACGGCGCACTTCGTCGGCCTCATCCGTCAGGCGACCGAGGGCAAGACGCTGCTCACGGTGGAGCACGACATGGGCGTGGTGTTCGGCCTGGCCGACAGGATCGCCGTGCTGGTCTGCGGCGAAGTGATCGCCTTCGACACCCCCGAGGCAGTGCGCGCCGACCCGCGCGTGCAGGAGGCATACCTCGGCGCGGGGATGGCAGCCGTCCAGGCTGGGGAGAATGCATGCTCGCGGTAGAAAACCTGCACGCCTACTACGGCAAGAGCCACGTGCTGCATGGCGTGGACTTTACCGTGCGGCCCGGCGAAATCGTCGCGCTGCTCGGGCGCAACGGCGCGGGTCGCTCCACCACGGCGAAGGCTGTCATGGGCCTCGTGGACTGGCAAGGCGGCCTGCGCTGGAAGGGTCAGCCGCTCGCGGGCCGGAAGACCCACGAGATCGCCCGCCTGGGCATCGGCTACGTGCCCGAGAGCCGCGACATTTTCTCCGGCCTCACCGTCCACCAGAACCTGCTGCTGGGCCAGAAGGGCCGCGGCGGCCGCTGGGGATTCGGCGACATGTACGCGATGTTCCCGCGCCTGAAGGAGCGCGAGCACACGCCCGCGGGGGCGCTGTCGGGCGGCGAGCAGCAGATGCTCACGCTCTGCCGCACGCTGATGGGCGACCCGGAGCTCATCATCATCGACGAGCCCGCTGAAGGACTCGCGCCCCAGCTCGTGGAGCAGGTGGCCCAGTACCTGCGGCGCCTGAAGGCGCGCGGCGTCTCGGTGCTGCTGATCGAGCAGAAGCTCGCCATCGCCATGGCGATTTCCGACCGCGCGCTGGTCATGGGCCGCGGCCGCATCGTGTTCGACGGCACGCCCGACGGGCTGCGTGCCGACGCGCAGGTGCGCAGGGAGTGGCTGGAGGTCTAGGTGCAGTGTTCGATGCTTGGCGGCACCAATGAAAGCGATGCGTTGTGGCGCAGGGCAAGGCGCAAACCACAGCGATGGCCGACGCTAGCGGGAGGATTTGCAACGCCGCCATGCGGCAAAAGGCGCGGTTTCATGTGCTGCTTGGCGTTGAACACTGCACTAGTATTTACTGAGCGCTCTCACCCACGAGGCGAACGTCATCGAAGCCGTCAACGCTCGATTGCATGCGGCCTGGCAAGGGATACGAAGCGGTCAACTGCCGTTTCCAGGATCAATGCATTGGGCGAAGCGAAGGTGACCGCGTACGCGCCGCTCAACCGCCTGGGCGACGACGAGGAACTGAAAGACCTGTGCCTGCTGTATGCGAGCGAGCGACGCGGGCAAACACATCACGGGGCAGTCGATGGCGGTGGACGGCAGGCATGCGCGCGGTGGTGGGCGGCTGAATGCGCGCTAAGCTCGCGGTTTTGTCCCCTCCTGGAACTGATCGCATGGACTTCAGCGTAGACATCCCTTTCGTCACCTATCTCGGCTTCAGGCTCGAACGCTTCGACGGCGGCCACGCCGAGCTGGGTTTCGAGCCCCGGCCCGAACACCTGAACTCGTTCGCCGTCACGCACGGCGGCGCGTTGATGACGCTGATGGACGTGACCATGGCGCACGCCGCGCGCAGCGTGCAGGCCGACATGGGCGTGGTCACCATCGAGATGAAGACCGGCTTCATGCAGCCTGCGCGCGGCAAGCTGCGCGCCGTGGGCCGGCTGCTGCACCGCACGGTCACGATGGCGTTCACCGAAGGCAGCGTGTTCGACGCCGACGGTAAACTCTGCTGCCACGCCACCGGCACCTTCAAGTACGTCAAGCGCCTGCCCGTCGGCCCCGGGGAGGCCAATGCGCTGAACCCACAGGGCGTGATATCGACCGACTGATCGCCAGAACCGGCAAGCGGCGGACACGGGTGCTGCGCAGCAGCGCAGCAGGGGCGCGGTGCCTCAGCGGTGGTGGACCTTCATGGCCCGTTCCACCTCGCGCTTGCCTTCACGTTCCTTGATGGTGTCGCGCTTGTCGTGCTCGGCCTTGCCCTTGGCCAGGGCGAATTCGCACTTCACCTTGCCGCCCTTCCAGTGCAGGTTCAGGGGCACCAGGGTGTAGCCTTTCTGTTCCACCTTGCCGATCAGGCGGCGTATCTCGTCCTTGTGCAGCAGCAGCTTCTTGGTGCGCACGGCGTCGGGGCTGACGTGCGTGGAGGCGGTCTTGAGCGGGTTGATCTGGCAGCCGATCACGAACAACTCGCCGTCGCGGATCACCACATAACCATCGGTCAGTTGGACCTTGCCCTGGCGCAGCGCCTTCACCTCCCAGCCGTGCAGCACCATGCCGGCCTCGAAGCGCTCTTCGAAGAAATAGTTGTACGCAGCCTTCTTGTTGTCTGCGATGCGGGCGGGCAGGGTGGTTTTTTTATCGGAGGACATTACGGGCATGTGGGGGCACCGTAGTGCTATGCCAAGGTGGCGGTGGGCGGCTTTCCTACAATGGAGCCGGGCAAGACGCCCCGATTCTATGGCTTCGCCCCCAACCCCGCGCCGGCCCCCTGCCGGCCGAGTCTGAATGAAAACCGTCCACAAATCCGTCCTGCTCTGGTACAGCCCCGAGGAAATGTTCGCCCTGGTGACCGACGTCGCCCGCTATCCCGAATTCCTGCCGTGGTGCGACCGTGCCACGGTGCTCGCCACCGACGCGGACGGCATGACGGCGGAGGTTGGCATCTCGCTCGGCGGCATCCGTCAGGCATTCGTGACGCGCAATACCCACGAGGCGGCCCGGCGGGTGCACATGCAGCTCATCAAGGGGCCGTTCTCCAAGCTCGAAGGCGACTGGCGCTTTCTGCCCGTGGGCGACGGGCAGCAGCGCGCCTGCAAGGTGGAACTGCAATTGCAGTACGGCTTCAGCAGCGCCACGCTGGCCGCGCTGGTGGGGCCCGTTTTCGACCGCATCGCCGGTAGCCTGGTGGATGCGTTTGTCCAGCGGGCCGAGCAGGTGTATGGCGCATGAGGCCACCATGCTGCGGGTGACGGTGGCGTACGCGCCGCGTGCGCGCCAGGTGGTGGAGATCGCCCTTGAACTGCCGCGCGGTGCCACGGTGGCCGATGCGCTGCGCGCCGCCCTGCGGACGGAGCCGGCGCTGGCGGATGCGCCGCCGGATGTGGGCGTGTGGGGCCGCAAGGCGCAGCCGCGGCAGGCGCTGCGCGACCATGACCGGGTGGAAATCTACCGTCCCCTGCTGGTGGACCCGAAGGTGGCGCGACGGGAGCGTTTCCGCAAGCAGGGCGCCCGTGCGACGGGGCTGTTCGCCCGGCGGCGACCCGGCGGGAAGCCGGGTTATTGAACCGCGTTACCGCGCGCCGCAGTCCGACGCGATGATGCTCTGGGCACGGGCGGATTCGGATGCGCGCGCGGTGTCGTCCATGATGATGCGCTCACCCTGCGCGTTGACGCGCGCGATGCGCATGCCCGAATCAAGCGATGCCTTCGATTCGCGGGCGCGGGCGCAGTTTTCGGCCCGGGCCTTCGCCACCTTTTCCTCCTCGGCCTTCTTTTTCGCGACTTCGGCGGCCTCGGCCTGCTTCTTCATTTCTTCCAGTTCCTTGTCCACGCCGTCCTTGGCCGCCGGTTTGGTGGCCGCAGGCGCAGCAGCCATGGCGCTTTCGGCCGCCGCCTCTGCCTTGGCCGGCGCGCCCGCATGGGACCCGGGGGGGTACTTCAGAATGCTTTTTTCGGGGATGTCGGGCGGCGGCGGCCGGTCGCTGAAGACCTTGCGTCCATCCTTGTCGACCCATTGCCATTGGGCGGCGGCACCGAAGGAGCATGCGCAGGCAAGCGCAAACAGCAGGAAATGGCGGAGTTTCATGGCTTGACAGTTTAGCGCCCGGACCGGGGAATCGCCAGACTGACTGACTGAGTCTCCCTCGGTTGCGCTTCATGGGCCACGCGCTCACCGACAACCGCCATGGGCTGGTGGTCAGTGCCGTGGTCACCCAGGCCGACGGGCATGCAGAGCGTGAAGGGGCCAAGGCCATGATCACGATGCGCGCCAGGCACTACCGGGTGATGAACCAATCACCATCACGCTGGGAGCAGACAAAGGTTACGACGCCAAGCCTGGCACCACGGCATCCCGCAGTTCGATGGTGCGTAGCCACCGGCAAAATGCGTGGTGAACCTAGGATTTTTATGCAGATCGCCACCTGGAACATCAACTCCCTCTCCGTGCGCCTGCCGCAGGTGCTCGGCTGGCTCGCGGCCCATCCGGTCGACGTGCTGTGCCTGCAGGAGCTCAAGCTCACCGACGACAAGTTCCCGTTCGACGCCATCGAGGCCGCCGGCTACGAGGCTGCGGCGTTCGGCCAGAAGACCTACAACGGCGTGGCCATCCTCAGCCGCGCGCCGCTGCGCGATGTGGTGCGCAACATCCCCGGCTTCGGCGACGAACAGGCGCGTGTCGTCGCCGCCACGCTGGACGCACCGGGCGGGCCGCTGCGCATCGTCAACGGCTATTTCGTCAACGGGCAGGAGCCCGGCAGCGAGAAGTTCGCCTACAAGATGCGCTGGATGGAGGCGCTGCACGACTGGCTGCGCGGCGAACTGGCGGCGCACCCGCGGCTGGCGCTGCTGGGCGACTTCAACATCGCGCCCGAGGACCGCGACTCCTACGACCCCGTGGGCCTGCGCGAGACGATCCACCACACGAGCGAGGAGCGCACGCATTTCCGCGCCCTGCTCGCGCTGGGGCTGACCGACGCGTTCCGCATGTTCGAGCAGCCCGAGAAGACCTTCTCGTGGTGGGATTACCGCATGCTGGGCTTCCAGAAGAACCGCGGCCTGCGCATCGACCACATATTGGTGAGCGAAGCGCTGAAACCGCTGGTCGAAAGCTGCACGGTGGACCGCGCGCCGCGCAAGAACCAGCAGCCCAGCGACCACGCGCCGGTGGTGGCGGAGCTGCGCGGTTGAGGCGGCTTCGACGCTATCGAAAGAGTAGCTGCCGCCGCAGGTTCCAAAAGGGTTTCAGTATGAAAACCATCTGAAAACCCCTGAAACCCTGCGGTGGCAGCTACTATTTCAGGAGCACAGGCTATTCGAGCCCCAGTTCCTGGATCTTGCGCGTGATGGTGTTGCGGCCGATGCCGAGCTTCTGCGCGGCCTCGATGCGGCGCCCGCGCGTGTTGGCCAGCGCGGTGAGGATCAGGCGCGACTCGAAGCGGCGCGACAGCTCGTCCCACACGTCGTGGCGGCCGGTG
The DNA here is from genome assembly GCF_029211125.1 of Curvibacter soli. Classification (GTDB taxonomy): domain Bacteria; phylum Pseudomonadota; class Gammaproteobacteria; order Burkholderiales; family Burkholderiaceae_C; genus Curvibacter_A; species Curvibacter_A soli. The sequence continues at coordinate 14,849 of NZ_JARGEN010000036.1, forward strand.
GCCAGCAGTTCCTGCGCCTCGGCTTCGAGGCCCTGCTCCCACGCACTGCCCGGGCCGGCGGCCACCACCGGCAGTCTGCTGCCGCCCATGGTGATCGACGCCAGCGCGGTGGCCAGCGGGTCGTCCTGCGCATCGGCCACGGCCGGGGGCCGCGCCAGCGGCTCCACGCGCAGGGGCACGGGCTGCAGCGTGCCCAGCGCCTCGCTGCGCGGCGCGGCGGCGTGGGCGTCCTCGCTGCCCAGCACTTCGGGGGGCAGATCCTTGGGCTCGATCACCTGCGCGGGCGCCATCACGGTCAGCCAGTGGCAGATGTTCTCCAACTGCCGCACGTTGCCGGGAAAGCCGAAGGTCGCCAGCCGCACCAGCGCGGCGTCGGAAATGCGCTTGGGCTCCACGCCGAGCTGCTTGGCGCTTTGCTGCAGGAAGTGGCGCGTGAGCATGGGCACGTCCTCGCGGCGCTCGCGCAGCGCGGGCAGGCGCAGGCGGATGACGTTGAGGCGGTGAAACAGGTCCTCGCGGAACACGCCGTCCTTGACGCGCAGCTCCAGGTCCTGGTGGGTAGCGGCGATCACGCGCACGTTGGCCTTCACGGCGTTGTGGCCGCCCACGCGGTAGAAGTGGCCGTCGCTGAGCACGCGCAGCAGGCGCGTCTGCAGGTCGAACGGCATGTCGCCGATCTCGTCGAGGAACAGCGTGCCGCCCTCGGCCTGCTCGAAGCGGCCGCGGCGCATGGTCTGCGCGCCGGTAAAGGCGCCGCGTTCGTGGCCGAACAGTTCGCTTTCCAGCAGGTCCTTCGGGATCGCGGCGGTGTTGATGGCCACGAACGGGCCACCCGCGCGCGGCGAGTGCTTGTGCAGCGCGCGTGCCACCAGTTCCTTGCCCGAGCCCGATTCGCCGGTGATGAGCACGGTGACGTTGCTTTGCGACAGCCGCCCGATGGCGCGGAACACGTCCTGCATGGCGGGCGCCTGGCCCAGCATCTCGGGCGTCTCGGCCATGCGTTCCTCGGCCACTTCCTCGCGCTGGCTTTCCTCCACGGCGCGGCGGATCAGCTCGACCGCCTTGGGCAGGTCGAACGGCTTGGGCAGATATTCGAACGCGCCGCCCTGGAAGGCCGAGACGGCGCTGTCCAGGTCGGAGAACGCGGTCATGATGATGACCGGCAGCCCCGGGTGCATCTGCTTGACCTTCTCCAGCAGTTCCAGGCCCGAGCCGCCGGGCATGCGGATGTCGCTGACCAGCACCTGGGGGCCGAGGTTGTCGGGGTCGTCCTCGCCCAGGTCGGCGAGCGCCGCGAGCACCTCGCGGGGGTTGGTGAAGCTGCGCGTGGGCAGTTCCTCGCGCAGCAGCGCCTTTTCCAGCACGAAGCGGATGGATTGGTCGTCGTCTACTATCCAGATCGGCTTCATGGGTATCTCGTCATCTCTATCTATTGGTCTCGTTATGGGGCTTCAAGGCAGCGGTATCAGGATCTTGAAGTCCGTCCTCCCTGGTTCGGAATCGCACTCGATCAGGCCATGGTGCTGCTGGATGAAGGTTTGCGCCAGCGTGAGCCCCAGGCCCGAACCGCCGTCCCTCCCCGAGACGAGGGGGTAGAAAATACGGTCCTTGATCGAGTCCGGTACGCCGGGCCCGTTGTCGATGACATGCAATTCCAGTGCCAGTCGATAGCGCTGCTTGCCAAAAGTTACCTGTCGCGCAATGCGCGTGACGAACATGATCTCCGCGTCGCCCGCGGCAATGCGTTCGGCCAGTGCCTGCGCGGCGTTGTGGGTGATGTTGAGCACGGCCTGGATGAGCTGCTCGCGGTCGCCACGGAACTCGGGCACGGAGACATCGTAGTCGCGCACCACGCGCAGCCCGCGCGGAAACTCCGCCAGGATGAGCGAGCGCACACGTTCGCAGACTTCGTGGATGTTCACGTCGCCCACCACGTGCGGACACCGGTGCGGCGCGAGCAGCCGGTCCACCAGGGTTTGCAGCCGGTCGGCCTCCTGGATGATGACCTGGGTGTATTCGATGAGGTCGCGCGACTCGATCTCCATCTGCAGCAGTTGCGCCGCCCCGCGGATGCCGCCGAGCGGGTTCTTGATCTCGTGCGCGAGGTTGCGGATCAGCTCCTTGTTGGCCTGGGCCTGGTCGATCAGCCGCTCCTCGCGGCCCTGCCGTACCTGCTGCTCCAGCGGCAGCAGTTCGATGACGATCTCGCCGACCCGCTCGGTCTGCGCCACGATCACATGCACGGGCACGGGCTCGTGGTTCAGGCGCTTGAGCCAGGCGTCGTAGCGCAGCGCGGCAAACTCGTTGCTGGCCATGCCTGCGAGGGCGTTGCCGAGCAGGTGCGGCTCGGTGAAGAAGTCGTTGAGCGACGAGCCCTCGATCGTGCGGCGCGAGGTGCCCACGGCGTCTTCCAGGGCCGAGTTGGCAAAGAGCACCTTGCCGTTGGAGCGCACCACCGCCACCAGCGTGGCGAGCAGGTCGAAGGACTGGAAACGCGACGCCTTGAACGCGGGGATCTTCAAAGCGGGACTACTTTGCGGCGGACAGGCGACTCAGCTCGCGCTTGATGCCGGCGATGTCGCTCTCGTTGCGCGCGATGCTGGCCTTGAGCTCGGCCACGCGGTCGAGGTACTTCTGGTAATTGCGCTCGTTGCCCTGGCGTTCGGGTTCGCCGTTGTTGTATTCCTTCTGCAGTGCGGCCTGGCGCTCCTCGGCCTTGCGCAGTTCGGATTCGAGGATGGCGCGCGCATCGGCGTCGCGCGCGCGCTGCGCGTCGGCGTCGACCCGGGGCGCGCTGCCCGGCGCCGTCACCACGGGCGCCGAGGACGACGGCGCCGCCGTGGGCCGCACACCCTGGATGACGGTCACGTTACCGCCTTCCACGAGCTTGCAGCCGCGCTGCTGGGCCTGGCTGGCGTTGTTGGTGTATTCGTTGCCGCAGCGGTAGATGCGGTCCTGCGCCCACGCAGGCGCGGCACAGGCCGCAGTGGCGGCGCACAGCAGGATCGGAAGAAATGGCTTCATAGGTTGTTCCTCGCACCGGACATGCAGGGGCTCGGTCTGTGCCGAGTATCCCGCATCGATAGCCATCCACAAAATCGCGGCGGGAAAGCCCCGGGGCCCGCATCTGTCTGCGCGCACCCAAGAAAAAAGGGCAGCCTGCGCTGCCCTTTGCCCCGGCATGGAGCCGCCGCGCTTTACAGCGAGTAGTACATGTCGTATTCGACCGGGTGCGTGGCCATGCGAAAACGCGTGACCTCGCCCATCTTCAGCTCGATGTAGGCGTCGAGCATGCTGTCGGTGAACACGCCGCCCTTGGTCAGGAACGCGCGGTCCTTGTCCAGGTAGTCGAGCGCCTGGTCGAGGCTGTGGCACACGGTGGGCACCAGCGCGTCTTCCTCGGGCGGCAGGTGGTACAGGTCCTTGGTGGCGGCTTCTCCGGGGTGGATCTTGTTTTCCACACCGTCGAGGCCGGCCATCAGCAGGGCCGAGAACGCCAGGTACGGGTTGGCCAGCGGATCGGGGAAGCGCGCTTCGATGCGGCGGCCCTTGGGGTTGGCCACGTAGGGGATGCGGATCGAGGCGGAGCGGTTGCGCGAGCTGTAGGCCAGCTTCACCGGAGCTTCGAAGCCGGGCACCAGGCGCTTGTAGCTATTGGTGCCGGGGTTGGTGATGGCGTTGAGCGCGCGTGCGTGCTTGATGACGCCGCCGATGTAGTACAGCGCGAAGTCCGACAGGCCGGCATAGCCGTCGCCGGCGAACAGGTTCTTGCCGTCCTTCCACACGGACTGGTGCACGTGCATGCCCGAGCCGTTGTCGCCCACGATGGGCTTGGGCATGAAGGTGGCCGTCTTGCCGTAGGAGTTGGCGACGTTCCACACCACGTACTTGAGCACCTGCGTCCAGTCGGCGCGCTCGACCAGCGTGCTGAACTTGGTGCCGATCTCGTTCTGGCCCGCGCCCGCCACTTCATGGTGGAATACCTCGACCGGGATGCCCAGCGATTCGAGGATCAGAACCATCTCGGCGCGCAGGTCCTGCGTGCTGTCGACCGGGGGCACGGGGAAGTAGCCGCCCTTGACGGCGGGACGGTGGCCGCGGTTGCCGCCTTCGAGCACGGCGCCGCTGTTCCAGGGCGCCTCGTATTCCTCGATCTTGAAGAACGAGCCCGACATGTCGTTGCCCCAGCGCACGCCGTCGAAGATGAAGAACTCGGGCTCGGGGCCGAAATAGGCCGTGTCGCCCAGTCCGCTGGCCTTCAGGTAGGCCTCTGCACGGTGCGCGATGGAACGGGGGTCGCGGTCATAAGCCTTGCCGTCGCCGGGCTCAAGCACGTCGCAGGTGAGGAACAGCGTGGTTTCCTCGAAGAACGGGTCGATGTTGGCGGTGTTCGGGTCCGGCATGAGCAGCATGTCGGAGGCTTCGATACCCTTCCAGCCGGCGATGGAGGAGCCATCGAATGCGTGGCCCGACGTGAACTTGTCCTCGTCGAAGTGCGAGACCGGCACGGTCACGTGCTGTTCCTTGCCCCGGGTATCGGTGAAGCGGAAGTCGACAAACTTGACTTCGTTTTCCTTCACCAGCTTCATCACGTCTGCGACGGTCTTGGCCATCAGGTTTCTCCTGGTTGAACGCTTAAAAAAGAAAGACTCGGTTGGTATGCAGTTTTTGTGCCAAACGTGGTGCATGGCAACCGCACCAGCGCAGGGGATTTTGCCTGCAAGATGGCGGATTTACCGCAAAGATGAGCATATTTGCGACAAAACGCCCACCATGCACCATGAACATGGCAAAACGCACTGACAAGAAGCAATGGAATAGCCCTGTTTTGGTGCGATTTAATTTCGCACCAATTCGGGGCCAAGCGTGAACGCCATGGAGCGCAGTACCGCCGTCATGCGGGCATAGGCGGCATCCACCAGCGCGGGCGCGCCCTTCACGCCCAGCTCGATGTGGTGGCCATATTCCGGATGGTCCACGCTCGGCAGACTGAAGACCTTGACGCCCTCGTGTGTGCGCTCTATCTCTTCCATGAGCGGGATGAGCAGCGACTCCATGGAGCCGAACACGATCACCGACTTTTCCACATAGGGCACGGTGCCGTGCAGGTGCGCATAGTAATGGTCGAGCGCCCAGGCGATCATGGGCCAGGCCATGATCGGGAAGCCGGGCACGAAGTGCACCATGCCGCCGCCCGACCCTGCGCAACTGAAGCCCGGGATCTTGTTGTAGGGGTTGGGGATGATGCGCGCGCCCGCCGGGAACACGCCCATGTGCAGGCGGTGCAGGTTGTCGGGACGGTCGGGCTCGAAGGGCTGGTCCTGCTCGCGCGCCGTGTCCTGCATGCGCTCGCGGATCAGCGCGGCGGCCTCGGGGTGCAGGGCCAGCTCCACGCCCAGCGCCCGCGCGGCGCACTGGCGCGTGTGGTCGTCGGGCGTGGCGCCGATGCCGCCGCAGGAGAACACCGCGTCGCCGGATGCGAAGGCGCGGCGCAGCGTGGCGGTGATGCGCTCGGGCGCATCGCCCACGTAGTCGGCGTACCCGAGTTGCAGGCCGCGCTCGCCCAGCAGTTCGATGACCTTGGCGAGATGCTTGTCGGCGCGCTTGCCCGAGAGGATTTCGTCGCCGACGATGACGAGGCCGAAATGAGTGGTCATGGGGGAAAATCCCTTGCGGTTCAGGAGGATGGTGGCGGCAGGGCCGGGTCCGTCGGCGGCGCCAGCGGCAGCGGCACATCCACCGCCTGCGGCGGCTCCACAGGCGGCGTGGCCGCGCGCAACTGCACCAGCGCAGCCAGGCAGTAGTGCGCGAACCACAGCGAGGAAAAGGCGAACACCAGCGTATAGACCCAGATCGCGACCGGCACCAGGATGACGAAAGCCGCCACGAACAGCGCCCCCGAGGCCCAGACGATGCTCGGCGCCGCGCCCATGTAGCCCGTGAGAATGCCGATGCCCAGCAGCCAGCCGCGGTGGCGGCGGAAGATCGCCAGCCGCTCGTCGCGCGAGGCATGCTCGGCCAGCGCGTCGAAGGCCATCACGCGGTAGGTCAACCAGCCCCAGATCAGCGGCGGCAGCACCAGCACGAGGGGCGGCACGAACCACAGCGGCACCGAGAGCACCAGCGCCACCGTCGCCAGCAGCGTGGAGCCCAGCGACCACAGCACGCTGGCCGCGAACGAGCCGCCGCGCCTGCGCTCCAACTGGGGGAAGCGCCGCTCCGCCACCACGGCGGTGAGCGCGGGCGTCATGAACACGGCAACGACGAGCAGCGACAGCACGACGACGGCGGGAGTGACCACGAAGATGACGATGAGCGGCGCCAGCACCGTCTTCATGTCGCCCGCGCCTGCGCTCTGCAGCCAGCCCCAGAAGCTGCGCATGAGGTCCGACGCCTCCAGCAGCCCCTGCACCTGCTGCAGCGCCCAGTCCCAGTAGAAGTAGCCCAGGCCCAACGCCAGCGCGACCATGACGAGGAGAGGCAGGAACGACAGCACGATGACGCGCGGACGCAGGCAATAGACAACGGCCCGCCAGAACGAATCGAGGAAAAGGCGCATGGGGCGCCAAGCATAACTGCTGAGCAGATCAGAAGGATCGTACAGATTGAGTAGCCGCAGACCCAGCCCAGCAGGACGGGACGCACTCCCTGCACAAAACTTCAACCGAAATTGTTCAACCTGGAAACGGCAGTTGGATGCGCCTGCCGGTGCCGTGATCGGGGTGCCAGGCAAGACCGGGCGACGCGGCGGGCTTGCTGCCCGCAAGGAGGAGCAACGCCGCATGGCGCGCCGAGCGCGGTGCTGGCAGGTGCATGGCGCTCTCACCCACGAGGTGAACCCCATCGAAGCCGGCAACGCTCGATTTCATGCGGCCTGACAAGGGATACGAAGCGGTCAACTGCTGTTTCCAGGTTCATTAGCCCTCCTCCCGCGCCCTTCACGACAACGGAGCCGCGGCTCCGTTTTTTTCTGCCCGCGCCCGTCGGTGCCTACCTACAGGGCACGGCCCGCGCGTCCTACTACGCGGCCGAGCATCGCTACTTACAGTGACATCACCTGCTGCCGACGAACGACAGCCGGCTCACACATAAAAGGAGTGCACATGAACAAGGACACCGTCGAAGGCAACTGGAAGCAGTTCAAGGGGAAGGTGCAGGAGCAGTGGGGCAAGTTGACCAACGATGACCTAGATGTCATCGAAGGCCGGCGCGAGCAACTGCTGGGCCGCATCCATGAACGCTATGGTGTCACGCGGGACGCGGCCGAGCAACAGGTTTCGGACTGGGAATGCAAGAACCCTGACTTCTTCCAGAAGTCCGTCTGACGCAGCACCACTACCATCAATACATAGGTCAATCTTCAAGGAATTACAAGCATGCAAACCTCTTTATTCAAGCAATCGTTGATCGCCTTGTGCGTGGCCCTGTCCTGCGGCTTCGCGGCACAGGCTAGCGCCATGACCAGTGCGGAATACAAGGCTGCGGAAGACCGCATCTCGGCCGACTACAAGGCTGCCAAGCAGCGCTGCGACGACCTGGCTGGCAACACCAAGGACGTATGCGAGAAGGAAGCCAAGGGCAATGAGAAGATCGCCAAGGCCGAGTTGGAAGCTCAGTACAAGCCCAGCGACAAGACACGCGCCAAGATCGCGGAAGCCAAGGCCGACGCTGCCTATGAGGTAGCCAAGGAAAAGTGCGATGCTCTGGCCGGTAACGCCAAGGACGTCTGCCAGAAGGAAGCCAAGGCAGCCCGTTCGGCTGCCAAGACCTGACGGAGCGTGCACAGCGCGAAGAGTGCGGCCCGGTTGGCGTGCGATAGCACGAGGCAGACCCTGTTCGGGCCGATGCCTTCGGCGACGCAGGCTACCAAGGCGTAGACCTGCGCCCGGATGCCCGGGCGCAGGTCGAGTGGCACGTGGCGCGATGAAGCCGTCCAAGCGCCGGTCGCGGGATGGCGTAGAACAAGGCGCCGTGTCGTCCGGGTGGCTCAGCCCAGCCGGGCGCGGTGGCGCCCGATCTGCAGCCGCACCTGCTCGGGCGCGGTGCCGCCGAGGATGTTGCGGGCGTTGAGCGAGCCGCGCAGGCTCAGCACCTCGTACACGTCCTCGCCGATCTGGGGGTTGAACTGGCGCAGGGCTTCCAGCGGCAGCTCCGACAGGTCCACGCCCTGCCCGATGGCGGTCTTCACCGCGTGCGCGACCACCTCGTGCGCGTCGCGGAACGGCAGGCCCTTCTTCACCAGGTAGTCGGCCAGGTCGGTCGCGGTGGCGTAGCCGCGTCGAGCGGCGCGCTCCATGGCCTCGCGCTTGACGGTGATGCCGCCCACCATCTCGGCGAAGATGCGCAGCGTGTCCTTCAGCGTATCCACGGTGTCGAACAGCGGCTCCTTGTCCTCCTGGTTGTCCTTGTTGTAGGCCAGCGGCTGGCCCTTCATCAGGGTGATGAGGCCCATCAGGTGGCCGACCACGCGCCCGGTCTTGCCGCGCGCCAGCTCGGGCACGTCGGGGTTCTTCTTCTGCGGCATGATGGACGAGCCGGTGCAAAAGCGGTCGGCGATGTCGATGAAGCCGAAAGCCTGGCTCATCCACAGCACCAGTTCCTCGCTGAAGCGGCTGATGTGCACCATGGCCAGCGTGGCGGCGGACGTGAACTCGATGGCGAAGTCGCGGTCGCTCACCGCGTCCAGGCTGTTCTGGCATACGCCGCCCATGTCCAGCGTGGCGGCCACCCGCGCGCGGTCCAGCGGGTAGCTGGTGCCCGCCAGCGCGGCCGCGCCCAGCGGCAGGCGGTTGACGCGCTTCCTCGCGTCCTGCATGCGCTCGGCGTCGCGGCTGAACATCTCCACGTAGGCCAGCATGTGGTGGCCGAAGCTCACCGGCTGCGCCACCTGCAGGTGGGTGAAGCCCGGCAGGATCACGTCGGCGTTCTTCTCGGCCAGCGCCAGCAGCGCGCGCTGCAGGTCGCCGAGCAGGCCGACGACGAGGTCGATCTCGCCGCGCAGCCACAGCCGCACGTCGGTGGCCACCTGGTCGTTGCGGCTGCGGCCCGTGTGCAGGCGCTTGCCGGCGTCGCCCACGAGCTGGGTGAGGCGCGCCTCGATGTTGAGGTGCACGTCCTCCAGGTCGAGCTTCCACTCGAACGCGCCGGACTCGATCTCCTGCCGGATCTGCGCCATGCCGCGCTCGATGGCCGCGAGGTCGTCCGCGCCGATGATGCCCTGCGCGGCCAGCATGTCGGCGTGCGCCAGGCTGCCCTGGATGTCGGCCTGCCACAGCCGCTTGTCGAAGAACACGCTGGCCGTGTAGCGCTTGACCAGCTCGCTCATGGGCTCGGAAAACAGCGCCGACCAGGCTTCTGATTTCTTGTCGAGCTGGCTTGCCGCAGGGGGTGGGGGAACGGACGGGCTGGAGGACATGAAGGGGGCAATAATGGGGTTCGAGACACCCGGCTGCGCCGGCTGCCCGCAATGAAGAATCCTGAAATTTTATCGGTCTTGCCCGAATCGCCCGATGCCGTCCTGCCCGCGCACGATATGCCGCGGCAGGCGCTGGTGTTCGACGCCTGCCACGCCGGCGTGGTACTGCGCGCCGTGCTGTTCGTGGAACTGGTGCTCGGCGCGGGCGCGCTGTTCGACGCCGGCACGCCGCTGGACTGGCTGGTGCAAGTGGCCTTTCTCACCGGTGGCGCCCTGCCCGCCACGCTGGCCTGGCTGATCGCGGCCTGCAGCCTCAAGAAGATCCTCGCGCGGCTGCCCGAGCGTGCGCAGTGGGTCTGCGGCATGGCGCTGGGCGCGCTGGCGGGGCTGTACGCCTGCGCCATGCTGGCGCTGGTGGAGCCCGAGCGCGCCGCGCCCTGGTTCGCCAGCGCCGCAGCGGGCGCGCTGCTGTCGGCGGCGCTGGTGGGCGCGCTGATGATGCGTGCGCGCGGGCGCACGCCCGCGGCCACCACCGCGCGTCTGGCCGAGCTGCAGTCGCGCATCCGCCCGCACTTCCTGTTCAACACGCTCAACAGCGCCATCGCCCTGGTGCGTGCGGAGCCGGCACGCGCCGAGGCGCTGCTCGAAGACCTGAGCGAGCTGTTCCGCCACGCCCTGGTGGAGCAGGACGGCGCCGCCACGCTGGGCGAGGAGATCGCGCTGGCGCAGCGCTACCTCGACATCGAGCAGGTGCGCTTTGGCCCGCGCCTGCGTGTCAACTGGTCGCTCGACCCCGCCGCCGTCGGCGCGCGGCTGCCGCCGCTGCTGCTGCAGCCGCTGGTGGAGAACGCCGTCAAGCACGGCGTGGAGCCCAGTGCCACCGGCTCGGAGTTGCGCATCGCCACGCGCGTGCGCAATGGCCAGGCCATCGTCGACATCACCAACACCCTGCCCGTTGCCACCGCGCAGCGGCGCGGCCACGGCATCGCGCTGCGCAACGTGCGCGACCGGCTGCACCTGCTGCACGACGTGCAGTGCGAGTTCGCCGCCGGCACGCGCGACGGCCTGTACCATGTGCGCATCGCGCTGCCGCTGGCATGAAACACCCCCGAAGCGCCTTTGGCACTTCCCCCTCAAGGGGCGATGCCAGCGGCCCGGCGGAGCCGGTTCTGCGGCATCCCAGGCATGGCCTGCTCCGCGGCCTTCGGTACGGCTTGATCTCATATGCTGCGGGTGGCACATAGCGCAATGGATGACTGAGAAAGTGTGATGCACATCCTCATCGTCGATGACGAACCCCTGGCCCGCATGCGCCTGCGCACGCTGCTGGGCGATTGCGCCGACGCGGGCGCCAGCCCGCTGGAAGTCGCCGAGGCGCAGCATGCCCAAGAGGCGGTCACGTGCGTGCGCGAGGCGGCGCTGCGCGGGCAGCCGTTCCAGCTCGTGCTGCTCGACATCCACATGCCCGGCGCCGACGGCCTGCAGCTCGCGCAGGCCCTGCATGCACAGCCGCAGGCGCCCGCAGTGGTGTTCGTCACCGCGCATGCCGAGCACGCCGTGGCGGCGTTCGAGATCGACGCGGTGGACTACCTGACAAAGCCCGTGCGCCTGGAGCGGCTGCAGCAGGCGCTGGCCAAGGCGCGCCGCAAGGCGCCCGCGCCGGCCGCCGCCGCCGAGCACCTGGTGATCCACGACCGCGGCCGCACCGAGCGCGTGCCGCTGGCCGAGGTGGTGTACTTCAAGGCCGAGCTGAAGTACGTCACCGTGCGCACCGCCGCGCGCAGCTACATCCTCGACGGCTCGCTGTCCGAACTGGAAAGCCGCTACGGGCCGCGCTTCCTGCGCATCCACCGCAACGCGCTGGTCGCCCGGCATGCGATGCGGGCGCTGGAAAAGCACTACGACGCCGAGGACGGCGAAGGCTGGGCCGTGCGCCTGCTCGGCGTGGCCGAGCCCGTGCCGGTGTCGCGGCGCCAGGTGCAGGCGGTGCGCGAAGCGCTGTCGCGCTAACTCCGCAACCACAATCGAAAGCGCCGCCCACGATGGGGCGGCGCCTGCCCGGCCCGCATGCGGGCCGGGTTGCCTTGGCCCGTCAGTCGGATGCCGGCGGGCTGGCGGGCTTACGCCTGGCCCGGACGGCGTCCACCCGCCTGGCTGGGGTGCTGGCTGTCCTGGTTCTGCTGGTGCTGAGGGTTATTCTGGGCCCCCTGCCCTGCCTGCTGGTCACGCTGCGGCTTCTGCGCGTCCTGCTGGCGGTTGTTGTCCTGGCCTTCGCGCCCGGCCTGGTTCTGCCGGTTGGGGCCGTTGGGTTGCTGCTGGTTGCCGCCGGGCGTCTGGTTCTGGCTCTGGGTCATGGTCGATTTCCTTTGGAAGTGAAGTGGATGGGAACAGGTGGCCGTTCTTGCCAGCCACCGCGTTCACGGTAGGCCCCAGACCCCGGCGCCCGCGTAGGCAACGGCCTACCTTGCAGTAGGAGAGGCGGCGCGTTACCCAATCTCACATTCATATACTCCTTGGGAGTATGTACAAATAGTTATTGTATTTAGTGCGGTGCAAGACTGCCTATAGGGGAGTATCCTGCCACCCGCCCGCCATGAGCCCGTCGCGCACATGGGGATGGCGCAACACCAGGCGCAGTTCGCGCCGCATGCGCATGTTGTCGAGCTGCCGCGATTCGCCCATGAAGCCCAGCAGCGCCATGGGCAGCGCGCGTTGCGCCGCGGCGCGCTCCACGCGCGGCGGGCGCGGCATGCCGTACAGGTCGGCGGCCAGGTCGAAGTAGTCGCCCATCTTCATGCGCGTGCCGTCGCACACGTTGTAGATGCGCTGCGCCCGTCCGCGCCACAGCGCCGCTACGCAGGCGCGCGCCAGGTCGTCGGCATGGATGTGGCTCGTGTACACATCGTCCGCCGCGTGCAGCACCGGCGTGCCTTTTTCGAGCCGGACACGGGCGCCGCCCGCGCGGTCGTCCGCATAGATGCCCGGAATGCGCAGGATGCTGGCGCGCACGCCGGCACGGCCCAGGAAACGCACGGCGGCCTCGGCGTCGGCGCGGCGGTGGGCGCGCGGCGTGGCCGGGGCCGGGGTGCGCACCTCGCTGACCAGCGCCCCCCCGCAGTCGCCGTACACGCCGCTGGTGGAGCCATAGACTAGCGCCGCGGGCGGCGTGCGCATGCGCAGCGCCCGCAGCAGGGCCACAGTGCGCAGGTCGCGCCACCAAGGGTGCCGACCCTCACCAGGCGGCGGCGCCAGGTGCACGGCGTGCGTGGCGATGCCGGCCAGGCGCCGCAAGGTGGCGGGCCGGTCCAGGTCGCCGCGCAGCGGCACGATGCCGCGCGCGCGCAGCGCCGCCACGCGCTCCTTCGACGAGGTGAGCGCCAGCACGCGCGCGCCGCGCAGGCCGCGCGCCACGCGCAGCCCCACGTCGCCACAGCCCACGATCAGCACGCGCGGGCGCCGGAACCGCGCGGGCAGGGATCCAAGAGGAGTTTGGTTTGAAGGCAAAATCACGGCTCCGCTTGCATGACAACAATTCCAGAGGATAGCCAAAAGATGTCCAGCGCCACGCCCGCCGCCCCCGTGTTCCAGATCACCGTCCAGCCCAGCGGCCGCACCTTCACCGCTGCCCCCGGCGAGGCCATCCTGGCCGCGGCCATCCGCCAGGGTGTGGGCCTGCCCTACGGCTGCAAGGACGGCGCCTGCGGCTCGTGCAAGTGCAGGAAGATCGATGGCGCCGTGGCGCACGGCGAACACCAGGCCAAGGCCCTGAGCGCGGAGGAGGAAGCCGCCGGCTTCGTGCTGACCTGCTGCGCCCGGCCTCTGAGCGACGTGGTGCTCGAATCGCGCCAGGTGACCGACGAAGGCGCGTTCCCAGTCAAGAAGATGCCCGTGCGCGTGGCCCAGCTCGAAAAGAAATCGCCCGATGTGATGCTGGTGCGCCTGCTGCTGCCTGCCACCGACACGCTGCGCTACCACGCAGGGCAGTACGTCGAGTTCATCTTGCAGGGCGGCGCCCGCCGCGCCTATTCGATGGCCAATGCCCCGTACACGCAGGCCGAGCACCCCGGCGTGGAACTGCACATCCGCCACCTGCCGGGCGGCAAGTTCACCGACCACGTGTTCGGCGCCATGAAGGAAAAGGAAATCCTGCGCATCGAAGGGCCATTCGGCAGCTTCTACCTGCGCGAGGATTCGGACAAGCCCATCGTGCTGCTGGCGTCGGGCACGGGCTTTGCGCCGATCAAGGCCATCGTCGAGCACATGCGGCACCTGGGACTCACCCGCCCCGCCACGCTCTACTGGGGTGGCCGGCGCCCGCAAGACCTGTACATGGACGGCTGGGTGCGCGAGCAGGTCGCCGCCATGCCGAACCTGGCCTACGTGCCCGTGGTATCCGACGCCCTGCCCGAGGACGGCTGGACGGGCCGCACGGGCTACGTGCACCAGGCCGTGCTGGAGGACTTCGCCAGTCTGGCGGGCCACCAGGTCTATGCCTGCGGCGCGCCCATCGTCGTGGACTGCGCCCGCGCCAGCTATACGGAGCAGCGCGGCCTGCCGGCGCAAGAGTTCTATGCCGACGCCTTCACCACCGAGGCCGACAAGCACGCAGGCTGATTCATGTATCAAAAAGGCCCGCAGCGCTTATTCCACCTGCGGTAGCAGCTACTAAAACAATAGCATCCAGCCCTGCCTGCCCATGCCGCGCGAGGTCAGGCGGCGCCCCCCGCATACCAGGCGCGCGAGCGGTTGACCACGCGCACCACCAGCAGCATCACCGGCACCTCGACCAGCACGCCGACCACGGTGGCCAGCGCCGCGCCCGAATGGAAGCCGAACAGGCTGATGGCGGCCGCGACGGCCAGCTCGAAGAAGTTGGATGCGCCGATCAGCGCCGACGGGCAGGCGATGCTGTGCTGCTCGCCGACCCGGCGGTTGAGCCAGTACGCGAGTCCGGCATTGAACAGCACCTGGAGCAGGATCGGCACCGCCAGCATGGCAATCACCAGCGGCTGCCGCAGGATGGCCTCGCCCTGGAAGGCGAACAGCAGCACCAGCGTCAGCAGCAACGCCGCGATCGACAGCGGGCCGATGCGCTCCACCGCGCGGTCGAACGCGGCCTGGCCCCGGCGCAGCAGCGCGCGGCGCCAAAGCTGGGCGATGATGACTGGGATCACGATGTACAGCACCACCGAGGCCAGCAGCGTGGCCCAGGGCACGACGATCGACGACAAGCCCAGCAGCAGGCCGACGAGGGGCGCGAAGGCGAACACCATGATGGTGTCGTTGAGCGCCACCTGCGACAGCGTGAACGCCGGGTCGCCGCCGGTCAGCCGGCTCCAGACGAAGACCATCGCCGTGCAGGGTGCGGCGGCCAGCAGGATCAGGCCCGCGACGTAGCTGTCCAGTTGGTCCGCCGGCAGCCAGGCGGCAAACAGATGGCGGATGAACAGCCAGCCCAGCAGCGCCATCGAGAACGGCTTGACCGCCCAGTTGACGAACAGCGTCACGCCGATGCCGCGCCAGTGCCGGCGCACCTCGCCCAATGCGCCGAAGTCCACCTTGAGCAGCATCGGGATCACCATCACCCAGATCAGCAGGCCGACCGGCAGGTTGACCCGGGCGATCTCCATGCGGCCAACGGCCTGGAACAGGCTCGGCGCGAGCTGCCCGAGCCCGATGCCGGCGACGATGCACAGAACGACCCAGACACTCAGGTAGCGCTCGAAGAAGCCGAGGGCGGGCACCGGTGCCGTCGGGGCAGGAAGAGGGGTGGCAGCGGCCATGGCGGGCGTCAGCTCCTGGAAATGATGTCCAGCGTGGTCTGCAGATCGGCGTTGGACATCGTCTCCAGCGGCAGCATCAGCAGTTGCATCATGCGGTAGGCCATGGCCTGCCGCGTCAGCTCGAAGGCGATGCGCCGGTCCTCGTCGCTGCCGGGTGCGTTCGACGGATCGGGATAGCCCCAATGCACCTTGACCGGGCTGCCCGGCCAGTGGGGGCAGACCTCCTGCGCCGCGCTGTCGCACACCGTGATGACGATGCGCATGGCGGGCTTGTCCGGACCCACGAACTCGTCCCAGCTCTTGCTGCGCAGGCCGCTGGTGGCTATGCCCGCGTCGGCGAGCACCTGCAGGGCGAACGGGCTGATCCGCCCGCTGGGCGCGCTGCCGGCGCTGTGGGCCCGGACATCCTTGCCCATCACCCGCGCGAGTTGGTTGAGCATCGCCTCGGCCAGCACGCTGCGCGCCGAATTGTGGGTGCACAGAATCAGCACCTGGGTCGATGCCTGCGTCCCAATCTCGCGCACCTGCTTCTGGATCGCCAGGCGGTCGAGCTTTTCCAACGGTAGTTCGAGCATCAGCTCCAGGCGGCGCTTGAGCGCCAGGGCCGTGCCCATGAAGGCGCGCTTCCTGACCTCCTCGCTGCCCTCGACGGCGGCAGGGTCCGGCAGGCCCCAGTGCGCCGTGATCGGCTGGCCCGGCCAGACGGGGCAGACCTCGCCGGCGGCCTTGTCGCACACCGTGATGACGAAATCCATCACCGGCTGCCCGTCCTGGCTGAACTCGTCCCAGCTCTTGCTGCGGAACCCGGAGCCGCCGACATGCAGCGTATGCAGAGTCTCGATGGCAAGCGGGTGCACGGCGCCCTTGGGGTGGCTGCCCGCCGAATATGCCTGGAAGCGCCCGCCCCCCAGATGGTTCATGAGTCCTTCGGCGAGGATCGAACGCGCGGAATTGCCCGTGCAGATGAACAGGACGTTGAGTTTCTTGTCCGACATGGGAGCCTCCTCAGCAGCAAGAAGTGGTCGTGACGGCCACGGCGACCGGCTTGCCGCGCGGCGCCGCACCCGTGCAGCATGCGCTGGCGGGTTCGGAGCCGGCCGCACGCGATGCGCCAAACACCTCCGCGGCGCCCATCGTGCGGTAGTGCTCCCAGGCCACGCCCTGCGGGTCGGTGACCCAGTGCTTCTCGCTGCGCGCATAGCAGCACACCGTTTCGCCCTCGTCTAGCAAGGCGCTGTCCGCGGCCTGGGCGCGGGCCTTCAATTCCGCCAGTTCGGCCTCGTCCTCGGCCTGGATGCCCAGGTGGTCCAGGCCGCTGGCGTGGCCGCGCGTGGAGATGGCGAAGTTGACGCGCGGGTCTTCCAGCATCCACTTTGCATAGTCGGCCTCGACGCGGGCCGGCTGGGCGGCAAACAACCGGGAGTAGAAGGCGATGCTCCGGGCCAGATCATCGACGTGCAGGTGGACGTGAAAGCGTTTCATGGCGATCCTTGTGGGAGTTGGTTGCAGGAGGTCAACAATGGGTGCAGGCGCTGGCGCCTGCGGTGAGATCGCAGGCCCCGCCCTCGCAGCAGTGCTCGGTCAGGTAGCCCAGCAGGGCGTTCATGCGCACGAAGTCGGCGCGGTAGATGAGGTTGCGGCCCTGCGGCTCCACGCTGACCAAGCCGGCGTGCGCCAACTCCTTCAGGTGGAACGACAGCGCGTTGCGCGCCACGCCCAGCAGGCCGGCCAGCACGCTGGGCACCAGCCCGGACGGGCCGGCCACCACCAGCGCGCGAAACACGCGCAGCCGCTGGGCATGGGCCAGCGCGGCGAGGGAGGAAACGGCCTGATCTTCATCCATGGTTCAATGATACAACATTCATTGAATCATGGAAAGAAAAGCCTGAATGCCGATGTAGGACAATCCACCCTCATGAAACGCCGCCACATTCTTCTGGGCGCCACTGCCGGCGCCGCCACCGCCGCCTTCGGCCAATCGTCCCGTGTGATCCGCCTCATCGTGCCCTATGCGCCGGGCGGCCCGCTGGACATCACTTCGCGCGCGCTGGCCGAGGCCGCGCGCGGCGACCTGGGCACCATCATCGTGGACAACAAGCCCGGCGCGGGCGGCAACATCGGCGTGGACATGATCGCCAAGGCGCCCGCCGACGGCCTGACCATCGGCCTGGCGGCCACGGCCACGCACGCGGTGAACCCCTGGCTGTTCAAGAGCCTGCCCTACGACCCCATCAAGGACTTCGCCCCCATCACGCAGATGGTGCGCGTACCCAACGTGCTGGTGGTAAACGCCGAAGTCGCCCAGCGCCTGTCCATCCACACGCTGGCCGACCTGATCGCCTACGCCCGGAAGAACCCCGCCAAGCTCAACTACGGCAGCGGTGGCACCGGCAGCGCGGGGCACCTGGCCGGCGAAATGTTCAAGCAGCAGGCCGGCATCTACGCCCTGCACATTCCGTACAACGGCGGCAACCCGGCGCAGCTCGCGCTGCTGTCGGGGCAGGTGGACTTCAATTTCGACAACCTCGCCACCGCCGCGCCCAACATCCGCTCGGGCAAGCTCCGGGCGCTGGCCGTCACTTCGCTGCAGGCCAGCCCCGCGCTGCCGGGCGTGCCGCCGGTGGCCGATACGCTCAAGGGCTTTGCGATCGACACCTGGTGGGGCCTGGTGGCGCCGGCGGGCACGCCGCGCGACGTGGTGGCGCACCTGAACCAGGGCTTCGTCGCCGCGCTCGGCACGCCGGAGACCAGGACGCGCTTCGCCAGCATGATGGCCGAGCCCGTGCCCACCACGCCCGAGCAGTTCGGCGCCTTCATCAAGGCCGAGCTCGCCAAGTACGAGAAGGTGGTGAAGGCGTCGGGCGCGAAAGTCGAGTAGCCCACAAAACAAAACGCCCCACACGGGCACAGCGCGTGCGGGGCGGGGTCCCGGGCCCGGCGCCATGCCGGGGGGCTTTTTCTCTTCGCGTCAGAGCGCTTCGTTGACGCGCTCCTGCGGCATGCGCCCACCCTCCACCATCACCTCCTCGGCCACGGAAGCCCGTGGGCGCCCTCGCTTCCTGCCGCGCAGGCACGAGGGCGGCAGCGCGCGGCGGAAGTTCTCCTCCACCATCGGCCCGAGCACGAAGCCCAGCATGATCAATAGTGCAGTGTTCAACGCTAAGCAGCACATGAAACCGCGCCTTTTGCCGCATGGCGGCGTTGAACCTGGAAACGGCAGTTGCATAGCGCTCTCAGCCACGAGGTGAACGCCATCGAAGCCGTCAAGCATTGATCATCCTGGAAACGGCAGTTGGATGCGCCTGCCGGTGCCGTGATCGGGGTGCCAGGCAAGACGCGACGACGCGGCGGGCTACTGCCCGCAAGGAGGAGCAACGCCGCATGGCGCGCCGAGCGCGGTGCTGGCAGGTGCATAGCGCTCTCACCCACGAGGTGAACGCGATCGAAGCCGTCAACGCTCGATTTCATGCGGCCTGGCAAGGGATACGAAGCGGCCAACTGCCGTTTCCAGGTTCAAGTGAAATCTTGCTCCAGCGCTTGTATATCAAGCGCTGGCAGCTATTTTTTCAATAGCAATCACCAGGCATCGGGCAACCGCTCGATGCGCTGGCTGCGCACCGCCGCGAGCGCGGCGGCATCGACCAGGCCCGGCGCGATCTCGGCCAGCGGCAGCAGCGCGAAGGCCCGCTCGTGCAGGCGCGGGTGCGGCAAGGTGAGCTGCGGGTCGGCGCTGCACACGCCCTCGAAGCACAGGATGTCCAGGTCCAGCGTGCGCGGCGCGTTGCGGTAGGGGCGCTGGCGGCCCTCGGCCTGCTCGATGGCCTGCAGGGCGCGCAGCAGTTCCAGCGGTGCGAGGATGGTGGCCGCCTGCACCACGGCGTTCAGGTAGTCCGGCCCCGCGGCATCGACCGGCGCGCTGCGGTAGAGCGACGAGCGGGCCCGCAGCGCGGTGCCCGGCAGCGCGGCGATGGCCGCGGCGGCGCGCCGCAAGGTGGCCGCCGCATCGCCCAGGTTGGCGCCCAGCCCGATGGCAGCGATGGCGGCGATGGCGGCCATGGGCCTGCGCTCAGGCGTCGGCGTCGCCCGGCGCGGGCGGCGTGCCGGCACGGGCGCCGGCGGGCTTGCGCCGGCGGCGGCGCTTCCTGGCCGGGGCGTCGCCCAGGGTGGGCGGCGGCGCGCCGTCGTCATCGTCGCCAGCGGCTGCAATGTCCTCCTGCGCGTTCTCGGAGCCCGCGGCGCGCGGCCTGGCATGCACGCGCGGCCCGGGGGCGAGGCGCTGCTGGCGGGGCTTCTGCTGCTGCTCCTCGCGGGCCTGGGCGATCAGGTCTTCGCGGCGCGCGTCGTCGGCCTCCTGGAAGTCCTGCCACCAGGCGGCCAGGGATTCCTCCACCTCGCCCACGTCGGCGCGCAGGCGCAGGAAGTCGAAGCCGGCGCGAAAGCGCGGCTGCTGCACCAGTCCGTGCGGCGTGCTGCCGGCACGCTTGTCGAAGCGCGGCTGCATGACCCAGATCTCGCGCATGTCGGCGGCCAGCTTGCCGCGCCCGGAAACGTCGCCGATGCGCGCGTCGAACACGCTGTCGATGGCCTCGTGCAGCGCGGGGATGGTGTGCTGGCCCTGCGCCAGGCGCTGGTTCCAGCCGTCGTGCACGTCCGACCAGAGCACGCAGGCGAGCAGGAAGCTCGGGGCCACGGCCTTGCTCTCGGCCACGCGGCGGTCGGTGTCGGCCAGCGCGGCATGCACGAAGGCAGCGTCGGCGCGCTCGACCACCACATCGAGCAGCGGGTAGATGCCGTGCGCCAGGCCCAGCTTGCGCAACTGCGCGATGGTGGCGATGGCGTGGCCGGTCTGCAGCAGCTTGAGCATCTCGTCGAACAGGCGGCTCTGCGGCACGTCGGCCAGCAGGGCCTGCGACTGCACCAGCGGCGCGGCGGTCTTGGGGTCGAGCGCGAAGCCCACGGCGCTGAGCTTGGCCGCGAAGCGCACGGCGCGGATGATGCGCACCGGGTCCTCGCGGTAGCGCGTGGCGGGGTCGCCGATCATGCGCAGGGTCTTCTTCTGCGCGTCCTTGATGCCGCCGTGGTAGTCGACCACGATCTGGCGCTCGGGGTCGTAGTACATGGCGTTGATGGTGAAGTCGCGGCGCACGGCGTCTTCCTCCTGCGGGCCCCAGACGTTGTCGCGCAGCACGCGGCCCGATGCATCCACCGCGTGCTTCATGCCCGCCAGCGCGCTCTTGCTGGTGCGCTCGTTGCCGGCCACCTGCTCGGCGGCGGCGTTGTCGAGGTAGGCACGGAAGGTGGAGACTTCGATCACCTCATGCTCGCGCCCCCGCCCGTACACCACGTGCACGATGCGAAAGCGCTTGCCGATGATGAAGGCGCGGCGGAACAGCGCCTTGACCTGCTCGGGCGTGGCGTTGGTGGCCACGTCGAAGTCCTTCGGGTGCAGGCCCAGCAGCAGGTCGCGCACGGCGCCGCCGACGATGTAGGCTTCATGGCCCGCCTCCTTCAGCGTGCGCACCACGTCGACGGCGCGCCGGTCCACCAGCGTGGGGTCGATGCCGTGCACGGACTGCGGTACTTCCACGCGCTTGCCGAAAGTGGGCTTCTTGAGCTTGAGGGGGCCTGCCGCGCCGGTCTTGCCGAGCAGCTTGTCGATGAATTGCTTGATCATGGTTGTTCTTGGGCAAACAGCTCCAGTATGGGCCAGCCGCGCTCGGCGGCGATGGCGCGCAGGCGCGCGTCGGGGTTGGTGGCGACGGGGTGGTCCACCGTTTCCAGCAGCGGCAGGTCATTGGTCGAGTCGGAATAGAAGGTGCTGTCCACCGCGTCCCAGTCCAGGCCGCGGGCGGCCAGCCATTCGCGCATGCGGGCGACCTTGCCCTCGCGCATCGAGGGCGTGCCGTCGATCTCGCCGGTGATCCAGCCGTCGGCGCCGCGCGCCAGCCGCACGGCGATGAGTTCGTCCACGCCCAGTGCCTGCGCGATGGGCGCGGTGACGAATTCGTTGGTGGCGGTGATGATGACCACGCGGTCGCCCGCGTCCCTGTGGCGGCGCAGCAGCGCGCGCGCCTGCGGGTGGATGGCCGGGGCGATCACCTCGCGCATGAAGCCCTCGTGCGCCCGCGCGGCGGCATCGGCCCCGCGCCGGCGCACGGCTTCGGTGGCGAAGCGCACGTAGTCGTGGATGTCGAGCGTGCCGGCCTGGTAGTGGGCGAAGAACTCGTCGTTGCGGCGCGCGAACTCGCCCGCGTCGCTCCAGCCGATGCGCGTGGTGTACTGGCCCCAGGCGTAGTCGGAGTCCAGCGGCAGCAGCGTGTGGTCGAGGTCGAACAGGGCGAGTCTGGTGGTCTTCATGCGGTTGCCAGGGTTGTCCATTGCGCGGCGATGGCGGGAAACGCGCGCTGCAGGGCCGCGCGCCCTTCTTCGGCGCGCCGACGCCAGTCAGGGCCCCGGGCCAGCGCGTCTTGCCAGGCGGCGTGCAGCGCGTCGGGCTGGGCTTGCAGCATATGTTCGATCAGCGCAGCGGCCTGCTGCACGTCCTTGTGGGCCTTGGTGCGCAGGGCGCCGGCGCGCTCGCCCACCACCAGCAGCTTGTGCACCGCGTAGCGCGCCGGGGCGGGCACCGTCACCATCGCGCTGGCGCCGTTGCGGTCCATCAGCACGGCCGGCTCCACCTGCTCCAGCGAGAACTCCATGAAACGCAGCGGCTGCAAGGCCACGTTGAGGTTGGAAATGCGCACCGGCTTGTCGATGTCACTGCCGCCGTCGGTGAGGCGCGGCGAAGTGAGGAAGTCGAGCTGGAACTCCGCGTCGCCGCTGCGCCGGTATGACGCGCCCGCGTCGCCGCCCAGTTGTACCAGCGGAATGAAGCCCTGCTCGAAACTGGCCAGCGCGCCATGCACGTCGATCTGCACGTTGGCGGGCAGCGCGACCGAGATGTTCTTGCCCGCATGGGCGAAATCCACGTCGGTGGTGCGGTCCGCCGCGCGCCAGCGCAGGCCCAGCATGTTGCCGATGGCGATGAAGGCGTGGGTGCCAATCAGCACCCCCCCCGCGCGAAAAAAGCCGTATTCGGCCAGCCGACGCACCGCCCGCAGGTGCTTGGGCAAGGCCCCCGCGCAGCCCAGTGCCACGGCGGACTTGGCCAGCGGGACCAGGGTCGCATCGGGCCGCGCGGGACTGCCGCGCGCCTGCTCGACCGCGGCGCGCACGGCGTCGCTATCAGGCCCCACGTAGAGTTGCCGCACCTGGCCGTCGATGTCGCGGAAGGCAAAGTACCAATACGCCGTGCCCTTGACGGTTTTCTTCGAGAAACTGCCGTGCAGGTGGGTGATGCTGCGCTCCAGCCCGACGGCGGTGGCAACGTCGCGCAACTGGGCGTAGGCGGTCTGGGCGGAAAGGGGCAGCTCCGAGAACAAGGCAGGCATCGCGGTGGACTATACAACAATTTTAATTTTGTTGTATAACCCTCGCGCCCTGCCAGCCCCTGTGCCTCATTCGGATTCGAGCATGGCCTTGAGCAGCGGAATGGTGACGGCGCGCTGCATTTGCAGCGCATAGGCGTCCAGCCGTTCGAGCAGCGCCATCAGGCTGCCGAGGTCGCGCGAGAAGCGGGTGAGCATGAAGTCCATCACCTCGTCAGAGAGGAAGACGCCGCGCGCGTCGGCGGCCTGGCGCAGCACGGCGCGGCGCGCGGGTTCGTCGGGCGCATGGAGCTGGAACACGTGGCCCCAGCCCAGGCGGGTGCGCAGGTCTTCCCGCAGCGGCAGGTCGGCGGGCGGCAGCAGGCCCGCGGCCAGCACGCCGCGCGGCGCGCCGCTGGCGGGGCTGACGGCGTTGACGAACCAGTTGAAGGCGGCGTGCTGCTGCTCGGTGCCGTAGAGGTGCACGTCGTCCATCAACACGGCGGCCCAGCGCTCGTCGAACGCGGGCGGGCTTTGCACCGAGGGGTCGAGCCAGCCAGTGGCCGCGCCCCGCTCGGCCAGCGCCTGGCGCACGGCGTGCAGCAGGTGGCTCTTGCCGCTGCCGCCCTCGCCCCAGAGGTAGGTGGGCACGGGCGAGCGCGGCCCCTGGCCCGCCCAGAGCTGCAGGTGCCGCAGCGCGGCCTCGTTGGCACCGGGGAAGAAGCGCTCCAGCGTGGGGCCGAGGGCCAGGCCGATGTCGAGGGCGAGCTGCTTCATCGGCGGCGCGGCGTGCGGTGGCGGGTGGTGCGGGGGCGGACGGTCGATGGCATGGAGGCTGGGCGCCGGGGCGCCCCGCTTAAAATCGCGGCAATTTTATTCCCCGCCCATGCGCGCTGCGTGCGGCCCGCCCTTGCCCCTTCGTCTGCTCCCCTGCCCGCCCATCCTTCCATGAGCCCCTCCACCCCCACTCCCCTTTCGTACAAGGACGCCGGCGTCGACATCGATGCGGGCGACGCGCTGGTCGAGCGCATCAAGCCGCTGGCCAAAAAGACCCTGCGCGAAGGCGTGCTGGCCGGCATCGGCGGCTTCGGCGCGCTGTTCGAGGTGCCCAAGCGCTACCGGGAGCCGGTGCTGGTCAGCGGCACCGACGGCGTGGGCACCAAGCTCCGGCTGGCGTTCGAGTGGAACATGCACGACACCGTGGGCATCGACCTGGTGGCCATGAGCGTCAACGACGTGCTGGTGCAGGGCGCCGAGCCGCTGTTCTTCCTCGACTACTTCGCCTGCGGCAAGCTGCACGTCGATACGGCGGCGGCGGTGGTCGCAGGCATCGCGCGGGGCTGCGAGCTGAGCGGCTGCGCGCTGATCGGCGGCGAGACGGCCGAGATGCCCGGCATGTACCCCGACGGCGAATACGACCTGGCGGGCTTCGCCGTGGGCGCGGTGGAAAAGTCGATGATCCTCACCGGCCAGAACGTGCGGCCCGGCGACGCTGTGCTGGGCCTGGCGAGCCACGGCGTGCATTCCAACGGCTTCAGCCTGGTGCGCAAGGTGATCGAGCGCGCCGGCGCCAGCCTGCCCGCCGCGCTGGACGGCCAGCCGTTTCGCCAGGCCGTCATGGCGCCGACGCGGCTGTATGTGAAGCCGGTGCTGGCCGCGCTGGCCGCGCACCCGGCGGGCATCAAGGCGCTGGCCCACATCACGGGCGGCGGCCTGCTGGAGAACATCCCGCGCGTGCTGCCCGAGGGCATGGCCGCCCATCTGCGCAAGGGCGGCTGGCCGCGCACCGAGCTGTTCGCCTGGCTGCAGCAGGTGGCGGGCATCGACGACGCGGAGATGAACCGCACCTTCAACAACGGCATCGGCATGGTGGTGGTGGTGGATGCGGCGCAGGCCGACGCCGTCGCCGCCACGCTGCGCGCGCAGGGCGAGACGGTCCACGCCATCGGCGTGATCGCGCCGCGCGGCGACGCTGCGCCGGTGGTCGTGCGTTGAACGCCCCGGCCTTGCGAGGCAGCGCGCTCGCCAGCTACCTGCTGGTCGCCGCGACGCTGCTGCTGGTCATGTGGCAGGGCCTGCTGTCGGGCCTGCTGTGCGTGTGCATCGGCTTCCTGGCCACGCGCTGGCTCGCGCGCGCCATCGGCGCCGGGCTGGCGCGCCTGCGGCTCCCGCGCCCCGGCACGGCCGGCGCGCTGGCGGTGCTGCTGGTGCTGCTGGGCCCGCTGGCGCTGCTGACGCTGGGGCTGTCGCAGTCACGCACCTACATCCTCGACGCGCCCGAGCAGTACCGCGAGCTGCTGAACTTCATCGCGCGCACCGTGCTGGAGCTGCGCGACAAGCTGCCGCCCGACCTGGCCGCGTACCTGCCCGAAGGCGCCCAGGGCGTGCAGCGCATGGTCGCCAGCTACCTGCACGCCCAGGCCGGCACGCTGGCGCTGGCGGGCCGGGCCTGGCTGCACACCCTGCTGTTCGCCTACGTGGGCCTGGTGGTCGGCAGCCTGGCGTCCGCCGCCGCGCCCGTCGCCGCGCGCAGGCCGCTGGCCGCGCAACTGCACCGGCGCGCCACGCTGTTTGGCGATTCCTTCCGGCAGATCGTCGCGGCGCAGTTCTGGATCGCCGCCTTCAACGCCTTCCTGACCGCCGTGTTCCTGCTGCTGGCGCTGCCGCTGGCGGACATCCACCTGCCCTACCGGCCCGCGCTGGTCACACTGACCTTCCTGGCCGGGCTGGTGCCCATCGTGGGCAACCTGGTCTGCAACGCGGTGATGACGCTGGTGGGGCTGTCGGTATCGCCCACCGCGGCCCTGGCCTGCCTGGCGTTCCTGGTGCTGATCCACAAGGCCGAATACGTCATCAACGCCAAGGTGGTGGGCGCGCGCACCCAGATGGCGGTGTGGGAGCTGCTGGCCGTGATGTTCGTGGCCGAGGCAGTGTTCGGCCCCGCCGGGCTGGTGGCCGCGCCGCTGTTCTACGCCTACGCCAAGAAGGAGCTGCAGGCGCACGGGCTGGTGTAGCAGGCTGCCAGAGGATATTGTCCTGAAATGACCGGTTTTCGTCGCATTCCGGGTGGCTGAAAATCCGCCACCGCCCAAGAATACTGCGGTGCACGATAGCCGGTTGCGGGGGATTCTTTCATGAAAACTTGTCTCATAGTGATCGACGCGCAAGAGTCGTTCCGCCACCGCCCCGACTTCCGCGAAGACACGCTGCCCGCCTACCTGCAGGCGCAGAACGCGCTGATCCAGGGCTGCGCGCAAGCCGGCGCACCCGTGGTGCGCGTGCTGCACAGCGACGGCCCCGAGGAACCCGCCAACCCGTTCGCGCCGGCATCGGGCCATGTGCGCCCGCTCGAAGGGCTGGCCGCGTTCGCGCCCGCGGCGCAATTCACCAAGCACCGCCACAGCGCGCTGGTGGGCACGGGGCTGGACGTGTGGCTGAGCGCCAACGGCATCGGCCGCATCGTCGTGAGCGGCATCCGCACCGAGCAGTGCTGCGAGACCACCACGCGCCACGCCAGCGACCTGGGCTGGCAGGTGGACTACGCGCCCGACGCCACGCTGACCTGGGACATGGCCCAGCCCGACGGCACGCCGCTGGCCGCCGCCATCAAGGCCCGCACCGCCACCGTGCTGGCGGGCCGGTTCGCCACCATCTGCACCGTAGACGAAGCCCTGCGGCGGCTGCGCTCCGCCTGAACCGCAAGGACACCCCATGCTGGAACTGCGCCCCACCTGCGAGCACTGCAACGCGGCGCTGCCGCCCGCCTCGACCGAGGCGCGCATCTGCAGCTTCGAATGCACCTTCTGCGCCACCTGCGCGCAGGACGCGCTGGGCAACGTGTGCCCCAACTGCGGCGGCGGCTTCGCGCCGCGCCCCATCCGCCCCGCACACGACCTGCGCGGCGGCAATGACCTGGGCCACTACCCGGCCAGCACCACGGTCAAACACCGGCCTGCCGACCTGGCGGCGCATGCGGCGCTGGTGGCGGCGCTGGCCGGCCTGGCGCCCGAATGCCGGTGACGGCGGGCGGCGCGGCGGCGCCCAGCCACGGCGCCATCCGCGTCGTCTTCGTGCTGCTCGACGGCAGCCTGGTGCTCGACTGGGCCGGCCCCGCCGAGGCGCTGCGCATCGCCAACCAGCACCTGCGCGCCATGGGGCAGGCCGAGCGCTTCGCCATCGAGTTCGCCGGCCCCGCGCCGCAATCGACCGGCTCGCTCGGCATCGCGCTCGCGGGGCTGGCGCCGCTGCCCGCGCTGGACGCGGCGCACGCCCCGCCCGCGTGGGTGGTGCTGGTCGGCCTGCCGGGCCAGACCATCGACGTGGGCGGCGCCCAGGCGCAGGCGCTGCTGGCCTGGCTGCGCGGCCTGCGGCTGGCGCGCGGGCGCGTGGAACTCGTGGCCGTCTGCGCCGGCGCGCTGCTGGCCGCGCATGCCGGGCTGCTGGCGGGCCGGCGCGCCACCACGCACCACGAGCACCTAGACGAATTGCAGCAGGCCGAACCGCGCTGCGACGTGGTGGCCAACCGCGTGTTCGTGGCGGACCCGCCCGTCTACAGCAGCGCGGGCGTGACCGCGGGCATCGACCTCATGCTGCACCGCATCGCCGAGACCTGCGGCGACGCGCTGGCCGCGCGCGTGGCGCAGACCATGGTGGTGGCGCTGCGGCGCGGGCCGCACGACCCGGCGCTCTCGCCCTTCCTGGCCCACCGCGACCACCTGCACGCCGCGCTGCACCGCGTGCAGGACGCGGTGAGCGCGCGCCCGCAGGACGATTGGACGGTGCCGCGCATGGCGGCGCTGGCCGCCACCTCGCCGCGCAACCTGGCACGCATCTTCGCCGAGCATGCGGGCATCGCGCCGCTGCTGTGGCTGCGCGGCCTGCGCCTGGCCATGGCCCAGGCCGCGCTCGCCGCGGGCGCGAACGTCACGCAGGCGGCGCTGGGGGCGGGGTTCGCGTCGGATACGCAACTGCGGCGGGCGTGGCGCCAGTTCGGGCTGGCGGGGTCGCCGGGCGGGGGGCGGCGGGCGGACTGATTGCGAAACAAGCGACTGTTGTCGAACGCCTGCTGTAAACCGACGTCCAGCAGGACTTGGGGATTGTGGCGACCATAGTGATCGGTCAGTTCGTGATTTCTTGATAGCCCATGTCGGCCGCCATGCAGCGCACGCCTGCAACGAAGACCCGCAGACTGTGTGAACGGTTGCTGACGGGGCGCAGGTGTCGGGCCATGGCGCGCGCGCCACTGTTTTTCTGAAACGCGGGCACAAGGCGTTTGACTTCCACAGAGGGCTTTTGCCAGTCGTCGGGGTCGGTAAAGCGCTTGCGGTGCGCAGGGGTATCCGCCCTGGGCGTATCGAAGGCCGCGGCCAGGGCCGCCAAATCGCCGAGGTACCAGCTTTCGAGTTCTTGGCAGACTAGGTAGGCGTATCAGCGTCTCCGGGCGTCCGGCTTGCTCACACAAGGTCCGCAATCCAGCCTTCAGGTCGATGCAGTTGGCGCTGTCGTTGTCGCGCACGATGACGAAGCGGTCGCCCGGAATGCGCCACGCTGCCAGCTTGCGCGGGATGCTGCGATCCAGATCACTTTTGCCTTGATGCGGTACGCACTGAAAGTGTTGGCCGTCCACCCAACCGGGGAAGAGGCGCGGCAGCCAGTCGTCAAGCAAAGCCCGCATCGAAGACTCTTCGAGCAGGAAGACGATGCGCCCCTGCATCAGCACACATCCTTGTTGAGCCCCTCGAACAGGCCCTGCTTCCACAAGTAGCCGGGGAGGTCGCCCGCGTCGAACAGGGAGCGCAGATTTTCGGAGTCGCTGGCGCGTGTGATGGCGGTGAACCCCTGATCCTTGCGCAGGCAGTAAATTTCATCGAGCGTCAGCGCGTTCAGAAAATCGGGCGAATGCGTGGAGATGAAGACTTGGCCGCCACGCTCGGCATAGTCGCGGAACTCCTCAGCCAACTCGAGCAGCAGTTCGGGGTAGAGCTGGTTCTCGGGCTCTTCGACTGCCAGCAGTGGGTAAGGCTTGGGATCGTTGAGCAGCACGAGGTAGGCGAACATCTTGATCGTGCCGTCCGAGACGTAGCGGGCGATGAAGGGGTCCTTGAAGCTGCCGTCCTGGAAACCCAGCACCAGACGCCCATCCTCTGTTTGCTTGGGCTCTACCACCGATACACCCGGCACACGACGCCGCATGGCATGGAGTACGCGGTCGAAGCGGTCACGATGGTGCTCAAACAGGTAGTTGGCGACCAGCGACAGGTTGTCGCCACGGGTCGAGAGGTGTTCGGCAAAGCCGTCTTCCTGGCTAGGACGGGCCTCGGAGACGTGGAAGTCGGAAATGTGCCAGTTCTCGATCATCAGCCGAAAGGCACTGGCGGCCTTGAAGCGCTCGAACTGGCCCAGGCCCTTGATGGCGAGGATGTCGGGCGCATCAAGTTCCTGCTCTTCGCGGGCCAGTTCTTCGTCGGGCCTGGAGAAATCTTCCTCATTGGTGATGGCATAGCCCTTGCCCGCCGAGAAATCGAGGAAGCGGAACGGCGCGCCGTAGGCACCGCGCTTGTAGCGCAACACTTCGCGCTCGACCAGCGGCTTACCGTCCTTGCCTGGAGCGATCTTGAGAACATAGGTCACCAGCCGCTCGCGGCCGGTGATCTCCAGGCGGAACTGCAGCGTGATCTCGATGGGTTCATGCGCAAAGCCCCGGCTCGCCACTTCGCGGTAGCCGCCGCGCTTGGCCAGTGCCTTGCCCACGTTCATCGACAGAGCATCCTTGAGAAAAGAGAATATGTCGAACAATGTGGATTTACCGGTGCCGTTGGCACCGACCAGCACGCACAGGCGCGGAACGTTTTCCAGCATTGCATCGCGGAACAGCCGATAGTTCTTGATGGCAATGGATTCAATTTGCATGGGTTATTCCTTCGACAGCGTTTGCTGAATCATGGCGCTGAACGCCTGTTGCCCCCATCTTGCCGAGCCGAGGTGCCGCCTCAGTCAGCCAGATAACGGTCTCCGCGACCTCGATCTGGCAGAAGACGGGACGCCTGGTCCGGTAGTCGTATTGCCGAATGGTGTCTTTAGGCATCAGGCGACGCCTGATGGCGCTATCGCCAAGCATTCTAGAAGCGGGTCAGCCCCCGTTGCGCCGCAGCGCCGCCACCCGCTCGGCGATGGCGGCGATGTCCGCGCCTTCCGCCGCATGCTCCAGGTAGGCTTCGAGGTCCGTCACCGCGGCGCTGCGGTGGCCCTGCTCGGCCTGCGCCAGGCCGCGGTCGCGGTACTCGCTCCAGGCCTCGGGCAGCAGCACGATCAGGCGGTCCTGCACCGCCACCAGGCGGGCCCAGTCCTGCTGCGCGCGGTGGATCTCCTTCAGGTTGCGCAGCATGCGCGCGACGGTCTCGCGCGGCGTGGCGGCCTGCAGGTACAGGCCCAGCGGCACATGGAAATCGTCGGCTGGCCGCGCGCGGCGCGTGTAGGGCTCCAGCCGCTCGGCGAGTTCCTCGCGGCTCAGCGAGCGGCCGTTGAACGGGTCGATCACCACCTGCCCGCGCGGCAGGTCCACCTTCACCATGAAATGGCCCGGGAAGCCCACGCCGCATGCCCGCAGCCCCAGGCCCTGCGCCAGTTCGAGCCACAGCACCGCCAGCGAGATCGGAATGCCGCGGCGCGTGCGCAGCACCACGCTGAGGTAGCTGTTGTCGGGGTCGTAGTAGTCGTTGACGTTGCCGCCGAACCCCATGTCGAGGAAGAAGAACTGGTTGAGCGCGCGCAGGCGCTGCAGGGCCGGGGCATCGGCGGCCACGCGGCGGTGCAGGCGCGCCTGCAACTGGTCCACGTCGCCCAGCACCTGCTGGAGATCGAGGTCCGGGTATTCGTCCTGCGCCAGGCTGGCGGCGGCTTCGAGCAGTGGAAAGTACTCCTCGCTGCGGACCAGCGCGTCGAAGTAGGCCAGCGGCGAGGGCGCAGGGTAGCTGAACTGCATGCGTCGATTTGTACCGCAAAAGGCCGCTGGCCGCCAAATACCATGCTCGCGGCGCGCCGGCATCGCCCTGCGGGCTTTGCCGGCGGCGCAGTTCTGCCAGCTCGCCGATCAGCGCGTCGATCTGCCGCTGCTGGCGGAAGATGGTGTGGTTGTTCCTGCAGATCCTCGGCAAAGCTGGCCTTGATCTCCAGCGCCATAAGGCGCTGTTCGGTGCCGGTGTTCGGGTGTTCCAGGCCGCCATTGTCCGCATGGGAGTGCCAACAGATTTGTCAGGCCATGTCCGCCTGAATCACTCCAACGGGCCTCCACGAAAGCCGGGGCGATTCAGGACGCCGCGCACCTTGTCGATAATGTCCAGCGTCGCATCCCATCGGGCTGCGCGGAGCACTGTCGATGCGTTTGTTGATCATTGAAGACGATGACCTCCTTGGGGACGCCTTGGCCACCGGATTGCGCCAGCTCGGACACGCCGTCGACTGGTTCGGCGACGGCGCCAAGGCAGACGCAGCCCTTGCCGGCGCGGCTTTCGATGCCGTGGTGCTCGATCTTGGCCTGCCTCGCGGCGACGGCATGATGTGGCTTCGGCGATGGCGCAAAAACGGCCTCAAGATGCCGCTGCTGATTCTCACGGCGCGAGACGGCATCGAGCAGCGCATCGACGGACTGGATGCGGGCGCTGACGACTACCTGGTCAAACCGATCACCATCGACGAACTGGCCGCTCGTCTGCGGGCCCTGGTCCGCCGCACCGCAGGCCAGGCCCAGGCCTCTTGGCAACACGGCAAGCTGGAGTACGACCCGGCGACCAAGGTGGTGCGATGGAAGGGCGTGCAAGTCGAGCTGACCGGGCGTGAGCTGACACTGCTCGAAGCGCTGTTGAGCCAGTCGCAACGCGTATTGTCCAGGGCACATTTGCTGGAGAAGCTCTACGACTGGAGCGGTGCTGAACCCGAAAGCAATGCGCTGGAGGTGCACATCCACCACCTGCGCCGCAAGATCGACCCGAACATCGTGCGAACCGTGCGCGGCGTGGGCTATGCGATCGGCTCCGGCGAGGCCGCTTCGTGAGTCTCCAGCGCCGGCTTCTGCTGTACCTGCTGGTCTGCGCTCCGCTCGTCTGGGGCGTCGCGCTGTACTTGTCCATCAGCAGAACTCAACATGAGGTCAACGAACTCTTCGACGCCGAGCTGATACGACTGGCGCGCCAGATTCAGGCCACCTTGGGCCCCGGGTTTCCATCGGAAACGGCGCAACTTCCCGCCGCGCCGCGGGCAGGTGCCGCCGACAAGGGCGACGCCGACGTTCGCGATTTTGCGGTGGCCATCTGGGACCGGAGCGGCCGCCTGCTTCTGTCCGACCGCGAAGGCGTCCAGTTGCAGCATCGCCCCAACCGGAGCGGCTTTATCGACGAAGACATCGACGGTAAGCCGTGGCGCGCCTACTACCTTCAGTCCTTCGATGGTCGCTGGCTGGTGGCAGCCGCGCAGCGTACCTACGAACGCAACGAACTGGTCTATGGCCTGACCGTCACCCAGATCGTGCCCTGGCTGCTGCTGCTGCCGATCCTGCTCGCGGTCATGGCGTCGGCGATTCGCCGCGCCCTGTCGCCAATGGCGAGGCTGACCGAGGCGCTGCAGGGGCGCCCCGCCGACGATCTGCGGCCCCTTGCCGAAGACCGGGCACCGGCCGAACTCAAGCCGCTTCTGAGCGCCCTGAACGGCCTCTTCCAACGGATCGAAAAGTTGCTGGTGCGGGAACGGCGCTTCACCGCCGAGGCGGCACACGAACTTCGCACTCCCTTGGCCGTGCTCCGGGCGCAATGGGACGTCGTGCGGCGTTCCAGCAACCCGATCGAGCGAACCAAGGCCGAGGACAAGCTCAGCACAGGCATCGACCGGATGGGCCGGCTTGTCACCCAGATGCTCGCGCTGTCGCGCGTCGAGTCGGGAACGACGCCGGCGTTCAACGAAGTGTGCTGGACGCCAATCGTCGAACAGGCGGTGAGCGATTGCCTCGCGCTGGCCGAACGCCGCGGGATCGATCTGGCCTGCGAGTGGCCGCTGCAAGGCCGGCATCCGATGCCGCTGCTGGGCGACGAGCACCTGCTGGCCGTGCTGCTGCGCAACCTGCTGGACAATGCCGTGCGCTATGCCCCAGCAGGCACTGGCGTGACGCTGCGCATCGCGTCGGACACCATCGAGGTAGAAAACCAGGGGCCGGCACTGACGGCCGAGCAGTTGGCCCAGCTTGGCGAGCGCTTCTACCGGCCCGACGGCCAGCAGGAGGGCGGCAGCGGCCTGGGCCTGTCCATCGTGCGGCGCATCGCCGAGTTGCACGGGCTCGAATTTCAGTTCGGCCCGCTGGCCGACGGATCCGGTGTCAAGGCGATCCTGCGACGCGACGCTGCCCACCGCTGAACGGCGCCAGGGCGGTTACTTCGCTTTGATTTTCTCCAGCAGTTCCCGGGCTTCTTCGCGCCGGCCCGTGTCGGCCACCTGACGGTCGGGCCGCGGCGGCGCCTGCAGGGCGCGCTCCAGGTAAGCGACGGCCTGCTGCGGCTGCCGGGTCTCGATCAGGTATTCGCCATAGAAGAAGTTCGGGTCGATGCCCTTCGGGTTGAGCGCCAGCGCTTTCTGCAGCAGCTCCTTCGCCTTGTCGTTGTCGCCAAAGCCGATCGGCCATCCAGGCACCTTGTAGTAGAGAACGCCCAGGCTGTTGTAGGCCGAACCTTCGAGCACATTGCCGTCGATGGCGATCGCGGCTTCATACAGCGACTTCGCCTGCTTCGCCAGGCCCAGTGCGCCCAGGCCGCCCTTCTCGCCGGCCCAGGAACTCACGACGATGCCTTCCCATACCAACGGCTCCGCGCGGCCGGGAAAGGCTTCGCTGACCTTGTGCGCCTTGACCGCGAGCGCCTCGAAAGCTTTCGCACGGTCGCCCGGCGGGCTCTGGTAGCGGATGACCTCCCAGTCGTGCTGCAGGTCGGCCACCGCTTCGGCGACGGCTGCCGGCTGCGCATGCGCAGCCGGCAGCATGGTCGCCGCGAGGCACGCGGCCAGGCTTCCCACGAGCCGCCGGCGCGACAGGGACTGGATGTGATTGATATGAATCATGGGAGGTTTCCTTGTTGAAAATCAGATTGCCCCGGGCATCGGTGAAGGGCTGCCGGCTTCGGCGGGGCCGGCCTGCACGCCGCAGTCCAGCGACGGCGAGGCAGCAGCAGGGGCAGGCACGGGCGGGAGGCTGCGGCGGTGCTTGGCGAATGCGCCGTCCAGCAGCGCCGGGGCCAGCCCGTTGATGCGCGCCGCGATGCTTTCCGGAAAGCCGAGAAACCGCTCGGCCGCGCCGCTCTCCAGCAGCTTGAGCAGGGCCTGCGCCGCGACGTCGGGGCTGTCCACCGCGGTACCCGTGGCCTGGTTGTAGGCGTCCACCGCATCGCTGTTGAAGCGGGTGCGCGTGCTGCGCGGGCCAAGGTACTGCACGCCGATGGCGCTGTCGCCCAGCTCGCGGCGCAGCGCTTCGGCAAAGCCGCGCAGCCCGAACTTGCTCGCGCTGTAGACGCTGTAGCCCGGCAGGCCCATGCGGCCGAGCACCGAGCCGACGAACACGATGCGCGCCTGCGCCAGCGTGCGCAGGTGCGGCGTCAGCGCCTGGGTCAGCAGCATGGGAACGAACAGGTTCAGGTGCAGGACCTGCGCCATTTCGGTCGCATCCAGCGCTTCGATGCGGCCGAAACCGGGTACGCCGGCGTTGTGCACCAGCGCGTTGCAGCCCCAGCCCGCGGCGACGTCGGCCGTGCTGCCGATGCTCGACATGCGCGCGAGGTCGGCAGCGTGCCAGCCGATCCGGCGCGCGTCCTGGCTGGCCCCTTCGCGTCCGAGCTCCCGCGCCTGGGCCGCCAGCCGCCCTGGAGAGCGCCCCACCAGCATCACCGAAGCGCCGGCCTGCACCAGCGCCGCCGCCATCGCCTGGCCGATCCCGCCGCTCGCGCCGGTCAGCACAACCCGTGCGTCGTGGAGCTTCATGGCGCTGCCTCCTGCGCCGCCGCCAAGGCCGGCGCCTGGCCTGCCGCCGGCAGCGGAAGGCTGCGGAACACGTCGCCATAGAGCCGGTAGAAGGCCCGCGCGGCGTGAACGATGTCGGCCTGGTCGCGGGGCGATTCGATCCGGCCCATCAGCACCTCGAAATGCGCCGTGTGCACCTGATCCAGTGTGCCGTGCGAGCGCAGGTAGCTGAAGGCCGCGTCGGGCAAGCCCAGTGGTTTCTGGATCTGGTCGGCGGCCAACAGCGCCAGCGACACGCTGGTGCCTTCGAGCACGTGGACCATGCCGAAGAAGCCCAGCGGATTGCGGCGCGCGATGGTGTCGTAGGCATACGCCACCATCACCTCGGTGGCGTGGCCGGGGGCGCCATCGCGCACCGCATCCGGGTCGCCGCCGCCGGCGCGGATGTCGTCGAGGATCCACAGATCGTGGCCCTGTTCCTCGTCGACGTACTCGTCCAGCGGCCCCTGCAGCCATTGCTGCGACGGCGCCAGCGCCGCCTTGCAGGCGCGCAGCAGCGGCACGGTGTGGTGCACATGGTGGTAGGCCTCGCGCAGGAAGGCCAGATAGCTGGGCAGCGAGACCTCGCCGCGCAGGCAGCCCTGAATGATCGGCGTGCCCAGCAGGCCCGCGCGGGTGTCGGCAGTCTGTTCGACCAGTCGTTCGTAGAATCCCATGAAAAATCTCCAGAGTCAGGCAGTGGTGCGCGGCGTCTGCGTGAGAGCGTCCGCGTGCAGTTGAAAAATGGCCGAGCGCTGGGGCCGGCCGTTGGCGGTCGCCAGTCCGGAGGCGGGGCCGAAATCCGCGCGGGCGCGCACCCAGCGGGCGATTTGCGCATAGTCGGGCAAGGTTTCGTTGGCCGCATCGACGGCGGCTTGCAGCGCCGCATCGGACAGGTCGGCCCGCAAGGGCCACAGCACGGCGGCGAGCGCCGGCTCGCCGTCGCCGAAGACCACCGCCTGCGCGACGGCGTTGTCGCTGCGCAGCGCGGTCTCGACCCATTCGGGCGAGACGTTGCGGCCGAAGGCGGTGATCAGCACATGCTTCTTGCGCCCGCTGATGTGCACAAATCCGTCGCCATCGATCTCGCCGAGGTCGCCGGTGGGCCACCACGCAGGCGGCGCCTGCGCACTGCCCAGGTAACCGTTGAAGAGGCTGCCTGCCACCTCCACTTCGCCATCCGCGGCGATGCGCAGGCGTGCATGCGCAAGCGCGCGGCCGGCGCTGCCGGGCCGGTCGGCGCCCGGCAGGTTCAGCGTCTGCACCGATGCGCCCTCCGACAGGCCGTACCCCTCGTACGCCGCAATGCCGACCGCATGTGCCGCCTGCAGCAGCTTGACCCCCGCCGCGGCGCCACCGACGGCCGCCATTCGCAGCGAGGCCGGCGCGCGCTGCCCGCTCAGCCTCAGGTAGTCCGCCCAGGCGCGCAGCATCTGGGGCAAAAGGATGACGCTGTTCGGCTGCTCGGCCACCACGACCGCGTGAAAACGCGCCGCGTCGAAGCTCGACGAACCAGTCAGGCCCAGTTCGCCGAGCGGGCGCACCACGCAGGTTGCGCCGCGCAGCAGCGGGGCCGCCACGCCGGCGATGTTCTCCAGCAGCACCGCGAACGGCAGGGCGCAGAGATGGCGCCGGATGTCCAGCGGCTCCAGGGCCACGACCAGACTCTGGGCCACCTGGTGCATCGCGCTGTCCGACAGGCACACGCCCTTGGGGGCGCCGGTCGTGCCGGACGTGAAGGTGATCTTGGACGTGCCCTCGGGCAACGGCACCGCCGCAGGCGGCAGACGAACCATGGCCAGGGGCTGCTCCGCGATCGCACACTCCGACACCGGCGCGCCTTTCCACATGGCGGCCAGTGCCGGTGCCGCAAGCACCGTGTCCACGCCCGCGGCGCGCAGCGCATGACCGATCTGTTCGGACGTAAAGAACACCGGCAGCGGCACATGCACGATGCACGCCTTGGCGGCTGCCAGGTCGGCAACGATCCATGCCGGCGTGTTATCCATCAGCGTGGCCAGCACCCGTGTGCCCTGCGCCAAGAACCGTGCGGCCAGCGCGGCGACCTCGGCGTTCAGTTCATCGAACGACCAGGTACGCCGGCCATCGTCGAGCGCGGCAGACGCCCCCTCCGACAGGTGCTTCATGGGGCGGCCTTGGCGTCGCCAGCCCTGAGCGCCAAATGCCGCAGGGCCTGGCCAAGATGGCCCGCCAGCACCACCGGCCGGTGGTCGTAATACGTGCCCCAACGCGCGGCATCCGGGCCCAGTGCGGCGGGGTCCGCCGTTCCCAATGCCAGCGGCGTGACACCGAGGCGGACGAAGAGATGGCGCAACTCCGCAGTGATGGTACACACCACCCACTGAAAGCCCTGCGCGGCGAGATGCGGCCCCATAAGGGCAATCAGCCGACGCCCTTCGCCCACCCGGCTGGCTGCGAGGTTTCCGACCTCGACGACGCTGCTGCGACACAGGCGATGGGCACGAGCCTCGGACGCCAGCAAGGCCTCGACCGGCGATGGAAGGTAGCGCTCCAGGAACAATGGGGCATAGGCAGCGCTGCGGTAACCCGCTGCCGCGACGATCTCGCCGCCATCCTGAAGACTCACCAGTACGGGCGCGAAGTGCTGTATCTTGGCGCCGTAGCGCTGCGCAAAGACGCTGAAAATGAATGCCTCGACTTCCGTGCGCCGAGGATCATTGAGCCCATGCACGGCTAGTTCGGGCCGCAAGGAGACTGTATTGGCGGCCGGCGGTACATCGCCAGCCTGGGGGGAAACAGCCATGAACATTTACGCTCCTTCGAGACCCACGGCAGGCGGTGGGTAGACTCAAGCAGCGATGGTGGAGATTCACGATTAAGCTGGCATTAAGAGCCATGCCTTTCACCCTGGAAACGGCAGTTGGATGCGCCTGCCGGTGCCGTGATCGGGGTGCCAGGCAAGACCGGGCGACGCGGCGGGCTTGGTGCCCGCAAGGAGAGGAGCAACGCCGCATGGCGCGCCGAGCGCGGTGCTGGCAGGTGCATGGCGCTCTCACCCACCAGGTGAACCCCATCGGAGCCGTCAACGCTCGATTGCATGCGGCCTGGCAAGGGATACGAAGCGGTCAACTGCCGTTTCCAGGTTCAACGTCTTTCAAACTATGCGGCCCACATATCGTCGAGATGGCGAAAGCCCCATTTCTGCGCGTCTTCGAGCCCTGCAATGCGTTCGCGGCATCCGGGGGCGCTGAGGTCGATCGCCATGCGGGCGATCGGCTCGCTCGACCGGGTCGAATAGAACACCGTCACCACGGGCGCGAGCAGAGTGCCACTGCCTTGACCGGTCACGACGCCCAGCTTCTGCGACTCCAGCCGCACCAGCGATCCGATGGGGTAGATGCCAATGCTCTTGATGAAAGCCTGCAGCACGCGGGGGTCGAAGTGTCCGCGCCAGGTGTTCATCTGGCGGATCGACACTGCCGGGTCCCACCCCGCCTTGTAGGGACGGTTGGAGGTGATGGCGTCGTACACGTCGCACACCGCGCCCATGCGGGCAAGCAGCGCGATCCCGTCGCCGCGCAACCCATGCGGGTAGCCGCCGCCCTCGAACTTCTCGTGGTGGTGCAGCACGGTGTCGAGCACGGCCTCGGGCGTATCGTCGTTGGCGCGCAAAATGGCCCAGCCCGCCTCGGGGTGGCCCTGCATGATGGAAAACTCCTCGGCAGTGAGCTTGCCAGGCTTGTTGAGCACGTCCAGCGGCATGCGCGCTTTGCCGATGTCGTGCATCAGGCCCGCCAGCCCCGCGAGCCGCACCTGCTCGTCGCCGAACTGGAACTGGCGCGCCAGCGCCGTCATCAGCGCACAGACGGCCACCGAATGCATGTAGGTGTAGTCGTCGCGGGTCTTGAGCCGCGCGATACTGACGAGGGCCTGCGGGTTCCGCTCAACCGAGTGTGCGATCTCGTCGACCAGCGGCATGGCGTCCATCGCACGGACCGCGCGATCCAGGCGAGCCTCCTGGAACATCGAAATCACCGCGGCGCGACCTTCGGCCATGATGCGGCGCGCATGCTGCAACTCCTCCTGCAAAGGGATCGGCGGCCCGGCCCGGGACGCGGGCGCCTGCGCAGCGCCATGCAGGGCACGGTCGGCAGCAGGGGCCGCGCGTGCTGCGGCGCTGGCGGGCGCCTGCAATACGTCCAGGCCCTTTTGCACGTCGATCCAAAGCTCCGTCACCTGGCTTTGCCGCAAGGCGGCGAGATCCTTGGGGTCTGAGAGCGTGAATGCGCTGCGCCAGAATGGATGGTCGATCCATGGCCCTTCGATCCTGTGCACATGCATGCCGAGGCGCACCTGCGAGATGGGTACTTTCTTCAGCATGGGCAGGCGCGCAAATGGCGAAGGCGCTACGGTGGAGTCTTCTTTACCGCGCTGGATTTCTCAGGATGCGCGCCGGGCACACACCACGATGCCGTCCCGGTCTGCATACAGCCAGTCGCCGGGCCGCACGGCCACGCCCTGGATGCGCAGCGTGACGTCGCGCATGCCCTCGCCGCGCCTTTCGGTGGGCAGCGGCATCAGCGCCAGCGCGCATATGCCGAGCGCCTGCGCCGCCAGTTCCTCCACGTCGCGCACGCAACCGTCCACCACGATGCCCGCCCAGCCGTTGCGCGCCGCGGCAGCGGCAAGATTGCCGCCCACGAGCGCGCGCCGCAGGGATGCGCCGCCATCGACGACCAGCACGCGGCCTGCCCCCGGCGACTCCACCGCGGCCTTGACGAAACTGTTGTCCTCGAAGCACTTGACCGTGGCGACGGGGCCGGCAAATTTATCCACGCCGCCAAAGCCGCGGAATACCGGCGGCAGAACCCGGAAGTCGCCCGAGTCGTCGTTCTTGTGGAGGTCGCATAAATCGCAGGTTGCAAAAAGGAATGCATCGCCCATGGTTTCGGCTCCCATCAATGACTCGATTATGTGCCACCGCATATGTGCGCGGATGGCATGCACCCCTGCCCACGCCCCGCGTGTTTTCGCGGCCACTTTCCCTCGTACAGCGGTACGAAAAAAGACGATTTCCCCTTGGAAACGGGATTTTTCTCCAGTAGCATGCGCACTGCCGGTGGCAGACACCCGTTCTCCATTGGCGACAAGTCAACTCCCAAGAAGGAAAACACGATCATGGCAACTGCAAAAAAAGCCCCGGCGAAAAAAGCGCCTGCCAAGAAGGCTGCGCCGGCAACCAAGGCCGCTGTGCCCGCCAAGAAGGCGGCACCGGCCAAGAAGCGCACCCCCAACGCGGCATTCATGAAGCCACTGACCCCCAGTGCCTCGCTGGCCGCCGTCGTTGGCGCCACGCCCCTGCCGCGCACCGAAGTCGTGAGCAAGCTGTGGACGTACATCAAGAAGCACGATCTGCAAGACAAGGCCAACAAGCGCCTCATCAACGCCGATGCCAAGCTGAAGGAAATATTCGGCAAGGCCCAGGTCACGATGTTCGAACTCGCCTCGCTGATTGGCAAGCACGTCAAGTAAGCGCGGCGCTCGTGCCTTGAAGAAAAAAAGGCCGGTGCAATGCATCGGCCTTTTTTTCGCCAGGCCGCCCCAAGATGAAAAGCGGCCCCCTCGGCAACAGCGAACCACACGCAGCGGGGAGCGTGGGGCGTCATTTGCATGCACCCATGCGGGCGGCGTGGGCAGAAATGGCGCACGGCGCGCCGCCGGAGGCTTTCAGTGTGGAGGCATGCGCCCATGGCGCGCGGCCGCTGGACAGCATGGAGTTGCAGGCCCCATGGCACGGGATGCGGGGCAGGAGTTCGCGCAACGTCAGCGTGATCTCGTCGATGCCGCCCGGCAGGCCGGCATGAGACTTGGCAAGCTCCTGCATGAGCCAGCAGAAGGCCCGTTCGCTGTCGGTGCCGCCCACGGGCCGGATGCGACTGTGCGGGCCGGGGCGATTAATCGTCGCCATTCGCTGCCGGAAGGGGCTGCGCCAGCACCTTGTCTACGCGCTTTCCGTCTAGATCCACCACTTCGAATATCCAGCCGGCGCATTCGATGCGCTCGCCCACGCCGGGCAGGCTGCCGCTGACGGCCATCAGCAGGCCGGCCACGGTGTTGTAGCGGCCCCGGTCCTCCTCGGGCAGCTCGCGGATGTCGAGCCGCGCCTTCATCTCGCCGACGGGCATCAGCCCGTCGAGCAGCCACGAGCCGTCGCCGCGCGGCGTGGCCCAGGCCTCGGCCAGTGCGGCGGGCTGCAGTTCGCCGGTGATCGCCTCCAGCAGGTCGCCCGGCGTCATCAGGCCCTGCACCACGCCGTATTCGTCCACCACGAACACCATGCGCCCGGCGCGCGCGCGGAACTGGTCGAGCAGTTCCAGCCCGTTGAGCGTCTCGGGCAGGAAGACGGCCGGCAGCACGTATTCCTCGACCGTGCCCGGTGCCTGCGGCCCCAGCCGCAGCAGCCGCGCCACGCTGACGATGCCCACCACGTCGTCGAGCGAGCCGCGGCACGCGGGATACCACGAATGCGCGCCCTTGGGGCCGTCCTCCCCCACCAGCGCCAGCGCCTGCGCCACCGTCAGGCCGGCGTCGAGCCACTGCACGTCGGTGCGCGGCACCATCAGCGAGGTCAGGGGCCGGGCATCGAGGCGGAACACGTTCTGCACCATCTGGTGCTCGTGGTGCTCGATCACGCCGGCCTCGCGCCCTTCCGCCAGGCTGGCGGCGATCTCCTCCTGCGTCACCGCGCGGGCGGCGGAATCGTCGATGCGCAGCAGCCGCAGCATGCCCTGCGTGCCCAGCGACAGCAGGTAGACGAAGGGCATGGCCACGCGCGCCGCCCAGCGCATCGGGCGCGCCAGGTAGCGCGACACCGGCTCGGGGTACAACTGGCCGATGCGCTTGGGCACCAGTTCGCCGAAGATGATGGTGATGAACGTGATGATGGTCACCACCAGCGCCGTGGCCGTGATGCCCGCCGCGCCGTCGGGCATGCCGAAGCGGCCTTCGAGCCAGTGCGCGAGGTCTTCGCTGAACGCTGCCTCGCCCACGATGCCGTTGAGCATGCCGATGGAGGTGATGCCGACCTGCACCGTCGAGAGAAAGCGCGTGGGGTTGCCCATGAGGGCCAGCGCGGCCTGTGCGCCCTTGTCGCCCGACTCGGCCATGGCCACGAGGCGCGACCTGCGGCTCGACGCCAGGGCCAGCTCCGACATGGCGAATACGCCGTTGAGCAGCGTCAACAGCGCGATGAGCACAAAATCCATGAACCTTCGGAGAAGAAAAACACCATGGCAATGTACTGCATAGGGGATGTCCAGGGCTGCGACGGCGCGCTGCAGCGGCTGCTCGACAAGGTGGCGTTCTCGCCCAGCCGCGACACCCTCTACCTGCTGGGCGACCTCGTGAACCGGGGCCCGGCCTCCGCCGCGGTGCTGCGCCGCTGCATGGCGCTGGGCGACGCGGCGCACCCCGTGCTGGGCAACCACGACCTGCACCTGCTGGCCGTGGCCCACGGCGTGCGCAAACCCGGGCGGCTCGATACGCTGGCGGGCATCCTGGAAGCGACCGACCGCCCCGCGCTGCTCGACTGGCTGCGCCGCCAGCCGCTGGCGCGCACCATGGCCTGGGGCGACGACAGCCTGCTCATGGTCCACGCGGGCGTGCTGCCGCAGTGGACGGCCAGCGAGGCGCTGGCGCTGGCCGCCGAGGTGGAGGCCGAACTCCGCGGCGACGGCATCGGCGCCTTCCTGCGGTACATGTACGGCAACCAGCCCGACCGCTGGAGCGACGGCCTGCGCGGCCACGACCGCCTGCGCGTGGTGGTCAACGCGCTCACGCGGCTGCGCTTCTGCACGCCCGGCGGGGCGATGGACTTCAGCAGCACCGACGCCAGCGATCAGCCGCCCGCCGGCTGCCTGCCGTGGTTCGACGTGCCAGGGCGGCGCACGGCAGGCGTAACGGTCGCCTTCGGCCACTGGTCCACGCTGGGCCACGTGGACCGGCCCAA
Source organism: Curvibacter soli (assembly GCF_029211125.1). Classification (GTDB taxonomy): domain Bacteria; phylum Pseudomonadota; class Gammaproteobacteria; order Burkholderiales; family Burkholderiaceae_C; genus Curvibacter_A; species Curvibacter_A soli. The sequence continues at coordinate 57,467 of NZ_JARGEN010000036.1, forward strand.
CCTGATCGCCACCGACACCGGCTGCGTCTGGGGCGGGTGCCTGAGCGCCGTGCGCCTGGGCGCATCGACCGCCGACCGCGAGTGGTTCCAGGTGCGGTGCGAACGGGCGCAGGCACCCGGCGGCCCGGCGGGCTGACCTTCAAATCCTGGAACCGGCCGTTGGATGCGCCTGCCGGAGCCGTGATCGGCGTGCCAGGCAAGGCGCGACGACGCGGCGGACTGCTGCCCGCAAGGAGGAGCTCGATTTCAGCGGCCTGGCAAGGGATGCAAAGCCGTCAACTGCCGTTTCCAGGACGATACTCCCAGGGAGTATATGCAAAATTCTGGCGGTTTTACTGCGGTGGCGGGTAGGCAGTGGGGGGAGTATCCTGGGCCTGGCGCTGCCTGGGGCGCGGCTAGCGCTAGGACTGGGCTAGGGCTGGGGTTGGGGTTGGGGCTGGGGCTGGGGCTGCGCGGGCTCGGTGTCGGTGGCCTTGAACAGCGCCGCCACCTTGCGCTTGGGGCGGATGTAGGCCGACAGGCCCGTGCGTGCGGGCGCCTTGGTCGCAGCCTCCCACGCAGGGGCGGCGGCAGCACCGGCGGGCGCTTCGTAGGGCTGGTCGAAGAACGGGTCGCGCGGGGCTTGCGGGCGCGCGGGGCGGCGCTCGCGCTCGCGCATCGGGGCGGCGGCGGGCTCGGCTGCCGCCGCGGCCTCGCGCGGCTCCGCGTCGTCGCGCCCACCGTAGATGCGGCGGCCATCGTTGAAGCGGCCCTGGCGGCGGATGTCGGGGCGCTCGTCCTCGAACTCGAAGGGCTCGACCTCGACCTTGGTCTTGATGAGCTTCTCGATGTCGGCCACCAGCCGCGCGTCGTTGCTGCCGCCGACGAAACTCACCGCCAGTCCCGAGGCGCCGGCGCGGCCCGTGCGTCCGATGCGGTGCACGTAGTCCTCGGCGTTGAACGGGATGTCGAAGTTGAACACCGCCGGCACGTCCTTGATGTCCAGGCCGCGCGCGGCGACGTCGGTGCACACCAGCAGGTCGACCTCGCCCTTCTTGAAGGCGTCGAGCGCCTTCAGGCGCTCGTCCTGGCTCTTGTCGCCGTGCAGGGCCGTGGTCTTGAGGCCCTCGCGTTCGAGCGTGCGCGCCAGGCGCGCGCAGCCGAGCTTGCTGTTGACGAACACAAAGGCCTGGCCGATGCCGCGCTGGCGCACGATCTGCTTGAGCACGCGGCGCTTGTCGTCGTCGGAGACGCTGTAGAAATGCTGCTCCACGGTCGATGCCGTGGCGTTGGAGCGCGCGACCTCGATGGTGACCGGGTCCTGCAGGTAGCTGCCGGCCAGGCGCTTGATCTCGGGCGAGAAGGTGGCGCTGAACAACAGCGTGGTGCGCTGCTTGGGCAGGTAGCTCAGGATGCGCTGCAGGTCGGGCAGGAAGCCGATGTCGAGCATGCGGTCGGCCTCGTCGAGCACCACGTATTCGACCTGGTTGAGCACCGCGTTCTTGGCCTCGATGTGGTCCAGCAGCCGGCCCGGCGTGGCGACCAGCACCTCCACGCCCTTCTTCAGCTCCGCCGTCTGCGGCTTCATGTCCATGCCGCCGAACACCACGGCGCTGCGCAGGTGGGTGTGCTTGGCGTAGAGCTTGATCTGCTGCGCCACCTGGTCGGCCAGTTCGCGCGTGGGCAGCAGCACCAGCGCACGCACCGGGTGCCGCGCGGGCGAGGCGGAGGCGTTCTCGTGCTTGAGCAGCCGCTGCAGCAGCGGCAGCGAGAACGCCGCCGTCTTGCCGGTGCCGGTCTGCGCCGCGCCCATGACGTCTTGCCCTGTGAGCACCACCGGAATGGCCTGCGCCTGGATGGGCGTCATGCTCTCGTAGCCCATTTCGGCTACCGCACGCGCCAGCGGCTCGGCCAGGGAGAGATTGGAAAAAGATGTACTCATGGAGCCTGCTATTGTCGCACCGTGGGCGCGCATCGGGTTTTCCCGTCCGCACGGGCGCCTGATGGCGGCTTGGATGCTCCTGTATTCATAAGCGCGGGGGCATTTCTTGCTGAAACCCCAAGGCTGAAGACTGCTCGCGCTGAAGGTGTCGCACCCCTTCACGCTGCCGGTCCTCAGGCCCGCGGAGAACCAGGGCTGGCGCTGCGCGCTGCTGCCATGGATGAAGCTGTCGGGCACCACGGCGCGGCCCGCGGAGCGCTGCAGGGCAGCGTCGCCGATTTTTGCGGCAGCGTTCATGGCCTCCTCCACGTCCCCCTGCTCCAGAATCTGGCGCGCGCTCTGTGCGTGGTGCGCCCACACGCCCCGTGGAGAACGGTAGAAAAGTGAAAGACGGGAAAGCCCCGCCTGCAGTCGCACAGCGCAGTGCGCGCAGGCGCCAGGCCTGCGCCCTGCGTGCATCAGTTCAAGTTGAGCTTGCCCAGGTTGAGCAGCCAGGTTTCGCCGTTGTTATCGTCCACACCGTCGTTGTCGTTGACCAGCAGGGCATCGCCATTGGCCAGCACTGCCAGGCCCTCGATCTTCTCGACCACCAGGCCGTTGGTCTTGCGCAGGTCGGGCAGCACGTCGCGCACCAGGGTCTTGCTCAGCGTGGCGCCATTGGCCACGCCGCTCAGGTCGATGCGGTAGAGCTTTTTGACGCGAGCATCGGGGCCGCCCTGGTTGTCACGCTCGATGACCAGAAAGCGGTTGTTGCCCAGCGCGGTGATGTCCGACAGCCCCACCCAGCCCTTGTTGGGCGAAGTGACAGCGTCCAGCGGATAGAACATGAACTGCCAGGTCTTGGCGGCCAGGTCGTACACGCCGATGCGCGGCTGGGACTCGCCCGCCCAGGCGCGCTGGAAGGCCACCACCAGCTTGCCGTTGGACTCGGCAATGCCCTCAAAGCCAAAGCGCTGCTGCTTGGCGTTCACGTCGGCAGGCAGTTCGATGATGTCTTCAATCACGCCGATGGCCGAGAGCTTGAAGACCAGGTTGGCCGACAGCACCGGGCGCGCCGCCTCGCCCACCGTGCCGTTTCCTTCGGAGGCAACCCAGAAGCCACCAGCCGAGGCCAGCGAAATGCCTTCGGGGTCGAGATTGACGCTGCCGTCGGGGTTGACCAACGCGGCCAGATCAGTGGCGTCGAAGGCGTTCGCGTCCTTGGCAGCGGGCAGCGCCGCGGCCAGGGCCGCGATCTTGCCGTTCGGGTCGGTGATGCGGATCTCGCGCTTGAGGCTGGCCGGCTTGACGCTGGTGTCGATCTCGAAAATCCGGTTGCCACGGAAGAAGCTGTCATCCACGCCATACACCACGGTGCCGCTGGTCGCGGCCACCAGGCCCGACATGGCAGACCAGGGAATGGGCGTGCCATCGGCGCGGTTCACCGACTGGATGGTCGGGTAGGCCGCGGGTGCGCTCTGGTACTGGTAGATGTTGAGCGCCGAGCGCAAGGTAGAACTGGTGGCGCGGTCGTCGTTCTCGCTGGCCGCGATCAGCAGGTTGCGCGAGGGGACGGCCAGCACGCCTTCGGGCGCCAGCGCTGCGGGCAGCACCTGCTTGAACATGGGCTGGTTTTTCTGGCCCATGTCGTACACGGCCAGCACGCTGGAGCGCTCGGAGGCCACAAACAGGTAGTCGGTGCCGTCAAAACGGCCAAAGGCCACGTTCTCGGGCTCATTGCCCTTGGCATCCGACCGCTTGTCGTTGGTGTGGCCGATGCGCGCAATCAGGTGCTCCAGGGTGTTGCCGGCGTCGTAGACCACCGTGCCATCGCTGTTGAAAATGGTGAAGCCACGGCTGCCACCGTTCAGGTCGCCTTCGTTGGCTGTGGCGAACTGGGTCTTGGAGAACCATGTCACACCATCGGGCTCGCGCAGGCGATTGGCCTGGGTTTGCGTGAGGCTGACGATGTTGGGGCGGGGAGCATCGGTCAGATCGACCTGGTTCAGGGTGACAGCGCCGGCACTGAAATGCCGGGTGACCTTGCCAGAGGCCAGATCGACCAGCGCAATGTGGTTGTTCTCTTGCAGCGTGACCACGGCCACGTTGTCATCGTTGATGGAAACGTACTCGGGCTCGGCATCTTCGGGGAACAGCGTCGCCAGGCCCTTGAGTTCCACAACCCGGGTTTTCCAGGTGGCGGGCGCGCCCACCGAGTCCACGATGGTCAGGTAGCCCGAAGGCGCCTGGGGCGGTGCGCCATTGCCCAGGCTCTCGTCGCGCTCGTTCTCGATGACCACGGCCACATACTTGCCGTCCATGCTGCGCGCCACCGAATCGGGCTGGCCACCCAGCTGGATCTCGGTGACCACCGTGCGCTTGGCGATGTCTACCACCACCAGCTTGCCCGAGGCGTTGATGAAATTCTGCGAGGTATTCACCGCCACCAGCGCATGGCTGCCCAGCACGGTGACCGAGGTGGGCTCGCCGCCCATGGCCAGGCGACCCAGGGCCTTGGGGTTGGCGGGATCGCCGATGTCCACAAACCCGACCTCGCCCTTGAGGCTGTTGGTGTAGACCAGGGTCATGCCGTCTTCACTGACGGCGACGATTTCTGCCGCCGTGGGCGTGCTGTCTTCGCACGAGGCACCCACCTGCGAGCACACCGCAAATGTGGCCAAGCGGTTGAAGAACTTGCCAGGATTGCTGACCGAGGGAACATCTACCGGGTCGTCGTCGCTGCCGCCACACGCAGTCAAAAGCCCGGACAAGGCCACGCCAACCGCCAGTGCAATCGCTGATTTCTTCATGGAAGCTCCAGATGGATAAAGGGGCCCAATCTATGAAGCTTCTATTTCAGTGGTTTGACAGCTCACGCCGATGCGCCGGCGCCTCCTGACACCGCCATGTGAGGCCGCCGGGCGCGGGCGATGACAGTCTTTTCCAATTCAGGTATGAGCCTGGAGCGACCTGAGATCGGCGACGCGAAGCGAGTCGATC
>NZ_JARGEN010000037.1 GCF_029211125.1 Curvibacter soli
CGGGGTACGACTGCACGATATGCCGCATACAGTGCGCGAACTCGACCTTGGTGCGTCGCTCCATGACCAACACATCGCGCCAGCCCCGTTTCGGCTGAGCCTGTCAGAAATTTTGTGTGCAAGAGGGACTTGCAGAATTATTTTTGCCGAAATTCGTCTAAATTTGCTTAAAATTTAAGCAAAATTTCTAAGATTTGAGGAATTTTGACGAGAATTTTTAGAGGCCATTTTGGGCAAATTGATTTGGAGGCGATCTCGTGCGTTTTGAGGCGTTTTTCATGTTCAGCGTAGGGGGAGGGTCGCAGTCTATTTTGAGCGCACGTTGGCGCGTTTAAAAAATTCATCCGAATTCTGCAAGTCCCTCGCAAGGCATAACATTCCACCAAAGGAGTTTTCATGCCTCGCCAATCCAAGACAGCCGCAGCGAGCGGCAAAGCGGCCCTGCCGCAACTCAGCAAGCAAATGCTTGAAGAGCTCATCCCAGGTCCGGTAACCAAAGAGCAATTCACCCTAGAAACGGCAGTTGAACCAACCGAAAAACTGAAGAAACCCAATATCCATGCGGGTTTCCAAAGACTTCGCGTGACTGCAGAGCAGTTCCAAATGGGTGAGTCTGGAAAGCATGGAAACTCAATGCGTGACAGGCACTTGCTCGAATTTTGGGGATTCAACTGCCGGAAATAGGTTCACTGATATTTTTGAGAATTTCAAGAAGGCCTTCATCGAACGCGCCATGGGTGCGGAGATGAGCCACCACCTGGGCTACGGCCCAATCCACCGAAGTTAAGATAAAATACATGCTGTAACTGCTTGATTTAATTAAGTTTATTTTTC
>NZ_JARGEN010000038.1 GCF_029211125.1 Curvibacter soli
GGTGGCAATGCGACTCTGTCTGCAACTTGTGGGCCAATTATCCTATCGATTCATGGTGACTGACTAGTAGCTATCGCGAGGATTTGCAACACCGCCATGCGTCAAAAGGCGCGGTTTTATGTGCTGCTTAGCGTTGAACAGTGCACTAGAAGCCGATCGTCGAATCCGTGATCGAGCGGCGCCGCGGGCATGGCCGCAGGGGAGCGGCGGCACCAGGGGCTGAGGCAAGGGCCCGGCAGGCAGCACAGCCTCAGCCTCTCAGATCTTCCACTTTTCGAGCAGTTTTTCAGGCCGCAGGCTGTCGTAGCCCTCGAAGGGCTGGTGGATCCAGGGGTTGGTGGGCAGGAACTCGACCGAGTACTCGGGCGTGAAGACGGAGACGCCCTTGGTCCAGATCACCGCGCTGCGCAGCTCGGTGATGGGTTTGTACTGGGTCCTGAGGTTGTGGATCACGGCCTGCAGCGTATGGCCCGAGTCGGCCAGGTCGTCCACCAGCAGCACGCGGCCCGCAATTTCGCCTTGCGGCGTGGTAATGAAGCGAGCGATGTCTAGGTGGCCGCGCACCGTGCCGGCCTCGGCACGGTAGGAGCTGGTGGACATGATGGCCAGCGGCTTGTCGAAGATGCGCGAGAGAATGTCGCCGGGCCGCATGCCGCCGCGTGCCAGGCACAGGATGGTGTCGAATTCCCAGCCCGACTGGTGCACCTTGAGCGCCAGCTTCTCGATGAGGTTGTGGTACTCGTCGTAGCTCACGTAGAGGTGCTTGCCGTCTTCGGTCAACATGCGTTCTGCTCCTGAAATAATAGCTGCCAGCGCTTTATCTACCTGCGCTAGTGCAGTGTTCGATGCTTGGCGGCACCAATAAAAGCGATGCGTTTTGGCGCAGGGCAAGGCGCAAACCACAGCGATAGCCGTAGCTATCGCGAGGATTTGCAACGCCGCCATGCGTCAAAAGGCGCGGTTTTATGTGCTGCTTGGCGTTGAACACTGCGCTAGAGGCCGATTTTGCTTGTAAGAATCTGGGCTCACCCGGCCAGGAACGGATGGCGCGTCATGATGGTGTGGTCGCGGTCCGGGCTGGTGGAGACGAGGTCGATCGGCACGCCCGTGACCTGCTCGATGCGCTGCAGGTAGAGGCGCGCGTTGACGGGCAGTTCATCGTAGTGCGTGACGCCCACGGTGGACTCGCTCCATCCTTCCAGCGTTTCATAGACCGGTTTGCAGCGCGCGATCTCGTCGGCGCCCATGGGCAGGATGTCGGTCTGCTCGCCGTCGAGTTCGTAGCCCACGCAGAGTTGCAGTTCCGCCAGGCCATCGAGCACGTCGAGCTTGGTGATGCACAAGCCCGACAGGCCGTTGACCTGCGCGCTGCGCTTGAGCAGCGCGGCGTCGAACCAGCCGCAGCGGCGGCTGCGGCCCGTGGTCACGCCCTTCTCTGCGCCCACGGTGGAGAGGTGGTAGCCCACGGTGCCGGGCGTCTGCCAGTCCAGCTCGGTGGGGAACGGCCCGCCGCCCACGCGCGTGCAGTAGGCCTTGGTGATACCCAGGATGTAGTGCAGCATGCCCGGGCCCACGCCCGCACCCGCAGCGGCGTTGCCGGCCACGCAGTTGCTGGAGGTGACGTAGGGGTAGGTGCCGTGGTCCACGTCCAGCAGCGTGCCCTGGGCGCCTTCGAACAGCAGGTTGGCGCCGTTGCGGTGCGCGTCGTTGAGCTCGCGCGAGACGTCGGCCATCATGGGCTTGAGCAGCGCGGCCTGGTGCATGGCCTCGTCGTAGACGGGCTGGAATTCGATGGCGGGCGCGTGCAGATAGCCGGTGAGGATGAAGTTGTGCAGTTCCAGCAGTTCGCGCAGCTTGGCGGCGAAGCTCTCAGGGTGCTTCAGATCCTGCACGCGCAGGGCGCGGCGGGCGATCTTGTCTTCATAGGCCGGGCCGATGCCGCGGCCCGTGGTGCCGATCTTCTCGATGCCGCCCTTTTCGCGCGCGGCCTCGCGTGCGATGTCCAGCGCGGCGTGGAACGGCAGGATCAGCGGGCAGGCCTCGCTGATGCGCAGGCGCGAACGCACTTCGATGCCGGCCGCTTCCAGCCCGGCGATCTCCTCGAACAGCTTGGGCACCGACAGCACCACGCCGTTGCCGATGTAGCACTTGACGCCGGGGCGCATGATACCGCTGGGGATCAGGTGCAGCGCCGTGCGCACGCCATTGATGACCAGCGTGTGCCCCGCGTTGTGGCCGCCCTGGAAGCGCACCACGCCCTGCGCGCTTTCGGTGAGCCAATCCACGAGCTTGCCCTTGCCTTCGTCGCCCCACTGGGTGCCAACGACGACCACGTTGCGGCCTGCTACCTGCGAGCTAGTCTTTTTCATCTGGGTATCGGAGAAGTTCAAATGGGTTGTACGAGCCACTGCCCGTCGCGGCTGACGAGCTCGCGGTCGCAGTGGAATTCATCGATTTCGCTGTCGTGGCCCGGCAGCATGCGGACCACGGTTTCGCCCGCGCGGCGCAGCGCGACGATGGCCGCGCGCAGGTCCGCCGCATCGTTCCAGGGCGCGCGGATGGCCGCACGCAGTGGGCGCGGCGGCACCACGCCGACGATCTGGCGCAGGTCCAGGCTGAAGCCCACGGCCGGGCGGTTGCGCCCGAACACCGCACCTACCTCGTCGTAGCGGCCCCCGCGCACCAGTGCGTCGTTGGCGTGCGGGGCATAGACTGCGAAGCGCGCACCGCTGTAGTAGGCATAGCCGCGCAGGTCGGCCAGGTCGAACGACACCTTGACGTCCTGCAGGTGGCGCGCGAGCCATTCGAGCTGGTCGAGCGCGCCGTGCAACTCGTGCGAGGGCGGCAGGCTGCGGCGCGCCTCGGCCAGCACCTGCGCATCGCCGTAGAGCCGCAGCAGGGTCTGCAGGCCCTCACGCGAGGTGGAGGGGAAGCTGCGCGTGAGCGCTGCCAGCTCGCTCGCGTCCTTGGCCGCCAGCGCAGCATGCACGCGGCCCAGTTGATCGGCATCCGCCAGCACCCCCGCGAGCAGCGAGCGCACGATGCGTGCATGGCCCAGGTCGATGATGATGCCCTCGACCTGCGCGGCGGCCAGGCAGTCGCGCGCCAGGGCCAACGCCTCGAGGTCGGCTTCGAGGCCGGCATGGCCATAGATTTCGGCGCCGAACTGCAGTGGCTCGCGCGTGGCGTGCGGGCGGTCGGGCAGCGCATGCAGTACCGGGCCGCAGTAGCACAGGCGCGCCACGCCCTGGCGGTTGAGCAGGTGGGCATCGATGCGGGCAACCTGCGGCGTGGTGTCGGCACGCAGGCCCATCATGCGGCCCGAGAGCCGGTCCACGAGTTTGAAGGTTTGCAGGTCGAGCGCTTCGCCGGTGCCGGTGAGCAGGGATTCGAGATGTTCGAGCAGCGGCGGCATGACCAGCTCGTAGCCGTAGCCGCGCGCCGTGTCGAGCAGGTCGCGGCGCAGTTCTTCGATATGCCGGGCCTCGGAGGGCAGCACATCGGCAATGTGATCCGGCAGTACCCAGGCAGACATGGAAAAGGGCGTGCTGTTAAAAAAGCGATTCTACCGGCTTGCAAAACCGCGGCCAGGCGCCGCGGCTCAGGCCAGCAGGGCCAGAAGCAGCAGCCCGAACACAATGGACAGCAACCCGACGAAGCGGATCTGGCCGTCACGCAACTGCAGGATCTGCAGGAAGACGCGGCGCCATGCCGCGGGCGACAAGAACGGCAGCGACCCCTCGATCACGAGGACCAGGGCCAGCGCCGTCCAGAAGACGTCGCTGCTGTCCAGGTTCACTTGCGGGCAGGCGCAGCGGGCACGGCAGCGCCGCGCAGGCTCTTGAAGAAATCGGACGAGCCCGGGTCCACCACCATCACGTCGCTCTTCTTGTTGAAGCTGGACTTGTAGGCTTCGAGGCTGCGGTAGAACTGGGCGAACTGCGGGTCGCGGCCGAAGGCATTGGCGTATTCGCGCGCTGCCTCGGCATCACCGTCGCCCTTGATCTTCTGCGCGTCGCGGTAGGCGTTGGCGATGATCACCTCGCGCTGGCGGTCGGCGTCGGCACGAATCTTTTCGCCTTCTGCCGCGCCAGTGGAGCGCAGTTCGTTGGCCACGCGCTTGCGCTCGGCCTCCATGCGGCGGTAGACCGCCTCGGTGATCGCCTCGACGTAATCGACGCGCGTGATGCGCACGTCCACCACATCCACGCCCCAGGGCTTGCCGCCCTGGACGGCCTCCTGCACCTCGCGCTTCACGTCGGCCATCAACGCCTCGCGCTTGGTGGAGATCAGTTCCTTGACCGTGCGGCGGTTGATTTCTTCCTGGAAGGCGTTGCGCACCACGCGGTTGAGCTGCAGGGCGCCAGCGCCTTCGTCAAGGCCCACGTTGCGGATGTACTGGGACGGATCGGTGATGCGCCAGCGCACGAACCAGTCGATGACGACGCGCTGCTTTTCCGCCGTCAGCATCGACTCCGTGTCGGTGCTGTCGAGCGTGAGCAGGCGCTTGTCGATGTACGACACGGTCTGGAACGGCGGCGGCAGCTTGAAGTTGAGGCCGGGCTCGGTCACGACCTCCTTGATCTGGCCGAGCGCATACACGACGCCGAACTGGCGTTGGTCCACGACGAACAGCGTGGAGCTCAGGAGCGCCAGCAGTACCAGCAGCGAAGAGAGGATGAAGCCTATTCTGTTCACACGAAGCTCCTAGCGCGATTCACGGTCGCGGGTGCGTCCGGTATCGCGCGTACGCGCGTCCCCCGAAGGGTAGGCGGAGGATGGCAGGGGCGGGATGATCGATGACGAAGCCGCGCCAGGCTGCACGTTGCCGGCATCGGTGGACGACGCAGGAAGCGTTTGCGCCTGTTGCTGCATGATCTTGTCGAGCGGCAGGTACAGCAGGTTGGAGCCTTGCCGCACGTCGACCAGCACCTTGGTCACGCTGCTGTAGATCTGCTGCATCGCGTCGGTGTACATGCGGTCGCGCGTGACCTGCGGCGCCTTCTGGTATTCCGCCAGCACGGAGCTGAAGCGTTGCGCGTCGCCGTCGGCCTGGGCCACGATGCGCGCCTTGTAGGCGTTGGCCTCTTCCGTGAGCCGCGATGCCGTACCGGCGGCTCGGGGCACGACGTCGTTGGCATAGGCTTGCGCCTCGTTCTTGGAGCGCTCGCGCTCCTGGACTGCCTTAAGAACGTCGTCGAATGCCGCCTTCACCTGCTCGGGCGGATTCACGCCGCCCTGCTGCAGATTGATGCCCACGACTTCGATGCCGACCTTGTAGCGATCGAGGATGGTCTGCATCAGGGCTCGCACACGCGGCGCGATCTGGTCGCGCTCCTCGGCCAGCACCGAGTCCATCTTCATCTTGCCCACGACCTCGCGCACGGCGGTTTCGGCGGCCTGCACCACGGCATCCGACGGGCTCTTGCTTTCGAACAGGTAGGCGCGCGCGTCGTTCAGGCGGTACTGCACGGCAAACTTGATCTCGACGATGTTTTCGTCCTCGGTCAGCATGGCCGACTCGCGCAGCCCCGTGGACTTGACGACCGAGTCGCGGCCGATGTCCACCGAACGCAGTTGCGTGACATAGACCAGTTCGTGGCGCTGGATGGGGTAAGGCAAGCGCCAGTTGAAGCCCGCGCCCACGGTCGACTTGTACTTGCCGAACTCGGTGATGACCGCCTGCTGGCCTTCCTGCACGATGAAGAAACCCGTGCCGAGCCAGATCAACACCGCAATGGCGGCGATCAGGCCGATGCCGTAGCCCGCGCTTTTCATGCCGCCGGGCGGGAAGCCACCGCCGGGTGCCCCACCCGCCGGACCACCGCGCCCGCCGGGCCGCTTGCCGAAAAGCCCGCCGAGCTTGCGGTTGAGGTCGCGCCACAATTCGTCCAGATCGGGCGGCTGCCCGCCCGGACCGCTATTGCGGCCACGCGGGTCGGGCTGCTGGGGCGGCTCCCCTTCGGAGCGCTGGCCGCTACCAGGGGTAGGGGTGTTGTCATCACTGCGCCCCCAGCGCGGATCGTTCAGATTGAACATGCCCCGAAGCCGCCGTGGGAGCACAGCCCACCGATGGGCCGGTAAATGCAGGTTCATGCGCTTTTGGTCTCTTTGGATTGGTTGCCGGGGATTGTGCCCAATCAGGACAGCACCTCGCCCAATTCAGCAGTATGCCCAAGGGGCATATCCGCCTGCGGCGCAATATGCATGGCCTGCGCAGCCAGGGCTTCCCGCAGCGCACCCAGGCCGTCGCCCGTGCGCGCGCTCACGAAAACCCGCGACACGGGCTGGCCATCGAGGTCATACGCGTCCCGCAGCACGAGCGGGCGCTGTGCCTCGGGCATTGCGTCGAGCTTGTTGAACACCAGCATTTGCGGCACGCGTGCGGCCCCGATCTCCGACAGCACGCGCTGGACTTCAGCGATCTGCTCGGGAAACGAGGGATTGGAGGCATCCACCACATGCAGCAGCAGGTCGGCATCCACCGCCTCCTGCAGCGTAGCCTGGAAGGCATCCACCAGCATGTGCGGCAGGTCGCGAATAAAGCCCACGGTGTCCGACAGTGACACCTTGCGCCCGTATCCCGCAGCATCGCCCAGGTAGAGTTGCCGCGTGGTGGTATCGAGCGTGGCGAACAACTGGTCCGCCGCGTAGGCCCGCGCCTTCACCAGCGCATTGAACAAGGTCGACTTGCCGGCGTTGGTGTAGCCCACCAGCGAGATGTTGAAGGTTTCCCGGCGCTCGCGCTGGCGGCGCTGGGTGCCGCGCTGCCGCCGAACCTTCCCTAGCCGCTCCTTGGTGCGCCGAATGGCATCGCCGATCATGCGGCGGTCCAGTTCGATCTGCGTTTCGCCAGGACCGCCGCGCGTGCCGATGCCGCCACGCTGGCGCTCCAGGTGGGACCAGCGGCGGACCAGCCGCGTGCTCAGGTACTGCAGCCGCGCCAGCTCCACCTGCAGTTTGCCATCGTGGCTGCGCGCGCGCTGCGCGAAGATTTCGAGAATCAGCAGCGTGCGGTCGTTCACCGGCAACTCCAGGTGGCGTTCCAGGTTGCGCTGCTGCGCGGGGCTCAGCGACTGGTCGAACAAGACCTCGACGGCGCCGTGCATCTGCGCCAGCGTGCGGATCTCGTCGGCCTTGCCGCTGCCCACGAACAGGGCGGCATCCGGGGCGCGACGCTTGCAGGTCAGGCGTGCCACCGGCTGCAGGCCTGCAGTCTGGGCCAGAAGGCCCAGCTCTTCCAGATCGGCATCGAAATGGGGCAGACCGAAGTCGACCCCGACAAGCACCACGGGTGCAGGAAGGGAAATATCGGACGAACTCAAATCGGGGAAACCAGGTGAGGCGCTACGCCCGAATACCTCGTCAGCATGCCGACGGGCTGCGCGGATGTAATCAGGCGCCGCCCTCTGCGTCGGTCGCGTCGGCGGTGGAGAAACTCACCGCGCGGCCAGGCACAATTGTGGAAATGGCGTGCTTGTAAACCATCTGCGTGACGGTGTTGCGCAGCAGGACGACATACTGGTCGAAGGATTCGATCTGCCCTTGCAGCTTGATGCCATTGACGAGGTAGATGGAGACCGGGACATGCTCGCGGCGCAGGGCGTTGAGGAAGGGGTCTTGAAGAAGCTGGCCTTTATTGCTCACGATATTCTCCGTGTTCAAGAAATGTTGTTGTAAAGCGTCACCTTACCACAGGCCGCCGGCGGCGCAATCGAACTGGCGGGCAAAGTCCTTAAAGAACGGCGGGGCGAAACACCCCCAACAGTGGCTACTGTCCGCCCTTGTCGGCATAAGGGTTGTGGGATGTCTTCATTTCGATGCGCAGGGGTGTGCCGACCAGGTTGAATTCCTTGCGGAAACGCGCCTCCAGGAAGCGCTTGTAGGCGTCAGTGACATGCTCGAGCGAATTGCCATGGATGACAATGACCGGAGGATTCATGCCGCCCTGATGTGCATACCGCATCTTCGGCCGGAACATGCCCCCGCGCTGGGGTGCCTGGAACTGCACCGACTCCAGCAGCAGGCGTGTGAGCACCGGCGTGGACATCTTGCACATGGCGGACTTGTAGGCCTGCACGATCGAGAGCCACAGCGGCCCCAGCCCCAGCCGCTTGCGCGCCGAGATGAAATGCAGCGGCGCGAACTTCAGGAAAGCCAGGCGGGTTTCAATCGCCCGCTCGACCAACTGGCGCTGGTATGCGTCGACGGCATCCCACTTGTTGATGCCGATGACGACCGCGCGTCCGCTTTCCAGGATGTACCCGGCGATGTGGGCGTCCTGGTCCGTCACGCCCTGGGTCGCATCAAGCAGGAGCAGCACGACATGGGCCGATTCGATGGCCTGCAGGGTCTTGACAACGGAGAACTTCTCGATCGCCTCGAACACGCGGCCCTTGCGGCGCAACCCCGCCGTGTCGATCAGTTCGAAGCGCTGGCCGTTGCGCTCAAAAGGCACACTGATGGCGTCGCGCGTAGTGCCCGGCATGTCGAAGGCCACGAGCCGTTCCTCGCCCAGCCAGGTATTGATGAGCGTGGACTTGCCCACATTGGGGCGGCCCGCGACGGCAAGCTTGATGGCGCCGCGCTCCGCGCCGTCGATTTCAACGTCATCCTCGGGCTCGGGCAGGTTCAGTGCCTGCAGGGCCAGTTCCACCAGGCTGCGGATGCCCTGGCCGTGGGCTGCCGAAATGGGATGGACATCGCCGAGCCCCAGTTCGTAGAACTCGCCCAACTGGGCTGCGTCGCGCATGCCCTCCGCCTTGTTGGCCACGATCAGGCAGGGCTTGCCAAGGCGCCGCAAGTAGTTCGCGATGTCATGGTCCTGCGCGGAAAGTCCGCCGCGCACGTCGACGATGAAAAGCACCACGTCCGACTCCGCCACGGCCTGCTGGGTCTGCCTGGCCATTTCGCGGTAGATGCCGGCGTCGGCATCGGGTTCGAAACCGCCGGTATCGATGACGATGTATTCGTGCTTGCCCTGGCGACCATTGCCATAGTGGCGGTCACGCGTGAGCCCTGCGAAATCGGCCACGATGGCATCGCGCGACTTGGTCAGGCGATTGAACAATGTCGACTTCCCGACATTGGGACGACCCACGAGGGCGATGACGGGTTTCATGGCGATGGGCGGCGCATTTCCAGCGACGGCTCGGGCTTCATCCCGGGCGGAACCCGTAGACATTGCCGTTGCGCGTTACCACCACCAGCGTATCGTCGGCTGTCACGGGCGCAGAGGCAATAGGCGAGCCATCCGTGGTCAAGCGATTGAGCGGCGCGCCATCCTCGCGCGACAGCAGATGAACCAGGCCGGCGTTGTCACCGATCACGACCGAGCGCCCCAGCAGCAGCGGCGCGGTCAACTGGCGGTACTGCAGACGCTCGGAGGACCACGCACGCTCGCCATCGGTGCGCCGCCATGCCACCACGGTGCCATTGTTCTCCGTGCCGAAAACCATGGCGGCATCGCCGTCGATGCCGCTGAAGCCATTGGCCGGCTTGGTCCAGAGCATCATCCCGCGCGACGTGTCGACACAGCCGATCGCCGCCTGGAACGCCCGGGCGCAGACACTCGAGCCGACACGACTGACTGGGGCGACCAAATCGACCAGGCGCTCGACATCGTTGGTTCCGCGCGGACTGGCAATCGGCACTTCCCAGCGCACGGTTCCATTGCCGGGGTTCAAACCCGCCAAGCGGCCCGAAAGCCCCGTCACCAGCGTATCGCGCACGGCCATCAGCACACCAGCCTGACGCAGCACCAAGGGCTCGCCCGGTCGTTGCTGGCTCCACAAACGCCGCCCGGTCTGCCCGTCGAAGGCGCTGACAGAACGGTCCGCCGTCAGCACGAAGACGCGGTTGCCTGCGACCAGCGGCGCCGCATACGCCTGCGCCGGCAGTTTTGCGCGCCACAGCTCGCGTCCAGCCTCGACGGCGACGACATCATTGCCACGCGTGACGACCGCCCCGATCTTCCCATCGCTGCCCACACCCGCTGCGATCGGTGCGCCTACGTTCAGGCGCCAGAGATCGCGCCCAGTGCGGGCATCGACCGCGGCCATGGTGCCATCGCTGGATGCCAGGAACACCACCGGGCCGTTGACATGCACTTCCAAGGGGAATTGGACTTCGCCGCCGATACGGGACGACCATGCCTGGCGAATGCCAAAGATGGGAACGTTGGCACCCAGTTCGGCCGGCTTGGGCTTGGACGCGCCACCGAACAATGAGCACCCGGCAAGCGACAGTACCAGCATCGCCACCGCGAAGCGTGCAGTGGCATTTCCCCAGGCGTTCAAAGTCGAAAAGGACGGCTTTCTCACGATTGGGCTCCCGGAATTGCGGCCTGCGGATCGACGCCCAGCGCGTTGAGCTTGACTTCGACGAGGCGACGGTATTCGAGGCGGTCATCCAGGTCCTTGTAGGCCTGCGTGAATGACTGGATGGCCTCGGCCTGCTTGCCTTGCAGCAGATAGATGTCGCCCTTGCGGTCGGCCACCAGGGGCGCGAACGAAGCGGGCACGCTGCCGCCCAGTTGGGCCAGGGCCTGGTCGTAAGCCTGCTGTTGGATCAGCACGCCAGCCAGACGCAGCCGGGCCAGCGCCGCCAGCCCGTCGTCCCCCGACTTCTCCGCCACCCAGCCCAGCGTAGCCTTGGCAGCGTCGAGTTGGCCCTTCTCGAAAAGAACCTTGCCAGCCAGCAGGCCGGCTTGGTATGCGTAGGCAGTGCTCGGGTATTTGTCCTTGATGTCGCCGAAAGCCTGTTCAAGGCGCGCAGTGTCGCCAGCCTTGGCCGCCGTGTCGATCGCGTCGAAGAGGGCAGATGCCTGCACGGCCTGCCGGTTCTGCCAGAACTGGTAGCCGTTCCATGCTGCAAGGGCGCCGAAAGCCAGCACAAGCAGCGCGGTGATCAGCGTGCCATAGGTATTCCAGAAATGCTTGAGCTGGTCGATCTGCTCTTGTTCTTCAAGGTCTAGATGTTGTGCCATGGCGTAATCAGTTGGAAGCGGGCGATTGTAGGGTGGCGGCCCAAGACCCGACATCCGCCAGCGGGTATGTGGTCTGCACGCCGCTGCCGTCGCGCAGCGCTTTGACGGACACTTCGCTGCGCAGCAGTTCGTCGGGGCCGAAGATCAGGCCGAAGGCAGCGCCACTGGCATCGGCCTTCTTGAACTGCGACTTCATGCTGCCCATGCCTTCCGCTCCCGCCGCGTGCATCTGCACGCGCACACCAGCCTCGCGTAGGCGCTGCAGTACCTGGAGCACCACGGGCATGGCCACCGCGTCGGGCACGATGGCATACGCATCGGGCGTCGGCAGGGGGACGGGGGCACCGAGTTCCTTGACCAGTTCGAGCACGCGCTCGACGCCCAGGGCCCAGCCCACTGCCGGCGCGGGCTTGCCGCCGATCTGTTCGATGAGATAGTCGTAGCGCCCGCCAGCGCATATCGTGCCCTGGGCGCCGAGCCGGTCGGTGACGAACTCGAAGACCGTGAGGTTGTAGTAGTCCAGGCCGCGGACCAGCCGCGGGTTGACGGTCCACGGCACGCCATTCGCATCAAGGATGGCTTTCAGCGCATCGAAGTGCGCCAGGGACTCCTGCCCCAGGAAGTCGATGAGCCGCGGCGCGCTCTCCACCACCATCTTCATCGCGGGGTTCTTGGTATCCAGGATGCGCAGCGGATTGCTGTGCAGGCGCCTGCGCGCCTCCTCGTCGAGCAACGCCGCATGTTGCTCGAAGTGCGCGATCAATCGGGCGCGGTGCTGCGCACGCTCGGCAGGCTGGCCGAGGCTGTTGATTTCGAGCCGCCAGTCGGCCAAGCCCAGCCGCTTCCATAGAGCCACCGCGAGCAGGATAAGTTCGGCATCGACATCAGGCCCGGCGAAACCGAGAGCTTCCGCACCGATCTGGTGAAACTGGCGGTAGCGGCCCCGCTGCGGCTTCTCGTGACGGAACATGGGGCCCATGTACCACAGGCGCTTGCCTCCGTCGTAGAGCAGATTGTGCTCGGTCACCGCGCGTACCACGCTGGCCGTGTTTTCGGGGCGAAGCGTAAGGTGTTCGCCATTGAGCCTGTCCTCGAAGGAATACATCTCCTTCTCGACGATGTCGGTCACCTCGCCGATACCACGCACGAAGAGCTGCGTATGTTCCACGATGGGGGTACGTACGTTGCGGTAAGCATAGGCCGCCATCAACTCCCGCACGATCGCTTCCAGCCACTCCCAGCGGTAGGACTCGGCGGGAAGTACGTCGTTCATCCCCTTGACCGCAGCCAGCTTCTCCTGCCGGGCAGCGTCTTTCTCTATCGTCATAGTGTTCTCATGATGAGGAAGCAGCGGCGGCGCGCGGGACGCCCCTCGCCGCTCAAGCCGTCTCGCTGCCGAAACGCTTCTGGATGTATTGCTCGACAAGCTGGTGAAATTCGGCGGCGATATTGTCGCCGCGCAGCGTCAGGGCCTTTTCGCCGTCGATGAACACCGGGGCTGCAGGCGCCTCGCCCGTGCCGGGCAGGCTGATGCCAATGTCGGCATGCTTGCTTTCCCCTGGCCCATTGACGATGCACCCCATCACGGCGACCTTGATTTTTTCCACACCAGGGTACTTGCCACGCCATATGGGCATCTGCATGCGCAGGTAATCGTCGATCTGCTTGGCCAGTTCCTGGAACGTGGTGCTCGTCGTGCGCCCGCACCCCGGGCAGGCCGTGACGCTGGGCACGAAAATCCGCAGGCCCAGCGCCTGGAGGATTTCGGAGGCGATCACCACCTCCTGCGTGCGGGCTTCGCCCGGCTGCGGGGTAAGCGATACGCGGATGGTGTCGCCTATGCCTTCCTGCAAGAGAATGGACAGCGCCACGCTAGATGCGACCGTACCCTTGGTGCCCATGCCCGCCTCGGTCAGTCCCAGGTGCAGGGCATAATCACCGCGGCGCGCCAGTTCACGGTAGACCGAGATCAGATCCTGCACGCCGCTCATCTTGCACGACAGGATGATCTGCCGCTCTTCCATGCCCATCTCCTCCGCGCGCTGCGCCGATGACAGGGCCGAGGTGATCAGTGCTTCGTACATGACCTGCCTGGCATCCCATGGCGCAGCACGGCGGCTGTTGGCATCCATGAGCCCGGCGAGCAGTTCCTGGTCCAGGCTGCCCCAGTTGACGCCGATGCGGATCGGCTTGCGCCAGCGCATGGCCGCCTCGATCATCTGACCGAACTGCCGGTCGTGCTTGTCGCCCTTGCCCACGTTGCCGGGATTGATGCGGTACTTGGACAGCGCCTCGGCACACGCGGGGTGTTCGCTGAGCAGCCGGTGGCCGTTGTAGTGAAAGTCGCCCACCAACGGCACATCGATGCCCATGCGGTCGAGCTGGTCGCGGATATGTGGCACTGCTTCTGCGGCCTCTGGCGTGTTCACGGTGATACGCACCAGTTCCGAGCCCGCCTGCGCCAGTTCTTTGACCTGGATGGCGGTACCGATCACGTCCACGGTATCGGTGTTCGTCATGGACTGCAAGCGTATCGGCGCATCCCCCCCCACCGTCACCGTACGCGCCCCCCATGCCACCGATGCCTGCCGGCTGCGCCGCGGACGGGGCGATGCAGCCTCGACGGGCTGCTGCGGGAACATGGACTGATTCTCCACTTTCACTTCACCTCGAAACGGGCTACGTTCTCGCGCATCACGGGCGCCAGATCGAACGCCTTGCCGCGCACCTGCACATCGGTTACATCCGCGCGACCGATAGTCACAGCCAATGGCGGTGCAACAGCCACGTCTGCGCTTTCTCCCGCACCCAGGGTACGTTGCAAGGCCACCGCACCCGTACCGTCGACGACCTTGATCCAGGAATCCGCGCGCGCCTTGAAAGAAAGCGTCGGCGCCGCGGCAGCGGCACCGGCATTCGCGGCGCTATCGATCTTGGCCGGCGTCGCACTGTCTGTCGTTTCAACTCGCCCATCCGCAACAGCAGGCGATGCAGCCCTGGCGACCTGGTGCGCTTCAGGCATCGGCGGCGAGACGTCTGCAGGAGAGGCTGCAACAACTGCAGGCGGTACTGGCGCCGCTTCGCCCGCCACGCTGCCCTCTGAAGCACTGGCGCCCGGTGCAGCAGGCTTTTCCACGGTCGTTCCGCCAAGCAGCGTCTGCGCAGCGCCGCTGGTAACCGTCAATTCAGGCTTGACGTACGGCCACACAACCAGAACGGCCACACCTATGAGCAAAAACAGCACCGCCCACACCATAGGTTTGGACGACGGTTCAGCCAAGGCGCTTTTGGAAAGCATCTTGTCGGACTTGAAGGGTGCGTTGAGGCCTGCATAGTCGGAGGAAAGGCGCGGCACTGGCGTCTGCGGCAAGAGTTCCAGTATGGGGCGCCCATCGATCTTCAGCGTGCGGGCCACGCTGGAGGCCAATGCGCGGACGAAAACGGCATCCGCCGATTGCGCAAGCCGATCATGCTCAAGAGCCTCCAGTTTGGAAACCGGCACCTTGAGCGCAACGGCAAGCGCGGCAATGTGCACTCCTGCAGCTTCCCGGGCCTGTTTCAGCAACTGCCCTGCCGTCGCCGCACCCGGAGCCAAGGCAGCCGCCGAGGAAGACCAGGACTCGGACACGGAATCATTCATCGAAGGCCCCACGGTCAAAAGACGCCAATTCCTTGGAATCAGGAAAGCGCTTGCGCAATTGATCGACTAATTGCTGCATGGCAACGCGATCACCCACACTGCGCTCCACCTTGACACCCAGCCAAAGCGTCTCCGCGTTCGCATATTCGCTGTTGTTGATCCGCCGGATATAGAACTGGGCCCGCGCGTTCTCCTGGCGCTCGAAAAGCAGCAGCGCCAGATTGTAGCCCGTAATGGGATTGCCGGCATCAAGCTCATAGGCTTTGGACAACGTGCGCTCGGCTTCGGCCCGCAAACCGGCGCGCATCTGGCACAGACCCTGCGTCATGAGGGTCTTGGGCCGCGACCCGTATGTCGGATTGGACAACGCACGCTGGAAGAACTGGTCTGCCTCGCTGTAGCGTTTCTGCTCGCACAGCAGCCAGCCGTAGTTGTGCTCCGCGTCCGCATCGGATGCGTTCAACGCGATGGCGCGCTTGAACCCCTCCTCTGCAGAAGGAAAGTCGCCCAATCGCATATAGACTAGGCCACGGAGGTTGTAGGCCTCGCCATAGCTCGGGTCGATGGCCAGCGACTGCTTCACCTCGTCCAATGCCACTGAAGTCTGGCCATGGTCGAAATAGCTCGATGCCAGCTCCAGACGGATGCGGGCGCGCCTGCGCACATCGGGCTCGTCCGAAGGTGTCACGATCTGCGACTGCGGCGCCGGGCCTTGCTGCGTCGTCACGGCGCATCCCGCCAGAAACACTCCACATGGCAATGCGCTCAGGAAGAGCAATGCCCACTTGCCCGAGCATTCCCAACACCTGGGGAACCACACCATATTCACGCCCCTTTGATTTCGGTTGTGACTGCCACAGGCCGGAGCCTCACGCTCCGCTGCTGCGCCATGCGCTCGACAACCCGCGTGCGGTCTTTGACGTCGCCGGCCAATTGCCCGCACGCCGCATCGATATCGTCGCCGCGCGTCTTGCGAATCGTCGTCACGATACCAGCATCGCCGAGGATTCTTGCGAAAGCCGCAACGCGATCAAGGGGTGAACGGCTCAGGCCCGAAGCGGGAAATGGATTGAAAGGGATCAGGTTGAACTTGCACCAGACACCCTGGCCCGCATGGGCGCGAACCAGCGCGATGAGCTGCTGCGCGTGCTCGATGGAGTCGTTGACGCCATCGAGCATGCAGTACTCCAAAGTGACGAAGTCGCGCGGCGCATGAACGAGGTAGCGGTTGCAGGCGTCGAGCAGTTCCGCCAGCGGGTACTTGCGGTTCAGCGGCACGAGTTGGTCGCGCAACACATCATTGGGTGCATGCAGCGACACCGCAAGGGCTACGGGGCAATCCTGCGCCAGCCGGTCCATCATGGGCACCACCCCTGATGTGGAGACCGTCACCCTTCGCCGCGACAGGCCGTAGCCATGGTCGTCGAGCATGCTGCGCAAGGCCGGCACGAGCGCGCCGTAGTTCTGCAGCGGCTCGCCCATGCCCATCATCACCACGTTGGAGATGACGCGTTCGTCTCGTCCCAGATGCTGGCGCAGGAAATGCTCCGCGAACCAGAGTTGCGCGATGATTTCACCGGTGGACAAATTGCGGCTGAAACCCTGGTGGCCCGTCGAACAGAACCGGCACCCCACCGCGCAGCCCGCCTGCGAGGACACGCACAAGGTGCCCCGGTCGTCTTCAGGGATGAACACCGTTTCGACGGCATTGCCATCACCCACGTCGAACAGCCACTTCATCGTGCCGTCACCCGAGGCGTGCTGCGAGATGACAGGCAGCCCGCGTATGAAGGCCGTTGTTTTCAGCTTCTTGCGCAACGATTTGGCAAGATCGCTCATCGCGTCGAATTCACTGGCGCCGCGCTGATGAATCCATCGGAAAAGCTGCGTCGCACGGAAGCGCTTCTCGCCCAACTGCTCGCAGAAGGCTGCGAGCCGCTCAAGATCGAAGTCAAGCAAATTGACGAGCTGGGACATGCCGCCTCCGTGCTGTGCCTTGCGCCCTTTTCCCTCTCAGCCCGCACTGCTGCGCAGCAGCCGTCCGAAGGGAACGGGCCTCAGCGCGAATAGACGTCCAGAGCAGGAAAGAAAAACGCCACCTCGACCGCCGCCGTCTCAGTCGCGTCGGAGCCGTGGACAGCATTGGCGTCGATGCTGTCGGCGAAATCGGCGCGGATAGTGCCGGCAGCAGCCTTCTTGGGGTCGGTCGCCCCCATCAGTTCGCGGTTCTTCAAAATGGCGTTCTCGCCTTCGAGCACCTGCACGAACACCGGGCCGGAGATCATGAAATCGACGAGATCCTTGAAGAAAGGCCGCTCCTTGTGCACCGCATAGAACTGCTCGGCCTCCAGGCGCGAAAGCTGCACCATGCGCGCCGCGGCGACCTTCAGTCCTGCAGCCTCGAAACGGGAAACTATCTGACCGATCACGTTCTTGGCGACGGCGTCTGGCTTGATGATGGAGAGCGTGCGTTCGATTGCCATGGTGGATCTTCCTCAACTTTTTGGATGAATACGGAACTTGCGCCCTGTGGGAGCAAAGTCTTTGATTTTATCTTGAATGCATGGCCGCTTTACGGCTTGCCCGAGATGCCCGGGCCAGCAAGCAGGCGCTTACCGTCCCCAACCGCCCCGCCGGGTGCCATTGCGCCGCGCGCCGCCACCCTGGCCATTCTGGCGCTGGCGCGAAACCCCATCCGCACCGATATAGCCCAGCGAGGTCTTCATGGGGTCGGGCTGCCCACCATTGGGCTGCCTGCCCATGCTGTCACGCTTTGCATCGCCTGCCGGTTTGCCCCCCCGGGGAGGCTGTCCGTTGCCCGCAGGGGCCCCGCGAGGACTGCGGCTGCTACGGTGGTCATCGCCCATCGTCTCCTGGAAGCGGCCTGCATCCAGGCCAACCGCCTGCATGAGCGCACGGATCTCGCGCTCGTTCAACTCGATCCAGAAGCCGCGCCGCAAACCGCGCGGCAGCGCCATTGCCCCATAGCGTATGCGGATCAGACGACTCACTGCATGTCCGACAGCTTCGAGCATGCGCCGCACTTCGCGATTGCGCCCTTCGGAGATCGTCACGCGATACCAGCAGTTCGCACCCTCCCCACCGCCGTCTTCGATGGAGCCGAACTGTGCCATGCCGTCGTCGAGCGCGATGCCGTCGAGCAGGCGCTGCTTTTCCTCGTTGCTGAGCGCTCCCAGGACGCGCACCGCATATTCGCGCTCCAGGCCGAACCGCGGATGCATCAGGGTATTGGCAAGTTCACCGGAACTGGTGAGCAACAGCAGGCCTTCGGTATTGAGGTCGAGCCGACCGACCGACTGCCACTTTCCTTGCGGCAGGCGCGGCAGCTTGCGGAACACGGTCGGACGGTTCTGCGGGTCGTCGTGTGTAACAACCTCGCCAGCCGGCTTGTGGTAAGCGATCACGCGCGGCGGCGGCGGTGCGATGCGCAACCGGATCGGCTTGCCGTTGACTTTGACCTGGTCGCCGAACTGGATGCGCTGGCCGATATGCGCAGGCTCGTTGTTGACGGAGATGCGGCCCTCGATGATGAGTTGCTCCATCTCGAGCCGCGAACCCAGGCCGGCCTGTGCCAATACCTTGTGCAGCTTCGGCGTTTCGGTTTGCGGCGCCAGCACGCGCTTGGGCCGAGCAGTGGCATCGGCACTGGTTTCATCGGCATCGAACCGGCCCGACACCACGTCGACAAACCTCGTGGGGGGCGAAGCATCTGGAGGAGAATCGACCAACGCATCGTCCGGGCCTTGCGCATCCGGATTCGAAAGCAATGGCACAGCCGGAGCGCCCTTGGCCTGCAACTTGTGCTTACGAGGCGCGTCCACCGAGGGTATCGGCTCCGGATCGGTCCCATCAAGGGGCACTGCATTGTCTGTCGTGGATTCGTTCATGAATGGATTCCGTCATCGGCGTGTCCGGCGCCGTCGGTCGTTGATGCGGGAAGGTCTGCAACCGCATCGCCCGGACGCGCCTCCTCAGAAAGCACAGCCGCTTCAGCCATGGGCAGACCCTGCTGCGCTTCGTCGGCAACGGGGAGTTCCTCCTGCAGCACATCGAGCAAGGCACCTTGTTGCGCAGGACTATCCAGTTCGGGCAATTGCTCCAGCGATTGGAGCCCCAGATCGTCTAGGAACTGGCGCGTGGTGGCGAACAGGGCCGGCCGGCCCACCGTCTCGCGGTGGCCGATCACCTCGACCCAGCCGCGGTCCTCCAATTGCTTGACGATCAGGCTGTTGACCGTCACGCCACGGATGTCCTCAATGTCGCCCCGCGTCACCGGCTGGCGGTAGGCGATGATGGCCAGGGTCTCCAGCGTGGCCCGCGTATAGCGCGGCGGCTTCTCGGGATGCAGCCGGTCGAGGTACTCGCGCATCTCGGGCCGGCTCTGGAAGCGCCAGCCCGATGCCACCTGAACCAGTTCCACGCCGCGCAGCGTCCACTCCTGCTGCAGTGCAGCCAGCATGTCCTTTATGGTGTCGGCACCCAGCGCATCGTCGAAAAGCACGCGCAAATCCCGCAGCGGCATGGGCTGGGCTGCGCAGATCAATGCGGTTTCAAGGACGCGCTTTGCGTCCGCGGTGTTCATGGTCGATGACTCGTAAAGAAGCGCCGCTGGCGCGGTACGGCACGGTGGAGTAGCTCGAAGAGTACGGCGCGGGAGGCGGAAAACGCCTTGCGCGGAACCGGCGCAACCAAGCGGAAGCCGGCAAAACCGGTTTGCTCAGTCAGCCGTCATGGCCATTGTAGCGCACGCCCCATGCCGCCAAGGCATTGGCAAAGTCCTGCGGCAAGGCAGACGCGAAAACCTGCGGCGCACCGGACACCGGATGCGTGAATGCCAGCCGGTATGCATGCAGCGCCTGCCGCTGCATACCTGCCAGCGCAGCGCCGCCGTACAGCGCGTCGGCCAGCAGTGGATGTCCTATGTGCGCCATGTGCACCCGTATCTGGTGGGTACGACCCGTGTGCAGCGTGCAGCGCACCCAGCACCCCTGCGCGGCGTTCTCCATCAGCTCGATATCGGTGCGGGCAGCCTTACCCGCATGCCGCAGCGGGTCGACCACGGCCATGCGCAGCCGGTTGCGCGGGTCGCGCCCGATCGCAGCGTCGACCCTGCGCTGGACCGGCCCGGTCCACGGGCGGTGCGCCAGCGCCATGTATTGGCGACCCACCGTGCGCTCGCCGATCATGCGTACCAGCGCATCCATGGTGACGCGGTCGCGCGCCACCACCATGAGGCCACTGGTGTCCTTGTCCAGCCGGTGCACGATGCCCCCGCGCGGCAGTAGCGCGGCACGGGCATCGCGCGCCAGAAGCGCATTGAGCAGTGTGCCGCTCCAGTTGCCTGGCGCCGGGTGGACGACCAACCCAGCCGGCTTGTCGACGACCAGCAAATGGTCGTCCTCGAACACCACGGAAAGCGGTATCGGCTCAGGGCGGAAAGCCTGGCTTTGCGGCGTGGGCCGCAGCGAGACCGCCACCTCGTCGCCGAGCTTGATCCGCACCGCACTCTTGGACACAACGGCGCCGTTTAAGCACACAGCCCCTTCCTCGATCAGTTTCTGCAAATAGCTGCGCGAAAATTCGGGCACCGTATCGCCAAGAGCCCGGTCCAGGCGCTGGCCATGCTGGCCTTCGCCCATGGCGACGACCCGCCGCTCCTCGTCTGTGTCCGGGGGGCCGTCGTCCTCGGGGAATGCATCCATGGCAGCATGTAACTGCATCGCAGGGGGCGTCGATATAATCGTCCGGCTCGTTTTCAAGAAGGTTGTCCGTGATGCTTCGCGCGAAATTATCGGCATTGTCCACCGTGGTCGTAGCATGCGCCGCAGTGCTCTTGGGCGGCTGCTCCACCACCGATGTGGACAAGACCGCCAACTGGAGCCCGAACCGTATCTACTCGGAAGCCAAGGACGAACTGAGCAACGGCTCCTACGACAAGGCCGTTCCATTGTTCGAAAAGCTCGAAGGCCGCGCTGCCGGCACGCCGCTGGCCCAGCAGGCACAGCTCGAAAAGGCCTATGCGCAATACAAGGGCGGCGAAAAGGCGCAGGCGATCGCCACGCTGGATCGTTTCCTGAAGCTGCATCCAGCCAGCCCGGCCGTGGACTATGCGCTCTACCTCAAAGGGGTCGTCAACTTCAACGACGACCTGGGCTTGTTCTCTGCGTTGTCGCGCCAGGATCTGTCGGAGCGCGACCAAAAGGCTGCGCAAGAATCCTACGAGGCATTCCGCGAGCTGACGAACCGTTTCCCTGAATCCCGTTACACACCCGATGCCCGCCAGCGCATGGTCTACATCGTGAATTCGCTGGCGCAGTACGACGTGCATGTGGCGCGCTACTACTACCGGCGCGGGGCCTACGTGGCGGCCATCAGCCGGGCGCAGTCGGCGCTGGCGGAGTACCGCGACGTGCCGGCGCTCGAAGAGGCGCTCTACATCCTGATCCAGTCCTACGATGCGCTCGGCATGGCGCAGTTGCGCGACGACGCGCGCCGCGTCATGGATGCCAGCTACCCCCAGAGCCAGTACCTGACCCGCGGGTTCAGGGCCAATTCGGATCCGTGGTGGAAGCTCTGGTGAGCATATCCAGCGCCGCGTCGCTTTCCTCCTCGGTCTGAATCCGCCGCATGGGCGGTAGCGCCGACAGCAGGCGCTGCCCATAGCCCATCGTCAGCAGCCGGGTATCGCCGATCACCAGCATGCCGCTGTCGGTTTCGCGCCGTATCAGCCGGCCAGCGCCCTGTTTCAGCGCCACGGCGGCTTCTGGCAACGCATAGTCGCGAAAAGCGCTGCGGCCTGCCTGCTCCAGCCGCTGGGAGCGCGCCTCTACCAATGGATCGCCCGGCGGGGGGAACGGCAATTTGTCGATGACGACCAGTTGCAGCACCTTGCCTGGCACGTCGAAGCCTTCCCAAAAAGAGGCCGATGCCACGAGCACGCACCCGGGCCGACCTTGCGTAGCACCTTCGCGGAAGCGCTCCATCAGCCGGCGCTTGGGCCACTGGCCTTGCAGCAGCACATCGACACCCCCTTCCCGGAAGGCATCCTGCAGATAGTCACCCATCGTGCGCAGCGCCTTCAGCGTGGTCGTGAGCACCAGCGTACGCCCCCCCAGGCGCCGCACCGCGACGGCAATCCAGCGGGCCAGCGCCTGGCTGTGGCCAGGGTCTGAGGGGAGCGGCAGGCCGCGCGGAATATAGAGGCTCGCCTGTCGGGCATAGTCGAAGGGACTTTCCACGCGCAGTATCTGCGCCTGGGTCAGGCCACAGGGTTCGGTGAACCAGCGCAGTTGCGCATCGCCTCCCAGCGTGGCCGAAGTGAATATCCACGACTTGCCGTCACCCTCGGCGCTGCCAGCATCCGTCGAAGACGCAGCGCTGTCGGACGGCAGCCGCAATAGGCGCTCGTGCATGGCCTGCGCGATGTCCAGCGGCGACTCGACAATCCGCAATTGCGGATTGCCGACATCCAGCCACCGCACGGCATCCGTAGCGCATGGGCCCGCAAAGCGCGCGAGCTTCGCCAGCAGTTCACGCGCCCGCTCGCGCAGGCGCACGAAGTCCGGCGCCAACTCCGATAC
This sequence comes from Curvibacter soli, assembly GCF_029211125.1. Classification (GTDB taxonomy): domain Bacteria; phylum Pseudomonadota; class Gammaproteobacteria; order Burkholderiales; family Burkholderiaceae_C; genus Curvibacter_A; species Curvibacter_A soli. Next base: position 22,229 of record NZ_JARGEN010000038.1, read on the forward strand.
CGTGTCCAGCGCAACCTGCACATGCTCCAGCGATTCCTGCAGGGCCTGCAGGGCCGTGTGCCACGCGTCGGCATCCACGTCGTCGGGTACCGCGCCGGTCCACCGCAGCTTGGCGCCATTCGAGGCCCGCCCGACGGCCAGCCGCAGGTCGCGCGCAGCCCGGTCACATTCTGCCGCCAGCGCATTCCATGGCGCCAGGCCGCGTGCGAGTTGCAGGCCCGCGCCGAGCAGGTCGCGCGCAAAGTCCAGCAACTGTCCCGTGGTCAGTTGCGCACCGAGAAACTGCACGCCGGTTTCATTGATCTGGTGGGCCTCGTCGAACACCACGACGCGCACACTTGGCAGCAGTTCGGCCATGCCGGACTCGCGCACGGCCAGGTCCGCGAAAAAGAGATGGTGGTTGATGACCACCACGTCAGCGGCCAGGGCCTCGCGCCGCGCGAGGTTGACGTGGCACTGGCGAAACCGTGGGCATTGGGAGCCCACGCAGTTCTCGCGCGTGGAGGTCACCCAAGGAATCACGGGCGAGCGTTCGTCCAGCCCTGGCAGTTCGGCCAGGTCGCCGGTGCGCGTGGTGCGCGACCATTCTTCGATCCTGGCGAGAGCGCGCAGGACGGCGGTCTCAGGCACACCCATGGCCTGGCGCGCGGCTTCCATGCGGTGCAGGCATAGATAGCTGCCGCGCCCCTTGAGAAGCGCCGTGCGTACCGGCATGCCCAATACCTGAACCAGTTGAGGCAGGTCGCGCGCAAAGAGTTGGTCCTGCAACGCCTTGGTCGCCGTGGACAACAGCACGCGCTCGCCGCTCAGCAAGGCAGGAACGAGATACGCGAAGGTCTTGCCGACACCCGTGCCTGCCTCGACGACCAGGGCACCCCCTTGCTCGATGGTGCGCGCAACCGCCTGCGCCATATCCGTCTGTCCCTGCCGGGGCATGAAATGGACATCGGCACGCGCCAGCGGGCCATCGGCGGCGAAGGCCGCACACACCGCGGCTTCGAGTGTCATGCGGCCCGCCCGGCCCGGCATGCAAAGCGGCAGTGAAAGTCCTGACGCCTGCGTGCGGGCGAATGAAACAGAGATGTCAGGAAAAAAGCCACGATAAGTAAACGCGCTGAGCGTATGTTCGCACCCATAATACGGCCTTCTCCCCTCCATCCAATCGAAGCAGCCGAGCGGCCCGCATGACTCTCGCTTACCGACTCATCGCATCGACGGGAATCCACAAAGGTGACCGTGACTACCAGCAGGACCAAGTGGCCCTGCTCAGCCATCCGCGCATCAATGGCTGCGTGCTTGCCATAGTGGCCGACGGCATGGGAGGCCGCAGCGGAGGGCGCAAGGCATCCGACCAGGTCATGCTGACCGCGCGCCAGTTGTTCGACCGCTACGACCCGGCCACCGACGACGGCTCCAGCATGCTGGAGCAGATCGTCAAGGAATCCCACATGGTCATCAAGCTCACGGCGATTTCGTCGGAGCAGGAGCCGCACAGCACCATCGCGGCGTTTCTCATCAACCCCCTGGGCGACTGCCACTGGGCCCATGTGGGTGATTCGCGCATCTATCATTTCCACGGCGACAAGATGGTGCGCCGCACCAGCGACCATTCCTACGTGCAGGCGCTGGTAGACCGGGGCGAGATCACGCCCGAGCAGGCGCTCACCCATCCGCGCTCCAACATCCTGATCGGCTGCCTGGGCACCGAGGAAGATCCGCCCATCGCCATGCACCTGATCCCGCAGCTCCAGGCGGGCGACACGCTGCTGGCCTGCAGCGATGGGGTCTGGCATTATTTCAGCCCCGAGGAAATGGCCTCGGTCGTCAGTTCGCTGACGCCGCGCGAGGCGACGGAGTTCCTGATCGAGAAAGCCCGCTCGCGCAGCCGCGGCGGCGGCGACAACCTGTCGCTGGCGATCGTCCACATCGAAGCCATGCCCGACACCCGAAACAAGCCGCCCCATGGCGCGGCGCCCGGCGCACCGCCTCCAGCCGCCGGCGGCCAGCCTTCGGGCAGCGCCGCGTCCTGAGCGGCCGCCGCATCACGGCGGCGCGGGCAGGGGTGGCACCGCTTGGTCGCTTTTTTGGCGCTTTTCGCGGTTGCGCGCATTCTGCGCACGACGTTCTTGCGCGGCGCGTAGTTTTTCCTCATAACGCTGGCGCTGCACAGGCGCATTCGCGGCCTTCTCGGCGCGTGCAGCCTGCTCCTTTTGCTGCGCCTCGATGCGGTGCTGTTGCTGCCCGGCGCGCGCTGCGGCGTCCTGTTCGCGCACCGTGGTACGTTCGGCGGGATCCACGCGCGCAGGCGGTTGTTTCGGTCGCTCTGCGGCAGCGCGCTCTTGCCGTTCCTGCTGCTCGCGCATGCGCTGATCGACCAAGCCTCGCTGGGCGGCACCCTTCTCGCGCCGCTCCTCGTCGTTGAGCGACAGCTCCTGCCGGCGCAGGTCCGCCAGCACACTGCGGTGGCGCGCACGCGCATCGGCCAGGCAGTCGTTGACCGCGAACTTGCCATAGCAGGCGGCCTCTTCCGCCGCCTGCTGCGCCTGCACCGCCTGGCGCTCCTGCACGATGCGGCGGCGCTCGACGGCCCGGGCCGCCGCCACGTTGGCGGCAGGGGCCGCGACAGGCGTATCGACAGCGGAGGATGGCTGGGGCTGGGGCTGCGCCTCCACCGCCGCTGCGCAGACCAGACTCATCAGCAGGAAGGCGGCACGGGTGCTCATGTGAGGCGCGTGTCCACGGTACGCCGCTCCAGTGCAAGGAACTCCTTGGACTGCATTTCGGTGAGGCGCGACACGGTGCGCGGAAACTCGTGGGCCAGCGGCCCTTCGGTGTAAAGCTCTTCCGGCGGCACGGCTGCCGACATGATGAGCTTGACGCGCCGGTCGTAGAGCACGTCGATGAGCCAGGTGAAACGGCGCGCCTCCGATGCCCTGCGCACCGGCATGTGCGGCACGTCGGACAGCAGCAGCGTGTGAAACTGGCTGGCGATCTCGAGATAGTCGTTCTGCGAACGCGGGCCGCCGCACAGCGTGCGGAAGTCGAACCAGATCACGCCGCCGGCCTTGCGGCGCGCGCGGATTTCCCGCGCCTCGATGTGCAGCACCGGATCTTCGTCCTGCGTCTCGGCCAGCCGATCGAAGGCCGCAGCCATCTCGGCATCGGCCTGCGGGCCCAGCGGCGTGTGGTAGAGCTTGACCTGCTCCAGCGTGCGCTGGCGGTAGTCGGTGCCGTTGTCGACGTTGACCACTTCCAGCCGCTCCTTGAGCAAGGCGATGGCGGGCAGGATGCGGTCGCGGTGCAGACCGTCGGGGTACAGATCGTCGGGGGCGAAATTGGAGGTGGTGACGAAGCCCACGCCGTTCTCGAACAGCGAGACCAGCAGGCGGTGCAGGATCATCGCATCGGTCACGTCGGCCACGTGGAATTCGTCGAAACAGATGAGCTTGTAGCGCCGCGCGATGCGCCGCCCCAGTTCGTCGAGCGGGTTGACCGTGCCCTGCAAGCCAGTCAGTTCGCGGTGCACCTCGCGCATGAATTCGTGGAAGTGCAGCCGCGTCTTGCGGCGCAGCGGGACCGCGTTGTAGAAGCAGTCCATCAAAAAGCTCTTGCCGCGGCCCACGCCGCCGTACATGTATACGCCCCGCGGCACTTCGGGATGGTTGAGCAGCTTCTTGAGCGTGTTGGAGCGCTTTTCCTTGTACGCCGCCCATTGGGTGGCGCAGCGCTCCAGCGCGTCGACGGCGCGCAGTTGAGCGGGGTCGCTGGCGAAGCCACGGGCGGCAAGCTCCGCCTCGTATGCCTGCTTGACGCTGTCAGTCACTCTATTGCTATCATTTAAATAGCTATCAGCGCTTGATATATAAGCGCTGGAAGCCATTTTCATGCATAAATCAGAAGTTCAGCGTACGCTTGTCGACGGCAAGCGCTGCTTCCTTCGTGGCTTCGGAGAGGGACGGATGGGCGTGGCAGATGCGCGCAATGTCTTCGGCGCTGGCCTTGAACTCCATCGCTACCACGGCCTCGGCGATCAACTCGCTGGCCAGGGGGCCGACGATGTGCACACCGAGGATTTCGTCGGTCGCGGCATCCGCCAGGAACTTGACGAAGCCGGTCGTGTCGCCCAGCGCACGGGCGCGGCCATTGGCCAGGAACGGAAAGCTGCCGGCCTTGTAGGCGCGCCCCGCGGCCTTGAGCTGCTGCTCGGTCTGGCCGACCCAGGCGATCTCGGGGTTAGTGTAGATGACCCACGGGATGGTGTTGAAGTTGACGTGCCCATGCTGACCGGCAATGCGCTCGGCCACGGCCACACCTTCCTCCTCGGCCTTGTGCGCCAGCATGGGGCCGCGCACCACGTCGCCGATGGCCCAGACGTTGGGCAGGCTGGTCTTGCAGTCGCCGTCCACGACGATCGCGCCGCGCTCGTCGAGCTTCAGCCCCACTGCCTCGGCATTGAGGCCAATGGTGTTTGGCACGCGGCCGATAGAGACGATGAGCTTGTCCACCGCCAGTTCCTTGGCTTCGCCCTTGGCGTCGACGTAGGCTACGCTCACGCCCTTTTTGCCGGCCTTGATCTCGCCGACCTTGACGCCGAGTTCGATCTTCAGGCCCTGCTTGGTGAAGGCCTTGAAGGCCTCCTTGGACACCTGCTCATCGACGGCACCGAGGAACGTGGGCAAGCCTTCGAGGATGGTGACTTCCGAGCCCAGGCGGCGCCAGACCGAGCCCATCTCGAGCCCGATGACGCCCGAGCCGATCAGCCCCAGCTTCTTGGGCACGGCGGCCACGCGCAGCGCGCCGTCGTTGGAGAGCACGCTCTCCTCATCGAACGGCACGCCCGGCAGCGCGCGGGCGCTGGAGCCCGTGGCCACGATGACGTGCTTGCCCGCGAGGCTCTCCTCCGTGGCGCCGGCCACCTTGATCTCGTAGCCGCCATCGACAGCCTTCACGAACGATCCGCGGCCATGGAAAAATGTGATTTTGTTCTTCTTGAACAGGTAGAGGATGCCATCGTTGTTCTGCTTCACAACGGTGTCCTTGCGCGCGAGCATCTTGGCAACGTCGATCTCCAGCCCCTTCACCGCGATGCCGTGGTCGGCGAAGTGATGGTTGGCCTGGTCGTAATGCTCCGATGACTGCAGCAGCGCCTTGGACGGGATGCAGCCCACGTTGGTGCAGGTGCCGCCCGGCGCCGGGCCGCCCTTGTCGTTCTTCCACTCGTCGATGCAGGCGACGTTGAAGCCGAGTTGCGCGGCACGGATGGCGGCGATGTAGCCGCCGGGGCCGCCGCCGATCACGATGACGTCGAATAGTTTGGTATCAGCCATGTGCCGCTCCTCAGATGTCGAAGAGGAGGCGCGCCGGATCTTCCAGCGCTTCCTTCATGGCCACAAGGCCGAGCACGGCTTCGCGGCCGTCGATGATGCGATGGTCGTAGCTCATCGCCAGGTAGTTCATCGGCCGGATGACGATCTGGCCATCCTCCACCACGGCGCGATCCTTGGTCGCATGCACGCCCAGGATGGCCGACTGCGGCGGGTTGATGATGGGCGTGGAGAGCATCGAGCCGAAAGTGCCGCCGTTGCTGATGGAGAAGGTGCCGCCGGTCATCTCCTCGATGCCGAGCTTGCCGTCCTTGGCCTTCTGGCCGAATTCGGCGATCTTCTTCTCGATGTCGGCAAAGCTCATCTGGTCGGCATTACGCAGGATGGGCACCACCAGGCCGCGCGGGCTGCCCACGGCGATGCCAATGTCGAAGTAGCCGTGGTAAACGATGTCGGTGCCGTCCACGCTGGCGTTGATCACGGGGTACTTCTTGAGCGCATGCACGGCAGCCTTGACGAAGAAGCTCATGAAGCCGAGCTTGACGCCATGCTCCTTGGTGAAGCTGTCCTGGAAGCGCTTGCGCAGGTCCATCACCGGCGCCATGTTGACCTCGTTGAACGTGGTCAGGATGGCATTGGTGGATTGCGACTGCAGCAGGCGCTCGGCGATGCGGGCGCGCAGGCGGCTCATGGGCACGCGCTGCTCGGGGCGGTCGCCCAGGTTGACGGCGGGCGCCGCCACCAGGGGCAGTGCGGCCTTCGGCGCAACCGTGGGAATGGCGACGGGTGCGGCGGCAGCGGGCTTGGCGCCGCCAGCCACGGCGGCCAGCACGTCGCCCTTGGTCACGCGGCCATCCTTGCCGGTGCCGGGAACGCTGGTGGTGGCAAGGTTGTTGTCGGCCAGCAGCTTGGCCGCGGCGGGCATGGCCACATCGGATTTGGAGCCGCCGGCAGCGGGTGCGGCAGCAACCGCCGGTGCCGGCGCGGCTGCGGCAGGTGCAGCCGCGGCGATGGGCGCGGGGGCCGGTGCAGCCGCACCCGCCTTGCCCTCGGTATCGATCTTGGCGATGACCTGGTCGGACACGACCGTGCCCCCATCGCCTACGACGATTTCCGCCAGCACGCCCGCGGACGGCGCGGGGACCTCGAGCACGACCTTGTCGGTTTCGATCTCGATCAGGATTTCATCGACGGCCACGGACTCGCCGGCCTTCTTCTTCCACTGCAGCATCGTGGCTTCGGCCACGGACTCAGACAATTGGGGGACTTTGACTTCTACGATAGCCATTGCATTCTTCCGGTGGTTCTTATGTCAGTGAACGCCGCCGCAGCGGCGTCCATGGGTGGTTTTACTTGGACAGGACGAAGCCCTTGAGCTTGCCGAACGCGCCGTCGACCAGCGCTTTCTGCTGCTCCTGGTGCAGGTGCGAATAACCGACTGCCGGCGATGCCGAAGCAGCACGCCCCGAGTAGCCCAGGCGCTGGCCCTCGATCATGTTTTCGTGGATGTAGTGCTGCACGAAGAACCAGGCGCCCTGGTTCTGCGGCTCGTCCTGACACCAGACGATGTCCGATGCATTCGGATAGCGCTTGAGCTCCGCGGCGAACGCCTTGTGCGGGAACGGATAGAGCTGCTCGATGCGGACGATCGCCACGTCGTCCACGGCCTTTTCGGTGCGCTTCTTGACCAGGTCGTAGTACACCTTGCCCGAACAGACGACCACGCGCTTGACCTTCTCCGCCTTGCGCACCACGTCCTCGCCATGCTCGGGAATCACGGTCTGGAAGCCGCCATGGATGAACTCGGACAGCGGCGACGTCGCATCCTTGGCCCGCAGCAGCGACTTGGGCGTCATGATGACCAGGGGCTTGCGCAGATTGCGCACCATCTGGCGGCGCAGCAGATGGAATATCTGGCTGGCCGTAGTGGGCTGGCAGACCTGCATGTTGGTGTCGGCGGAGAGCTGCATGAAGCGCTCCAGGCGGGCCGAACTGTGCTCCGGGCCCTGGCCTTCGTAGCCGTGCGGCAGCAGCAGCGTCAGGCCGTTGACGCGGCCCCACTTCACTTCGCCCGACGCGATGAACTGGTCGATCACCACCTGGGCGCCGTTGGTGAAGTCGCCGAACTGCGCCTCCCAGATCACGAGCGTGTTCGGGTCATTGGAGGCATAGCCGTACTCGAAGCCCAGCACAGCTTCTTCCGAAAGGATGGAGTCGATGACGACGAAGGGCGCCTGATTCTCCGCAACGTTCTGCAGCGGGGTATAGGTGCCGACATCCCATTTTTCGCGGCTCTGGTCATGGATGACCGAATGGCGGTGGCTGAAGGTGCCGCGCCCGGAATCCTCGCCCGAGAGCCGCACGGGATAACCGCTGGCCACGAGCGAGGCATAGGCCATGGTCTCACCCATGCCCCAGTCCACGTTGATGTCGCCGCGGCCCATGGCGGCGCGGTCGTCGTAGACCTTCTTCACCAGCATGTGCGGCGTGATGTTGGCGGGAATGGTCGTGACCTTTTCGGCCAGGCGCTTCCATTCGGCCAGCGGAATCGCGGTGTCGCAGGCGTCGGTCCACTTCTTGCCCAGGAACGGGCTCCAGTCGACCGCGTACTTGCTCTGGAAGTTGGTCAGCACCGGATCCACGGTGTGCGTGCCCGCATCCATGGCTGCGCGGTAAGCCTTGACCATGTCGTCGCCCAGGGACTCGCCAAAACCCTGGGTCGCCAGCTTGTCCGCGTAGAGCTTGCGCGTACCGGGGTGGGCCGCAATTTTCTTGTACATCAGCGGCTGCGTGAGCGAGGGGGTATCCTGCTCGTTGTGGCCGAGTTTGCGAAAGCAGATGATGTCGACCACCACGTCACGCTCGAACTCCATGCGGAAATCCAGCGCCAGTTTGGTTGCCAGCGTCACGGCTTCGGGATCGTCGCCATTGACGTGCAGCACCGGCGATTCGATCATCTTGACCACATCGGTGCAGTACAGCGTGGAGCGACTGTCGCGCGGGTCGCTGGTGGTGAAGCCGATCTGGTTGTTGATGACGATGTGCACCGTGCCGCCCGTGAAGTAACCCCGGGTTTCGGACAGCGCCAGCGTCTCCATGATCACGCCCTGGCCCGCGAAGGCCGCATCGCCATGCACTAGCACCGGCAATACCTGCTTGCCATGCTCATCGCTGCGGCGGTCCATGCGGGCGCGCACCGAGCCTTCCACGACGGGATTCACGATCTCCAGATGGGAGGGATTGAACGCCAGGCTCAGGTGGACAGGCCCCCCCGCAGTGGATACGTCCGAACTGAAACCCTGGTGGTATTTCACGTCGCCGCTCGGCAGGTCTTCGGGCGCCGTGTGGTCGAACTCGGCGAAAAGGTCCTTGGGCATCTTGCCCAGCGAATTCACGAGCACGTTCAGGCGTCCACGGTGGGCCATGCCAATCACGATCTCCTGGATGCCGCGCAACCCAGCCTCTTGGATCAGCGTGTCCATCGACGCGATGAAGCTCTCGCCGCCCTCCAGCGAAAAGCGCTTCTGCCCGACGTATTTGGTATGGAGAAAGCGCTCGAGCCCTTCGGCGGCCGTCAGCCGGTCCAGCACGCGCCTCTTCTGGTCGGCACCGAGGTTGGGCTTGCTGCGAATCGTCTCCAGCTTCTGTTGCCACCATCGCTTCTGGTTCTGGTCGGTGATGTACATGTACTCGGCACCAATCGTGCCGCAGTAGGTTTCGCGCAAGGCATTCAGCAGCTCGCGCAGCGACATCGTGTCCTTGCCGAAGAACGTGTTGCTGGTATTGAACACGGTCTCCTGGTCGGCGTCGGAAAAGCCGTAGAACGCGGGCTCCAGTTCTGGAATCGCCGGCCGCTCGGTGCGCTTGAGCGGATCCAGGTCGGCCCAACGGGCACCTACGTTGCGGTACGCCGCGATCAGTTGCTGCACCGCCGTACGCTTACGGCCCAGTTCTGAGTCGGCGCTGGCAACCACGACTTTGGTTTGCCCCTGCTTGGCACGCTCGGCAAAGGCATTGACCACCGGCAAGTGCGGCACATCGCGCGCCTGTGAACCGTCGGCCGCCGGAACATGCTGCAAGGCGTCGAAATAGTCGCGCCAGTTGTCAGGCACGCTGCCGGGGTTTGCGAGGTAGTTTTCATACATATCTTCGACGTACGGCGCGTTGCCGCCGAAGAGATAGGTGTTGGCCGAATAAGCTTGGTAGATGGAGCCGGCCGGCGCCGAAAATTGTTCACTCATGTTCCGCTAACCTCCGCCTTCCTTTGGAAGACATTAGTTGGTAAATAAACCTTCCGCGACACGGCTGAACCGAATGGCGGATGCGACTGTGGCTGGGAAGGACCCGTGTGCAGGCGGCATTGTGCCACTGATCCGGGAAACGATGAGACCGCCGATACAACGCCGGGTGGCAGGCGCTTTGTTTTTTGTTTTACAGTCCATCAGAATGATGGGATGATAGGATGGGTTACCTAAATACTTAACATTACATTCCCGGTTACATGGCTGCAGTCGATTCCGCCAGTAAAGAAACGTCCACGATAGCCCTGCCCGGTTTGGGCCGGGCGCTGATTCTGGCCGGCAAGCTGCAGCAGAAGACCGCCGACGACCTCTATCGGAAGTCACAGGCGAACCGCAGCAGCTTCATCGCAGAGCTCACGGGGTCTGGCGCCGTATCCGCCTATGACTTGGCGCACACAATGTCGGCGTCCTTCGCAGCGCCGCTGCTGGACCTTGATGCCATCGATCCGCTACGCCTGCCGAAGGATCTTCTCGACACGAAGATCTGTCAGTCCTACCGCGTACTGGTGCTCAGCAAGCGCAACAACCGGCTGATCGTCGCCACCGCCGATCCGTCGGACCAGGAAGCGGCAGAAAAAATCAAGTTCTCCACCCAGATGGGGGTGGACTGGGTCATCGCGGAATACGACAAGCTGTCCAAGCTCGTGGAAAGCAGTACGGCCAGCACGGCCGCGTCGATGGACAACATCATCGGCGGCGAATTCGAATTCGACGAAGGAGACATGGGCTCTCCGGTCGAAGCGGCGGAATCGAATACCGGAAACGACGTAGAAGATGCCCCGATCGTCAAGTTCCTTCACAAGATGCTGCTCGATGCAGTGGGCATGCGCGCATCCGATCTGCATTTCGAGCCTTATGAGCACCAGTACCGGGTGCGCTTCCGCATTGATGGCGAGTTGCGGGAAATAGCCTCTCCCCCTATCGCGATCAAGGACAAGCTGGCATCGCGCATCAAAGTCATTTCCAGGATGGATATCTCGGAGAAGCGGGTTCCGCAGGATGGCCGGATGAAGCTCAAGATCGGCCCTGATCGGGTGATCGATTTTCGCGTTAGTACGCTCCCCACGCTTTTTGGCGAGAAAATCGTTATCCGTATTCTCGACCCGAGTAGCGCCAGGCTGGGGATCGAAGCGCTAGGTTACGATCCCGAGGAAAAAGAGCGATTGATGCATGCCATCGGCCGCCCCTACGGGATGATATTGGTCACGGGGCCGACAGGCTCCGGCAAGACGGTTTCCCTCTATACCTGCCTGAACATCCTGAACAAGGCCGGTGTCAATATCGCCACGGCCGAAGATCCATCGGAAATCAACCTTCCCGGGGTCAATCAGGTCAATGTGAATGAAAAGGCAGGCCTCACATTTGCCGTGGCGCTGAAATCTTTTCTGCGCCAAGATCCTGACATCATCATGGTGGGCGAAATTCGCGACCTCGAAACCGCGGATATTTCCATCAAGGCCGCCCAAACGGGCCACCTTGTGCTTTCCACGCTGCACACGAATGATGCCCCGACGACATTGACGCGCATGCGCAACATGGGCATAGCCCCATTCAATATCGCATCCAGCGTTATCCTGATCACAGCGCAGCGCTTGGCTCGACGGCTCTGCCCGCTGTGCAAGGCGCCTGCCGATATCCCCCATGAGGCGCTTGTGGAAGCAGGCTACACGGAGAATGATCTCGATGGCTCCTGGGTGCCCTATAAGGCCGTGGGTTGCTCCAGTTGCAATAATGGCTACAAGGGCCGCGTAGGGATATACCAGGTTATGCCCATTTCCGATGAGATTCAGCGCATTATTCTGCGTGATGGGAGCGCCATGGATATCGCGGAGCAAGCCCGCAGAGAAGGTGTCCGCTCTTTGCGGGAATCTGGCCTGCACAAAGTGAAGCAGGGCATTACCTCGCTGGAAGAAGTCCTTGCCGTCACCAATGAATAGATTGCGAACGAGTTAGAGGCACCATGGCAACTGTGGCATCCAGGGATATCAAGGATTTCGTCTTTGAATGGGAAGGCAAGGACCGCAACGGGAAACCTGTGCGCGGAGAAATTCGCGCCGTGGGTGAAAACCAGGTTCAGGCGACCCTCCGGCGCCAAGGTGTGCTGCCCAGCAAGATCAAAAAGCGCCGTATGCGCTCGGGCAAGAGGATCAAGCCCAAGGACATTGCCATCTTCACACGACAACTCGCGACGATGATGAAGGCAGGCGTGCCACTGCTCCAATCGTTCGACATTGTGGGGCGCGGCAATCCCAACCCCAGCGTCACCAAGCTACTCAATGAGATCCGTTCCGATGTCGAGACAGGCACGTCGCTGAATGCGGCCTTTCGCAAACATCCCCTGTATTTCAACAGCCTCTATTGCAATCTGGTGGAGGCCGGCGAAGCCGCCGGTATTCTGGAAGCCCTGCTTGACCGCCTTGCGCTTTACATGGAGAAGACGGAGAACATCAAGTCGAAGATCAAATCAGCGCTGATGTATCCGACTTCCGTCATCATCGTGGCCTTTGTCGTCGTCGCAGTCATCATGATCTTCGTGATTCCTGCCTTCAAGGATGTATTTACCTCGTTTGGCGCCGATCTTCCTGCGCCCACCTTGTTCGTGATCGGCATGAGCGAGATTTTCGTGAAATGGTGGTGGCTTATTTTTGGCGGCATCGGCGGCGCCGTTTTCTTCTTCATGCAGGCTTGGCGGCGCAATCAGAAAGTGCAGATGTTCATGGATCGCCTGCTGCTGCGCGTCCCCATCTTCGGGGCTCTGATCGAGAAAGCTTGTGTGGCCCGTTGGACCCGCACGCTTTCCACCATGTTTGCCGCAGGGGTTCCATTAGTGGAAGCTTTGGACTCCGTAGGTGGCGCCGCCGGCAATTCAGTGTATTCCAGCGCTACCGAGAAAATCCAGCAGGAAGTATCGACCGGCACGAGTTTGACTGCCGCAATGACAAATGCCAACATCTTTCCTTCAATGGTGCTGCAGATGTGCGCCATTGGCGAGGAATCTGGTTCGATTGACCATATGCTTGGCAAAGCCGCGGACTTTTACGAAGCTGAAGTGGATGATATGGTTGCCGGTCTATCCAGCCTGATGGAGCCGATCATCATCGTTATTCTGGGCGTCGTGATTGGCGGCATCGTGGTTTCGATGTACCTGCCAATTTTCAAGTTGGGCCAAGTGGTTTGATGGCCGCATCTTTGCTGGATGCTGCGCTTGCCGGCACGGTGGGGTTGCTGATAGGCAGCTTTCTGAATGTCGTGATATACAGGCTGCCGAAGATGCTGGAGGCGCAATGGGCTGCGGAATGTAGCGAATTCAGCGGCCATGCCACCGGAGAACACCCACCCCCCGCCTTCAACCTCATGGTCCCGCGATCAGCCTGCCCTCACTGCAGGCATGTGATCCGATGGTATGAAAACATTCCTGTCGTGAGCTATGCGCTTCTGAGGGGCCGCTGCTCTGCGTGTGCGCAAGGAATCAGCATTCGCTATCCCCTTGTGGAAATAGCAACGGGGGCTCTTTTCTTTTTCTCCATACGACGTTGGGGCATTACGCCGGAAGGGGTGGTGTGGTCCGCATATGCAGCGACATTGCTGGCATTGGCACTGATCGACTGGGACACGACCCTGCTTCCCGACGACATCACACTGCCCCTGCTGTGGGGGGGGCTTCTCGCATCTGCCATGCACTGGATTCAGACCCCGCTGTCCTCATCGGTATGGGGTGCTGCAGCGGGATATATCTCCTTGTGGCTTGTGTACTGGCTTTTCAAGCTGGCAACCGGCAAGGAGGGAATGGGGTATGGCGACTTCAAGCTGTTCGCAGCACTTGGCGCCTGGTTTGGATGGCAAGCCCTTGTCCCCATCATTCTGATGGCATCCGTCATTGGTGCTTTGGTAGGTATCGCCATGAAGTTCAGTGCAGGTTTGCGCGAAGGCAACTACATTCCTTTCGGCCCATTCCTAGCGTTTGCGGGGTTGACTGCCATGTGGGCAGGGCCGCAAAACATCCTGCAATTTATCTTTTCCATGCTGGGGCTCTGACTTGGCCCGCCGCGCTGTCTGCAGAATGGGGCTTACAGGCGGCATCGGCAGCGGCAAAAGTACCGTCGGGCACATGTTTGCACAAGCAGGTGCCGTCCTCGTGGATGCAGATGCCATTGTGCGCAGCCTTACGGCCCCGGGCGGAGATGCCATCCCCTTGATCGCCGAGAGATTCGGCACTGCATTCATCGACGCAATGGGGGGGATGGACCGCCAACGCATGCGCAGTCTGGCTTTTTCCGATACCGATGCTCGCCACGCACTAGAAGCCATCATCCATCCCCTTGTGCAATCGGCAACAATTGCCGCTGCCGCTGCATGGGAGGATCAAGGAAAGCACTGGATCGTATTCGACATTCCGCTCCTTGCAGAGTCGGCACGGTGGCCTAGCGTTTTCGACCTCATTGTCGTCGTGGACTGCTTGCATGAAACACAGATAGGTCGGGTGATGACACGCAGCAGGCTGCCAAGACAAACGGTTGAAAGCATCATTGCCAGCCAGGCAACAAGAGCCCAGCGACGCTTTTGCGCGGATGCCGTCATCTTCAATGATGGCGTCACATTGGATGCCCTGCGGAGCGAAGCCTTGCAGACGGCCGCGTGGTTCGGGCTATGATGGCACGTGTGATTTTGTACGAATATCCATTCAACGAGCGAATCAGAACCTACCTGCGCCTCGAACATTTATTTCGGCGCTTGGGGGAGTTGCTGGGCCGCAGCCATCCTCTCGATCATCATTTTGCGCTGGTGACTATTTTTGAGGTCATGGACGTTGCCGCCCGTGCCGATCTCAAAGCCGATGTGCTCAAAGACCTGGAAAAGCAAAAACTCGTTCTAGATGGCTATCGTGGCAACCCATCGATTTCAGAAGACGCACTGGAAGGCGCTCTAAGCCAGATCGAGCGCAATTTCACGGCCCTCAATGCACAAACCGGCAAGGCCGGGCAGTCTCTCACTGAAAACGAATGGTTGATGAGTATCCGCAGCCGCATCGGCATTCCGGGCGGGACATGCGGTTTTGATCTGCCTGCCTACTTTGCGTGGCAGCATCAGGATGCGGCCTTACGCCAGCAAGATCTCCAGGCATGGACGGCAACGCTGGCACCGCTGGCGGAGGCCATATTTCTTTTGCTGAAGATGCTGCGAGACTCAGGCGTGCCGCAAAAAGTCATTGCCGAACGGGGGCATTTTCAGCAAAGCCTTCCCCAAGGCCGTACCTTCCAGTTGCTGCGGCTGCGGATGGACCCCATGCTCCACTTGGTGCCAGAAATCAGTGGCAACCGGCTTATCGTATCGGTGCGCCTTATGCAACAGGAAGCCGATGGCCGCCTGCATGCGGCTACAACATCCGACACGGGATTTGAATTGACTCTTTGCGCATAACCCGCCCATGACCAGTTCCGGCCAAGACCCGCAGGCAAAAATCGTGACATGCCCCACCTGCCGCGGCCCCGCCGTCTTTACGGTAACCAATGCACATCGTCCATTTTGTAGCCAACGATGCAGATTCACGGATCTTGGTGCCTGGGCAAATGAAACGTTTCGCATGCCTAGCGAAGCGCCGCCCGTCGATGAGACTTACGGTGATCCACGCCTGCAGCACTGACAACGTGCCTCGCATGGCGCACCACGCCTTATTCCAGACGATGGGTGAACCCGATGAAGCCTTGTTCCGCCGCCAGCCATGCAAGCACCGGATATGCCCCAGGTAAAACCGGAAAGACATCCAGCGGAAGCGTTTGCCAGCGCATTGACTGACCTTCTCGCATTTCCAGCGCACCTGACCATCGCGTCACCTTGCACCAGTGCAGTCGAACCAGTGCATGGGGATACTCATGTTCAGTAACCCTCCATGCTTGTGCTGCGGCGATTGTGATTCCGAGTTCTTCATGGAGTTCACGGCGCAGTGCCTGCTCAATGGTTTCGCCAGTCTCGACTTTGCCGCCGGCAAATTCCCAATACCCCGCATACGGCTTCCCCGCAGGGCGTGAAGTCAGTAGCATGCGGCCTTGCGGGTCCAGCAAGATACCGACAGCCACCTCGGTATGCTTTCGCGAAGGCGCAACATCAGGCATGTCACCCATGGGCCCGCCCCGCGAAATCCTGTGCAAACTGGTACGCCACCCGGCCACTGCGCGACCCTCGCTCCAAGGCCCATACCAGCGCCTCCGAGCGTGTGGCTTGGGACAAGGGGACTTTTGCACCCAAGACGTGCAGCCATTGCTCGACAATGCGCAAGTATTCTTCCTGGCTGAATGGATAGAAGCTCACCCATAACCCAAACCGCTCGGAGAGGGATATCTTCTCTTCCACGACCTCGCCCGGATGGATTTCGCCATCCTCGGAAGTGGTATAGGAAAGATTGTCCTTCGTGTGTTCAGGCAGCAGATGCCGTCGGTTGCTCGTCGCATAAACGAGCACATTGGGCGTTGCGGCCGCCACGGATCCGTCGAGAATGGACTTCAGCGCCTTGTACCCCGATTCCCCATCTTCGAAGCTGAGGTCGTCACAAAAGACGATAAAACGCTCCAGGCGCGACGCCACGACATCCACAATGTCATGCAGATCCGTCAAGTCGGCCTTGTCCACTTCTATCAGACGCAATCCACGAGTGGCATATTCATTCAGGCAGGCCTTGATGAGGGAGGATTTCCCGGTGCCACGTGCGCCAGTCAACAGCACGTTATTGGCCGGACGGCCCTCGACGAACTGCAAGGTATTGCGCTGCAGCTTGTCTTTCTGGATATCGATGTTCTGCAAGTCGCTGAGCCGCATTGCAGCAATATGTCGGATGGGCTCCAATACTCCACGCCCTCCGCTGTGCTTGCGGTAACGCCAAGCAATGGCACTAGACCAATCCGGCGCTCCCAGGGGTTTCGGCAGGATTGCTTCGAGTCTGCAGACGAGCTGATCGACACGCTCCAGCAGTCTCTCGAATTTCTCGTTCATCACAGTCGGCCTAGGAACGGTAGTCAGCATTGATGCTGACATAGTCGTGGCTCAGGTCGCAGGTCCACACCGTATCCAAGGCCTGCCCGCGCCCCAATTCGACGCGAACAGTTATCTCGCTTTGCCGCATCACCCTCTGTCCGGCCTCTTCCCGGTAAGCCGGATGGCGTCCACCCGACGTAGCAACATGTACGTCATCCAAGAAAAGCTCAATGCGGGTCTGGTCGAGATCGAGAATGCCTGCATACCCCACCGCCGCCAGGATTCGCCCAAGGTTGGGATCACTGGCGAAGAATGCGGTTTTGACCAAGGGAGAATGCGCGATGGCATAGGCCACCTGCCGGCACTCTGCCGTCGTTCGCCCTCCCCCGACGTGGATGGTGATGAACTTCGTCGCGCCCTCTCCGTCGCGCACAATGGCCTGCGCCAGCTGGCGAGCGACGTCAAGCAACACTTGTTTCAATGCCTTGGCCGAAGGGGCATCCGCATCGGTAACTTCGACGTTGCCGGCCTGGTTGGAGGCCATCAGAACGAACGAATCATTGGTGGATGTATCTCCATCAATCGTGATGCGATTGAAAGACCCCTCGGCCAGTTCCGCAGCCCATGCCTGAAGGACAGTTGGCGCAATGCACGCATCGGTCGCCAGAAAACCCAGCATGGTGGCCATGTTGGGGCGAATCATTCCTGCCCCCTTGCTGATCCCGGTGATGGTCACCATGGCCCCATCAACCACGATCTGGCGGCTGTAGGCCTTGGGAAGGGTGTCCGTGGTCATGATGCCTTCTGCCGCACGGAGCCAATGCGATGGATCGACATCGGCCAAGGCAGCGGGCAAAGCCGCTTCGATACGCTCCACAGGAAGCGGCTCCATGATCACCCCCGTTGAAAACGGCAGGATCTGGGTCGGCTCGACGCCCAGTTGACGCGCCAATGTGGCACATACACTCCGGGCCCGGGCAAGCCCATCGGCACCTGTGCCAGCATTCGCATTTCCTGTATTGATGACCAGCGCACGAATGTTCCGCCCTCCAGCCAAATGCTCGCGACAGACTTGGACAGGCGCGGCACAGAAACGATTCTGCGTAAAAACACCCGCAACGTTCGTACCCTCATCAAGCAAAAAGACGCTGAGATCCTTGCGCCCAGCCTTGCGAATGCCCGCCTCCGCGACACCGATGCGCACTCCTGCCACCACATGCAGATCTTCAGAACGGGGAGATATCAATTGCACGGCCATAGCACCTCTACCTCAACATGAAATGAATATCAGGCAGGCCCCCTCGCCAAAAAAGCCAAGGAGCCGCACGTCACGCAAGCTTGCCGTGGCAATGCTTGTACTTCTTGCCACTTCCGCAGGGGCATGGATCGTTGCGGCCCACGCGCACAGCAGCCTCGGGCGCCGTTTGCGGCGCAAGCGAACCAGCCCCATCCTCCGGTGTGCCAGGTTCACTGGGCGCGGAGTACGTGATATTGGCGATCTTCTCGCCACGGCTCTCCAATATCTCAGCCGCCTCGCCTAATGCCTCGGGCGATTGCACCTTCACCGTCATCAACACCTTGGTGACTTCATTCTTCACCTGATCGATCAACTGGCGGAAAAGCTCGAACGCCTCGCGCTTGTATTCCTGCTTGGGCTGTTTCTGCGCATAGCCCCGCAGGTGAATCCCTTGGCGCAGATAATCCAGTGCGCTCAAATGGTCGCGCCAATTCGAGTCAAAGCTTTGCAGCAGCACGGCACGCTCGAAGTGCGCGAAATTCTCTTGCCCGACCAGCGCCACCTTGGCCTCGAACGCCTCGCGCGCGGCCTGGAGCACTTTGTCCAGCATGTCTTCGTCCGTGATGCTGGAAGAGCTCTCGACTATTTGGCGTAGCGACAGATCAAGCTGCCAATCGTCGCCTGCCAGCACCTTTTCCAGGCCTGCGACATCCCATTGTTCCTCGACGGACTCCTCTGGAACGTACTGGCGCACCAAATCGGTCAATGCGCTATCGCGCATGCCGTTGATGACGCCGTTCAGATCGACGGCATCCAGTATCTCGTTGCGCTGCTGGTAGATCACCTTGCGCTGGTCATTGGCAACGTCGTCGTACTCCAGCAATTGCTTACGCATGTCGAAATTGCGCGCTTCCACCTTGCGCTGGGCGGACTCGATACTGCGCGTGACGATACCTGCCTCGATGGCCTCGCCATCGGGCATCTTCAGGCGCTCCATGATGGCCTTGACACGGTCGCCGGCGAAGATGCGCATCAATGCATCGTCGAGACTCAGATAGAACCGTGACGAGCCCGGGTCGCCCTGCCGGCCCGAACGGCCACGCAACTGGTTGTCGATACGCCGCGACTCGTGCCGCTCAGTCGCGATAATGCGCAACCCGCCCTCCTGCGTCACGAACGCATGGTCTTTCTCCCATTGCGCGCGCAGTGCCGCGATACGCGCCTCCTTCGTTGCATCATCGACGGATTCGTCCTGCTGCAGCGCGGTGATTTCCTTTTCGACATTCCCACCCAGCACAATGTCGGTACCCCGGCCTGCCATGTTTGTGGCGATGGTGATCATCTTGGGGCGGCCGGCCTGCGCCACGATGTCGGCTTCACGCGCGTGCTGCTTGGCGTTCAGCACCTGATGGGGTAGCTTCTCCTCGTCGAGCAGATGCGAGATGATCTCGGAATTCTCGATCGAGGTCGTGCCGACGAGCACCGGCTGACCCCGCTCGTAGCACTCCCGAATATCCTTGATCGCGGCCTCATATTTCTCCTTGGTGGTCTTGTAGACGCGGTCGAGTTGGTCGTCGCGACGACTGGGACGGTTGGGCGGAATCACTACCGTTTCGAGCCCATAGATTTCCTGGAACTCATAGGCCTCGGTGTCCGCCGTCCCGGTCATGCCCGAAAGCTTGGTGTAGAGCCGGAAGTAGTTCTGGAACGTGATTGACGCCAGCGTCTGGTTTTCCGCCTGGATGGCAACACCCTCCTTCGCCTCGATCGCCTGGTGCAGGCCATCGCTCCAGCGCCGCCCACTCATCAGGCGTCCCGTGAACTCGTCGACGATGACGATCTCTCCGTTCTGCACCACGTAATGCTGATCGCGGTGGTAGAGCTGATGGGCGCGCAAGGCGGCATAAAGGTGGTGCATCAGCGAGATGTTGGCGGGGTCGTACAGCGATGCGCCTTCGCCAATCAGTCCCTTGCCGGACAGAATGCGTTCGGCGGTTTCATGCCCCTGCTCGGTCAGGAAAACCTGGTGCGATTTCTCGTCCACGGTGAAGTCTCCAGGCTTGGTGACGCCTTCACCCGTGCGTGGATCCGCCTCGCCCTCCTGCCGCACCAGCAGCGGGGCCAACTGATTCATCGCAAGATACATAGCCGTATGGTCTTCGGCCTGCCCACTGATGATGAGCGGCGTACGCGCCTCGTCAATCAGAATCGAGTCCACCTCATCGACGATGGCGTAGTTGAGCCCGCGCTGCACGCGATCGCGCGGTTCGTAGACCATGTTGTCGCGCAGATAGTCGAAACCGTACTCGTTGTTGGTGCCGTAGGTAATGTCGGCGGCATAGGCGGCCTGCTTTTCCTCGCGCGGCATCTGCGGCAGGTTGATGCCCACCGTCAGGCCAAGAAAGTTGTACAGGCGCCCCATCCATTGGGCATCCCGGCTTGCGAGGTAATCATTCACCGTCACGACGTGCACGCCCTGACCTGCAAGCGCGTTCAAGTACACCGGCAGCGTAGCGGTCAGCGTCTTGCCTTCGCCGGTGCGCATTTCGGCGATCTTGCCGTTGTGCAACGCCATCCCGCCCAGCAACTGCACATCGAAATGCCGCATCCTCATGATGCGCTTGGATCCCTCACGCACCACAGCAAATGCCTCAGGCAACAGGGCATCCAGGGATTCACCGCCACGCACGCGTGCCCGAAATTCCTGCGTCTTGGTGCGCAATGCTTGGTCGTTCAGTTTTTCGTACTCGGGCTCCATCGCATTGATGCGATCCACCGTCTTGCGATATTGCTTGAGGAGCCGGTCGTTACGGCTGCCGAATAGTTTGGTGAGAAAATTGGTGGCCATGCAAGCGTGAACCGTTTTGAGCAGGCTGCGCCTCAAAACGATCAAAAATTCTAGAAGTGATGCCCTGCGGGCAAGCGTCAACGCAAATGACAGTCGCACGCGGGCGGCGGAGTGCCGCGAACTTAAGCAAGCGGTGGATTTTACCGTTGCTGCATCGCCCGGGGTGGCGACTGTGCCCGCGCCATCTCAGGCATGCCACGCCCCATGGCCAGGAACTTCTGGGGATCCTGCCAAATACTGTCAACCAGCACCTCGAAATGAAGGTGAGGTCCGGTCGAACGGCCTGTCGTGCCTATCTGCGCGATCACCTGCCCGCGCTTGACGAGATCGCCCTGTTTGACAAACACTTTGAAGGTGTGGGCATAACGTGTGATCAGGTGGTTGCCATGATCAATCTCGACCATGTTTCCATATTCCGGATGGAATTGCTGGGTCACGACGACGCCGCCAGCTGCGGCCAAAATAGGCGTGCCGACTGCACCGGGGAAATCCAGCCCCGTGTGCAAGGCAGACCGTCCCGTGAAAGGGTCGATGCGCCACCCAAAAGACGATCCCGTCATATGACCTGGTACAGGTTCCTGCGTAGGAATCATCATGCTGCGGACTTTCTGGTCGAACAGCCGCGATTCAATAACTGTCAGCAAATCCACGCGCTGATCGGTCAGCTTGTCCATTTCAGCCAATGTGGCCTGCAACTCCTCCAGCGACAAGGAATGCCCCATGATCAAGACGCCTCCCTGCCCCGATGGTGCCTTGAAATCCCCTGCACCGATGCCCGCCAGCCCTGAAACGCGCTCGCCCAATGAGTCAAGCCGTACCAGCTTCGCTTGCATTTCTCCCAGCTTGCGCGCCATCGCATCCAGATTGGCACGCATGAAGCGATCACGCTGGTCGAACTCGTCCTTGACGACCAACCGGACCAGAGAGCCAATCACAGGCCAACCTTCGCGGGCGCCTTTCAGAAAGACCCAGTGGTATAGCGCCGCAGACATCAACATCAGGACGAAGGACGACAACAACCCGACCAGCACCAGTTTGCCGCCGCTCAGATGGATGGCATGGCTTCTTGCAAGCCGGGCATCCGTAATAATGAGGTGCACTGAAGTTCCTATCTAGTTCTTCGGCATCGCCTTGAATCGCACCCGATCCCCCGTCACACTCATACAGGCCAGTCAAGCATCCCCCGCGTTGGCCAGACTGACTGAACTCGTGCGCGATTCGAACAGCCGGCTTCAGAGCGTGCAACCGCTCGTGCCTCGCGGACTGCACCAAGCCATTCAGGCCGGGCCTATCGAGGGCAACACTTGGTGCCTGCTTGTCAGCAATGCCGCTGCCGCCGCGAAGCTGCGGCAGCTATTACCGACGCTGGAAGCGCATTTGCGAAGTCGGGGTTGGGAGGTTAACGCAATTCGGATCAAGGTTCAATCGAAAAAGCCCCACCGCAGTGATGTATGAAATCGGCATAGGGGGCAGCCTTCACAGGCTGCGCCCCTGCCACACCACCCGGCATGCGGGTCCGCACCGGGCGGTTCGAGAGCTTGAGGTCACGACAGC
>NZ_JARGEN010000039.1 GCF_029211125.1 Curvibacter soli
CTGTCAGACTACTTGCGTCAGGAACTCAGAAGTCCATCGCTCTCCATGGCTTTTGCGTAAGTCCTAGTGATGCTGAACTCCACCTTCGGGTTCACTTCCCTGGCGCCGGCCATGAAGGCGTTCATCAGGCGGTTGACTTCGGGGATCGGGAAGCCGCCGACCATGCCGATCTTGTTGGTCTTGGTCATGCCGCCCGCAATCATGCCGGTCAGGTAGGCGGGCTCCTGGATGTAGTTGTCGAACACGCTGAGGTTGGGCGCCTGCGGCTTGCCCGAGGATCCCATGACGAACGCGGTCTTGGGGAAGTCCTTGGCTACCTTGCGCGCGGCGGCCTCGACGCCGAAGATCTCGCCGAAGACGAGCTGGTTGCCCGCGTTGGCGTATTCGCGCATCACGCGCTCGTAGTCGGCGTTGGAGACGTTCTCGGTGGCCTGGTACGCGATCTCGCCGCGCGCCTCGGCGGCCTTGAGCGCCAGGTGGATGCGGCTCACCCACTGCTGCTCGAACGGTACGGTGTAGATGGCGGCGACCTTGAGTTTGGCTTGCGCGAAGGCCATGCCAGGGGTTGCGGCCAGGGCGCCGGCGATGGCCAGCGAGGTGGCCAGCAGGTGGCCGGTGAAGAAGCGGCGGGTGCTCATGGTTAACGGTCCTCAGGGTTGGTTGACTATATTTTTCATAGCTGCAATCGCAGGTTTTGCCTGCGCTGCGGGGCTATTTGGTACCGAAAATTCGGTCGCCGGCATCGCCCAGGCCGGGCAGGATGTAGCCGTGGTCGTTGAGCTGGCGGTCGATGGCGGCGGTGTAGATCGGCACGTCCGGGTGCGCGGCCTGCAGCGTGGCCACGCCCTCGGGCGCGGCGAGCAGGCAGACGAACTTGATGGACTTGGGGTTCAGCTCCTTCAGGCGATCCACCGCCGCGACGGCGGAATTGCCGGTGGCGAGCATCGGGTCCACCACCACCACGTCGCGCTCATGCATCTCGGAGGGCATCTTGAAGTAGTACTCGACGGCGGTGAGCGTCTTGGGGTCGCGGTACAGGCCGATGTGGCCCACGCGCGCGCCAGGCACCACGCTGAGCATGCCTTCGAGGATGCCGTTGCCCGCGCGCAGGATGGAGACCAGCACCAGCTTCTTGCCGTCGATCACCTTGCTCTTCATGGCCTCCAGCGGGGTCTCGATGTCGATTTCCTGCATCGGCATGTCGCGCGTGACTTCGTAGGCCATCAGCATGGCCAGCTCGCCCAGCAGGCGGCGGAAGCTGTTGGTGGAGGCATCCTTGCGACGCATCAGCGTGAGCTTGTGCTGCACCAGCGGGTGGTCGATGACGTGTACGTTGCCCATTGTGGTTCTTGTCCTCTCCAGGTTGCCAAAAATCGGTAGGACTTGCGCAAACAAGGCCGCGCCAGCCATTGCGACCAAAGGGCAGGCGTCTAGCCCGGACCCGTTTTGCGGAAGTCGTGATCAGAAAACAGTGCCGTCGCTCTCGATGTTCAGCGGCGGCGTACCGCCACGCAAGCGCTGTGCCAATTCGCGCCCCGCGGCCCAGGTGCCGCCTTCGAGCACGCAGGCCAGCGGCATCTGCGCCTCGCTCAGGCCCAGTTGCGTGCGCACCAGCGGCGCCAGCTCGTCGAGCAGCGCGACGGTGAGGGCGCGCCATTCCACGATGGGTTCGTCGCCCGCGTGCAGGCGCTGCTCGGGCAGGCTGGCGTCCCTGGGTTCGAGCACGCGGGCGTCGAGGAACAGGCCGCCGTTGCGGTATTCGGGCAGGCCGGTGAGCTGGTCGAGTCCGCGCACCTTCACGCCGGCCCACTCGAACGGCTCCAGCAGCGAGTAGGTGAGCCACTGCGAGAGCTTGTGGAACGGCATCCAGCCATCCGACAGGCCCGGCCCGCGTGCTTCGGGGTGGCGCCAGCAGTCGCCCAGATAGGCGGTGGCCCCTTGCGCGCCGCCGATCGCGTTCTGCGCCGGCCAGATGGGGCCCAGCGACTGCAGCAGCGTGGAGAGGATGTCGTGCGCCTGCACTTGCGCGGTGGGCGGCACGGCGTGGTGGTCGGTGCCGCTGAGCTCGTCGAAGATGTGGCCGGGGCGGCCTTCCTCGCCGAAGTTCGCGGCGTCCTCGGACAGCACTTCGCCCAGGCGGCGCAGCAGCGTGGCGCGGCCCTCCAGGCCCACCAGCGGATTGTCGCCGCGCACCTGCAGCGCCTGCGCCAGCCGGTCGGCGTCCAGGGCGCGCAGGCCCTGCGCATCCACCCGCAGGGGGTTGCGAGGGTCGCTGGAGAACAGGCCTGCGGTGAAGGCGTGGAAGCTGGCCACGCCCAGCCCTTCGGAGCGCGCGAAAGTCTTGCCCGTGGCGTTTTCGGTGTAGCGCCATTGCGGCCCGGCGCCCGCGTCGAGCAGCACGCTCGCCACGGCGAGATCGATCTGCGCGCGTGCGCGTTCGGGCGGCAGCGCGCTGCCCAGCAGCGCATCGAGCTGCGCGCGGCGGTCCACGCCGCCGGCCTCGAAGTGGCGCCAGCGGCTGTGGAAGGGTATGGCGCCACCGGGGTAGCGGCGGTGCGTGGCCTCCACCACGGCATTCACGGCGGCGGGCATGGCCGTGTCGCAGACCGTGAACCAGCGCGACTGGCCGGCGCGGGCGTGCGCCAGCAGCGCCTGGGCGCGGCGGCGCACTTCGCGCGTGGTGGCCAGCAGCGCGGCGGCATCGCCGGGCGTGGCGGCCAGCGCCGCGGGGTCGTCGGCGGAGAAGGCGGAGACGGCGGAGGCGCAGACGGGGTCGGGGTCGGGTGCGGTGGGTGCGCGGGTCATTCGCCGAGCCCTCGGCCCTTGACCTGCTTGAGTTCTTCCGCATCGGGCACATGGCCGGGCGTGAAGTAGCCGGCGGCCATCTTGGCGTCGATCTCCACGCGCGCGTCGGCGGGTACCAACTCGTCGGGAATGTTGACGCGCTCGCCCACCTCGATGCCGGAGCCGGTGATGGCGTCGTACTTCATGTTGCTCATCGAGACCAGGCGGTGGATCTTCTTCACGCCCAGCCAGTGCAGCACGTCGGGCATCAGTTCCTGGAACCGCATGTCCTGCACCCCGGCCACGCATTCGGTGCGGGCGAAATACTGGTCCGCCGTGTCGCCGCCCACCTGGCGCTTGCGCGCGTTGTAGACCAGGAACTTGGTCACCTCGCCGAGGGCGCGGCCTTCCTTGCGCGAATAGGCCACCAGCCCCACGCCGCCGCGCTGCGCGCCCTGTATGCATTCCTCGATGGCGTGCGTGAGGTAGGGCCGGCAGGTGCAGATGTCGGAGCCGAACACGTCCGAGCCGTTGCATTCGTCGTGCACGCGCGCGGTCAACTCGACCGCGGGGTTGGCCAGGTCCTGCGGGTTGCCGAAGATGTAAATGGTCTGCCCGCCGATGGGCGGCAAAAACACCTCCAGGTCGGAACGCGTGACCAGTTCGGGGTACATGCCGCCGGTTTCCTCGAACAGCACGCGGCGCAGGTCGGTTTCGCTGCAGCCGAAGCGCTGCGCCACGCCGGGCAGCCACCACACGGGCTCGATGGCGGCCTTGGTCACCAGGGCCGCGCCGCCTTCGGTGAGGAATTTGCCGTCGGCCTTCAGCCGGCCCTTCTGCAGCGCCTCGATGACCTCGGGCAGGATCACGTGCGCCTTGGTCACGGCGATGGTGGGGCGGATGTCGTAGCCCGCCGCCAGTTCGGTCGAAAACACGTCGGCCACCATGGCGCCCCAGGGGTCGAGGCTCACGATCCTGCCGGATTCGCTCCACTGCGGGTAGGGGCCGATCACGTCGGTGGGCGAGGTGTTGGTCAGGTCGGCCCTGTGCTGCGGGTTCAGCGCTCCGGCGGCCACGGCCAGCGCCCGGTACACGCTGTAGCTGCCGCTGTGCGTGCCGATCACGTTGCGGTGCGCGCGCCTCGTCGTGGTGCCCACCACGGGCCCGCGCTCGGCGGCGGTGGCCGCGCCCCAGTGGATAGGCAGGGCGCCCAGGCCGCCGCTGTGCGACGTGAGCCGGATATGGCGCGGAGCGGCGGGGGAGGCGGCAACTTCAGCAGACATGACGTGTCCTCAAAAAATGCAATGTAGCGATGCCGGACGGGCCTGGCAAGGCGTGTTGACCATCTGGTCAAAATACACGCAAGAACGGTGCCACGCTGGAGTGCCCAGCGGGTGCGCCTTGGCCGACAACCCTCGGCGCGCCGGTGTGCAGTGTTCAACGCCAAGCAGCACATGAAACCGCGCCTTTTGCCGCATGGCGGCGTTGCAAATCCTCGCGATAGCGACGGCTATCGCTGTGATCGCCGTGGTTTGCGCCTTGCCCTGCGCCAAAACGCATCGCTTTTATTGGTGCCGCCAAGCATCGAACACTGCACTAGTCGGTGAGGAAGCGCGCCAGCCGCCCCAGGTCCACGTTGCCGCCGCTGATGATGATGCCCACGCGCTTGCCGGCCAGTTCCAGCCCGCCGTGGCGGGCGCCCGCATAGGCCAGCGCGCCCGTGGGCTCGACCACCATCTTCATGCGTTCGGCGAAGAAACGCACGGCCTCGACCAATTGCGCGTCGCTGGCGGTGAGGATGCCGTCCACGTCGCGCCGCAGGATGGCGAAGGTGAGGTTGCCCAGCGCCTGCGTCTGCGCGCCGTCGGCGATGGTCTGGGGCACGGGGATGCGCACGATTTCGCCCTTGGCGAGCGACTGCTGGGCGTCGTTGCCGGCTTCGGGCTCCACGCCCCAGACTTGGCAGCCGGGGCTCCGGGCGCGCGCGACCAGTGCGCAGCCCGACAGCAGTCCGCCGCCGCCGAGGCAGACGAACAGGTGGTCGAGCGGACCGGTTTCCTCGATCAGCTCCATGGCCGACGTGCCCTGGCCGGCGATGATGTGCGGGTGGTCGAACGGCGGCAGCAGCGTCATGCCACGCTCCGCGGCCAGCCGGCGGCTGATGGCTTCACGGTCTTCCTTGACGCGGTCGTAGGTGACCACCTGGGCGCCGTATTCGCGCGTGGCAGCGAGCTTGGCGGCGGGCGCGTCCTCGGGCATGACGATCACGGCGGGGATGTCGAGCAGGCGCGCCGACAGTGCGACGGCCTGCGCGTGGTTGCCCGAGGAGAACGCCAGCACGCCGCCCTTGCGCTGCGCGTCGCTGAACTGCGAGAGCGCGTTGAAGGCGCCGCGGAACTTGAAGGAGCCTGCGCGCTGGAAGTTCTCGCACTTGAAGAACACCTGGGCGCCGAGCAGCGCGTCGGCCATGCGCGAGCGCCGCACGGGCGTGCGCTGGGCATGGCCTTGCAGGCGCCGCGCGGCGGCTGCTACGTCGTCGTAGGTGGGCAGGGTAGGCGGCATGGGGACTCCTTGGGACGAAAGATGGCGGCGCAAGGGTCAGCGCTTGCCGCCGAAGATGCCACCCAGCACGCCGCGCAATATCTCCTTGCCCACGGACGTGCCCATGGTGCGCACCGCCGACTTGGCCATGGTCTGCACCAGGCCGTCGTGCTTGGCGCCGCGCGGGCCGGTGGCGCCGAACAGCAGGTCGTTGAGTACGCCGCCCATGCCCGGGCCTTCCGGCGCCGCTCCGGGTCTGGGCGCGGCAGTGGATGTGCTTTGCGTGCGGGCCCGGAGCTTCTCGTAGGCCGATTCGCGGTCCATGGTTTTCTCGTACACGCCCGCCACCAGCGAGCCCGCGATCAGCGTCTGCCGCTGCTGTGGCGTGATGGTGCCGATCTGGCTGCCCGGCACCAGTACGTAGACGCGCTCGGTCACGCCGGGGCGGCCCTTCTCGTCGAGCAGGCTCACCAGCGCCTCGCCCACGGCCAGTTCGGTGATGGCGCGCTCGATGTCCAGCCCGGGGTTCTGGCGCATGGTGGTGGCCGTGGCCTTCACCGCCTTCTGGTCGCGCGGGGTGAAGGCGCGCAGTGCGTGCTGCACGCGGTTGCCCAGTTGCGCCAGCACCGTGTCGGGGATGTCCAGCGGGTTCTGGGTGACGAAGTACACCCCCACGCCCTTGGAGCGCACCAGGCGCACCACCAGCTCGATGCGCTCGACCAGCACCTTGGGCGCCTCGTTGAACAGCAGGTGCGCTTCATCGAAGAAGAACACCAGCTTGGGTTTCTCGGGGTCGCCGATCTCGGGCAACTGCTCGAACAGCTCGGAGAGCATCCACAGCAGGAAGGTGGCATAGAGGCGCGGCGCGTTCATGAGCTTGTCGGCGGCCAGGATGTTCACCACCCCCTTGCCGCCCACCGACTGCATGAAGTCACTGATATTGAGCATCGGCTCGCCGAAGAACTTGTCGCCTCCCTGGCTTTCGATCTGCATCAGCCCGCGCTGGATGGCGCCCACGCTGGCGGCACTGATGTTGCCGTACTGGGTGGTGAACTGGCTGGCGTTGTCGCCGATGTATTGCAGCATCGCGCGCAGGTCCTTCAGGTCGAGCAGCAGCAGGCCGTTGTCGTCGGCGATCTTGAACACCAGGTTCAGCACGCCGGCCTGGGTGTCGTTGAGGTCCAGCATGCGCGCCAGCAGCAGCGGCCCCATGTCGGAGACGGTGGCGCGCACCGGGTGGCCCTGCTCGCCGAACACGTCCCACAGCGTGGCCGGGCAGGCCAGCGGCACGGGCGCGGGCAATCCGCGCTCGGCCAGCGTGGCGGCCAGCTTTGGCGCCAAGCTGCCCTGTTGGCTGATGCCGGTCAGGTCGCCCTTCACGTCGGCCATGAACACCGGCACGCCGATCTTCGAGAAGCCTTCGGCGAGCGTTTGCAGCGTCACCGTCTTGCCGGTGCCGGTGGCGCCGGTGATAAGGCCATGGCGGTTGGCCAAGCCGGGCAGCAGAAAGCATTCGGCGCTGCCGTGCTTGGCGATCAGCAGTGGTTCGGTCATGGAAACTCCCGCGGCAAGGGGCAAAAGTAAAATCAGGCTCCAAGGTTAAATCAAGACAGAAGGAATTTCCCGTGGCTGGACACAGTAAATGGGCGAATATTCAGCACCGCAAGGGGCGCCAGGATGAAAAGCGCGGCAAGGTGTGGACGCGCGTCATCCGCGAAATCATGGTGGCCGCCCGCGCTGGTGGTGGCGACCTGAACGCCAACCCGCGCCTGCGTCTGGCCGTGGACAAGGCCAAGGCGGCCAACATGCCCGCCGACACCATCAAGCGCAACATCGACAAGGCCACGGGCAACCTCGAAGGCGTGACGTACGAGGAAATCCGCTACGAGGGCTATGGCATCGGCGGCGCCGCCATCATCGTGGACACCATGACCGACAACCGCGTGCGCACTGTGGCCGAGGTGCGCCATGCGTTCAGCAAGTACGGCGGCAACATGGGCACCGAGGGCTCGGTGGCGTTCCAGTTCAGGCATGTGGGCCAGCTCGTGTTCGCCCCCGGCACGAGCGAGGACAAGGTGATGGAAGTGGCGCTGGAGGCCGGCGCCGAAGACGTCATCGCCGACGAGGACGGTGCCATCGAAGTGCTGGCGCCGCCCGCCGGCTTCGAGGCCGTGCGCGACGCGCTCGAAGCCGCGGGCCTGAAGCCCGAGGTGGCCGAGGTGACGATGCGCGCGGAGAACACCATCGACCTCGAAGGCGACGACGCCGCGCGCATGCAGAGGCTCATCGACATACTGGAGGACCTCGACGACGTGCAAGAGGTCTTCCACAACGCTGCCATCTGACCATGCGCCGCGACAACGTTTGCAACCGGAGGCCCGCATGAAGGTTCTCGTCATCGGCGGCGGCGGCCGCGAGCATGCGCTGGCCTGGAAGCTGCGCCAGTCGCCGCGCGTCACGCAGGTCTATGTGGCGCCCGGCAACGGCGGCACGGCGCGCGACGAGCACTTCGCCAACGTGCCCGTCACCGACCCGGCGGCGCTGCGCGCATGGGCCCAGGCCGAGAAAGTCGCGCTGACCGTGGTCGGCCCCGAGGCGCCGCTGGCCGCCGGCGTGGTGGACGAGTTCCGCGCCCATGGCCTGCGCATCTTCGGCCCCACCAAGGCCGCCGCGCAGCTCGAAAGTTCCAAGGCGTTCAGCAAGGACTTCATGCAGCGCCACGGCATTCCTACCGCCGAATACCAGACGTTCACCGATGCGGCAGCGGCGCATGCGTACGTGGACCGCAAGGGCGCGCCCATCGTCGTCAAGGCCGACGGCCTGGCCGCGGGCAAGGGCGTGGTGGTGGCCCTGACGCTGGCCGAGGCGCACGAGGCCATCGACTTCATGCTGCTCGGCAACAGACTGGGCGTGGTGCACAACGATGGCGGTGCGCGCGTCGTCATCGAGGAGGTCCTGCAGGGCGAGGAAGCCAGCTTCATCGTGCTCTGCGACGGCAAGAACGTGACCGCGCTGGCCACCAGCCAGGATCACAAGCGCCTGCTGGACGGCGACCAGGGCCCCAACACGGGCGGCATGGGCGCCTATTCGCCCGCGCCGGTGGTCACCGCCGACGTGCACGCGCGCGCCATGCGCGAGGTGATCCTGCCCACCATCCGCGGCATGGAGCAGGACGGTATTCCGTACACGGGCTTCCTCTACGCCGGCCTGATGATCGACGCCCAGGGCCATCCGAAGACGCTGGAGTTCAACTGCCGCATGGGCGACCCCGAGACGCAGCCCATCCTGATGCGGCTCAAGAGCGACCTGGCGGAGGTGCTGGGCGCCGCCGTGGACGGCAGGCTCGACCAGGTGGAACTGCAATGGGACCGCCGCACCGCGCTGGGCGTAGTGCTGGCCGCGCACGGCTACCCGTTCGACCCGCGCAAGGGCGACACCATCACCGGCCTGCCTGCCGATACCGACGACGCCATGGTCTTCCACGCCGGCACGGTGCGGCAGGCCGACGGCAGCATCGCCACCAGCGGCGGGCGCGTGCTGTGCGTGACCGCGCTGGCCGAAAGCGTGCGCCAGGCGCAGCACCGCGCCTACGAGGTGGTGCGCGGCATCCACTTCGACGGCATGCAGTACCGCCACGACATCGGCCATCGCGCGGTGAAATGACGCTCACCCCCGAAGCAGCGCACGCTGCCGCGTGCAGCCGCTCCATGCGGCCACCAGAGGCGGCTGCTCCTGCGGACCGTCCGCGCCTGCGCGGGCAGGCTTGGAGCCGCGGCCCTCGCCCCCGCAAGTGGGCACACCCGGCAGGCCGGCAAAGTCGGGCCTGCGGGTGCCGCTGGATGGGCGCGCGCCGGTTTCAAGCCCTGTTTTACCAATGATGACTTCATCCATGGACGACATGCGCGGCTGGCTGCTCGGCTTGCAGCGGCGCATCACCGGCGCGCTGGCAGCCATCGAGGCGGCGGGCGAGGGTGCCGCCGCCTTCCTGTCCGACCCCTGGCACAAGCCGCCCGGCGAGGCGCTGCAGGGCGACGGCGTGACCATGATCCTCGAAGGCGGGCGCGTGTTCGAGCGCGCGGGCTGCGGCTTCTCGCACGTGCGGGGGCCACGGCTGCCGCCTTCCGCCACCCAGCATCGGCCCGAGTTGGCCGGCGCGCCCTTCGAGGCCCTGGGCGTGTCGCTGGTTTTCCACCCGCGCAATCCCTATGTGCCCACGGTGCACATGAACGTGCGCATGATCGCCGCCACGCCCGCCGGTGGCGCGCCCGTGTGCTGGTTCGGCGGCGGCATGGATCTGACGCCGTTCTATGGCTTCGACGAGGATGCCGTGCATTTCCACCATGCCTGCCGCGCTGCGCTCGCGCCCTTCGGCGCGCACCTGTACCCGCGCTTCAAGCAGTGGTGCGACGAATATTTCTACCTGCAGCACCGCGGCGAGCAGCGCGGCGTGGGCGGCATCTTCTTCGACGACTTCGCCGAACTGGGCTTCGCGCGCAGCATGGAGATGACGCAGGCCGTGGGCGATGCCTTCCTGGGGGCCTACCTGCCCATCGTGGAGCGCCGCGCGGGCATGCCCCATGGCGAGCGCGAACGCGCGTTCCAGCTCTATCGCCGGGGCCGCTACGTCGAATTCAATTTGGTGTGGGACCGCGGCACGCATTTCGGCCTGCAGTCGGGCGGGCGCACCGAATCCATCCTGCTGTCCATGCCGCCGCTGGCCGCGTGGGCCTACCAGCGGCCCGTGGAGCCCGGCTCGCCCGAGGCCGAGCTGGCCCGCCGCTATCTGGTGCGCCGCGAATGGGTGTGAGCCCGCCCGCCAGTGCCGGGGAGCGCATCGGCAAGGCAGAAGAAGCGCCGGCTGCGCAATTGCGCATCGGCGTGTATGGCGGCGCGTTCGACCCCCCGCACCGCACCCACGTTGCGGTGGCGCGCTGCGCCGTCGAGCAGATCGGGCTCGACGCGCTGCACGTGCTGCCCACGGGCCAGGCCTGGCACAAGCCGCGCGCGCTGAGCCCGGCGAAACAGCGGCTGGCGATGACGCAACTGGCCTTCGCCGGCCTGCCGCATACCGTGGTGGACGGGCGTGAAATCGCGCGCCGGGGCCCTACCTACACCATCGACACGCTGGAGGAGCTGCAGGCCGAACATCCCGCCGCGCAGCTCTACCTCGTGATCGGCGCCGACCAGGCCGATGCGCTGCACACCTGGCACCGCGTCGGCGACATAGCGCGCATCGCTATAATTTCGGTAGCTGCACGCGCAGATGGAACAAGCGCTGCAGGCCCATTTGGCATCAAGAATCTGCCGCAGGCGCGCTGCCTGCGCCTGCACCTGCCGCCCACCGACGTGAGCGCCACCGACATCCGCAGCCGCATTGCGCAGGGCATGGGAATCGACCAACTGGTTCCCTGCGCCGTTGCGCGCTATATTGAACGACATCACCTCTACCAGACCGCCTGATGACGACACTCCTCCAATCGGAATCCGCCACCAAGAAAGATACCCAGAAGCTCCAGCGCGCCATCGTCGATGGCCTGGAGGACGTGAAGGGGCAGGATATTCAGGTCTTCGACACCGAGCACCTGTCGCCGCTGTTCGAGCGCGTGATCATCGCCTCGGGCACCTCCAACCGCCAGACCAAGGCGCTGGCCGCGAGCGTGCGCGACGCGGTGCGCGGCGCCGGCTTTCCCAAGCCGCGCGTGGAGGGCGAGGAGAACGGCGAGTGGATCATCGTGGACTGCGGCCAGGCCGTGGCGCACATCATGCAGCCGGCCATCCGCCAGTACTACCACCTCGAGGAGATCTGGGGCGACATGCCGGTGCGCCTGAAGCTCGGCGCGCCCAAGCCCGTGGCGGCCGAGAAGCCCGCGCCGCGCAAACCCGCGGCGAAGAAGGCGGCTGCCGCGCCCAAGGCGCAGGACAAGCCCAAGGCCAAAACCAAGGCCGCACCCGTGACCAAGGCCGCGCCCGTGAAGAAAAGCGCTGCCAAGCCTGCCGGCAGGACGGTTGCCAAGAAGGCCGCCGCCCCCAAGCCCACGGCTCCCGCCAAGGCCATGAAGACACTGGTGGTGAAGCCCGCGACCAAGAAGTTGGCGACCAAGAAGTTGGCGACCAAGAAGAGCGCCGCCAAGCCCGCAGCCAAATCTGCCGCCAGGAAGACCGCCACGCGCAAACCCGCCGCGCGCTGAGGCCCGCGCGCCATGAAGCTGGTCATCGTCGCCGTCGGCCAGCGCATGCCCGAATGGGCGCAGACGGCCTGCGACGACTATGCCAAGCGCTTCCCGCCCGAACTGCGCGTGGACATCCGCACCGTCAAGA
The DNA here is from genome assembly GCF_029211125.1 of Curvibacter soli. GTDB lineage: Bacteria > Pseudomonadota > Gammaproteobacteria > Burkholderiales > Burkholderiaceae_C > Curvibacter_A > Curvibacter_A soli. The sequence continues at coordinate 11,644 of NZ_JARGEN010000039.1, forward strand.
CCGAGCCGCGCGGCGCCAAGTCGCAGGGCACACTGCTTGCCGCCGAGCGCGAGCGCATCGAGGCGGCCATCCATTCCGGCACGAACCGCGGCGCGCGCATCGTGGCGCTCGACGAGCGCGGCACCGCCCTCACCACCCTGGCGCTCGCCGCGCGGCTGCGCGACTGGCAGCAGGGCGGCGACGACGTGGCGCTCGTGATCGGCGGGCCCGACGGGCTGGAACCCGCATTGCGCCAGGCCGCGCACGAGCGCATCCGCCTGTCCGACATGACCCTGCCGCACGCCATGGCGCGCGTGCTGCTCGTCGAGCAGCTCTACCGCGCCTGGTCCGTCAACGCCGGCCACCCGTACCACCGGGAATGATCCTAAAAACGGCAGTTGACCGCTTTGTATTCCTTGACAAGCCGCATGCAATCGAGCGTTGACGGCGCCGATGGGGTTCACCTCGTGGGTGAGAGCGCCATGCACCTGCCAGCACCGCGCTCGGCGCGCCATGCGGCGTTGCTCCTCCTTGCGGGCACCAAGCCCGCCGCGTCGTCGCGTCTTGCCTGGCACCCCGATCACGGCACCGGCAGGCGCATCCAACCGCCGTTTCCAGGATGATCGGGGTATTGCTCCTGTATCGATAGCTGCCACCGCAGGTAGGTAAAGCGCTGGGGGCCGATTTGGCTTATAAGAATTCACCATCCATGACCGGTTTCATCTACCTCGCCTCCCAAAGCCCGCGCCGCCGCCAGCTGCTCGACCAGCTCGGCGTGCGCCACGAACTGCTGCTGCCCAATGTGTCCGGCGAGGTGCCGGGCGACGTGCAGGAAGATGCCGAGGCCATCGAGGCCGTGCTGAAGAACGAAGCGCCCGCCGCCTACGTGGAGCGCGTCACGGGCCTGAAGCTCGACGCCGCCATGGCGCGCCGCGCAAGGCGCGGGCTGGCCGACGCGCCCATCCTGTGCTCCGACACCACGGTGGCGCTGGGCCGGCGCATCTATGGCAAGCCCGCCGACGCGGCGGACGCGGCGCGCATGCTGGGCGAGCTGTCGGGCACCACGCACCGCGTGCTGACCGCCGTGGCGCTGCAGCGCGGCACCAAGCGGCTGCAGGCACTCAGCGTGTCGCAGGTGCGCTTCGCCCCGCTCACGCCCGCGCAGATCGGCGCCTACGTGGATTCCGGCGAGCCCATGGGCAAGGCCGGAGCCTATGCGGTGCAGGGCAGGGCGGCGGCCCATATCGCCCATATGAGCGGCAGCTACTCGGGCATCATGGGCCTGCCCCTGTACGAGACGGCGCAGTTGCTGCGCGCCGCAGGCTTCGCTGTTTGATGGCGAAGGTTTACCCTGGAAACGGCAGTTGACCGCTTCGTATCCCTTGCCAGGCCGCATGCAATCGAGCGTTGCCGGCTTCGATGGCGTTCACCTCGTGGGTGAGAGCGCTATGCACCTGCCGTTTCCAGGTTTACTCGATGTCCAGATGGTGCAGCGAGAACGCGCCCGCCTTGCGGTCGGCGAAATAGCATTCGAGCGTGGTGCGCACCGTACGGAAAGCCAGCTCGTCCCACGGAATCTCGTCCTCGGCGAACAGCTTCGCCTCGATGGTTTCGTGGCCCGGGTAGAAGCTGTCGTCTAGCAGCCGCGCCAGATAGAACAGGTGCACCTGGCCCACGCGCCGCACGCTCAGCAGCGTGAACAGGCGGCCCATCTCGATCTGCGCGCCGGCCTCCTCGTCGGTCTCGCGCTGCGCGCCCTCGGCGGTGGTTTCGCCCAGCTCCATGAAGCCTGCGGGCAGCGTCCATTTGCCCCAGCGCGGCTCGATGTTGCGCTTGCACAGCAGCACCTTCTGCCCCAGCACCGGCACCGTGCCCACCACGGTGAGCGGGTTTTCGTAATGGATGGTGTGGCACTGCGGGCACACGGCGCGCTCGCGCGTGTCGCCGTCGTCGGGGATACGGTACGCCACGGCGGCGCCGCAGTTGCGGCAGTGGCGGATGGGCGTGCGGCCCATGACAACCGGCGGCGGCTGCAAGGGGCCGGGCGAGTCGGGCGCGGGCGGCTGCGCGGGGGCGGAATGCTGCATGGCATGGAGTCTACCGGGCGGCGGCACGGAACGCGCTATCCTTGGTGTCTCCATGAAGCTCTACAGCTATTTCCGCTCCTCGGCGTCGTACCGCGTGCGCATCGCACTGCAGGTCAAGCAGATCGCCTACACCTACCTGCCCGTGCATCTGGTGCGCGGCGAGCACCGGCAGCCGCCCTACAGCGCGCTGGCCGCCGACACCCTGGTGCCCCTGCTGGAGCTAGACGATGGCACGCGCATGGGCCAGTCGATGGCCATCATCGAATACATCGACGAAACCTGGCCCGCGCCGCCGCTGCTGCCGCCCGATGCCCTGGGCCGAGCCCGCGTGCGCGCGCTGGCGCAGATCGTGGCCTGCGAGATCCACCCCCTCAACAACCTGCGCGTGCTGAAGTACCTGACGCGGGAGGTCGGCGTGGACGAGGCCGCCAAGACGGCGTGGTATCACCACTGGGTGCGCGGCGGGCTGGAGGCGTTCGAGCGCCAGTTGGTCCTGCTGGCCGAGGCGCGGGCCGCCGTGGGGCTGCCGCCATCGAGGCTGTGCTATGGCGAGCAGCCCACGCTGGCCGATTGCTGCCTGGCGCCGCAGATCTTCAACGCGCAGCGCTTCGGCGTGGATCTGTCCGGCCTGGAGCGCACGATGGCCGCATATGCGGCCTGCATGGCGCTGCCGGCGTTCCAGCAGGCCCACCCGGCGGCTTGTCCGGACGCGCAATGACCATGGCGCGGCCTGCCGCCATTGCGGACTGGCTGGTGCCCAACTGGCCCGCGCCACCCGGCGTGCGCGCGCTGTGCACCACGCGCGCGGGCGGCGCCAGCGCGGCTCCGCGCGACAGCCTGAACCTCGGCGACCACGTGGGCGACGCGCCCGAGGCGGTGCGCGCCAACCGCGAGTTGCTGCGCGGCGTGGTGCCCGGGCCGGTCTTTCTGCGGCAGGTGCATGGCACGCAGGTGGTGGAACTCGCCCCCGGCACGCCCGACGGCACGCAGGCCGACGGCTGCACCGCGCACCGGCCAGGCGTGGCCTGCACCATCATGGTGGCCGATTGCCTGCCCGTGCTATTTGCGCGCGGCGACGGCACTGCCGTGGGCGCGGCGCACGCGGGCTGGCGCGGGCTGGCCGGCGGCGTGCTGGAGGCGGTGGCCGGAGCGCTGGGCGCCGGTGGCGAATGCATCGCATGGCTCGGGCCCTGCATCGGCCCCAGCGCCTTCGAGGTGGGGCCGGAGGTGCGCGATGCCTTCACGCGGCACGATGCCGCGGCCGCCGCGTGCTTCGCGCCGCACGCCGCGCATGCGGGCAAGTGGCTGGCCGACCTGCCCGCGCTGGCGCGGCGGCGGCTGCGCGCGGCGGGCGTCGCGGCGGTCCATGGCAACGACGGCGGCCCCGCGTGGTGCACGGTGGCGAATCCGCTACGGTTCTTCTCGTACCGGCGCGACGTGCCCGCCCTCGGCGGCGCGGGCCGCTTCGCCGCCTGCGTCTGGCGCGAGTGAGGGCGCAGGCGCCCGGCGCGCGCGCCGGGCGCGGCGGCGCGCGGGCGTGCCCAGCACATAAACCACGATGGCCAGCGGCAGCAGGCCATACAGCACGAACGTGACCGCCGCGCCCAGCAGGCTCCCCTGCGGGCTCGCCGCCTCGGCGACGGCCATCATCGCGGTCACGTACAGCCAGGCAATGACAACCAAGTGCATGACATGCTCCAAAGGCTCTGCAACAATGGTATACATGTCGCGCAGCATGCTGCGGCACTACATTCAGCAAGGAGACAGCGCTCGTGCATTCCAATGCGGCCTGGGCCCAAGGCGCCCAGCAATTCCAGCGGACCATGGAAGACGGGTGGAAGCAGGCGCTGGATGCACTCCAGCATCTGCTGCCGACCACGGGCACCCAGCCGCCCTTCGTGCCGCCGGCCAAGGCCGAAGCCCTGCGCCTGCAATACGTCGAAGAGGCTGCCGCGTTGTGGAACGAGTGCCTGCGCGGCAACCCCGTGAGCCACGACCGCCGCTTCAGCGGCCCGGCCTGGGCGCACAACCCGGTGGCTGCGTTCTCGGCAGCGGTCTACTCCCTCAACACGCGCACGTTGCTGGCCCTGGCCGACGCCGTGGAGGCGGACGACAAGACGCGCGCGCGCATCCGCTTCGCGGTGGAGCAGTGGGCGGCGGCGCTGGCGCCGAGCAACAGCCTGGCCGGCAACGCGGACGCGCAGCAGCGCGCCATAGAAACCCATGGCGAGAGCATCGCCCAGGGCGTGCGCAACCTGCTGCACGACCTGCGCCAGGGCCACGTGAGCCAGACCAACGAGAGCCTGTTCGAGGTCGGACGCAACGTTGCCACCACCGAGGGCGCCGTGGTGTTCGAGAACCCGCTGTTCCAGCTCATCGAATACAAGCCGCTCACGCCCCGGGTGTACCAGCGCCCGCTGCTGCTGGTGCCGCCGTGCATCAACAAGTACTACATCCTCGACCTGCAACCCGACAACTCGCTGATCCGCTACGCGGTGGAGCAGGGCCACCGCACCTTCGTCGTGAGCTGGCGCAACCCGGACGAATCGCTGGCCGACAAGACCTGGGACGATTACGTGCAGGACGCAGTGATCGAGGCCGTCGAGCGCGTGCGCGCGCTGACGGGCGCCGACGCCATCAACGCGCTGGGCTTCTGCGTCGGCGGCACGCTGCTTGGCACGGCGCTGGCGGTGCTGGCGGCGCGCGGCGAGAAACCCGTGGCCTCGGCCACCTTCCTCACCACCTTCCTCGACTTCAGCGACACCGGAGTGCTCGACGTGTTCATCGACGAGGCGTTCGTGCGCTTCCGCGAGATGCAACTGGGCGAGGGCGGGCTGCTCAAGGGGCAGGAGCTGGCATCCGCCTTCAGCTTCCTGCGGCCCAACGACCTGGTGTGGAACTACGTGGTGGGCAACTACCTCAAGGGCGAGACGCCGCCGGCCTTCGACCTGCTGTACTGGAACAGCGACTCCACCAACCTGCCCGGGCCGTTCTACGCCTGGTACCTGCGCAACACGTATTTCGAGAACAACCTCGTCAAGCCGGGCCGCGCGGTGGTTTGCGGGCAGAAGGTGGATTTGCGCAAGGTCGATATTCCCGTCTACATCTACGGCTCGCGCGAGGATCACATCGTGCCCATCGGCATGCATGGCGGGGGGGCCTATGCATCCACGCAATGCCTGCCGGGCCCCAAGCGCTTCGTGATGGGGGCTTCGGGCCACATCGCGGGCGTGATCAACCCTCCATCGAAGAACAAGCGCAGCCACTGGCTGCGCCCAGACGGCAAGCTACCGCCCACGCTGGCGCAGTGGCTGCAGGGCGCGCAGGAGCACCCCGGGAGCTGGTGGCCCGACTGGGCCGCCTGGCTCAAGGCGCATGCCGGCAGGCAGGTTGCCGCGCCGAAGTCATACGGTGCCGAGCCCATCGAGGCTGCGCCGGGCCGCTACGTGCGGCAAAAAGCCTGATGCATGGCCCGGACCGCAACGAGGGGCAATCCCCGCAGCTTGCATCGCAACGACAAATCAACGACAAAGAAAGACGCCATATGGAAGACATCGTCATCGTCGGGGCCGCCCGCACCGCTGTAGGCAAGTTCGGCGGCAGCCTGGCCGGCATCCCCGCCACGGCGCTCGGCGCCACCGTGATCCGCGCACTGCTGAACCGTACCGGCGTGGGGGACGAGCAGATCGGCGAGGTCATCATGGGCCAGGTGCTGGCCGCGGGCGTGGGGCAGAACCCGGCCCGCCAGGCGCTGCTGGGCGCCAAGCTGCAGCACCAGACGCCGGGCCTGACCATCAACGCCGTCTGCGGTTCGGGCCTCAAGGCCGTCATGCTGGCGGCGCAGGCTGTGGCAACCGGCGACAGCGAGGTCGTGATCGCCGGCGGCCAGGAGAACATGAGCGCCGCGCCGCACGTACTGCCACATTCGCGCGATGGCCAGCGCATGGGCGACTGGAAGCTCGCCGACAGCATGATCGTCGACGGCCTGTGGGACGTCTACAACCAGTACCACATGGGCATCACCGCCGAGAACGTGGCCAGGAAGTACGGCATCAGCCGCGCGCAGCAGGACGAAATGGCGCTGGATTCGCAGCGCAAGGCCGTCGCGGCGCAGGAGGCTGGCAGGTTCAAGGACGAGATCGTGCCCGTGCCCATCCCACAGAAGAAGGGTGAGCCGCTGCTGTTCGACACCGACGAATACATCAACCGCAAGACCAGCGCCGAGGCGCTCGCCGGCCTGCGGCCTGCCTTCGACAAGGAAGGCAGCGTGACGGCGGGCAATGCCTCGGGCATCAACGACGGCGCCGCCGCCGTGATGGTGATGACCGCGCGCACCGCCGACGCACTGGGCCTGAAGCCGCTGGGCCGCATCGCCAGCTATGCCACCAGCGGCCTGGACCCGGCCTACATGGGCATGGGCCCGGTGCCGGCATCCACCAAGGCGCTGCGCCGCGCGGGCTGGACTTCCGCCGACCTGGATCTGCTGGAGATCAACGAAGCCTTCGCCGCCCAGGCCTGCGCCGTGCACCAGGAAATGGGCTGGGACGTGGGCAAGGTCAACGTCAACGGCGGCGCCATCGCCATCGGCCATCCCATCGGCGCCTCGGGCTGCCGCATCCTGGTCACGCTGCTGCACGAGATGCAGCGCCGCGACGCGAAGAAGGGCCTGGCCTCGCTGTGCATCGGCGGCGGCATGGGGGTGGCGCTCACGATCGAGCGCTGAGCAACCGGGGCGCCGTGCGTGCGGCAGGCGGCAGCAGCCGCACAACCGCTGCCGCGTTTCGCCGCTGGACCACCAGGGAGTGTTGTGATTTCCGTGTACTCGGCTTCGTGGGCTGCGTTTCCAGGTTCAAGCGTCGCTCGGAAAACGGCCTGGGCCGTGTGCGTGCGGGCCCCGAACGGTGAGCCGCATCGCCGTGCCGCGTCAACGCTCCGTGTTTTCCTGAGGACGTCGGGGCGTTCTATCCGGTACAGTATTTGCATGGCCCTCGCGGGCACGGCAGTCACCACATATCTTCGGAAAGCATCAAAATGAGCCAGAAAGTCGCATACGTCACCGGCGGCATGGGCGGTATCGGAACCGCGATTTGCCAGCGCCTGCACAAAGAGGGCTTCAAGGTCATCGCGGGCTGCGGCCCCACGCGCGACTACCCCAAATGGCTGGCCGAGCAGCATGCGCTGGGCTACGAGTTCCACGCCTCGGTCGGCAACGTCGGGTCGTGGGATTCCACCGTCGAGGCGTTCACTCTTGCCCGGAAAGAGCACGGCAGCATCGACGTACTGGTCAATAACGCGGGCATCACGCGCGACCGCATGTTCCTCAAGATGACGCCCGAGGAGTGGACGGCGGTCATCGAAACCAACCTCAACAGCATGTTCAACGTGACCAAGCAGGTCGTGGACGACATGGTGGAAAAAGGCTGGGGCCGCATCATCAACATCTCGTCCGTGAACGGCGAGAAGGGCCAGGCCGGACAGACCAACTATTCCGCCGCCAAGGCCGGCATGCACGGCTTCACGATGGCGCTGGCGCAGGAGTTGGCCGGCAAGGGCGTGACGGTCAACACCGTGAGCCCCGGCTACATCGGCACCGACATGGTTCGCGCCATCCGCCAGGACGTGATCGACAAGATCGTCAGCACCATTCCCGTCAAGCGCCTGGGCGAGCCCGGCGAGATCGCCTCCATCATCGCCTGGCTGGCATCGGACGAAAGCGGCTACTCCACGGGGGCGGACTTCTCCGTCAACGGCGGCCTGCACATGGGCTGACGGGGCTTCTCCGCCCGGCGCGGGCGGACGGGCTTGCTTTCCTGCCGCGCCGTCCGGCGAATGCGGTTATAACGGTCCATGCCCCGGTGGCGGCGCCGGGCAGCGCCGCCGCGGCAGTGCCTGCCGCGCATATCCCCCTGCGGAGGAGCCCGGTCCATGCCGCACAACGTCGCCCTGATCCACATCATCGCCGCCGGCCTTGGGCTGGCACTGCTGCTCGGCTTCGTGGCGGCCAAGCTGCGGCTGCCCGCGCTGGTGGGGTACCTGGTGGCGGGCATCCTGATCGGCCCGTCCACGCCGGGCTTCGTGGCCGACGCGGAGATCGCCAAGCAGCTCGCCGAGATCGGCGTGATGCTGCTGATGTTTGGCGTGGGCCTGCATTTCTCGCTCAGCGATCTGCTGGCCGTGCGCTGGATCGCCGTGCCCGGCGCGCTGGTGCAGATGCTGGCCGCCACGCTGCTGGGCACCGGCGTAGCGCTGCTCTGGGGCTGGAACCCGGGTGGCGCGCTGGTGTTCGGGCTGTCGCTGTCGGTGGCCAGCACCGTAGTGCTGCTGCGCGCGCTCGAAACCCTGGGCATCCTGGATTCTTTCACGGGCCGCGTGGCCGTGGGCTGGCTGGTGGTGGAAGACCTCGCCATGGTGCTGGTGCTGGTGCTGCTGCCGCCGCTGGCCGGCTGGCTGGGCGGCAAAGGCGATGGCGCGGGCACCGACGCGCTGTGGCGCTCGCTCGGCATCACGCTGCTGCAGGTGGGCGGCTTCGTGCTGTCGATGCTCGTGGTGGGGCGGCGGCTGTTCCCGTGGGTGCTGTGGCAGGCCGCGCGCACCGGCTCGCGCGAGCTGTTCACGCTCTGCGTGGCGGCTGCGGCGGTGAGCATCGCCTACGCGGCCTCGGCGCTGTTCGGCGTGTCGTTCGCGCTCGGCGCGTTCTTCGCCGGCATGGTGCTGCGCGAGTCGGAGTTCAGCCACCGCGCGGCGGAGGAATCGCTGCCGCTGCGCGACGCCTTCGCCGTGCTGTTCTTCGTCTCGGTGGGCATGCTGTTCGACCCGTGGGTGGTGGTGCAACATCCATGGCAGACGCTGGCGGTGATCGCCATCATCATGCTCGGCAAGACCATCGCCGCCGCGGCGCTGGTGCTGGCCTTCCGCTACCCGCTGGGCACGGCGCTCACCATCTCGGCCAGCCTGGCGCAGATCGGCGAGTTCTCGTTCATCCTGATCGGCCTGGGCGGCACGCTGGGCCTGCTGCCCAAGGAGGGTCAGAGCCTGGTGCTGGCGGGCGCGCTGATCTCCATCGCGCTCAACCCGCTGCTGTTCCGCGCGGTGGTGCCGCTGCAGAGGTGGCTCAGCGAGAATTCCGGGCTGGCGCGGCGGCTGGAGTTGCGCGACGACCCGCTGGCCGAGCTGCCCATGACCACCGACCAGCGCTTTCTGGCCCGCCAGGTGGTGCTGGTGGGCTACGGCCGGGTCGGACAGCGTATCGCCGACGCGCTGGCCGCGCACGACCTGCCGTTCGTCGTGGTCGACCAGAACCGCGACATCGTGGAGCGCCTGCGCGCCGAGGGCCGCGCCGCGGTGTCGGGCGACGCGGCGGACCAGGCGGTGCTGATCCAGGCGCACATCGCGCGCGCGCGCATGCTCGTCATCGCCATCCCCGACACGCTGCACGTGCGCCAGATGGTTGCCGCCACGCGCATGCTCAACCCCGGCATCGAGACCGCCGTGCGCGCCCACGGCGAGGAGGAGGCGCGGCTCATGGAGCGCGAGAACCTGGGCCGCATCTTCCTGGCGGAGGAGGAGCTGGCGCAGTCCATGGTGCGCCACGTGCTGGAGCGCTCCACGCACGCGCCGACCCGTGCCACGATGCCGGGGATTCTGTAGATGAAAAATGCCTCCAGCGCAGGCGAAACAAGCGCTGGATGCTATCTATTCGATAGCGACTGGCCTAGCGCAGTGCTGGCAGGTGCATAGCGCTCTCACCCACGAGGTGAACCCCATCGAAGCCGTCAACGCTCGATTGCATGCGGCCTGGCAAGGGATGCAAAGCGGTCAACTGCCGTTTCCAGGTTCAACGCTGAGCAGCACATGAAACCGCGCCTTTTGCCGCATCGCTTTTCAAGCATCGAACACCGCACTAGCGGTGTCAGCGGGCCGGCGGCTCCGCCTCGTGGCTGCTGTTGGCGAAGATGTCCCAGGCCGCGATGAACAGCGCCGCGATGACCGGGCCGATGACGAAGCCGTTCAGGCCGAACATCGCCATGCCGCCCAGCGTGGAGATCAGCACCACGTAGTCGGGCATGCGCGTGTCCTTGCCCACGAGGATGGGGCGCAGGATGTTGTCCACCAGCCCGATCACGCCCACGCCCACGGCGATCAGCACGATGCCCTGCACGAGCGCGCCCGTGGCCAGGAAGTACACGGCCACCGGGCCCCAGATCAGGCCCGCGCCCACCGCCGGCAGCAGCGACAGGAAGGCCATCAGCACGCCCCACAGCAGCGGCGCCTCGATGCCCAGGGCCCAGAAGGTCAGCCCGCCGATCAGGCCCTGCGTCGCGGCCACCGCGATGTTGCCCTTGACGGTGGCCCGTATCACGGTGGCGAACTTGGCGCCCAGGGCCCGCTTGTGCATGTCGTCGAGCGGCACCGCGTGGAGGATCAGCGCCACCAGCGCCATGCCGTCGCGCAGCAGGAAGAACAGCAGGTACAGCATGATGCAGAACCCCACGAGGAACTGAAACGTGTTCTGCCCGATGTTGAACGCCTGCGTGGCCAACACCTGGCCGCCCTGCACCGCGATGGCCGAGAGCTTTTGCTGCAGCGAGGCGATGCTGGTGATGCCCAAGCGCTCCAGTTGCCCCACCAGCCACGAAGGCAGGGCCGCCACGATCTGCTGGAAGTAGGCGCCCATGTCGATTTCGCCGGACTTCAGCCGCGCGTACACGGTGGCGGCCTCCTGCACCAGCGAGACGGCCACCAGCGCCGTGGGCAGGATGACGATGAGCAGGCACAGCCCCAGCGTCGCCAGCGCGGCCAGCGTGGGCCGCTGCGGCATGCGCGCGACGATGCGGCGGTGCAGCGGCGCGAACACGATGGTCAGCACCACGCCCCAGAACACCGCGCCGTAGAAGGGCCAGAGGATGGCCAGGAAGGCCAGCGTCACGCCGGCCAGCAGCAGCAGGAAGGTCTTGCGCTGGAGGTCTTTCGAATTCATGGGCAAAGCTGTGCTCCTTGCGGTGTGGCGCGGCGCGGAAGACCGCCGGGCCGGAGCTGGCATTGCCCGATGGCGCATTCCCCCGGGCATCAGGCACTCTCCCGCATCGACCGGCTCGGGCGCGCGGGCCTGCTCTGGCTCGGCGGTTGGTGGCGCATCGTACACGTTGGCGCGCAGGCGCCAAGCGCGCGCTTCGCCATTGCCGGGCCCTGCGGGAGGCGCGGCCGGTGCGGGGTGCCGTCAGCGGGCCTTGCCGCCCAGGTAGGTCGAGAGCAGGTCGAAGAACCGCTGGTAGAACTTGCCGTCCGCAATGGTCTGGCCGGCCACCTTCACCAGCGAGTCGGCGCTTTTGGACCACGGCATGGTGATGCTGCCTGCGCCGGCCACGCTGAACCCCGTGGCGTTCGAAGTCTTCTTGAGCTCGTAGGTGGTCTCCACCGCGTTGGCAAACACCATGGCCCCGCCGTCCTGCTCCTTGCAGGTGACGTAGAAATCGATGGTGGTGTTGACCTCGTCATCGGGCTGGAAGTGCTTCTGGGCATGGACGGACAGCCCATCGCTGGCCTCGATGCGGTAGCCCTGGCTGAGCAGCGCCATCTGCGCGGCATCGCAGGCCTTCACGGGGGCGCTGTCCACGGCCCGCTGGAAGGGGGTCTCCTTCTTGAAGTCCTCGTCCTCGTAGACCGGAGAGCTGCCACACCCGGCAAGAGCAGCAAGCAGGGACACCACGACGGCCGGCTTCAGCAACAGTGTTTTCATGCCCCCGATTATCCTGGAACCGGCAGGTGCATGGCGCTCTCACCCACGAGGCGAACCCCATCGAAGCCATCAACGTTTGATTGCATGCGGCCTGGCAAGGGATACGAAGCGGTCAACTGCCGTTTCCAGGATGATCCGGGATTGTTCATTGAGGACGCGAGGGGCGTGGCGAGTTGCGGGGCGGTTGGGGCACTGGTGAGAAGGCAAGCCCTGCCATTGCCGCCCAGGCAGGGGCCAAAATGACCGCGAATCGTCCGCCAAGAAGGCGCCGCCCCTGGCCGCCCGGCCGCCTGCCGCCGCGGCCAAGCAGAAAGAAGACCAGTGGGAAACCTTCTTGAGAGCGGCCCGGTTTCGCTTTCCTTCCGGACGCGCGGGCGGGGTTTTTTTGGATACTATCGGGGAGTATGCCTATGAATAATCCTGTTTACCTGCGGTGGCAGATAGCATGTGGGGGAGTATATCTTCCATGGGCTCCGGAAGGTTGGCGCAAGGGCGGCGCGCCTTGCGCTTGCCTTACATTGCGGCAGTGATCTTCGCCATCCTCCACCGCATCGCGCCTGCGCCGGGCATAGCGCCCGTCGAGCGCCTGCGCGCCAACCCCGCCGCAGGTTGTGCCATGAGCGCCGCGCGCCGTCGGGGCGCCCCGGAAAAGCGCATACCGCAGCCGAAGGCGAAAGCATCCCCATGAACACTTCCGGCGCGCGGATGGCCGCACGGCCCGTCGTCGCCATCCATGGCGGCGCGGGCACCCTCAGCCGGGCCGGCGCCACGCCCGGACAGCAGCGGCGCTACCGCGATGCCCTGTGCGCCGTCCTGCGGGCGGCGCAGGCGCTGCTGGAGCGCGGCGCGCCGGCCCTCGACGTGGTGACCGAGGCCGTGCGGCTGCTGGAGGAATGCCCGCTCTTCAACGCCGGGCGCGGCGCGGTCTACACCGCCGATGGCCGGCACGAGCTGGATGCCTGCGTGATGCGCGGCGCCGACCTCGCCGTGGGCGCCGTGGCGGGCGTCACGCGGCTGCGCAACCCCGTGCTGGCGGCGCGGTGCGTGCTGGAACACCAGGGCCCCGTGCTGCTGATCGGCGAGGGTGCGGAGCGCTTCGCCATGGCGCACGGCTGCGCGACCGTCGATCCGGCCTGGTTCGGTACGCCCGAGCGGCTGGCGCAACTGCAGGCCGTGCGCGCGGCGGCGGGCGAGGCGACGGCGCTGGACCATGACGGCCAACGCCTGCTGGCGACGGCCACGGCGCCGCTGGAGGAGCGCGGCAAGTTCGGCACCGTGGGCGCCGTGGCGCTCGACGCGCAGGGCGGCCTGGCGGCGGCGACATCGACCGGCGGCGTCACCAACAAGCTGCCGGGCCGCGTCGGCGATTCGCCGCTCGCCGGCGCGGGCTGCTACGCCAACGACGCGACGGTGGCCGTGTCGTGTACGGGCGCAGGCGAGGCCTTCATCCGCGGCTTGGCGGCGCATGACCTGTCGGCGCGCATGGCCTACGGTGGCCTGCCGCTGGGCGAGGCCGCGGGGCGCGTGGTGCACGAGATGCTGCCGCCGCTTGGCGGGCGCGGCGGGCTGATCGCCGTGGATCGGCAGGGCAATGTGGCGCTGCCTTTCAACACCGAGGGCATGTACCGCGGCTGGGCGCGGTCGGGCGCGGCGCCGGCCTGCGCCATCTATGCCGACGAGGCCGACGGGAGCGGCGCATGACGGCGGCGCCGCGCGCCGGGCGCGTGCTCGACGTGCGCAACCTCGGCGTGAGCTTCCGCAACGGCGCGGTGCAGGCCGTGCGCGCGCTGGACCTGCACGTCGATGCCGGCGAGACGCTGGCCATCGTGGGCGAATCGGGCTCGGGCAAGTCGGTGGCGTCGCTGGCGCTCATGCGGCTGGTGGAGCAGGGCGGCGGGCGCATCGGCAGCGGCGAGATGTGGCTCACGCGGCGCGGCGGCGCTCGCGTGGACCTGGCGCGCGCCACGCAGGCGCAGATGCGCGGCATCCGCGGAGCGGACATGGCCATGGTGTTCCAGGAGCCCATGACTTCGCTGAACCCGGTGTTCACCGTGGGCGAGCAGGTGGCCGAATCCCTGCGGCTGCACCAGGGCCTGGGGCGCCGCGCCGCCGCCGCCGAGGCGCTGCGCATGTTCGACCTGGCGCGCATTCCCGACGCGGCCAGCGTGGCGGGGCGCCATCCGCACCAGTTGTCGGGCGGCATGCGCCAGCGCGTGATGATCGCCATGGCGCTGGCCTGCAAGCCCGCGCTGCTGATCGCCGACGAGCCCACGACGGCGCTGGACGTGACCATCCAGGCGCAGATCATCGCGCTGATCCAGCAACTGCAGCGCGACATGGCGATGGGTGTGATCTTCATCACCCACGACATGGGCGTGGTGGCCGAGGTGGCCGACCGCGTGCTGGTGATGCTGCGCGGCGACAAGGTGGAGGAGGCGGCGAGCGCGGCCCTGTTCGCCGCACCGCGCGAGGCCTATACCCGCGCGCTGCTGGCCGCCGTGCCGCGCCTGGGCGCCATGCGCGGGCGCGACCTGCCGGCGCGCTTCGCGCAGGCGGGCGATGGCGCGGGGCAGGGCGATGCGGTGGCCGACACGGTGCGCCGCGACGCCGCGCCGGTGCTGCGGGTCGAGGGGCTCACCACCCGCTTCCCGCTGGCGGGCGGCATCCTGGGCCGCGTGACGCGCGAGGTGCATGCGGTGGAGCGGGTGAGCTTCAGCGTGCAGCCCGGCGAGACGCTGGCCATCGTGGGCGAGTCGGGCTGCGGCAAATCGACTACGGGCCGGTCGCTGGCGCGGCTGGTGGATTTCCAGGCCGGCCGCGTGGAGGTGGCGGGCCGCGACATCGCGGGCCTGCGCGGTCGCGCGCTGCAGGCGCTGCGGCGCGACATCCAGTTCGTGTTCCAGGACCCCTTCGCCTCGCTCGATCCGCGCCTGACGGTGGGCTACTCGGTGCTGGAGCCGATGCTGCTGCACGGCCTGGCCGCGCCCGCCGCGGCGCAGGAGCGCGTGCGCTGGCTGCTCGGCAGGGTGGGCCTGCCCGCCGAGGCGGCGCAGCGCTATCCGCACGAGTTCTCGGGCGGGCAGCGCCAGCGCATCGCCATCGCGCGGGCGCTGGCGCTCAACCCCAAGGTGGTGGTCGCCGACGAGGCGGTGTCCGCGCTCGACGTGTCCATCCGCGCGCAGATCATCAACCTGCTGCTCGACCTGCAGCAGGAGTTCGCCATCTCCTTCGTGTTCATCTCGCACGACATGGCGGTGGTGGAGCGCATCAGCCACCGCGTGGCCGTGATGTACCTGGGCCAGATCGTCGAGCTGGGCCCGCGCCGCGCGGTGTTCGAGGACCCGCAGCACGCCTACACGCGCCGCCTGCTGGCGGCGGTGCCGGTGGCCGATCCCGCGCGGCGCCACGCCGTGCGCGAGCTCATGGCCGAAGACGTGCCCAGCCCGATCCACGCCGTGGGCGATGCTCCGCAGGTCGCGCCCCTGCACGAGGTGGCGCCGGGCCACTTCGTGGCGCGGCATCATGTGGGCGGGCGCTACTGATTGACGATGCCCGTGCGCCGCCTTTCGTCGTTTTTCCCCAAGGAGTCCCCAAGCATGAACAAGCGTTTCTCCCGCATTGCTGCCGCCCTGGCGCTGGCCGGCCTGGCCGGCGAGGCGGCCCACGCCGCCGGCGACCTGGTGGTGGCCGTGCAGTCCAACTTCACCACCACCGACCCCTACGACGCCAACGACACGCTCTCGCAGGCGGTGGCGAAGTCGTTCTACCAGGGGCTGTTCGGCTTCGACAAGGACATGAAGATGGTGCCCGTGCTGGCCGAGGGCTACACCGCCAGCAAGGACGGCCTGGTCTATACCGTCAAGCTCAGGAGCGGCATCCGGTTCCACGACGGCACGCCGTTCAACGCCGAGGCGGTGAAGGTCACGTTCGACCGGGCGACCAACCCCGACAACAAGCTCAAGCGCTACAACCTCTACAAGAACATCGCCAGGACCGAGGCGCTGGACGCCACCACCGTGCGCTTCACGCTCAAGGAGCCGTTCTCGCCCTTCATCAACACACTGGCCCATCCCTCGGGCGTCATCATCTCGCCCACGGCGCTGGCCCAGTACGGCAGCAAGGGCATCGCCCAGCACCCCGTGGGCACGGGGCCGTACAGGTTCGTCGAATGGAAGGCCACCGACTACCTGAAGGTCGCCAGGTTCGACGGCTACTGGAAGAAGGGCTACCCCAAGCTCGACAGCATCACCTGGCGCCCCGTGGTGGACAACAACACGCGCGCGGCCATGATGCAGACCAACGAGGCCCACTTCGCCTTCCCCATGCCACCCGAGGCAGTGGCGAGCCTGCAGGCGAAGCCGAGCCTGGAGGTGACCAGCGCGCCCTCCATCATCCAGCGCTACCTGTCGCTGAACACGCTGCAAAAGCCGTTCGACAACCCCAAGGTGCGCGAGGCCATCAACTACGCCATCGACAAGGATGCGCTCGTGAAGGTGGCCTTCGCGGGCTACGCGATTCCCGCCGAGGGCGTGCTGCCCAAGGGTGTGGCCTACAACACCAGGCTCGGCCCCTGGCCCTACAACCCGGCCAAGGCGCGCGAGCTGCTGAAGGAGGCGGGCTACCCCAACGGTTTCGAGACCACGCTGTGGAGCGCCTACAACCACACCACGGCGCAGAAGGTGATCCAGTTCGTGCAGCAGCAGCTCGCGCAGGTGGGCATCAAGGTGCAGGTGCTGGCGCTGGAGGCCGGCCAGCGCGTGGAGCGCGTGGAAAGCGCGCAGGACCCGGCCACCGCGCCGGTGCGCATGTACTACGTGGGCTGGTCGTCATCGACGGGCGAGGCCGACTGGGCGCTGCGCCCGCTGCTGGCGTCGGAATCGTTCCCGCCGCGCCTGTTCAACACCGCGTATTACAGGAACGACGCGGTGGACGCCGACCTTGCCAAAGCGCTCGTCACCACCGATGACGTCGAGAAGACCCGGCTCTACGCCGACGCGCAGCAGCGCATCTGGAAGGACGCGCCCTGGGCCTTCCTGGTGACCGAGCGGCTGCTGTCGGTGCGCGCGCGCAACCTTGTGGGCTTCTACGTGATTCCGGACGGAAGTTTCAATTTCGATGAGGCAGAACTCAAGTAAGCCGCGCCCTGCATGACCCGCTATCTCGCCGGCCGCCTGCTGGGCCTCGTGCCCACGCTGCTCATCGTGGCGGTGCTGGTGTTCCTGTTTGTACACCTGCTGCCTGGCGACCCGGCGCGCCTGGCGGCGGGGCCCGACGCGGGGCCCGAGACGGTGGAGCTGGTTCGGCGCGACCTGGGGCTGGATCTGCCGCTGCCGCAGCAGTTCGTGCGCTTCTTCGGCCATGCGCTGCGGGGCGACTTCGGCCTGTCCATCCGCAGCAAGCGGCCCGTGGCAACCGAGATCGCGGAGCGCTTCTGGCCGACCCTCCTGCTCACCGTGGCCGCCATGGCGTGGTCGGTGCTGCTGGGGCTGGCCCTGGGCATGGCCTGTGCCGTGTGGCGCAACCGCTGGCCCGACCGCGTGGGCATGACGCTGGCGGTGTCGGGCATTTCGTTGCCCTCGTTCGCCCTGGGCATGCTGCTCATGCAGTTGTTCTCGGTGCGGCTCGGCTGGCTGCCGACCGTGGGGGCGGATTCGTGGCGCCACTATGTCCTGCCCTCGCTTACGCTGGGCGCGGGCGTGGCGGCGGTGATGGCGCGCTTCACGCGCAGCGCGTTCATCGACGTCCTGCAGGAAGACTATGTGCGCACGGCGCGCGCCAAGGGCCTGGGCGAGCCGATGGTGGTGGTCAAGCACGGGCTGCGCAACGCGCTGATCCCGGTGGTCACCATGATGGGGCTGCAGTTCGGCTTCCTGCTCGGCGGCTCCATCGTGGTCGAGGTGGTGTTCAACTGGCCCGGCATGGGCCGCCTGCTGGTGGACGCGGTGGAGATGCGCGACTACCCGGTGATCCAGGCGCTGGTGCTGCTGTTCTCGCTGGAGTTCATTCTCATCAACCTCGTGGTGGACGTGCTGTACGCCATCATCAACCCCACCATCCGATTCAAGTGAACACCTCTTCACCTGCCTCTCCGCCGCAGGCCGCGCAAGCGGTACGCACGCCCGCCGCCGAGTTTTGGCGTAAGTTCCTGCGCCAGCGCGTGGCGCTCGCAGCGGGCGCGTTCGTGCTGCTGCTGGTGCTGGTGGCGGCGCTGGCGCCCTGGTTCGCGCCCTACGATGCCGAGAACTTCTTCGACTACGACGCGCTCAACGCGCCACCCTCGGCGCAGCACTGGTTCGGCGTGGATGCGCTGGGGCGCGACATCTTCAGCCGCATCCTCATGGGTGCGCGCATCTCGCTGGCCGCAGGCCTGGTCTCGGTGGCCGTGGGCGCCGTGGCGGGCACGCTGCTGGGCCTGCTGGCGGGCTACTACGAGGGCTGGTGGGACCGCATCGTGATGCGCATGTCCGACGTGCTGTTCGCCTTCCCCGGCATCCTGCTGGCCATCGGCATCGTGGCCATCCTGGGCAACGGCATGCTCAACGTCATCATGGCGGTGGCGGTGTTCAGCGTGCCGGCGTTCGCGCGGTTGGTGCGCGGCAACGTGCTGGCGCTCAAGCACCAGACCTTCATCGAGGCGGCGCGCTCCATCGGCGCATCGGACGCGGTCATCATGCTGCGCCACCTGCTGCCGGGCACGGTGTCGGCGGTGGTGGTGTACCTCACCATGCGCATCGGCACTTCCATCATCACGGCTGCCAGCCTGTCGTTCCTGGGGCTGGGCGCGCAGCCGCCCACGCCGGAATGGGGGGCGATGCTCAATGAGGCGCGCGCCGACATGCTCAACGCGCCGCACATCGCGCTGTTCCCGAGCCTGGCGATCTTCGCGACGGTGCTGGCGTTCAACCTGCTGGGCGACGGGCTGCGCGATGCGCTGGACCCCAGGATCGGCAGCCTTTGATCCTAGAAACGGCAGTTGACCGCTTCGTATCCCTTGACAAGCCGCATGAAATCGAGCGTTGACGGCTTCGATGGCGTTCACCTCGTGGGTGAGAGCGCTATGCACCTGCCAGCACCGCGCTCGGCGCGCCATGCGGCGTTGCTCCTCCTTGCGGGCAGTAGCCCGCCGCGTCGTCGCCCTTGCAGGGCGCAGGCCTGCCGGAGACAGGCCTTCTTCGCGCTGTCCAACAGCACGCAGGTGCTGTTGGAGCCGCTGCGCTCAGCCTTGCCTGGCACCCCGATCACGGCACCGGCAGGCGCATCCAACTGCCGTTTCTAGGTTGATCCTGGGCAGCCGGGCCGCGGATTCTTCGGGATGCCAGCGGTCCGCCGGTGCAGGCGCGTGCGCCGTCAGGCGCGCGCGGCGGCGAGACGGCTGGCATAGCCGATGGCGGCCTGGAGGCTGCCGGGGTCGGCGCTGCCGCGCCCCGCGATGTCGAAGGCGGTGCCGTGATCGGGGCTGGTGCGCACGAAGGGCAGGCCGAGCGTGATGTTCACGCCTTTTTCCAGACCCAGGTATTTCACCGGAATCAGGCCCTGGTCGTGGTACTGCGCCACCACCACGTCGAACCGGCCCCGGCGCGCCTGCATGAAAACCGTGTCGCCCGGCCAGGGGCCGCTGGCATCCATCCCCTCGCGCCGCGCGGCTTCGATGGCCGGGCCAATGATGCGCGTCTCTTCGTCGCCGAACAGGCCGCCTTCGCCCGCATGCGGGTTGAGCCCGGCCACGGCGATGCGCGGCGCGGCGATGCCCAGCGCCCGGCCGCCTTCGTGGGCGAAGCGGATGGCCGACATCTGCGCGTCGAAGTCCGCGCGGCGGATGGCGTCGAGCAGCGAGCAATGGATGGTGACGAGCACCGTGCGGATCTCGTCGTTGGCCAGCATCATCGCCACGCGCCGGGCGCCGCCCTGTTCGGCCAGGATCTCCGTGTGGCCGGGATAGTGCAAACCGGCGGCTGCCAGCGCCTCCTTGTGGATCGGCGCGGTGACGATGCCCGCGACCTGGCCTGCCTTCGCCAGCCGGATCGCCGCCATGATCGCGTCGAAGGCGGCCTGGCCGCTGGCGGCGTTGACCACGCCGATGGGCGGCAGGGCATCGAGCCGTGACGCTGCAAAGACGTTCACCGTGCCTTCGTCGAGCAGCGCCTCGCCGACGTCGCCCAGGGTGCGCAGGCGCACAGGCGTGCCGAGCGCGTCGAAGGCATGGCGCATGACCAGCGGGTCGCCCACCACGATGCAGGTGCGGGCGTAGGGGGCTTGCAGAAGTGTCTTGGCCACGATCTCCGGGCCGATGCCGGAAGGGTCGCCCATGGTCACGGCCAGGGGCCGGGGGGTGGGGGCGGGGTTGCTGCGTGGCATGGCATCAAACCTGGTGTGGGGGGTGCCCCGGCAGCCATCCAGGCGGATGGCCTATGAACGGCAGATAAACGAGGACGGCATTGCCTTTGTGTGCTCGACGATCCAAGTATCGAATCCTGATCCAACGAGCAGGCAATGCCGAAACCAAAGTGTACCGAAGAAGTTGACGGTGGAACTGACCGTGCGCTTCGACGCGCCCGATCATGCGTGCGGTGAATGGGTCTTTATTCGCCGCACTCAATGCGCAGAATGTATTGTGTCTGCGGCGGCTTTTCGGCTGGCACGCGGCTTTGTTTTCCACCGGCTACTCCGGCATGACCCGTATCGCGGTGGGCCAGTGGCGTACCGATGCCGAGGGGCCCATGCAAGTGGCGTCTGGGCAGTTGGGGGCCGACGCAAGGTGCACTTTCAAGCCCCTCCTGCGGAGGCCCTGGTCGCCGAGACCGACCGCTTTCTGGCCTGGGCCAATGCCGAGACGGGTGAGGCCAAGCCAAGATCATGGAAGCTGGTCACTGGAAATCTTTCTTAGAGCGTCTACGTCAACGGCGTCTCGGGACACGCAGGCCGTTCACCGTCCGGCGCGGACCGTACCGGCTATACCGATCCGGCGCCGTCGTCTGCCGCAGGCTCAATGCGGTATCCGCGCCGCCGCTCGAATTCGCGGTACTGCTCGGAGACTTCCGCGTCCCTGTAGTTGCCTGCGACGGCGTCGTCCACCCCGTTACCGTCGCGGCCAGGCAGTCCGCCGATCATGCCGCCCCAGGCCTGGCGCTCCTGGCTCTCGCCCACGACTGGCAGCAGGTAGGCGTCCAGGATGCCCTTGCCCGGCGTAGCGATCTCGGCGCTCAGTGCCGTCAGGTAATCCGACTTGTTCGTGCGGTGCCACTCGATGCAGAACCCGGCGCGATGGCACAACTCGGTGTGGACCACCAGCATGGTGCGGCCATTGCCATCCAGAAACGGATGACCATAGGCGAACAGCCCCATCACCTCGCCGGGACGCTGCCGCAACAGGCGCTTGTCGCTGCCGATGCGCAGTCCTTCATGCACCGCCAATTGCGCATGCGCGGGATGGCAGAACCAGGTTCCAGCCTTGGTCACGGCGATCTCCGGAGCCGTGGCCGCACGGTCCTGGCCGGCCCAGGGATAGAAGCCCTCGAAGAGGATGCGATGGGCGGCGAGGAAATCTTCATAACGCAAGGCGCCTCGCCGCTTCGCCAAGTGCGTGATGGCTTCGTCCAGACTGGCGCGGAACAGCTGGTGTTCCAGTTCCTGGACGATCTGCGGATCCTTCTCGGCGAACTTGTTGCGCAGGTAGCCGGACGTCTCGCAATCCTTGAACGGATCAAACACCCTGCTTGCGCTCCCGCAGGTAGTTCACGAGCAACCTCGCCATGTCGTCCTTGGTCAGCTTGCCTGCACGCTTGAGGGCGACCAGCAGATCCTGCACCGGGCCGGAACGTACTTCGTCTCCGGCCAGGCGGGTCACCGTCTCGGCCCATTGATCGGCGGCCGTCGGCACATACTGGACGCCGTGAAAGCCAGCTAGCCGGCGCACATAGTCGCCCACATCGGAGGTCGGGAACGTCGCCATGTCCCACGGCTTCCTTCTGGTTGCGGTGAAGGCCCTGCGACTGCGGTTGTTGACGTATTGAACGGCGCCATTGCCCAGGGCCAGCTTGCGGGAGACACGACGGTCGCCCGTGTCCAGCACCAGGGTGCCATCCCCGCCGTCTGTCACCTGAGCCTTGAGCTTGCGCGCAACCTCGCGCCCCAGCGTCTCGACATCCACCACCGCCGTCACCTCGTGCGTGGTTTCGTCCCGGCGGGCCTTCGCATAGACGCCTGCGCCCAAGCGAAGCAATTCCCCGTCGCGCTGAAGCGTCTTCAGGGCTTCCGAAACCTGCGATGCACTTCCCAGTGGTGCGAGTTCGGCACGCAGCACGACATGGCCAGAGCGACGTCGAATCGACTGGCGCATGCGGTCGGTGAGCTTCATCGTGGAACCCATGCATCCATTTTAACAGCTTAGCGATGAATTCTTCGAAAAATCAAACACCATCAACCACATAGGCGTGCAATACATGCCGGACATCAGGCAATTCCTGCGCACTTTCCGCCAGGCATCTAACAACTCGGCCGGCAGACGTCAAGTCCGTCCGCTGGCGCAGATCCAGCGCAGATCCAGCGCAGATGGCGTCGATTGAGCAACCTATGTTTGACCCGGCGAATGGCCAAGCTGGCGGTGCCAGCCTTCTTCGCGGGTGTCCATCACGAGAACGATACCGACCCTGACCTGCGCTTTGCTCTGCTGATTTGCAGCGAGTTGACCAACATCAGCCACCGCGCTGCCCTTCGCGGCAAGGTTGATGCACTGTTCGTGCCCGAGTGGAACCAGGACACCGAAACCTTCAACGCCTTGGTGGAGTCTGCTGCACTGGACATGCAAGCCTACATCGTCCAGTGCAACGACCGCCAGTACGGCGACAGCCGCATTCGCGCCCCGTTCAAGGAGAGCTGGCAGCGCGACCTGCTGCGGGTCAAGGGCGGCATCACCGACTACTGCGTGATAGGCGAGATCGACGTGCATGCGCTGCGCCAGTTCCAGAGCAGCCACCGCTCACCAGCTCAACCGTTCAAGCCGGTGCCAGACGGATTCGAAATTGAGTTTGTCCGCAAGGTGCTGCCAGCGGGAGAGGGGTGAGAACCAGCGGCTCAGTGTCCGGCCAGGGCACACCTGGCATCGTTTCCACGTGTCTTCCGCCTTTTCGCTCGCCTCGTCGATCAAAACCGCCAGGTCAGCGAGCTTAACCATGTACGGTGCTTTCTGGGACTTGCCGACGCGGAAAACCTTGACGGGTAGTTCGCCGCATGCGGCTTGTCGCATCGCCTCCTGGCGGCTCGGCCCAAAGTAGGGACCGCAAATCAGATCCAGCGGCGCTGGGGGGCCGCCGTAGACAGCCATGAGGGCAAGTACAGTGATCACAGTTGCACACTCTCGCAGAGGTAAGGGCGGGTCGGGTTGATCGAGACACCGTTAGGCAGTCGGCGGACTGGCTCCAGCAGCGTGCAGCGGAAGGCCGGCGGTTGCGCAGCCAAGTTGCACTTATTCGTTGCACTTGAGGCGTTTTTATCTCGTTAAACGCCCTTAAAAGCGCAGGCGACGCTCGAAGGAAAAAGAATGAAATCAGAAAAAATCAACAAATTACGGATAAATTGTCACCTTGGCGGGTCTGCGTGGCGCCCATGATGGACAGTTGCGATTAACCAACATTCATGCGGGTTTGCGGGGTAGTCGTGTGCACGCCGTGTGCATCAGCTTTTCACATTGTGATATTTGAATGTAACCACAGTCGGTTTTTGGTGCCGATAGAAAAGGCGTTTGCACACGCCTGCCCTACCCCACCGCCTTGCACATCAACACCAGCTCCCGGTGGTCTGAGCGCACGTCGATCAGGCTCTCAATGCCGTAGGTGGTGCCGTTATGGATCACGCGATCCTCGGCAGTCATCCATGGGCGAAAGCGCATCCTGATTCTGGCCGTCACCTCACTGACAGCAGCTTGCGCGGCCAGGTACTCCCGGCCCGTCAATGGCTCCACAGCGGCCCAGCAGGTGAACAGGGGGGCCCAGGACTCGATTGGCTGGCCTAGCTCGTCCTGCGTGCTTGTGTAGCGCTCCACCGTCACGCGCTGGTCAAGTTGTCCGGCCTTCATGCGTGTGCCCTGTAGGGGTTCAGCAAAGCCTCAAAGGCCGGGTTCTTGTGGAATGGGCGCTCGCCCTGGCTTTCCCTGTTTTCGTAGAGTGCGCCCACCAGCAGCAAGGCGGCAGACTTCACCGGCGCGGGCACTGCCACCACGAGATCAGCAGCGGGCATATTCAAATAGTCCGCGCTTGCCGCAATGGCGGTATCTATCAAGGCCAGCAGCAGCGCATCCTCGTCGTTGTGGTCGATACGGCAGTGCCGCTTTACTTCTTCTAGTGTCAGCATTTGAATCTTTCAAATGGTTGGAATAGGTGCCAGCACCGTGGTGAAAGGTCAGGGCCACAGGTACGCATCAGAGAATCACTCACCTTTGCGAACCCATGCCGCGATGCCCACTTGCTGGCTGTCGGGGTTTTTCGATATGCGGCACTGCCCGACTAATCCGCATCCGGGCTATGCCTTGCGGCCCCTCCCGGCTAGGGTGATATTCAAACGAACGTGAAGGAATCAAACGCGATCCCCTGCGCTTCGGTGGCTTTGGATGCGATGCCCATACTCATGGCCAGCGCCTGCAATCCGTCAATCCGTCCGGTAGCCTTCGCCTTGTCCAGCTTGCGCCCACCGGCTGGGTCTTTCGTCACCACGGCATTGGCTGCGCACATGGTCAGCACCGGGTTGCCACCGTGGGCGATGCGCCCATTCAGCAGCTCGGCTTCCAGGGCATCAAGTGCCACGGACATATCACGGAACCCCTGGCCGTGTTCCACCAGGGGAAGATCCACGCCCAGGCGGTCAAACTCTTTCTTCAGCAGGTCGATTCGCCATCTGTCAAAAGCTATCCCACGAACATCAAGATCAGCAAGAATTTCGGCAATGTCGGCTGCAACGTGCTCATAGTCCACGCTGGCACCTGGCGTTGTGCGCATGTAGCCTTGGCGGTGCCATACCTCATAGGGGGCACGGTCACGGCGGGCACGGTCTGCCAGTCCTACTTCGGGTGTCCAGAAGTGCGCCTGCACATGCCACACCTCATCCACCTGGCCGACGATCACCATGGCCGTGAGGTCTAGGCGGGCGCTGAGGTCGATACCGCACCACACCGGGCCATCAAAGGGCTGTACCGGGCCTGCGCAAGTCTTCCAGGCGGTGGGCGATATGAATGGCGAGACAGTCGAAACCCGCATGTTCAGCAGCAGATTCATTGCGGAATTGGCCATGCTCGGCATCCGCTGCGCCTGCGTCAGTTGCTCGCGCAGGTCATCAAGGCTGCGGAATGTGCCCAGTGCTGGATTGGCGGCGCGCCATGCGCTTTCGTCTAGCAGATCACACCCGGCAGGCGCTTCGTAGACGTGGCAGACGATGCGCGGGTCTTTGCTGTTGCGGGCGTCATCAATCCACGTTGAAAGCAAGTCCGCGTCGTTCGCTGCGGCGGTACTGATGGCGATCAGCAGCGGCGCTTCGTGTGCGCCCTGGCTGGTGGTGATAGCGTCGATAAAGTCAGACTGCGGGCCACGCACCTGGCCGATTTCGTCCAAGATGGCCAGCACCGGGCTTAGGCCGTGGGCGGTCTTGCCGTCAGCAGCAAGGGCCTTGTATTCGGTGTTTAGCGGCAGTCCTAGCAGGCGCTTGCCGCTCGGGATGATGCGCACGATGGCCGATAGCTTCGGGGAAAGCTGAACCATCTTGCTGGCCAGATTGAACACCAGAGCGGCTTGATCCCGGCTCATGGCACCGCTCACGATTTGCGCGTTTTGCTTCGCCTCGGGGCCCACCAGGTGCGCCAGTAGCAGGCCAGCAATCAAACCGCTCTTGCCGTTCTTGCGGGCCACGCTCAGGATGGCGCGGCGCGTGCCGTGGGGGTTGTCGTACACATCCCGAATGAACTTCTTTTGAAACTCAGCCAGCACCAGCGGCTTGCCCACGTCCGCGCCTTCGGGCGTCACACAGTAACGCTCGATGAACTCGATGATGCGGGCGGCGCGGGTCATGTTGGATTTGAAATCTGACTTAGACAGCGCGCAGCCTCATGCGAAACCTTCCGCCAAATTTGGCGGAATGTCCATCGCGGGCGCGTGCGCGGCTGGGCACGTTCTCGGCGGTTCCAAAGTGGAACTGCCGAACCTCGCGGGCGCGTGCGTAGCTCATACCGCGCGGAGCCTCGGGATAAGGTCGTCGCCATCTTCCTGGCGTGCCTGACGTTCCAGCTCGGCACCCTTGGCAATGTCTGCCGACCGTCCGACCGTGGCCACCGTGTTGACGGCAATGGCGCGAGTCAGGGCAAGGGCAAGGCGGGTCAGCTTCATATGCTCATCTGAGCCTACGGGCGCGGCCTCCAGGGCGCATTGCACGCGGGCAAGGTTTGCCGCCGATGCCAGATCAACCGGGTTCCATGTATCGCGGGGCCTGGCCTGCACGATGGCATCCCAAAACGGGCGGGCCTCGGGTGGCACCAGCACATGGGCGGGCGGCTCCAAGGGCGGCAGGGCTGCGGCTTGGGTGGCGGCGATGGCTGCGGCGGCAGAGTCTGAGCGTTTGCGCTTGGGCGTGAGCTTCATGATTGCCTATTTTTTAAGCAGTCAGCGTTAACGTAAGGGGAACAGGTCGGTTCGGCGTCCTCGGTTGCTGGTGATTTCTGGTTGACGCTCTCAGCATCCCCGGCAAGGCCCGTAGCGGCCTCCACAGTCGATTTGTTCCAATGGCTTGAGGGGTTGGCAGGCCAGCCGCTTACATCGCATCCATGGTTCACCCGCTTGCCCAGGTCGTGGGCGGTGTGTCGGCTATGGCACGGAGCACACAAGCCGACAAGGTTCGAGCGGCTGTTGTCCATGGCGTTGTCGTTGATGTGATGAACTTGGGTCGCTGGCTCGATCAGTCCACGCGCTTCGCACTCGGGGCACAGCGGCTGCTCGGCCAGTACCATGCGGCGCAGCTTTGCCCAGGCGTCCGAGTTGAGGGGCAGCAGCCGCCCATTCTTGGCCGTGGTGTAGCGCTTGGTGCGAATGTCTGCCAATGTCAGCGGCTTGCGTTGCAGCTCATGGGCCATCGTCAAGCCCTTGGGGTTGGCCGTGTCCAGCATCTTCAAGCCTCGGGCCTTCCAGGGGTCTAGCATCTTGAGCTTCACGCCATGGCCTCCTGTTGCTTGCTCGGGTATGGCTGCGGCGCGGTGGTAGTTCCCGAAGTTTTGGGAGCTGCATCGTCGATACCGTCGAACAGTGGCATGTTTTCCAGGCGGGCGGCATAGGATGGTTTCATCCACCCCGATTCAATGGCGCTTGCATAGAACTGCGCACGGTTCACGCTGTCGCCTCTCAGCAGGCCTTCTACGCTGTGCTCGGCAAAGTAGGTTCTACGTCCGGCGTCCGTCAGGCACTTGGCTGCAATGGCTTGTTCCCAGGCGATCAAGTGACGGCGCAATGTCATCGTGACGAACTGCCGTGCCAGCTCCACGCTGTTGCTGTAGTTGGCAGACTCCATAGATTGCACGATCAGCGGCGGGCAGCGGAACAGGCGGCACACCTCAATTACGGACAGCTTGCGGGCCTCGATCCAGCTTGCATCCTCCAGGCTCATGCTCAGGGCTTGGAAGTCAACACCTTCTTCAAGAATCGCCGTGCGGCCTGCATTCGCAGCACCTGCATGTTGACTTGCCCACGATGCGCCGATGGCCTGGCGTTGCTCGGGCTTGAGCTTGCCGGGGAACTTCAACACCCCCAGGAGCTTTGCGCCGTTGGTGAAGGTGCTCACACCGTGCTGATTCTCTGCAATGGCCAGTTCCACCACACCACGGGCGGCAGCGATAGGCGACACACCCAAAACACCGTCATCACCCAGGCGGTGGCGCAAGTGCAGCACCTCGTGAGACAGCAGGCGGGTTAATACCCCGTCCTTCGTGTAGTCGTACACCAGGCCGGATGCCGTGCGCTGCACTTGCACGTTGTCCGGGTTCAGCGGCCACAGCTCCCGCACCTGGCCATCCCAGCCACGCACCAGGCGGGCAAAGGCGTTACCCCTAAGCAGGACACACGCTTGCATGTACTCGCGGGCCTCCAGGGCGGTTTGCTCGGGGTTGGCCATGTCGTGCAACACGCGGTACAGCGGGTGGTCTGTAGCTCGCTCCCGGTCGTCGCCGTTGCGCTTGAACAGGATCAGCGGCAGGGATGCCGTGGTCTCTGCGATGGCTTGGACGCAGGCATAGACTGCCGATACGCCTTGCGCGGTGGCAGGCGTCACGCTCGTGGCAGACAGCGGCACAGGCCAGCCGTTGACGCCCAGGACGGCGCGTTCCTCCATGCCGATGGCGGATTTGATGCGGGTGATGATGCTCATCGGCAAGTCTCCAGCCACACGCGGTTGCAGTCCCAGAAAGAGCGCTCAGGCGGGCGGCTGCGCTTCGCTACTTCGGTGTCCGCATAGGCGGGCGTCGCCGTCACAGTGACCTCGTGCAATTCCACGTTGCGCAGCTCGCGCAGCATGGAGCCGTCGCCACGGTCTAGCCAGGTGTCGCCACCAGGCGGAACGATGAAGCCAAACGATGCACCTTGGATAACCCGGCTCTCCACCAAAACGGCAATATCACGGGCCACTGAGGTATCAGGCAAGCGAAGCTCAAAAGCCAATCCATGCTCATCTTCCCGAAGTTGCAATGTGCCGGAGGCGGTGCTTCCCAGCAGGGCGCGGCGGTCGTGGTCGGCAAGCGCCACGATGTTGCGGCCGTCTGCCAGCGATGCGCGAAACGCACCAGGCATAACGCGCTCGAAGAAGTCGCCTATCCGGGTTTCCGAGCCGAAGCGCGCAACATATCCTGTCAGCCGTCCGGGCGATGACGCCCGAAGCTCGCCAGTACGAATTTCAAGCGTCATCGTCTGCTCCTTAGATGCCCAGGTCGTCTGCCACCACGAACGCCTTTGGATGGCGTACCACGGCATCCATGGTGTGCATGATCCGCAGTTGAACGTCGCCCTTTTCGTAGTAGCCAGCCGCATACGGATTGGCCAGCACCTCGGTCACACCCCATTCACCAATCACGATTTGCGAGAAGTCGCCAGCGATCACGCGGCCCTTGTCTGGTGTGCCGCTCTTGGCGTCCAGTTGGTTGGTGACGTAGGCGGGCAGGCCAGCCACGCGGCCGCCGTCCATCAAATACACGCTACCGGCGCTGGCGTCCTTGAGGGTGGTTTGCAGCTTCGTGGCGGCCTTGGCATGGGTCAGCACGGCATTCGGAGTGATGTTCTCCAGGCCCAGCTTTTCCAGCATCGCCACGATGGTGGCCCAGCTCAGAGTGGCAAGGTTTGCCGTCTGAATGCCGCTCACGTTCAGGATGCCCACCGGCTGCTTTGCCACTGCGGTTCCATGCAGCAAAGCTTTGTCCACTGCCAAGCCCACCACGGCGCTGATGTCGTCGCGCAGCAAGGCTTCGATGCTGGGATTGCTCTGCAATGCCAGGTTGCGGGAGAAGGCCGTCAGCGCGCCCACGGTCTTGGGTTCCAGCTTGATGGAGCTGTACGTGGTGTTGCTCTCGGTCAGGCTGTCGCCTTCGGCCACCCAGTAGGCGGTGGCTGCGCCGGTCGCCTTGGGCAGGACGGTATCGCCACGCAACCCAGTCAGCACGCGGGCGCCCAGGCTGCGCACGATCAGGCTGTTGCGCAGCAGGCCGATGAATTGATCCGCACGGTAGTCGTCGGGCACCACAGCAGCCGCGCCGGTGGTGGTCATGGTGGTGCGCTTTTCAAAGATGCTTGTGGGCACCAGCACGCCACCGTTGCGGGCGGTCAGGCCCTGGCGCTTGGCTTCGGCTTGGAACTCGGCCAGTGCGCCGGTAACGCTGCGGTTTTCAATCTGAGCGGCGATGGCGTCCAGCACGTTGACCTGGCCTTCCAGCTCGTTGCGGGCCTTGTCCACCGGGGCACCCAGGCTGCGGCGCTCGGCGTCCTCGATGAACTGGGCGCGCTGCTCGTCGGCTTCCAGATTCTGAATCTCGATCTTGAGCTTGTCGAACTTCGCCTGGCCTTCGGCGTTGAGCTGGGGAGTGCTGGCCAGCAGGGAGCGGGCTTCGGAGACTTTGGCGGCGCGGGCTTCACGGATTTGGTGCAGTTGCATTTGTGGGCTTTCTTGAAAAGGTGCCCATGCAATCGCCGGGCGGGTTGTGATAGTTATTGCCTATCAATTAGGCGTGATATATAGCCTTTATCAATCGTCGTGTCAAGAAAAAACCCGCTCGGGGCGGGCCGTTATGCTGCAACCTCTCAACACAAAGGAGAGTCATGAAGTCAGCAACTATCCTTGCCGCGCTTTTCATGTTTGCCGCAGGCCCTTCATTTGCGCAGAGCGCTGCGCATGATGCGCTCCTAGCTCAGTTCAAAAGCAAGGCAGAACCAACAGTCAAAGACGCAATCTGGACTTCCCCAAAAATGCTCAAGGTAGGCGTAATCGACAACGGGACGAATCGAGACGGCTTCGCTGCGTATGTGTGCGGCGAAGCCGCCTCTGCCGGTCTAAAGGGCATCAGCGTCCAAGTCATAGATATCGCCAAACTCAAGAGCACTGGCAAATGGGTGAAACTCGGTGAGATGCACTGTAGGTAGCAAGGGCCACGTCACCCCTTATTGCCCTCAGTGCTGCATTCGACTGCCTACAGATGGCATCTCTAGATGGTCTACGGGAGACGTAGTAGGCGGGGGCACAAAAACACCTCTGATAGCACCGTGAGACGTAGTAGGCGGGGTGCCTTCTACTACGCGAGACGGTGCTATACGCGGTGTCTGTACTACGCGAGACGGGGTAAGGGGTGCGTTTTTTTGGTAGGCACCACGCACAAACGTCTCAGCCGCACCAGGGTCATAACCGGGGATTTTGTCGAGCGCCCGCCATGTAACGGCATACCAGCTCGCCTTGTTGGGGCGGTGGCCCTTCACAGTCTCATGGATGAACCCGGCTTCGATCAGCTTGCGCTTTGCCCGCAATGTCACGTCCGGGCTGTTCCAGCCGCGTTTTGCTAGGTACGCGTCTGACAGCAGCAACCGCCCATTGTTGTCTCGCACAAACTGGCGTGCCAGCTCAAAAAGCAGGGCACGCGCAGGATGGCTCAGAGCAGCGTAGGCGGGGCAATCCAGCACACTCCAAGGCAAGGCTACAAACCCGCCTGCGTCGCGCCCTGAATCGCCCTTGTGGCCTCGGTTGCGGCCGTTCGCCATTACACGGCACCTTGTTGGAAAAGGCCCGCCATCTTGGCGATGTGCCTGCGTTCGCTCTGCTCTGCCACCTTGGCAACGTGAAGGGCGTTTTCTGGCAGCAGAGTTTCCACATGCAGACGCAGCAAGGCCCGCAGATCACGCGCAGGCATGGCCTCGGCCTCCACGGTGTAGGTCAGGTGCTGGCTGCGCTTATCGCCCTCCTTGCGCGGCTTCGTGGGCAGTTCGTACTGTTCCACCTGTTCCTCGTTGATGGCGATCCGGCGGAAGTCCATGTCGATATCGGCGCGCAGGTGTTCGCGCAGCTCACGCTCCAGGGACTGGTCGATCAGCACGCCAGCGGGGTCGTAGTCGCCCACGTAGAGCACGATCAGCGGGCGGGTGTCCTGGCTGGCGTTGTGCTGTTGCGCGGCCTCATGGATGAATGACAGGCTGGAGAACCCGCCACAGGGGAACAAGTCCACAGCCAGCTCCTGGCAGTCATCCAAGATCACCGAAGCAATGCTTCGTGACTCTGCCCACACCTCACAGCGGTAGTCCGAATCGCGCCACAGGTCGGCGCGGTACAGGTGGCCCATGCGCCGGAGAAAATCACCGGCGTCGTCGTAGGTGTTGACAAAGTAGCCCCTGCGGCTCATGTCCGCAATCCAGTGATATGGGATCAGGCCGGAGCGGCGAAGTGCAACACACCGGGCCTGCACATGGCGATAACCACGATCAGACTTCTCCACCGGCTCACCCAGGCGCGGGTCTGTCATGCGGTAGAACACATGCCGGACAGACTGGGGATGATCTTCGCGCAGGACGGCAATGATTTGCTCGTCGAGCTGTGCCATGCGGGTTTTGGTGCGGCGATCTCGTTTTATGGTGCTGGCACGTTTAATTTTCATGCTGCACCTCCGGCTCACTCACCAGCGTGTAGAGCGCCACACGCGCATGGTGATAGCCGTCACGGTCCACGATGACCACGGGGTCAGTGGTGATGTGATAGCCCTTATCGCGCAGCCCCTTGATGCGGGCAGGAGCCTGATAGATACCCAGACGGCGCAGGTCATAGGAGGTATGCGGGCGAATGCGCAGCACTTCCAAAATGCGCTTGAACTGCGCTTCTGTGGCGGTGGACTTGTCCATTACAGCGCCTCCTTTGCGGCCACGCTGTTGCGCTCGCGGGTAATGCCCTCCAAGTACTTCGCCACCGCCTTGCGCGGGTACAGGTAGCGATTACCCAGCAGGATATAGGCAGGGCCGGTGCCGCGCTTTCTCCACGCCTCCACGGTGCTTTGGGACAGCTTGCCCAGCAGCATGATGTCGGTTTCTGTCAGGCAGTCGAGTTTGTCCGCCAGTGTGCGCAGGCGGTCGAGTTGATTTTCTGCGGCGGGTTGCAGTGTAGCTTCCATTTCCCATTACCTTTCTGGCGTAGGCCAAAAGTGATTGATGGGTAATGGTGCTTTGCATTAGCTATTAAATCTATAGCATCGTACTAGCATAGTACGTACTAAACCTGCAAAGTACGTACTATGCTAGTAAGGTACAGATTCCCATTCTTTGCACCAGCGTTCAATTACGCGTTGGCTCTCCAGTGACTCGTATTTGTCGAGCATGGCCCTTGCAAATGCAGATTTGCTCTTGTACTCATGCTTGTTCTTTTGCCAACGCTCCCAGCATTCGCGCACGTTCTGCTTTGCCACCTGCTTCGGATCTCGATGGTGTCTTACCATCGCTCGCATTCCAGCTCTAGCACTTACTCCTTTTTCATTTGCGAGTTGCGCGAAATGCCAAAGTGAATTTGCGTCCAAATTGTTTTTGACGATTAGATTTAAACGCTCGATATGCGACTCATATATTTTTGCGTTTTCCTCTGGAGTAGATTCAAAATCCGGAAAAGGAAGGCCATCATATAGCTCGTCAATGACTGCTTGCGCGCGTTCTCTATGGAGCGCCTCTTTTTCCATATCCTCCCAGTTCACGGGTGGTAATGGGCATTCTTCATCTAAATCTGATTCATCGATAAAACGAACAATTTTTCTCATCGCGTTCCCTCACGCTCCCTGAAAAGGTGCCAGCCCAGCCCGTCAGGGGAAACGGGTTTTCGGGGATCAGTCTAGGGCTGGCGAATGGGGTTTTAGGCCGTGGCGACTGCGCAAGGCTGTGCAAGCGCGGCGCGGTGGGCAGCCCTGGCGGCTTGGCGGCGAGTGAGGGCGGGATCGACGTAGTTGCAGCCGACTTGCTCGGCCTCGCTGTTGATGCAGTTCGCGATGTTGTCGGCCTTGCCCCAGATGGCGCGCAGAGCCTGGGCAATGATTTCCGGGTGAAGGTAGCCGTCGGGGTGTTCGAACTGTGCCAATGCGAGCTTGGCGATGGCGCTGATTTCGGAAAAACCATCTTGCGCAAGGCTGTCCATGAACTCCACAGTGTCGCGGAGCGTCTTGATGTCTTCGGGTTTGGCGGTTTGATTTACAGTTTCGGTAGCCATGGTGAAAGTCTTTCTTTCGTTGATGGTCAGACAGCCTTGGCGGTCGAATCGCCTTGGCTGTCGCCTTGTTGCCCTGCATGATCCGGCGCAGGGCTTGCCGGTTTCTTGATAGCGTCGTGCACGTCCGATGGCTTGATGGCCGTGTACCGGCGCAGCATGGCCCACGTCTTGTGCCCAGTCAGTAGCGCCACCTGCGGGATGCCAAGGCCCATGCGGAAAAACTGAGCGGCGGCGCGGTGGCGCAGGTCGTGAAAGTGCAAGTCCTCGATGCCCAGCGCAGTGCAGGCGCGGGTGAAGGATGCCGATACGCTACGCGGGTCATAGGGAAACAGGAACCCGGTCTTGCGCTCGGCAATGATGGGTTCCACGATGGCCCAGGCATCCGGCAATAGCGGCACCGTCTGGTCGTTGCCTTTCTTGTTGCGCGGGTCTTTGCGGTCGCGGATCACCACGGTCTTGGCCTCGGTGTTGATATCCTCGATTTCCAGCCGCGTGATTTCGCCTTGCCGCATCCCGGTTGCCAATGCGAACTGACACAGGGTCTGCATGGGGATTTGCTGGCGCTTCAAGGTAGCCCAATGGCCATAGATGCGCCCTAGCTCGTCGTCTGTCGGCTCCCGGTCACGCTCCTGGCTGCGGGTGTTGAGGCCACGGTGCATGAGGCTGGCGCGGGCGTCCAATGCAAGGCGCTCGGGCAAGTCGAGCTGGCGGGCATGGCGGCCCCACTTGAGCACGGCAGACAGATAAGACAGGTCTGCGGCGATGGTCACGCCCCCTGCCCCGTCATCCTGGCGGCGGTCGATAAAGTCGCGCAGCACCACAGCGTTAAGGTTCGCCAGCTTCACTTTGCCCAGCTCGCGTTTGAGCATGGCAAGGGTTGCTTCCTTCGTCTTGCCGGGTAGCTTGGTGCTGCTCTCGTTGTATTTGTCGATCAGGTCGCCAAGCGTTGCGCCCTTGGGGACGGGCGCATAGCCACCAGCGGCGATGTGGCTGGCCTGAGCCTCCACGGTGATGGCCCAATCCTTCGCTTCGCGCTTGGTGGCGAAGGTGGCAGCGCGGTACATGCTGCCCCTACGGATTTGAGCACGCCACTTGCCGGACGGTAACTGAGAAAATGAGGCCATGTGTGTGCAGTCGTGTGCATTGGTTAATGCTCAGATTCTGCACTTTTTAGGCACTTCGTGTGCACACCGTGTGCACTTTATCTTGCACACGGGGTAAAAAGCAGGTTCTACAGTTGGAAAATACCCTTATAAATCAATCACTTAGCCCATGGCGTATGTCCGTTGCGCCGATGATGGACTGGACCGATCGCCACTGCCGCTACTTCCACCGGCTGCTTTCGCGCCATGCGCTGCTCTATACCGAAATGGTGACGACGGGCGCGCTGCTCCATGGCGACGTGGCGCGTCACCTGCGCTTCAACGCTGAGGAATACCCCTTGGCGCTGCAACTGGGCGGCAGCGAGCCCGCCGACCTGGCGCACTGCGCGCGGCTGGGTGCGCAGTGGGGGTACGACGAAATCAACCTCAACTGCGGCTGCCCGTCCGAGCGCGTGCGGCGTGGTGCGTTCGGCGCCTGCCTGATGAAGGAGCCCGCGCTGGTGGCCGACTGCGTGAAGGCCATGGTGGACGCGGTGGACCTGCCAGTGACTGTGAAGCACCGCATCGGCATCGATAGAGCGCAGAGCTACGCCTTCGTGCGCGACTTCGTCGGCACGGTGGCCGATGCCGGCTGCAGGGTGTTCATCGTCCACGCGCGCAACGCCTGGCTGCAGGGTCTGAGCCCCAAGCAGAACCGCGAGGTGCCGCCGCTGCGCTATGAAGTGGTGCACCAACTGAAGCGCGACTTCCCGCACCTGGCCATTGTCGTCAACGGCGGCATCTCCACGCTGGACCAGATGGCCGCGCAATTGCAGCACCTCGATGGCGTCATGGTGGGCCGCGAGGCGTACCACAACCCCTGGTTCCTGGCGGGCTGGGACGCAGCCTTCCACGGGGCCTCTGCCGGCGCTTCCACGCGCGAATCGGTCGAGGCGGACATGGTGGCGTACATGGAGCGCGAGGCCGCCGCTCACGGCACGCCCTGGTACGCCATCGCCCGCCACATGCTCGGCCTGCGCAACGGCCTGCCGGGCGCGCGCCCCTGGCGCCAGGTATGGAGCGATCACCGGCTCAAGCTCTTGCCTGCGCGCGAGGTGCAGGCGCTCGCGCATGGCGCGGTACGGAAAGCGGCTTGACGGGGCCTCGAGGGAAGGGTGGGTCTTGCCGAATACGACGACGGGCGTGGCGTCCCGTCATCACTCGTCGTGACGGGAGCCAACACGCTCGACATGACGCAGATCGAGGCCGTGCGCGATGCCATCGCGGTCAAGCGCCCGCTGCACCAGCAGCGCCGCTCCAGGCGCTTGTGTGCCGATGCCGGGTACCCTCGTCACCATCGCCGCAGCATGGCTGGAGTACCATAGCTGCCTGTAACTAAGTTACCTGATTGCAGGCCCATCCGATGAAACTCCATCCCACCGTCCACGCGGTCACCGAACGCATCCGCGCCCGCAGCGCGCCCACCCGCGCGCCCTACCTGGAGCGCCTCGCGGCCCTGGCCGCGCGCGCGCCCGGCACCGACCGCATGGGCTGCGCCAACGTGGCCCACGCGTTCGCGGGCATGCCCGAATCCGATCGCGCGCGCGCCGTGCCCGCCCTGGGCAGGCTGCGCGTGGTGGCCGCGCGCGCGCCCAACATCGGCATCGTCACGGCCTACAACGACATGCTCTCGGCCCACCAGCCGTTCGAGGGCTTCCCGGCCCTGATCCGCGACGAGGCGCGCCGCCACGGCGCCACGGCCCAGGTGGCCGGCGGCGTGCCGGCCATGTGCGACGGCGTGACCCAGGGCACGCCTGGCATGGAGCTGTCGCTGTTCAGCCGCGACGTGATCGCCATGGCCACCGCCGTGGCGCTGAGCCACGACGTGTTCGACGCCGTGCTGATGCTCGGCGTGTGCGACAAGATCGTGCCGGGCCTCTTGATCGGCGCGCTGCACTTCGGCCACCTGCCCACGGTGTTCGTGCCCGCGGGGCCCATGCCCAGCGGCCTGTCCAACAACGCCAAGGCCAAGGTGCGCGAGCAGGCCGCGCAAGGGCTGGTGGGCCGCGCCGAGCTGCTGCAGGCCGAGGCCCAGGCCTACCACGCGCCGGGCACCTGCACCTTCTACGGCACGGCCAACAGCAACCAGATGCTGCTCGAAGCCATGGGGCTGCACGTGCCGGGCACGGCTTTCGTGGCGCCGCAGAACGCCATGCGCGCCGAACTCACGCGCGAGGCGGCCCGGCTGGTGCTGGGCGTGCCGCACACGGGCGGCGCCGGGCCGTCGGCAGCCGGCCCGCGGGCCTGTCCCGCCATCGGCCACGTGGTGGACGAGCGCGCCATCGTCAACGCCATGGCCGCGCTGCTGGCCACGGGCGGCTCCACCAACCACCTGATCCACTGGGTGGCCGTGGCGCGCGCCGCGGGCATCGCAATCGACTGGGACGACTTCGCCGCGCTTTCCGCCGTGGTGCCGCTGCTGACGCGCGTCTACCCGAACGGCAGCGCCGACGTGAACCAGTTCCAGGCCGCGGGCGGCCCGGGCTACGTGATCCGCGAGCTGCTCGACGCCGGCCTGATGCACGCGGACGTGCTGGCCGTGCGGCCCGAAGGCATCCGCGCCTATACCGCCGAGCCGGTTCTGGAAGGCGGCCATCTGCACTGGGTGCCGGTCGGCGCGAGCCGCGACGAGTCCGTCGTGCGCCCGGCCAGCGCGCCGTTCAGCGCCACGGGCGGGCTCAAGCTGCTGCAGGGCAACCTGGGGCGCAGCGTCATCAAGGTCTCCGCCGTGCCCGAGGACCGCCACGTGGTGCAAGCCCCGGCGCGCGTGTTCGACTCGCAGGAGGCGCTGCAGGCCGCGTTCAGCGCGGGCGAGCTGGAGCGCCTGTGCGAGGCGAGCCCCGCGCACGGCCTGGTCTGCGTGGTGCGCTGGCAGGGCCCGCAGGCCAACGGCATGCCCGAGTTGCACAAGCTCACGCCGCCGCTGGCCGTGCTGCAGGGCAAGGGCTACCGGATCGCGCTGGTGACGGACGGGCGCATGAGCGGCGCCTCGGGCAAGGTGCCCGCGGCCATCCACGTCAGCCCCGAGGCGCTGGCCGGCGGGCCGCTGGCGCGCGTGCAGGACGGCGACCTGATCCGCCTGGACACCGTGGCCGGCACCCTCGACGCGCTGGTGCCGCCCGCCGAATGGGCCGCCCGCGCCCACGCCGCCATGCCCGAGGCGCTGCGCCAGTCCAGCGGCGCGGGCCTGGGCCGCGAGCTTTTTGCCAACATGCGCCGCAATGCCCGCGCGGCGGAAGAAGGAGCCTGCACATGGTGACCACCCCCGAAGCGGCGCACGCTGCCGCGTGTAGCCGCCTTCCCCTCCAAGGGGCGACGCCAGTGGCCGGGCCAAGCCCGCACCACGGCATCCGCTTGCCTTGGCCGCGCCGGATTCGCGCAGAGCATGCCGCACCCAACGCATGGGAGTAATTGCATGGATACCCTGACCGCCCTGGACGTGATGCGCGACGCGCCCGTCATTCCCGTCATCGTGCTGCACGACGCGGCCCACGCGGTGCCGCTGGCGCGCGCGCTGGTGGCCGGCGGCATCCGCATGCTGGAGATCACGCTGCGCACGCCGCAGGGGCTGCCCGCCATCGCGGCCATCGCGCGCGAGGTGCCCGAAGCCGTGGCCGGCGCCGGCACCGTGCGCACCGCCGCCGAGGCGCGCGCCGTGGCCGACGCCGGCGCGCGATTCGCCGTGAGCCCGGGCTACACGCCGGCGCTCGGCGCCGCCTGCCGCGAGGCCGGGCTGCCGCTGCTGCCCGGCGTGGCCACGGGCGGCGAGATCATGATGGCAGCCGAGGACGGCCATGCAGCGCTCAAGTTCTTCCCCGCCATGCAGGCTGGCGGGGCGGCCATGCTCAAGGCTTGGGGCGGGCCGTTCGGCGACATCGTCTTCTGCCCCACGGGCGGCATCAGCGCGCAGAACGCGGCGGACTTCCTGGCGCTGCCCAACGTGGCCTGCGTGGGCGGCTCGTGGCTTACGCCGGGCGACGCCGTGGCGCAGGGCAACTGGGCGCGCATCGAAGGCCTCGCGCGGGCTGCCGCGGCCTTGCCGCGCGCCTGATGATTCATATACTCCCCACATGCATGGCTGCCAGCGCAGTAAATTTGTGCGATGGAGATTGATACTCCTGGGGAGTATATGATTCATGCCTTGGCGGCGCGCGGTTTTACCGGCGGCCCGCCTTCTTCCTCGGGGCGCCGGGCATAGCGCTGCGCCAGCACCGCGCAGACCATGAGCTGCATCTGGTGGAACAGCATGATGGGCAGCAGGATCGCGCCCACCGACGGGGCGGCGAACAGCACCTTGGCCATGGGAACGCCGCTCGCCAGGCTCTTCTTGGAGCCGCAGAACACGATGGTGATCTCATCGGCCTTGCCGAAGCCCAGGCGCCGGGCGAGCCAGGTGCTGCTCAGCAGCGCCAGCGCCAGCAGCACGGCGCAGACCACCAGCAGGCCCGCCAGTGCGCGCAGCGGCACCTGCTTCCACAGCCCCTCGATCACCGCGGCGCTGAAAGCGGTGTAGACCACCAGCAGGATGGAGCTGCGGTCCACCTTGCCGAGCACGGAGGAATGGCGCTTGATCCAGCCGGCGATCCACGGGCGCAGCAGGTGCCCCGCCACGAAAGGCGCCATGAGCTGCAGCAGGATGCGCCCGATGGCGTCGAGCGCCGAAGGCCCCGCCACGCCGTGCTGCGGCACGACGAGCAGGTTCGCCAGCACGGGCGTGATGAACACGCCCAGCAGGGTCGATGCCGATGCGCTGCACACTGCGGCGGGAATGTTGCCGCGCGCGATCGACGTGAACGCGATCGACGACTGCACCGTCGACGGCAGCACGCAGAGGTAGAGCACGCCGGTGTAGAGCGCGGGCGTGACCAGCGGCGCCAGCACGGGCTTGAGCACCAGCCCCAGCACCGGGAACAGCGCGAAAGTGCTGGCCAGCACCAGCAGGTGCAGCCGCCAGTGGCCGATGCCCGCCAGGATGGCCTCGCGCGAGAGCTTGGCGCCGTGCATGAAGAACAGCAGGCCGATGGAGAGGGTGGTCAGCGCCTCGAAGAAAGGCGCCGCCGCGCCGGCGGCGGGCAGCAGGCTGGCCAGGGCCACGGTGGTGGCCAGCGTCAGCGTGAAGTTGTCGGGAAGGTATGCGGGGCGTGCCATGGCTGTGCATTGGAGCGCAGGGCCATTCAAAAGAGAAATGGATTTTTTGGATAGATATATGATCATCCCGGCATGAATGTGAGCCTTCGGCAACTGCGCGTATTCCAGGCCGTCGCGCAGGAGCGCAACTTCAGCCGGGCCGGCACCCGCATCGGCCTGACGCAGCCGGCGGTGAGCCGCACCGTGCGCGAGCTGGAGTCGCAGCTCGGCGTGCGCCTGCTCGACCGCACCACCCGCGAGGTACACCTGACCGACGCCGGGCGCTCCCTCGCCGCGCGCCTGGAGCGGGCGCTGGAGGAGCTGGAGATGGCTCTGCAGGACGTGCGCGGCATGGCCAGCGGCCTGCGCGGGCGCGTGCGCGTGGCCAGCAGCCCCACGCTGTCGGCCAGCCTCATGCCAGCCTGCATCGCCGAATGCGCGCGCGTCTACCCCGACGTGCAGCTCGTGCTGCTGGACCGCATCCAGCAAGACGTGCTCGACAGCGTGCGCGCGGGCGAGGTGGACTTCGGCGTCGTCATCGACCCGCCCGACCCCGCGGACC
This sequence comes from Curvibacter soli, assembly GCF_029211125.1. Classification (GTDB taxonomy): domain Bacteria; phylum Pseudomonadota; class Gammaproteobacteria; order Burkholderiales; family Burkholderiaceae_C; genus Curvibacter_A; species Curvibacter_A soli. Next base: position 51,997 of record NZ_JARGEN010000039.1, read on the forward strand.
TGTACTGCGAGCGCATCCTGACCGATCCGTTCTGCCTGGTGCTGCCCACCGCCCACCGCCTGGCGCGCCGCAAGCGCATCCCCTGGGCCGCCCTGGCGGGCGAGAAGCTGGTGCTGCTGGACCACGCATCGGGCAGCCGGCGGCTGATCGACGCCGCGTTGCTGCAGCACCATGCGCCGTGCGAGGTGGTGCAGGAGGTGGGCCACCCCACCACTGCGTTCTCGATGGTCGAGGCCGGGCTGGGCCTGAGCGTGCTGCCCGCGCTGGCGCTGCCCGCGGCCCGGCTGCAGGGCCTGGCGGTGCGGGCGCTGTCGCCCGGCGTCACGCGCGACATCATGCTGGTGCACCGCCGCAACCGCGCGCCGGGCCCGCTGGCGCAGCGGCTGTGGACGCTGGTGGCCGGGTTCGCGCACAGCAATGCTCCTGAAAAGATAGCTGAAGATTATTGATACACAAGCGCTGGAAGCATATTAGGCTCATGGCCCTAATTGCATGCAAAGTAAGTGGATGACATACAATCTGTTGCATCGCCTAGCTTTTTTTGCATGCCATGCCCGCCACCGACTCCCCGCACGCCGCCTTCGGCGCCCTGATCGGCCAGACCGCCCGCCAGTGGCGCCGCGCGGCTGATTTCCACTTGCAGCCCTTCGGCCTGACCGAAGCCACCTGGCTGCCGCTGCTGTGCATCGCGCGCGCGGCCGAGCCGATGTGGCAGAAGGATCTGGCTGCCGCGCTGTCGCTCGACGGCTCCTCGGTCGTGCGCCTGGTGGACACGCTGGAGCAGGCGGGCCTGGTGGCGCGGCAGGAGGATGCGGGCGACCGCCGCGCCAAGGCCATCGCGCTGACGGGGCCGGGCCAGGCGCTGGCGCGCAAGGTCGAGGCGGTGGTCCGCCGCGTGCGCGAGGACGCGCTCGCCGGCCTGCCGCAGGCCGATGTCGACACCACGCTGCGCGTGCTGCGCCAGGTATGCGACGCGCTCGCCGCATCGATGGCCGCGAAGGGCGAGGAGGGCGCCCGTGTCTGACTCCGCCCACGCCGCCGCCATGCCGCCGCACGCCGGCGCGCACCGCCGCCACGCGCCGCTGTGGGCGCTGGCGCTGGTCACCTTCAGCGGCACGCTGGCCATGCACATCTTCGTGCCCGCGCTGCCCCTGGCCGCCGCCGACCTGGGCAGCAGCCCGGCGCTGATGCAGATGTCGATCAGCGTCTACATCTTCGGCCTGGCGCTGGGCCAGCTCGTTTACGGCCCACTGGCCGACCGCTATGGCCGCCGGCCCATGCTGCTGGTCGGGCTGGCGCTCTACACCGTCGCCGGGCTGGCCTCGGCGCTGGCGCCCAGCGCGCACGCGCTCATCGTCGCGCGGCTGCTGCAGGCGCTGGGCGGCTGCGCCGGGCTGGTGCTGGGCCGCGCCATCGTGCGCGACACCGCGCTGCCGCAGGAGGCCGCGCGCCGCCTGGCGCTGATGAACCTGATGGTCACCGTGGGCCCCGGCGTGGCTCCGCTGATCGGCGGCCTGCTGGCGCCCGCGCTGGGCTGGCGCGCCATCCTGGCGGCGCTGTGCGTGCTGGGCATGGTCGGCTTCATCTGCACCTGGCGGCTGATCCCCGAAACCGGCACGCCGGGCGCGCAGGTGAACACCCGCGCGCTGGCGCGCCACTACAGGCAGTTGCTGGGCTCGCCCGTGTTCCTGGGCTATGCGCTGGGCGGCGGCTGCGCCACCACGGCCATGTACGCCTTCATCGCGGCGGCGCCGTTCATCTTCGCGGGCGAACTGCACAGGCCACCGCACAAGGTGGGGCTGTACCTGTCGATCCTGGTCTCCGGCGTCTGGCTGGGCAGCATGCTGGCCAGCCGGCTGGTGACGCGGGTGCGCATGGGCCGCATGCTGGTGAGCGCCAACGCCGTCAGCGTGCTGGCCGCGTTCGTGCTGCTGGGGGCGGTGCTCGCGCATCACCTGTCGGTGCCGCTGGTGGTGGTGTCGATGTTCTTCTTCACACTGGGCAGCGGCGTGGCGGCGCCCGCGGCGCTGACCCAGGCGCTGAGCGTGAACCCGCACGTGACCGGCTCGGCATCGGGCCTGTACGGTTTCGCCCAGATGTCCATCGGCGCGCTGTGCACGGTGCTGGCGGGCATCGGGCCCGACCCGGCGCTGGCCGCCGCGCTGACGCTGGCCGGCGCGGGTGTGGTGTCGCAGGCGGCGTTCTGGGTGGCCGCGCGGGCGGCGCGCAGCAAGCCTTAGAACACACGCAATCCTGCGCCGCTCTGGCCCTCGGCGCGCTGGATCAGCTCGATCTTGTAGCCGTCGGGGTCGGTCACGAAGGCGATGACGGTGGCGCCGCCCTTCACGGGGCCGGCCTCGCGCGTCACGTTGCCGCCGGCGGCCTTGATCTTCTCGCAGGCGGCATAGGCGTCGGGCACGCCCACGGCGATGTGGCCATAGGCCGTGCCCAGGTCGTAGCTCTCGGTGCCCCAGTTGTAGGTCAACTCGATCTCGGCCTGCGCCGGGTTGCCGCCGTCGAAGCCGAGGAAGGCCAGGCTGTACTTGTATTCCGGGTTCTCGGAGGTGCGCAGCAGTTGCATGCCCAGCACCTGGGTATAGAAATCGATCGCGCGTTGCAGATTGCCGACGCGCAGCATGGTGTGCAGGATTCGCATGGTGGTGGGGTCGTTTTCAGGGGAAGCCCGTGATTCTCCCGCATGACCGCCCGCTGCCGTGCCGGCAGGTGCATCCAACTGCCGGTTCCAGGATGAATGCGACGGCCATCGCGGGCGGCGCCTGGTTTGGCCGCGTGGGCTGGCCGCGCTCCACGGCGGCGCTGCTGCGGCGCCACGCGGGTTCATAGAAAAATTGGCCCGCAGCGCCCGTGGATACTGCGGTGGCAGCTATCAATACGATAGCTTCAGGCGATGTTGGGACTGTCGTTCCCGTCCTGCGGCGGCGCCAGCAGCGGGCTGGCCTGCCAGGCCTGCGCGGCGTACTCCAGCCGCAGCGGCCGGGCGTTGGCCAGCAGGGCCGGCGCCAGGGCCAGCCGCAGCAGGGCGGCCAGCACATAGAGCGTGCCGCCGTGGGCCACCACCAGCACGGGCGCGGGGGCGCGCAGCGCGTCGGCCAGGGCGTCGCGGGTGCGGCGCACGAACTGCTCCAGCGTCTCGCCGCCCTCGGGCAAGCAGTTCCAGTCGACCCGTGCGGAAGAAGTGCCGATCAGCGCGCCGAAGTTGCGTTCGCGCAGGCTGGCCCGCGGCTGCGGCGGCAAGCCGTGCGCGGCGGCCACGATGCGCGCCGTGTGCTGGGCGCGCGCCGTGTCGCTGCAGACGATGTGCGCCAGCGGCTCGCCGGCCAGCGCCTGCGCCGCGCGGCGGGCCTGGGCCTCGCCCGTGGCGTCGAGCGGCTCTTCGGGCGACTGGAAGATGCGCCGCGCGTTGCCCGCCGTCTGGCCGTGGCGCAGGAAGTAGAAAGGCACGGCCCGCGCATCCAGGGTCATGGATTCGGCCAGGATGCGCAGGCGCTCCAGCCCGGGGTCCGGCGCGGCGGTCATTGGGCAACCTCCGTGCTTTGCGCTTCGGGGCGAGCGCCTGCGGGCGGCCGGGTGGCGCTCATGCGGGTGCAGGCATGGTGTAGTTGAGCGTCATGCGTCCGCCATCCACCACCACGATCTCGCCGGTGACGTAGCTCGCCGCATCGCTGGACAGCCAGGCCACCGCGTCGGCCACCTCGGCGGGCTCGCCCAGGCGGCCCATGGGCGTGCGGCTCATGATGCGCGCGCGCGCGGCGTCGCTGGTCAGCACCGACTGCGCCGCGAGCTCGGTGGCGATGGTGCCCGGCGCCACCGCGTTCACGCGCACGCCCTTGTCGGCCAGCGCCAGCGCCATCACGCGGGTGAGCTGGTTGATGCCGCCCTTGCTCACGTTGTAGCTGGAGATGGTGGGGATGGCGAGCGTGCCGTTGACCGAACTCATGTTGACGATGCTGCCGCGGCCTTGGGCCGCCATCACGCGCGCTACGGCCTGGCCGGCGAGGAACGCGCCCTTGAGGTTGACGCGCAGCACGGCGTCGAAATCGGCTTCGGTCACGTCCAGGAAATCGGCGGCCTTGAAGATGCCCGCGTTGTTGACCAGTACGTCGATGTGCTCGAATGCCGCGAGCACGGTGGCCACCAGCGCATCGACCTGGGTCTTGTCGCCCACGTCGCAGTGCGCGTACAGCGCGCCCAGTTCGTCGGCCAGGGCCGGGCCGCGCGCGTCGTCCACGTCGGCGATGACGACCTTCGCGCCCTCGCGCGCGAAGCGCCGCGCGCAGGCCGCGCCGATGCCCTGGGCGCCGCCGGTGACGATGCAGACACGGTCCTCGAGGCCGAAACGGATGGGGGAAAGGTTTGCTGTGCTCATCTTCAAATGGTAGCGCCGCTACATGGCCCGGAACTGGTGCGCGTACATCCGGCTCACGGCCAGCCGCTCGGGCCGCTGGCGCAGGTGCAGCAGTGGCCGGCCCGCCGCATCGCGCGTGACGCTGGCTATGGCAGCGGCGCGCACCAGCGTGCCGCGGTGCACGGGCCAGAACAGCACCGGGTCGAGCTGCTGCGCCAGCTCCTTGAGCGGGGTGCGCAACAGGTATTCGCGCTCGGCGGTCAGCACGCGCACGTATTTGTCGGCGGCCTCGAAGTACAGCACGTCGGCCACGGGTACGAGGTGGATCTGGCCGTCATGACCGCTTCCGCTGGCCCGGAGCACGACCAAGCGCGGCGCGGCGGGCGGCGCGGCCAGCCCGGGCACCGCAAGCAATTCGCGCAGCCGGGCCACGGCCGCTTCCAGCGCAAGGGCGGCAGGCGCGCGCCGCGCCAGTGTTGCGCGCAGTTTGTGCACGGTTCTCTGCAGCCGTTGTGGCTGCACGGGCTTGAGCAGATAGTCCACGGCCTGGGCCTCGAAAGCCTGCACGGCGTACTGGTCGTAGGCAGTAATGAACACCAGGGCAGGGAAGGGCGGGCCATCTTCGGGCCAGGCATCGGCCAGTTCGGCGGCGGCTTCCAGGCCGCTCTGGCCGGGCATGCGGATGTCCAACAGCAGCACATCGGGGCGCAGCGCCAACGCCTCGCGCACCGCGCCCAGGCCGTCGCCCACGCTGGCGGCGATGTGCAACTCTGGCCAGGCCAGGGCCAATTCGCGGCGCAGCGCGTCGGCCAGCAGGGGCTCGTCTTCGGCGATCAGGGCGCGCGGCGCAGTCATGTTCATACGGTGATTCTTACAAGGGAAAAGTGGCCGCAGCGCACGCCCCGCCTGCGGTGACAGCTATCAATTCAAGAGTACCTCGGCTGCCGTACAGGGTGGCGAGGCGCTCGCGCACCTGCGCCAGGCCAAAGCCGTCCGCCGCGCCGGGAGCCAGGCCGGCACCGCTGTCGCGCACCTCCAGCCGCAGCATGCCACCGGCCAGGGATGCGCGCACGCCGATGCGCCCGCCCGCCACCTGCGGCTCCAGCCCGTGGCGAATGGCGTTCTCCACCAGCGGCTGCAGCAGCAGCGGCGGTACCGGCACGGCGCTGAGCGGCTCGGGCAGCTCCAGCGTGTACGACAGGCGTGGGCCCATGCGCACGGCCATCAGCGCCAGGTAGTCGGCCAGGCGCGCGAACTCGTCGGCCAGCGGGTGCAGCGTGGCGCGCGATGCGCCCAGCGTGGCGCGCAGGTAGGCGATCAGGCGGTCCAGCATGGCCTGCGCGCTGGGTGGGTCAGTGGCGATCAGCGCACGCAGATTGGCCAGGGTGTTGAACAGCATGTGCGGCTCTATCTGGGTTTCGAGCAGCTTGAGGCGGGCTTCCGCGGCGTCGCGCTGCGCCTGCGCGATGCGCGCCTGCAGCGTGCGGGCCTGGCTGTCGCTGTAGAAGAAGAACGCAATGGCGAGGCCGCAGGCGACGGTGATGAGCAGTGCCACAACGGCGTCGTGCCGCCGCAGGAAATTCAGGCCGCCAAGGGAATCCCCGCTGTAGAAGTCGCCTATCGCTGTGCCCAGCAGAAAGCCCGCTGCAACGCCTGTTGCCACCAGCGCCGCGCCGCGCCAGCCTTGCGGCCAGGGCATGGGCTTGCCGCGCGTCAATGCCGCGCGGCCGGCTTCGATGACCAGCCAGCACGTCATGCCGATCGGCAGCGAATAGGCCAGTTGCACATTCCACGCGCCCTGCTTGGCCAGCGTCAGCGCCAGCGCGATCAGGCAGCAGATTGCAGCGACGATCAGGCCGCGGCGCAGAGGGGAATACTGCATGCGGCGGATTCTAGGGCAGTGTTCGATGCTTGGCGGCACCAATAAAAGCGATGCGTTTTGGCGCAGGGCAAGGCGCAAACCACAGCGATAGCCATAGCTATCGCGAGGATTTGCAACGCCGCATGGCGCCCCGAGCGCGGTGCTGGCAGGTGCATAGCGCTCTCACCCACGAGGTGAACCCCATCGAAGCCGGCAACGCTCGATTGCATGCGGCCTGGCAAGGGATACGAAGCGGTCAACTGCCGTTTCTAGGTTGAACACTGCACTAGGGCGCACTGCAAGCGGCCACGATGGCCGGTATGGTTCGTGCGTCTGGGCGCGGGCAACTGGCTGAAGTCCGTCTTCGCAAAAGAAGCGTTGACGGATTGGAGCGGCGCAATGGGTCGCGGGCCTTCAAAGACGATGGCTGCGGCGACGACGATGGTTACGGCAAGCACCGACAGGGGAAGTAAGGGTGCCATACGCATGCCGGACGCCCTACTTGGCTCTTTGCAGCGCTTCGCGCTCGCGTTGCAGCAGCCGCGCGTACAGGCTGCCGCCCGGCATCGCCAGCCAGGCCACCGTAGCGTGGACAAGCAGACCCAGGCCCCAGCCCAGGGCTGGAAACACAGCCCAGTGGCGCCCCTGGTGCGTCGCGAGTGCGATCAGGAATAGGTTGACGGCGATGTATATGCTGGCATGGATGTACCAGCCCAGCTTTGCGCCCGCGCGCTTGCGGGCCAGTTGTTCGATGCCGTCGGGCGGTGTGTCGTGGCAATGCATGGCAGGTTCCTGAAATGGGATGGCCTGCACTGTGCACTTTGCGCCGCTGGACGGCCAGCGCCGTGCGACGCAAACGCCGCCCGGCGGCGCCAAATGCTTGCAGCACGGCGCGACCGGCGGGCTGGTGCGGCACATAAAACCGCGCCTTTTGCCGCATCGCTTTAATTTGTGCCGCCAAGCATCGAACACTGCATTAGAGGCATGAAACACTCTGAAAACGCAGCGCTGCGATCAGTAGCGGTAGCCGCCGCCGGAGGCGCCCCGGCCGCCGCGGTTGCCATTGTTGCCACCGCCGCCACCGCCGCCGCCGCCGCCGCCGCCGCCGCCGCCGCCGCCGCCGCCGCCGTTGCCTGA
>NZ_JARGEN010000004.1:0-2543 GCF_029211125.1 Curvibacter soli
CGGTGCGCTGGCCTGAATGTCCAGCTTCTTCCCCTGGCCGTCCGCGCAAGGCGCGTCTTGATAGACAACCCTGCCATCCGGACCCTTGCATTTGTTGACGGCAAAGGCTGGTGCCATGGCTACGGCCAGGACAGCAAATGCGATGCAGTGCTTCATTCTCGATCTCCATCCAACTCTTACTTCGGCTGCTTTATACCCCAGGCAATGTTCATCCTGGCAAAGTTGGACGACCGATACCGGGCGGGCATGGCGTCGTGTATTCAACGATATCAATGCCTTGGTAGGTTAGCTTCAAACGCCATAACTCGTGGTATGCAGTGATGACTAGTAGACCGTGCTCTGCCAAGTAGTCAAGTTCGCGCCGCAACTCATGCGTGGTCACGTCCGCGTACACCGATTGAACAAGCGGAAGTAGCGCTGCATCCGCCATTTGTTGTGGGCGGGCTGCATCTAAATGCAGAAGACTTAACCAGCGCACCTGTTCCCGCTTGGCACGTTGCTGTCCAGCAACTAGTGCGGGCAGACTGCCGAAGACAGCGAATGTGGTGGCGGCGGCGGATTTAGGCACTGCGCCTCCCTGTGCCAGACCCCTTCGATTGCGCTGCAGCAGAGGCTGCGGCCTCAATGATCTTGCGGCCTGACTCGTCGGTGTGCTCGTAGTTGTCCAGCAGGGCTCGCTGGCGTGGCGGAAGGGCGGAGATGGGATGAGGTGCGGCTGCCATTGCACCGCCAACGCGCTGTCCCGTCAGAACATAGGCGATATCTACACCGATAGCGGCAGCGGCGATCAGATACGCGCCGCCTGGAATGTTGTGGTCGTTCTCGAAATTGAACTGGGCTTTTTTCGACACCCCGCAAGCCGTAAAGAACGCGGCCTGAGTCATCCCCAGGCGTTCCCGCTCTTCCACCAAACGACGACCAACGCTCATAGATAAAAAACCTCTTGCATTGGGGTAGTTAACTACCCCATAATCTTGCTTAACACGGCACTAGCTGCCGACACATTAACAAGTTAAGCAGAAGGGTAGCAGATGCATCCGGAAGAAATCAAAGCCGCATTGCGCATCAAGGGCGTCACGCTCACGGCGCTGGCCGGCGAGCTGAAGTTGTCGCGCTCCATGGTCACCCAGGTCATCTATGGGTATGCCCGCTCCCGCAGGGTGCAGGAGCGCATTGCAAAAATCATCGGCAAGCCGATCAACGCAATTTGGTTGACGCAAAAGCCACGGCTGCGGCGACAGAAAGACAAGCTCGGCTTGACGGCGGATGACATCGTTGCAGGGGCCGTGGCATGACTCACAAGACCATCCCTCTCGATGCCGTGCGCAACGCCCTGATGTGCGCTGTCATCAAGCAAAAAACAGCAGGGCGAGAAGTGGGCGGAAAGCCCATGGGCCGCGTAGCTGCATACACGTACTACGCGCCATTCACGTCAGTAACGTGCCGCAATGTGCAGCGGGGAAAGCGGTACAAGGAAATCCCCGGAATGAACTTCGGCGTGATGCACTGCGGCGACATAGATCGCTTGATTGATCGCATCAACAGGAACGAGGTGCGCCGCACCTGGGGCGTGGGCATACGCGCCCTGCGGGCCGATATCGCCGGCGGAGTGATGCGATGAATACCCGTACCGAGAGCGCAGACCCCGCTGCCGCAGCCCAGCCGCGCCTACCGCAGCCAGCGCGCCGCGTCTGCGACCTGCTGCGCCTGCTGGCCGGCCACGAGCTGCTGGGCTTGCCGCCCGGCGACATTGCAAAGGGCCTCGGCGTGAACCCTTCCTGGGTATCCGTCACCCTGCCGGCGCTCGAAGCGGAAACCGGCTTTGTCGAGCGCGTTCCAGGCGCAAACCGCTGGCGCCTGGGCGTGCCGCTGGTGCGCATTGCCACCACGGTAGCCACCAACCTGAACACAGCGCGGCGGCAGATCGACGAGATCAGCTCCCGCTATTCCACCCCCCTTTAACCCAACCACCTGCAAAAGCATTCCATGGCACGCAAACCCAACCCCGCACCGCAAAGCAAAGAACCCATCTTCCGCGAGGACGAAATCGCCCGCGATGTCAGCGCCGCAAATGCGCTGGCGTTGATCAACCAGGAGCAGGCTGCGCGCGTCAGCGCCCTGGCGTTGCAGCTCAACTACAGCGGCTCTACTGACCCGGCTGTGCTGGAGAACTCTGCGCAGGAGGCGATGCGCCGCATGGGCATGACGATCTTCGAGCTGGGCGCGTATTTGCTGCTACTGCGAGAGAGCTGCGCGCACGGATCATTCCTACCATCGCTGGAGCGAATTGGCATTGCTCCAGTCACTGCGCAGCGGTACATGAACGTGACGCGCAGGTTCGCAAATGCGTCGTCTACGACGCATTTGGAGAAGGCTGGTATCCAAAAGATGGCCGAGCTTCTCCCGCTCGAAGATGGCCAGCTCGAAGAACTCACTGAATTCGGCCAGACCGGCGAGCTGGCCCTAGACGACGTTGCGCGCATGTCTGTCAAAGAGCTGCGCGCCGCTGTGCGCAAGGAGCGGCAGGAAGCAGAAAAGCAAAA
>NZ_JARGEN010000004.1:2604-3661 GCF_029211125.1 Curvibacter soli
CGCCAGGCTCTGATCGTATTGAGCGGCGTGCCTGACGATCCAGGCAACGCCGCCTTCATGTCGGCCCTGCTGGGGCCTTTGTACGTAGAGCTGGACGCCCTGCGCGATGAATTCGGCTTGCATCTCACCATTGATGCGGTGCCTGAATGGCAGCGCTGGAGCGAGCAGCAGGATCTGCAAAAAATCATCGAAGACAAGCGCGCAAACAGCTAACCCGCGTCGCATGAGCCCCGCACTCATTGAGGCCCTGCTCGACGTGGCGCGCCGTGCCAGCGCCGCCGGCCACGGCGGCAAGCAGGATGTCTACGCCCAGGCATGCCAGCAGCTCGGCATGTCGCCCGCCACGCTCATGCGCCGATTGAAGGATGTCGTCGTGAAACCAGCCCGCAAGCGCCGCACCGATGCCGGTGCCACAAGCTTGAGCAAGACCGATGCGCTGCTGCTCAGCGAAACGCTGATGGAAGGCTACCGCGCTAACAAAAAGTCGATCCAGGCGCTTTCGCTCACGCTCGAACAACTGCGCGCCAACAACCCGCTGTTTGCCAGCGATACCGACCAGAACACGGGCGAAACGCGCCAGCTCAGCGCCAGTGCCTGCGCCCGCGCCCTGCGCGCATATGCGCTGCACCCCGAGCAATTGCGCCAGCCCGCGCCCGCGCAGGCACTGGCAAGCGATCACCCGAACGATGTGTGGCAGATAGATGCCTCCATCAGCGTATTGTTCTATGTGCCTGAGGGCGGAGCGCAAGACATGAGCCCCGCCGTGTTCTACAAGAACAAGCCAGAGAACTTCGAGAAGATCAAGCGCCAGCGCCTCACGCGCTACGTGATTACAGACCATTGCAGCGGCTCTATTTTCGTGCGCTACGTGGCCGGCGGCGAGAGCGTGGTCAACATGGCCGATGTGTTCCTGGCGGCCATCGCGCAGCGCCCCGATCAGCAAATGTATGGCGTGCCCTTCCACCTGATGATGGACCCTGGCAGCGCCGGCATAGGCGGGCCGTTCAAGAATCTGCTGCGCCGACTGCTGGTAACGCCGGTGGTCAACAAGGCCGGC
>NZ_JARGEN010000040.1:0-1377 GCF_029211125.1 Curvibacter soli
TTGGATTGGCGAGGCATGAAAACTCCTTTGGTGGAATGTTATGCCTTGCACACAAAATTTCTGACAGGCTCCAGTTGGTAGAGCAACGCACTCGTAACGCGTAGGTCACCAGTTCGATCCCGGTCATCGGCACCAACTCCCGAAGGGGCTCTCCGTCAAAAGAGGGCCCCTTTCCTTTTGTACGTCGCGGACGTGCGATCAGTCACCCTCAAGACGCTTCTTGGTTGCAGCCACAGCTTCGCTGATGGTCTGGCAGGCTCCCGATAGCAGCAGGTCGATGGCGACATAGTTCCTGGCGCTCCAGATGTTGCCGCTTCGGACTTCAGTAGTTGGGATGATGGCTGGCCCCAGCCGATAGACGAAGTGCGGACCTTCGTTTTCCGGCCACGAGGCATGCTCGTCCTTCAGACGGTCAACGACCTGCCAATCTTCGACGTGGTGAATGGCTTGCAACTTCCCGTTGTACCGGAAGCCGATGTAGTTCGGAGGCTCTGCTGGCCAACCTTTTCCGGCAGGATGAAAGTACCGCCCCTCCTTGACCACATCAACCCATGTGTATGTGCTGCCGTCCTCAATCGGTGCGGTGCTCAAGGAGACGACATAGACGGTGTTGTCGGTAATACGGTTTCCGGTCACGTACTTCTCCAAATGTTGTTCTAGCTGCCTGAGCCATAGTTTCTCAATCGGGCTCGTGGCTATTCCTGCCGCCTGTCGCACTTGGGATTGAATATCCCGCCACGTTCTGTGCTTGACCGCAACGCCTTGAATCTCTGGCGGCAGGCTTCGGGCAGCGAAAGCGGTTGGCGCGTCGCTGATCGACAGGAATACTCGGGAACCGATGCTACCCATCCGATCAACGTACCGTTCCAGTTGGGCGCGATGGGCTACGGCAATGCCGACCTTGGCTTCAATGATGCAGTGAAGGTCTTTGGCTCGGATTTCGATATCAGTGAACCCCGCATCGTCCGTGCGGCGCTGGAGGTCGATGCGTGCATCCAGTTCGCCGTAGCTGGCAAAGCCGAGATCGCACAGCAAGAGACTCAGCAGCGCCGGAGACTGCGACAGCGCCCAGCCCAATGCGCCAGTGGCAGAGTTTTCGTCCGTACCTGCCAGGGCAAACACGTTGGGAAGAGCGGCCCCGAATCTTGTTATTGGTATGGTCATAGACCGCAATCCTCGCATGCCTCCCGGCACAAGCTCAATGGCTACCGGATTGATCCGCGCCGATTCTCCGTGGCACACTCATGGCACAGCGGCAGTCTTTTCCAATTCGGGTATGAGCCTGGAGCGACCTGAGATCGGCGACGCGAAGCGAGTCGATCCGTTGTTTGACAGATGCCAGTGTAGCGGGGGCTGCTCTGGCTTTTTTTGATGCAG
>NZ_JARGEN010000040.1:1432-1713 GCF_029211125.1 Curvibacter soli
CAGCCCACCCCGCAAGGGGCGCCCAGGGGGAAGGCTTTCCCCCTGCTCGTTGGTCTTGCTGCGCAGCAGCACATGCATTGCCTGACCAGCCGCACGCCAAGCGGGCGCCCCCCCGCGGCCGATCGATTCGCGCGCTTCAGCCCGTGCGCGCGGGCAGGCGCCCAAACAGCTCTGCGCGCGCCTCGTTGAGCTCCTGGGCGGCCTGCACGTCGCTCAGCGCTCGGGCGAGCTGCTGCAGGTCTTCGAGCGTGACACCCGCGCGCAGGAACGTGGCCGCATCG
>NZ_JARGEN010000041.1 GCF_029211125.1 Curvibacter soli
TTGGATTGGCGAGGCATGAAAACTCCTTTGGTGGAATGTTATGCCTTGCACACAAAATTTCTGACAGGCTCCTCGCATGGCATTGCCTCGCACAGAAAATACTGTACGAGGCGGTGGAAGGTGACGAACCCCGACCTTGCCCTGCTGCCAGCATACTGGACCCAGACTGCATACCCGACATCCTGGAAATGCCACTACAGTCTCCGGGAGGGCCCACCGGCATAGACCGGGTTGCATTCCTTTCCGTCGAATGCAACTCCGACTATTGGTCGGTCCTATGGAATGGCAAGCGCCTGGACCAAATTTCAGGCAAATCAAGGAAAGCTCCATTCGACGATTCGCTAGGGTTAATCGTAGGCGGTATTTCGAGTGGATTCAGCCCTGCCCAGGTTGCTCGTTCGCTAGAGGATGTCTCCGACCTTCTCGCCGCCAAGCCTATCATCGGCCTTGTCGTCTCCAGCGGAGGCGGAGCGACGGACGCCTGCAACGAGGGCCTTGCAACATGGTGTTCCTGGCGATTCGGGCGTGGCGAGGAGAAAGGCCTACAACGGAGCGTAGGTCCCAGGATGATCGAGGTCTTCGATACCAGGCCGGAAAGTTCGCGCCCGGATCAGGCCATGATCGCGAACCTGTCGGAAGACACGGGGAACCGTGTCCGCTGGTTCGAGCGACAACCTCCTGGAACAAGGCCAGACCTCGGCATCATTGCCCAGCTTGATTCTGCACAACCAGAGTCACGGCCTGTCGGCATGCGATCTCCGCTAGGACTCGGCGGACTCGTGCGCCACAGGATCAGGAGGCAACTGCATGGCTCGTTCCTGAGTGAATCTAGGCAGTCACTGCCCATACCACCTACCGGAGACGTGTTCTGCAACAAGATTGCTAGTTGCATCAACCTTCTAGAGGGAGGACAAGACAAGACCATCGGACTGCAGTTTTCCCCAAATGTACATGCCGTCTCCAGCATGCTGGAAGATCAATGCGCTAGCTTTGTCGCCGTTTCATCCTCCGCCATCGACCCCGCCTGCTTCCTTGGTGGCTGGATCAAGGGTACGTACCTTTGGGACTATGACCTGCCTTCCTATTCCCACAGGGCTGGGGATACCAGTGGCTACTACCTCCTATCGCAGGTCAGGGATGCTGACCGTGATGCACTGGGACGGGTACTGTGTCCATTGCCGGGGTGCGAGGGACTCGACCATTCGCAGGTAGAGCAGATCTTGCTCGAGGTTGCCAGGCGAGGAATACCAACGGTACGAGGACTTTCTGGCGACGACACGGGCGCCACTGGCGACCTGGGATTGTTCGTGGCCGTCCGTCTCCTGCAAGACCAGTTCCGCACCGAAGGAAACAAGGACAGCTTGCTGCCCGTGCTGTCGGGTACGCAGGATGACTTATCCATGGCCTTGATCATTCCCGTCGACCCATTCCGGAGCTACCTGGCAGACCTGTCCCGGTCACTGGGACGGGATAAGAAGGAGACATCCTTGTCTCGCCCCGACCTGCTTGTCATCGGGATTCGTGCAACCGAAGTCGGGGTTCGCCTGCACCTCACGCCAATCGAAGTGAAGTTCAGGAACCAAGGTAGCGGATTTGCCCCAGGAGAAGCGAAGGAAGCACTTGCCCAGGCACGTGCCTTGACTAAGTTGCTCAAGGCCATGGTCGACCAGTCTGGGAAATCCACAGCCTGGAAGCTTGCCTACCAGCACCTGTTGCTTTCGATGATAGGGTTCGGCCTGCGCGTATATAGCCAGCATGAACTTGTTTCCACCCAAACGGAACGCTGGTCCGGCTACCACGAGCGCATTGCTGCAGAGATACTCGCTCCTGATTCATCGATCACGATAGATGAATCAGGACGATTGCTGGTCGTCGACGGGACGCCACTCAGCGATGCACACGACCACGACGGAGATGGCTTCAGCGAAAGCATTTCAATTTCCCCCAAGGATGCAGGAAAAATCGTTGGAGGCGACCCCCAGGAGTTCTACGAGGCAGTTCGGTCCAAGGTTGGTGACTGGCGGCTGATGCCATCGCTGGACACTGCCATCACCACTTCCACGACGAGCATCTCGCCCGGCCCCACGAACCCGGGGTCAAGCGATGGTGACGACAGTGCACCTGCCGAGCCAGACACCATCACAACGTCAAGCCCTGCAGGTGCCTCCACTGAGGAAACCAAGGGCGACAGGGCTGTCGATGCCTCCGCCTCCCCGGATACATCGATGCCGCCGTCTGAAGAACAAGGCAGCGGCATCTTGCTTTCAGTCGGCAGGACCATCGATGGCTTCGAACCTCGCCAACTATCGTTGAACATATCGGACACGAGACTCAACCAGCTCAACATCGGCGTCGTTGGAGACCTCGGCACAGGGAAGACGCAGCTACTGAAATCCCTGATCTTCCAGATAGCAACCTCAAGCGCAGAAAATCGAGGAATCAAGCCACGGTTCCTGATATTCGACTACAAGCGAGACTACAGCAGCCCGGAATTCGTCAATGCAACTGGTGCCCGTGTCGTAAAACCATCACGCTTGCCACTCAACCTATTCGACACCTCCTCCATCGGCGAATCCATGGCACCTTGGCTGGATCGGTTCCGCTTCTTCGCCGATGTCCTCGACAAGGTCTATTCCGGCATTGGGCCCGTGCAGCGAGACAAGCTCAAGGGCGCTGTCCGCAATGCCTACGAGACATGTTCGATAGAGGGTCGCCAGCCAACGATTTACGACATTCATTCCGAGTACCGGGCGCTATTGAATGGCAAGTCGGATTCGCCGATGGCGATCATCGACGACCTCGTGGACATGGAAGTATTCGAGAAGGACCCTGCCAAGACAAAGACCTTCGATGCTTTCCTCGATGGCATAGTCGTTATTTCCCTGGATGCAATGGGGCAAGACGACAGGAGCAAGAACATGCTCGTGGCCATCATGCTGAACATGTTCTACGAGAACATGCTCAAGACACCAAAGCGTCCCTTCCAAGGAAGCGATCCACAGCTTCGGGTGATTGACTCATACCTATTGGTCGATGAAGCCGACAACATCATGCGCTACGAATTCGACGTATTGCGCAAACTATTGCTGCAAGGCCGAGAATTCGGGGCCGGGGTTATCCTGGCATCCCAATACCTTCGGCACTTCAAGGCAAGTACTACCGACTACAAGGAGCCATTGCTGACATGGTTCATACACAAGGTCCCCAATGTCACGCCAGCCGAACTAGGCTCGCTGGGATTCACCTCGGATCTAGGAGACCTTTCCGAACGCGTGAAGACATTGCCAAACCATCATTGCCTCTACAAGTCGTTCGACTCATCCGGGGAAGTGATTCGTGGGTTGCCTTTCTACGAATTGGACAAGAAACCTTGAGCTGAACGAGCATGGTCGACTTCCTTTCCCCATCCGATCGCTCCGAGCGCATGTCGCGGATCCGGGGAAAGGACACCCAGCCGGAGCTTGCACTGCGCAAGGCCCTGCATCGGATGGGCTTCCGCTACAGGCTGCACGAAAAAAAGCTACCAGGAAAGCCAGATATTGTTCTTCCTCGCTACAAGGTCGTGGTCTTTGTCCATGGCTGCTTCTGGCACCGTCATCCGGGATGCAAGATAGCCACCGTTCCCAAGAGCAATACCCCATTCTGGCTGGAGAGATTCCAACACAATGTTGCCCGTGATATCCGGGCCGTGGATGAGCTTCGTGCCTTGGGCTGGCGAGTCTTCGTCGTCTGGGAATGCGAGTTGTCGTCAACAGCAAAAACCATTGCCACGAGCGAACGGATCGCCGTCTTAATTCGTGATTCCGCAGAGTCCGCGACATGACTTCCAAGCAGCATCGACATTGCCCGGTAGGAATCCGGTGACGACCTAACGTTCATGGTGCAGCTTCCCCCACCCCCGCTAATGAAAGAGACTATGGGCAGGCAGGCAGC
>NZ_JARGEN010000042.1 GCF_029211125.1 Curvibacter soli
TTGGATTGGCGAGGCATGAAAACTCCTTTGGTGGAATGTTATGCCTTGCACACAAAATTTCTGACAGGCTCGGAAACGGCAGTTGAACCAACCGAAAAACTGAAGAAACCCAATATCCATGCGAGTTTCCAAAGACTTCGCGTGACTGCAGAGCAGTTCCAGATGGGTGAGTCTGGAAAGCATGGAAACTCAATGCGTGACAGGCAGTTGCTCGAATTTTGGGGATTCAACTGCCGGATTTAGGGTGAATTGCTCTTTGGTTACCGGACCTGGGATGAGCTCTTCAAGCATTTGCTTGCTGAGTTGCGGCAGGGCCGCTTTGCCGCTCGCTGCGGCTGTCTTGGATTGGCGAGGCATGAAAACTCCTTTGGTGGAATGTTATGCCTTGCACACAAAATTTCTGACAGGCTCCCAACCAAATCCTATCCGCATTTGTCTGCTGACATTCACGGTCAGTCATCAACGCGCGCTCCAGGCAGACGTGTTTCCTTCTATCGTTTGATGTATAAGATCAACGAAATCAAGGAACATCTTTGGAGCGATGGAAAGATCCTCACATGCCCATCGCGCTCTTGCCCTGCTCCACAAGCAGGGCTTCCTGCGCACCCGCGACTTGGACACCATCGGCGCGCCGCGGGTGGTGCTGACACGTTTGTTCACTTCCGGGCAGTTGGAGCGTGTCGGGCGCGGCCTCTACCGTTTGCCAGGCAACCCCATGTCCGAGCACGAGGACCTTGCCACGATTGCAGTCAAGGTTCCCAAAGCCGTGTTCTGCTTGCTGACGGCACTCCAGTTCCACGAACTGACCACGCAACTGCCTCGCCAGGTTTGGATTGCCATGCCTCGTGGCAGCCACACCCCACGTATCGAGCACCCGCCGATCAAGATGGTGCAGATGGCGGGTGATGCCTATGCCTTGGGCATTGATGAGCACGAACGCGATGGCGCCAGACTGCGGATCTACAGTGCCGCCAAAACCGTGGCGGACTGCTTCAAGCACCGCAACCAGATCGGCCTGGACGTGGCCATTGAGGCGCTGAAGGCTGCCTGGAAGACACGCAAGGCTTCAGCCGATGACCTATAGCGCCATGCCAAGGTCTGCCGGGTCGCAAATGTAATGCGTCCCTACCTGGAGGCGGTTTCGCATGAGTGACCACGCCGCCTTGATTCGCGCTTTCTGGGCAAGCCGATCCGTGCATTCGGATCGAGACGTCGTTGTCAGCGAACGGCTCGAATAAGGCAGCCCATCATGGCACTCGACCACCTCACACTCTCCACATACCGCGATCGGCATCCTGCATGGCGATTGCTGGCCTCGCCACATGCGCCATTGGTAGCAAGCTTCCTATACCGGGTGTTCGTTGCACCGAACGTGCGGCTGACGAGCGAAGCGGATCTGGCCGAAATGCTGGAGGACGAGCTGTTTGCCCTGCGCGAACAGCTCGGTGCCGAGGTGTATCCGAAAGCCGCAACTGAATACCTGAATGATTGGTGCGCGCCGGACAAGGGCTGGCTGCGCAAGTTCTACAAGTCCGGTACCGACGAGGCCCAGTTCGATCTCACCCCCGCCACGGAAAAGGCCATCGCCTGGCTAGTGTCGCTGACCGAACGGCCTTTCGTCGGCACGGAATCGCGCCTGCTGACCTTGTTCGCGCTGCTGGAGCAGATCAGCACCGGAAGCGAGGCCGATCCAGCCAGGCGCCTGGAGGAACTGCGTCGCAAGCGGAACGAGATCGATGCCGAGATCGACCGCGTCCTGTCCGGCGACGTGCCGCTCATGGATGACACGGCCATCAAGGATCGCTTCCTGCAATTCCAGCAGTTGGCGCGCGAACTGTTGAGCGATTTCCGCCAGGTGGAACACAACTTCCGCCAGCTCGACCGCAGCGTCCGCGAGAAGATAGCGTTGTGGGACGGCAGCAAGGGGGCTTTGCTCGACGAAGTCATGGGCGAGCGCGACGCCATCGGGGATTCCGACCAGGGGCGCAGCTTCCGTGCATTCTGGGATTTCCTGATGTCCAGCCGTCGCCAGGAAGAACTGTCCACACGGCTCGACCAGATCCTCGACCTGCCCGCCGTGGCTGCGCTCAAGCCGGAGCCGCGCACCCGCCGGGTGCACCACGATTGGCTGGAAGCGGGCGAACATACCCAACGCATGGTGGCGCAGTTGTCGCAACAACTGCGCCGCTTCCTGGATGACCGGGCCTTCCAGGAAAACCGTCGCATCCTCGAACTGTTGCGCAACATCGAGACCAAGGCGCTGGCCTTGCGCGACATGCCACCGACCGGCGAAGTGATGCTCCTCGACGAGATGGGCGCGGACATCGCCTTGCCGCAGGAACGCCCCCTGTTTGCGCTCCATGCCAAGCCACGCCTAGCGGAACTGATACTTGAATCCGGCGAAGACGACGACATCGACACCACACGCCTGTTCGACCAGCACGTGGTGGACAAGACCCGCCTGCGTGAGGCCCTGCGGCAGGCATTGCGCCAGCAGTCGCAGATCAGCTTGCGCGCGCTGCTGGAGACGCAGCCGCTGCAACAGGGATTGGCCGAACTAGTAACCTGGCTGGAACTGGCCCACGCAGGCAGCCGCGGGCTGGATGGCCTCAGAGCCACGGTGGATGACGATGTGCAGGAGATCATCGAATGGGCCGTGCAGGACGCGCCTGGCTCAACGGTACGACGGCGGGTGCGAATGCCCCGCGTGATTTTTACGCGTTGAATGCAAGCTGCGACGGATAGAGCGGAGACCCATGAACGATATGCACCAGGATGATCCAGAAGGCGGCATTGAGTCGCGCCCGCCCGTTGTAGCGGAACTCTCGCAACTGATGGTGCATTTGCTCAAGGGCGTGTTGTACCGTCAGGACGACGAGCGCCTATGGGCCAGCCTGTTGAGCCTGCAAGCGCGGGTGCGGGAGCAGGCGGCGGTGTTGTTGCTGGATCTGGTGCTGGACGAAGCCGAGGGGTACGCCTTCCTCAAAAGCCAGCCGGAGCCGGAGCATGCGGACGCCACACCTCGTCCGCCACGCCTGATCGCGCGACGGCCGCTGTCCTACCCGGTCAGCCTGATGCTGGCCTTGCTGCGCAAGCGCATGGCCGAAGCCGACGCCAGCGGCGGCGATACCCGGCTGGTGCTGTCACGCGAGGAGATCGCCGAATTGATGCGCGTGTTCCTGCCGGACGGCACCAACGAGGCGCGCCTCATCGACCAAGTGGATTCGACCATCACCAAGGTGGTGGAACTGGGTTATCTGCGCAAGCTAAAGCCCGCTGCCGGCGCAGCTCAGCAGGCACCTCGCTACGAGGTGGGGCGCATCCTCAAGGCGTTCGTCGATGCACAGTGGCTGGCCGACTTCGATGCGCGCCTGGAGGGCTATCGCACCGCATTGTCAGGTGCCGATCGCGACAAGGATGCCGGTCGATGAACGATTTTTCGCCACAGGAGCTCGATTTCGTGGCCGACGACAGCCGCGTCGGCTTTCGCCTGCAGCGGCTGGAAGTCCTGAACTGGGGCACATTCGACCGGCGCGTCTGGCGCTATGAACTCGATGGGCGTAACGGCCTGCTCACTGGCGACATCGGTTCGGGCAAATCCACTCTGGTCGATGCCGTCACCACGCTGCTTGTGCCAGCGCAACGCATCGCCTACAACAAGGCCGCCGGCGCCGAGACGCGTGAGCGATCACTGCGGTCCTACGTGCTGGGCCATTACAAGAGCGAGCGCAACGAAACCACCGGCAGCGCCCGCCCGGTGGCGTTACGCAACACCACCAGCTACAGCGTGATCCTGGGCGTCTTCCGTAACGAAGGCTACGGCCAGGCGGTCACACTGGCGCAAGTCTTCTGGTTTCGCGAACCACAGGGCCAGCCCGCGCGCTTGTTCGTGACTGTAGAGCGGGAACTGTCCATCACCGAGCACTTTTCCGGATTCGGCAGCGACATCAACGGCCTGCGCAAGAAGTTACGCGCGATGGGCTGCGAACTGAACGACAGCTTCCCGCCCTACGGCGCCTGGTTCCGCCGCCGCTTCGGCATCGAGCACGAGCAGGCGCTGGAACTGTTCCATCAGACGGTTTCCATGAAATCGGTTGGCAATCTGACCGATTTCGTGCGCAGCCACATGCTCGAACCGTTCGACGTGGGGGGCCGCATCGAGGCACTGCTCGGCCATTTCGATGACCTCGACCGCGCCCACCAGTCGGTACTCAAGGCAAAGCGCCAGATCGAGTTGTTGACTCCGCTGGTGGAGGATGGCCGTCGCCACGGGCAAGTAGCCGCCGAGATCCAGGCGTTGCGCGAAGGACGCGATGCACTACGCCCGTACTTCGCCGGCTTGAAGGCAACACTGCTGGAGAGGCGCCTGGAATTGTTGACCCAGGATGCGACGCGCTGGGATGCCCGCATCAAGCAACTGGGAGAGCAACGAGACAACGCCCGAATCGAGCAGGGGAAGCTCGAAGGCGCACTGCGCGAGAACGGCGGCGACCGACTGCAACAACTCGCTGCCGCCATTCAGCAGCAGGAGGCAGAGAAACAGCAACGGCAGGAGAAGGCGGACGCGTACTCCACGCTATTGACGCGCATTGGAGAAGCAGCGCCGGGAGACGAAACTGCTTTCATGACACAAAGATCCTCCATCGGAGAACACGCCGAAGCGCTGCGCACAAGCATTGCGGACCACGATACGCAGATCAATGAAGACGGATATGCGCTGCGGCGGGGGCAGGAAGAACACAAAGCGCTCAGCGACGAGATCGACAGCCTTGCGCGTCGCAAAAGCAATATCGATGCGGCCCAGGTACGAATCCGCGACGCATTGTGCGCCGCCTTGTCCATCGCCGAGGAAGACCTGCCCTTTGCCGGTGAACTGATCCAGGTGCGCGAGGACGAACGCGACTGGGAGGGCGCGGCCGAACGCCTGCTGCATGGCTTCGGCCTGTCCCTGCTGGTGCCGGATGCGCACTACAAGGACGTGGCCGATTGGGTGGAACGCCAGCACCTGGGCACACGTCTGGTGTACTTCCACGTGCGCGCGCGCAAGTCCACGCAGGCCGTCAGCCTGCACCCCCAGTCGCTGGTGCGCAAGCTGCTCATCAAGCCCGACACGCCGCACTACGACTGGCTGGAACGCGAACTGCACCACCGCTTCGACCTGGCCTGCTGCGACAGCACCGAGCAGTTCCGCCGCGAGACCCGCGCCATCACACGCGCCGGACAGATCAAGGACCCGAGCGGACGCCACGAAAAGGACGACCGCCGCCGCATCGACGATCGAAGTCGCTACGTGCTGGGCTGGAGCAACGCCGACAAGTTGCGCACCTTGCGTGACGAACGCGAGGGCCTGGAGCAGCGACTGGGCGACATTGGTCTGCGCATTGCCAACACACAGCGATTGCGCGGGCAATGCCAGGCGCAACTGGAGGCCTTGGCCAAACTCGAAGTCTTCACCCGCTACAGCGAGATCGACTGGCAGGCACCGGCGCGCGAGATTGCCCGGCTGACCGATGAACGCGACCGCCTCAAGGAGGCCTCCGATACCCTGCGGGAACTGGAAAGCCAATTGGCTCAGGTCGTTGAGCGCCTGAAGGAGATCGAAGGCGATCTTGGCGAGGCACAAGGCAAACGCGGAGAAACCCGCAGCAAGCACGAAACTGCCCAGGCACAGTATGCGCAGGCTCTCGAAATCCAAGCGCAAGCCGCACTTGACGATGTGTTGCTGCAATCTCTTGAAGGCTGGCGCGCCGAAGTCCTAGGCGACCACCAGCTCTCGGTGGAATCCTGCGACAACCGCGAACAGGACGTGCGCAACGGCTTGCAGGCGCGCATCGATGCCGAAGACAAGCGTCTCTCGCGCCTGACCGAACGCATCATCAACGCTATGCGCGGTTTCAAGGAGGCCTTCAAGGCAGAGACCGCCGAGATCGACATAAGCCTGGCCGCGCTGCCCGAGTTCGAGCGCTTGATGAAGGATTTGCGGCACGACGACCTGCCGCGCTTCGAAGCGCGTTTCAAGGAGTTGCTCAACGTTAATACCATCAACGAGATCGCCAATTTCAACGCCCAGCTCGCGCGCGAGCGGGAAACGATCAAGGAGCGGGTCGATGTCATCAACCAATCCTTGCAGGTGATCGACTACAACCCCGGGCGCTACATCCGGCTGCTGGCTCAGCCCAGCCCCGATGCGGAGATCCGCGACTTCCTGCAGGATCTACGTGCCTGCACCGAAGGCGCGCTGAGCGGCTCGGAAGACGAACAGTATTCCGAGACCAAGTTCCTGCAGGTCAAGGCCATCATCGACCGCTTCCGGGGGCGCGAAGGACTGGCCGAAATCGACCGGCGCTGGATGCAGAAGGTGACCGACGTGCGCAACGGCTTCCTGTTTTCCGCCAGCGAGCGCTGGCGCGAGGACGATGCCGAACACGAACACTATTCCGACTCCGGCGGCAAATCCGGCGGGCAGAAGGAGAAGCTGGCCTATACCGTGCTGGCCGCCAGCCTGGCCTACCAGTTCGGCCTGGAATGGGGGGCGGTGCGCTCGCGCTCGTTCCGTTTTGTCGTGATCGACGAAGCCTTCGGGCGCGGCTCGGATGAATCGGCCCAGTATGGGCTGGAACTGTTCCGCCAGCTCAACCTGCAACTGCTGATCATTACGCCGCTGCAAAAGATCCACATCATTGAGCCCTACGTGTCCAGCGTCGGCTTCGTGCACAACGAGGGCGGCCGTGAGTCGCGGCTACGCAACCTGAGCATCGAAGAGTACCGGGCACAGAAGGCTGCTACCACGGGAGGCACTGTATGACATGGAGCCAGCCCGCCGACCTTCGCGTGCAGGTCGAACGGCTGTGGCAGCGCGGCGAGTTGCTGCGTGCCGTGGTCGGTGACGGCGCGCTGGGCTGGCCGTTGCGGCTGTCGCTCAAGTCGCCGTCCGCCGCCGATCTCAGCAACCGTTTCGATGCAGTGCGCGGCTGGGTGCGGGAGATCAGCGCCATGCCGCGCGTGCGCATCGAATGGCGCGAGTGGACGCACCGGGTGCAGGGCCGGCAGCGCCTGCCGGACACGCTGTGGATCGATGCGGTGGACGATGCACTGGCGATGATCGGCAAGACCGGCGATGCCCTCCGGTTCCAGGCGCTCTGGCAGCAAACTGCCGAAGCGCAACCCACACTGCTGGCATGGCTGCACAGATCACCGTTGCAGACCTTGGCGCTGGCCGAACGCTGGCCACGCCTGCTGGCCGTGGTGGCCTGGGTGCAAGCCCATCCGCGCCCAGGCGTCTATCTTCGGCAGGTTGACGCGCCGGGCGTGGACAGCAAATTCATCGAAGCCCATCGCGGTACGCTGGCTCAGTGGCTGGATCTGGCTTTGCCGACGGAAGCCATCGACCACGCTGCGGCCGGGATGGCGGGGTTTGCCCGTCGCTACGGCTTTCTCGGCAAGCCCGCCCGCATCCGCCTGCGCTTGCTCGATCCGCAGCTGCTCCAGCTTCCCGGCTGCACGGGACTGACCGACATCACCCTGGATGAGGACAGCTTCGCCACGCTCACCTTGCCTGCGCAGCGTGTTTTCATCACCGAAAACGAGGTGAACTTCCTAGCATTCCCACCGGTCTCCAGTGCCATCGTCGTGTTCGGTGCCGGCTATGGCTGGGGAGCGCTCGCCCGAGCCAACTGGCTGCATCGCGCCTCTCTGCACTACTGGGGAGACATCGATACCCATGGCTTTGCCATTCTGGACAGCCTGCGCAAGTATTTCCCGCTAGCCGCTTCGTTCCTCATGGACCGCTCTACCCTGATGGCCCACGCACTTCAATGGGGTGAGGAGCCCCTCGACAAACGCCATATGTTGCCCTTGTCCCGACTGGTCGATGAGGAGGCAGCTCTCTACGACGACTTGCGTAATGACCGAATCCGGCCACAGCTGCGGCTGGAACAGGAACGCATCGGCTATCGCTGGCTATGCGCGGCGTTGGCGACAACAGTCCAGGACGATTCTCGGCCGTAGCGGTATGTCCTGCCGATGTCGTCAGGGCGTGGTCGATTCGACGAACGCCGGCTCGAAATCCAGCAGGTCGGTACCGCGCATGCCCAATCCCCGGGCCACTGCGCGCCAGCCCGCCACGGCCTGGGCCACTTCACTCCAGATCGCCTGCGCTTGCACAGCATCCAGCCTGAAATACGACGCGGCGGCCATCAGCATGTCACGGCTGTCGATGACGCCTGTGTCCTCGGTCAGCCATGTCTTGCTCTCCCGACGGTCGCCCGGCATCGGGTTCAGGTCGAAGGCCGGCGACAGGCGCCAGCCGCGCTGGCGCGCGTCGTACAGGAAGCCGGTGTTGCGCAGGTGGTCGTCGGTATTGCAGATCAGGAAATTGAAGACCAGTCGCCGCCACAACTCATGGATGTCGGCGATCGGATCGGCGCCCGACTGAAGCAGCACGTCCACCAGTTCCGTGTAGGCATGCGTCGCGTCGCGACCATCGGACTGGAGCATCGTCGCGGCCGACACGTAGGGGATGCGAGCGCCGTCGTCGGTGCGGTCGAAACGCCGGATGACGGCGACCGCCGTGCTGCCGATCACTTCCACGCGCGCCGGCGCCACCCGGATGCCGGCCTTGGCCGCCAGTTGCATGGCCAGCACTTCGCCCCGGATCACGTCGCGCCGGTCCGCCTGGCTTGGAAACTTGCCGACCACCAGGCGTCCATCGGTGTCCCGCACCGTGGACTTCGGCCTGGCACCACCCAGCGACGTGCCTTGCCCCAGCAGGTAGCGCAGGTCCTGCGCGCTTTCCGTTCCGTCTTCCAGGGCGCGGGCCGCGTGGAGCACCTTGTCCAGTTCCACCAGCGGTGGCACATGCCGTTTCGCTCCTCCGGCGCGCAGGTAGGCGCCAGATTGCGGATCGAACAGGCGCAGCGCGCCGATGCGCGCCTCGTCATCCACCCACATCAAGAAGTCCACCGGGTCCAATGCAGGCGTGTCGCGGTCTTCCTGCCGCAGCTTCGCATGGGCGCGTCGGATCACACGCTCGCCCCAGGCGTCGGGCGCGGTGTCCTCCAGCGCGAGGAAGAACACCTGCCGGGGATGCTGCACGCCGGCCACCGGCTGGAGGTCGGGCGACAGCGTGAAGAACCGGGCATCCCGCAGCCAGCCTTCGTTGTAGCTGAACGCGCTGCGCCGGCCGCTGCCAAGATGCAGGCGCCCCACGACCAAGCCACTCGCCCCCAGGTGGACTTCGAGGTCCGGACGTCGTGTGGGCCGAGGCGTTGCCATCAGAAGCCCTCCAGGTCATCGGCAGGCGTGCGCGCATCGCCTTTGTCAACGACGGGTGCTGTCTGCCGCTTCCTGCCGGCAGAGGTGCGTACCCGCTGCGGCAGTTGCTCCCGCACCAGTTCCATGCCGAGCGTATCGTTCTCCAGGGTCATCGCCTGGACCAGGTCATCGAGCCGGCCCAGCACGTGCAGCGCGCGCAGGAAGGTGTGCAGCGCGGTGCCGGGATAGCCATCTTCCATGCGCCTAACGGTGCTCAAGGACGTGCCGATGCGCTGCGCAAGGTCTTCCTGGCTCAGGCGGCGCATGCGCCGCGCCGCCGAGATGTCCTGCCCCAGGCGGCGCAGCGCGCGCGCAACAGGCTGCGGCATCGCCACTTGCGCACCAGAGCGCTTTTGATCGGAAGAAGACATCTTTTATAGCCTCAAATATGAGCTTATTTTTTAAATAAGCGCTCATATTTGAGCACAAAATGGCAAGCAGTCAACCCAAAGTCTTGTCCAACGAGGTATGAGCCCAATACTGTTTAGTTAAAACAAATGCTTGGTTTTGGGTCGCATGGCTGATTGATG
>NZ_JARGEN010000043.1 GCF_029211125.1 Curvibacter soli
GCCTGCCGGCGCCTGCGGCGGGCCTGGCCGCCGCCGGGGCGCTGGTCTGGCGGGCGCGGCGGGGCCGCCGCGTCGCGTGGGCTGCCGTGCCGCCCGCTTCCCGAAAGGATCTGAGCGATGCAGCTTAAGAGCCGCATCATGCTCATCGTGCTGCTGGCGCTGGCGCTGCTCGTCGCCGTGTTCGGCGCGCTGGGCTGGTACGGCGAGCAGCGCTGGTCGCAGCGCTACAACGACGCACTGCTGCAGGGCCAGCGCATCGCGTGGGACCGGCTGCAAAACGAGAGCCTCGACCGCCAGGACGCGCTGGCGCGCCGGCTGCTCGAAGACCCTGCGTTCCAGGACATGCGCGCGCCCAGCGCGCAGCAGCGCATCGACGCCCTGCTGGCCGAGGCCGTGCGCCATGCGCCGGGACTACGCATCGATGTGCTGGGCTCGCGCGGCGCACTGCTGGCAACCACGGAGCCGGGCATCGACCCGCAGCCGTTGGCCGAGGCCGCCTGGGTGGCCGCGGCGCAGTCCGCCCCCGGGGGCGTGCGCGGGCTGAGCCAGGTGGCGCCGCGGCAGTACGACTGGATCGCCGTGCGCGGCTTCGGCGACGGCGCGCTGGCCGTGGGCCAGGACGTGGCGCAGCGCCTGCCGGAACTGGCCTCGTACCTGGGCGGCGACATCTTCCTGGTCAACATGCGTGGCGCCG
Source organism: Curvibacter soli (assembly GCF_029211125.1). Lineage (GTDB taxonomy): Bacteria > Pseudomonadota > Gammaproteobacteria > Burkholderiales > Burkholderiaceae_C > Curvibacter_A > Curvibacter_A soli. The sequence continues at coordinate 695 of NZ_JARGEN010000043.1, forward strand.
AGGCCGTGGGCACGCGCCCGGGCACGCTGGCGGCCACGGGCGCCACCGTGCCGGTGCGCTCGCCGCAAGTGCTGGTGCAAGAGGCTCCCGGCAGCGGTGCCCCGGCGCTGCAGATCGTGAGCCAGCCCGTCGCCAACCCCGACCGGCGCGTGGTGGGCGTGCTGGTGTGGATGCAGGACGTGAGCGCGGCCTACCGCTCCGACCGCCTGTTCGGCCTGGTGGCCATCGGCGCGGCGCTGGGTTTCGCCGCGGTGCTGGCCCTGGGGCTGCTGGCCTACATGCGCCACGCGATGGAGCCGCTGACCCGCTCGGTGGGCGTGCTGCAGGCGCTGGCCAACGGCTCCACCGAAGCCTCGCTCGACCACGGCGAGGAGGACGCCGAGGACGAGTCCGGCGCCATCGCGCGCGGCGTGGCGGCCATCCGCTCCGAGTTGCTGAACCTGGAGACGCTGCGCCAGGAGCGCATCCGCACGCGGCGCCAGCAGGAGCGGCTGATCCGCGACCAGTTGCGCTCGCTGGCCGAGAGCCTGGACCCGGGCTCGCGCGAGGAAATCCTGGCCGCGCTGGGCTCCACCGCCGAGCCCCCTCCCGCCGCCCTGGCGGAAGCCGCGCAGCAGCAGCCCGCAGCGGCGCCCACCACCAACCAATTGGCCGAACTGGCCGGCATCCTGGGCCGCATGTCGGGGCTGGTGAGCAACCAGCAGAACCGCCTGCTCAAGCTGCTGCGCGAGCTGCAGGCGGCCATGCAGACGCAGGCCATGCTGGCCAGCCTGCAGCAGGAGCTGGAGATCGCGCGGCAGATGCAGCTTTCCATCCTGCCGCGCTCCGCGCCCGACATGGCCGAGGTGGACATCGCCGCCACCATGATCCCGGCCAAGGAAGTCGGCGGCGACTTCTACGACTACTTCCCCATCGACGCCGAGCACCTGGCGCTGGTGGTGGCCGACGTATCGGGCAAGGGCGTGCCGGCGGCGTTCTTCATGGCGATATCGCGCACGCTGCTCAAGAGCAATGCACTGTTCCTGCAGTCGCCGGGTGCCACCATCGCCGCGCTCAACGACCAGCTCTGCGCCGAGAACGACCAGATGATGTTCGTCACCGTTTTCTATGGCGTGCTGCACCTGAAAAGCGGGCGCCTGGTCTACGTGAACGCGGGCCACAACCCGCCCGTGCGGCTGACGGGCGGCACGGCGGGCTATTTTCCGCGCGGCACCAACATGGCCCTGGCCGTGATGGACGGGCAGGAATACACCGAGGGCCAGGTGGTGCTCGCCCCCGGCGAAACGCTGCTGCTCTACACCGACGGCGTGACCGAAGCCACCAACGCCCAGGGCGAGCTGTTCGGCGAGGATGCGCTGCTGCACGCCATGGCCGCCGTCGGCGCCGACCCGGCGGCGGGCGGGCACGCGGCGGCGGTGACGCGGCGCGTGGTGCAGGCGGTGCGCAGCTTCGAGGCCGGCGCCGCGCAGGCCGACGACATCACCGTCGTCGCCCTGACCTACCAGGGGCTGCGCTCGTGATGCAGATGCCGCACGTAGCGCAGGAGCACGGCGTCGCGCTCGCGCACCTCACCGATGCCGGCATAGCCCGCGCGGCCCGCTTCGCACAAGGCGGCGTAGTCGTCGCTGCGCAACAGCAGCTCGTCGCCCATGTCGAAGTGCAGGCCGTGCCGCAGGTCGATCAGCGCCACGTGCCGCTGCAGGCCGTCGATCATGCCGGTCCAGGCGATGTGCAGGCCCTGGCGCAGCAGGTTGTGGCAGCTCAGGTGGTTGTGCAGCGACACCATGGCCATGCACAGGTGGCGCCCCTGCATCTGCGCCAGCATGAGGCGGATGTCCAGCAGCGTGCGCTGCAGGCGGTGGCCGCGCCACGCTGGCAACACCATGCAGCTCGACACATGGGCCACGGCGCCGTGCAGCGCAGGGGCCAGGCCAATGACGCGGCCCAGGTTGTCGGGCGCGGCGGCGTCGGGAAAGCCCACCATCGCATAGGCGACGAGCTGCCCGCCCACGAACACGCCGAGGGTTTCGCCATGCGGGCTGGCATGGGCCGCGAAGAACGCCTGTTCGTCGTCCTCGCGCACGTAGAAGTCGGGGTCTGGCAGGGCCGCGATCACTGCGTCGCGCAGCGCCGACCAGGCAGCGAAGTCGCCGTCCTGCAGCACGCGCATGTGGGCATCGGGAATGCCGGCAAGCGCGGCATTGGGCGGCAGGCTCGGGGGCGTGAAAGGCTTCGACAACGGCAATGTGGGGGCTCCGGTGGCCACGCGGCGCTGTGCTTGCGGCTCCGGCAAATAGGCACCGGCACCCGCGACGCGGATGACACTATAGACGACCAGAGGGCATCGCATGCCCGCAAAGACGACTTTCAGAGGACTCGGCCATGAATGACATCACGGCGGCGCGCGGCGCCGCAACCGGCATCGACACGGCGGCGCTGCAGCCACGGCTGCGGCGCGAATCGCTGGTATTCGCGGCCATCTTCTCGCTGGTGCTGTTCGGCCTGTCGCTGGTGCTGATTGCATGGCGCACCGAGCAGTTGCTTACGCAACTGTCGCAGGACCGCGTGGTGCGCCTGCTGCGCCAGGTGGCCGACGAGGCCGAGCGCGGCATGCGCTTCGGCGTGGCGGTGGTCGACCAGGGCTCGCTCGTGGAGCGGCTGCAGCGCCTGCAGGCCGAGGACGGCGCGCTGCGCGCGGTGTTCGTGGACACTGACCGCGGCGAGGCCATCGCCCGCGCGGGCGACGCGGCGCTGCGCGCCGGCATCGACGCGCGCTGGAGCGCCCCGCTGCTGGCCGCCGGCCCAGGCCACGCGCCCAGCGTGCGCAGCACGGGCCACGCCATGTTCGTGGGCACCGCCATGTTCGACTCCGCCGGCGCGCCGGCGGCGATGCTGTGGGCGGCAATAGACCCCACGGGCATCCGCGCCCAGGCCCGCGCGGCGGCGGCCAGCATGGTGCTGCGCGCGCTGCCGCTCATGGTGGGCACGCTATTCCTGGCCTGGTGGGCGCTGCTGCGCTGGAGCAGCCGGGTGCTGGCCTCGGTGCAGCATGGCGGCGCCGGGCCGCGCCCGCAAGGCTATGGCAAGGCGCTCTGGGCCGCCGTGCTGTTCGCCGTGGTCGTGGCGCCCTCGGCCATGGTGTGGGTCGCGCGCGAGGCCGCGCGCCCGTTCGTCACGCAGCAGATCCAGGAGAACGCCGACGCCGTGGGCCGCACGCTGGCCGGCCAGGTGGCGCGGGCCGTGGCGCTGGGCGTGCCGTGGGACGGCCTGAGCGGGCTGGACGCGCTGTTCGCCCAGCAACTGGCCGAAGCGCCCGAGCTGAGCTACCTGGCGCTGCGCCGCGACGGCGCCGCACCCACCCAGGCGGCCTGGGGCGCCGACGTGCCGCAGGCCGAGCGCCGCGACGGCGCCGATTTTCCCCGCCGCACCATCGCCGCCACTCCCGGCGGCAGCGTGGTGGTGGGCTACCCCGCCGACTACGTGAACCGCCAGCTCGGCGGCATGCTGGTCGACCTGGTGCTGGCGCTGGTCATCGCCGCCGTGCTGGTGCGCGAGCTGGCGCGCGGCCTGTGGCGGCGCTCGCTGCTGTTCCCGCTCGCGGCCTATGCGCAGGCGCGCGGCTGGCAGCGCGTGCAGCGGCGCTGGCAGCGGCGCCACGCGGTGGCCGAGGACGCCGCGCAGGCCAACGACCGCGACGCCGACGAATGCCGCGCCCAACTGCTGCAGGCCGCCGGGCAGGCGCCGCAGGGCAGCGGCACGGCACCGTCGGCGGCGGTCTCGTCACAGCTCACGCTGCTGCGCCTGACGGTGTTCCTGGTCGCGCTGTCGGAGGAGCTGCTGCGCCCCTTCTTCACCGTCTTCGCCAGCGAGGTGCGGCCCCTGGGCATGGCGCTTTCGCCAACCATGGTCGCGGGCCTGCCGGTGGCGGCCTTCATGGCCACGCTGGCGCTGGCCCAGCCCGCGGGCCCGGCGCTGGCAAGGCGCTTCGACTTGCGCTGGAGCCTGGTGCTGTCGGCCCTGGCCGGCACCGCCGCGCTGGCGGCCACGGCCTGGGCAGGCGACGCATGGACGCTGATCGCGCTGCGCGCGGTGGGCGGCGCGGCCTACGGGCTGGCGCTGATCCTGGTGCAGACGGCCATCGTGCGCATCACGCCGCCGCAGCAGCGCGCGCGCGGACTGGCCGAGGTGGCCGCCGCCATCGTGGCCGCCGGCATCGTGGGGCCGCCGTTCGGCGGCATGATCGCCGCGCGCGCGGGCGACGTGGCGGGCTTCGCGGCCTGCGCGCTGTGCATGACCGGGGCGCTGGCCGTGGCGCTGCGGCTGTCGCTGGCGCCGGCCCCCGGCCAGCCGCAGCCGCAGAAGACCGGCGCGCAGCGCGGGCTGGCCACCACGGGCGGCTGGCGCGGCTACTGGGCCGTGCTGCGCGAGCCGCGCGCGGTCTGCGTGATCCTCGGCGCGGCGCTGCCGGGGCGGCTGGTGGCGGTGACGGTGCTGTCGGTGGTGGTGCCGCTCTACATGAGCGAGCTGCAGCAGCAGCCCGCCGTGGCGGGGCGCGTGCTGCTGCTGTACTTCCTGTGCTTCGCCTCCACCGCCTCGCTGGTGGCGCACTGGTCCGACCTGCTGGGCCGGCGCAAGCCCTTCATCGTGGCCGGCGGCGGGCTCAGCGCACTGGCCTGCCTGGCGCTGCCGCTGCTGGGCGGGGTGTGGGGCATGGCAGCCTGCTGCGCGCTGCTGGGCTTCGGCCAGGCACTGCAGTCGTCGCCGCAGATCGCGCTGGCGACCGAGGTCTTCGAACACCACACGCAGGACAGCAGCGCCACGCCGGAGCAGGCGCTGGCCGCCTTCCGCCTGATCGAGCGCGGGGGCAGCATCATCGCGCCCTTCGTCACGGCGGTGGCCGTCACCGCTTTCGGCTACGCCGGCGCGGTGGTGGCCGTGGGCATTCTGCTGGCCCTGGCGACGCTGGGCCTTGTGGCCGGGCTGCGCGGCCAGCGTCCTCTTCTCGCAGCGGCATGACACGCCAGGAGCCACGCATGATGACAACCACCACCCACCTGTTCTTGCGCACCGTTTCCACCCTGGCCGCCACCTGGGCCTGCCTGCTGGGCGCCAGCGCGCAGGCGCAGCAGGCGCCCAACCCGTCCGCCGCCTCCGCGGTGGCGGTGGCCACCGCGCGCTACACCATTGCGATGGTGCTGCCGAAGGACGATGCCAAGGTCGAAGCCGGCTTCATGAGCTACCTGCAGCGCCAGGACGTGCCCGTGCGCTACGTGCACATCCGCTTCTCGGGCAAGGCGGCGGACATCGCCGACCTGCGCAGCCGCGTGCGCGCCGCGCGCCCTGACCTGGTCTATGTCTGGGGCACGCCCACCACGCTGGCGCTGGCCGGCCGCCACGACCAGGCGGGCAAGGACGACGCGGTGCGCGACATCCCCATCGTGTTCACCGAGGTGACCGACCCGGTGGCCTCGGGCCTGCTGCCGTCGCTGGAGAAACCCGGCCGCAACGTGACGGGCGTGAGCCACGTGGCGCCGCTGCCGGTGCAGCTCAATACCATCCGCGCCTACCGGCCCTTCAAGAAGCTGGGCTACCTGCACAACCCCGCCGAGCCCAATTCAGCCATCATCCGCGACCGCATCAAGGATCTGGCGCGCAGCCAGGGCTTCGAGGTGGTCGATGCCAGCCTGCCGCTGCTGCCCGACGGCACGCCCGACCCCGCGCAGATCGCGCCGAAGGTGCACGACATCGCGCAGCGCGGGGCCGATTTCCTGTACGTGGGGCCGATCACCTTCCTGGCCTTCACGCACCGCGACGACGTGACCCGCGCCGCGCTCGACAACAAGCTGCCGACCTTCTGCGCCACCGAGAGCATCGTGCGCCAGTCGGGCTGCATGTTCGGGCTGTTCTCCAACGATTCCAACACCGGCCGGTTCGCCGCGTCGATGGCGCGGCAGATCCTCGTGGAGAAGAAGCCGCCGCAGGCCATACCGGCCTCGACGCTGCAACGCTTCTCGCTGCTGATCAACATGCGCACGGTGCAGGCGCTGGGTCTGTACCCGCCGATGCTGCTGCTCAACGTGGCCGAGGTGATCAACGTGCCGGCGCAGGCGGCGCAGTGACGGACCGGAGGCGCGCGCTCCGTTTTTTGTAGCTGCCACCGCACCATGAATGCGGAGTTCAGATACAAAACCATCTGAAACCGCCTTTTCACCGGCGGTGGCAGCTATTTCTTTTGTAGCACCAGCCATGGAACCGCCGGCGCCTTCGGGCGTACCCGGCCCCGGGCACCGGCGCCCCGATGCCGTGCGGGCGCAGGGGCGGGTGCAGCGGGGGTTGGCGCTTCGAGCGGTGCCGGGGCGATGGCGGGCAAGACATCCGGCTCTTCCGGTGGCGGCTCAGCGGGCGACGGGGCGGCACCCTGCGGTCCGGCGCCCGGCGGCGGCGACTGCCACGGCGCATGCGCGGCGCTTGACCGTGAGCGCGATGCCGCCCAGCGTGGCCACGCCGCCCAGGGCCGTTGCGGGCACGCGCGCGGCGGGCGTGGCGTCGGCCCGCACCGCGCTCATCGCGCGCCTCCGGCCACGGCCCCGCCATACAATGCGTTGAACCCCGTTTTCCCCTTCATGACATTCCCGGAAGGATTGCGCCCATGAACCTCGAACAAGAGCGCCGCGACGACGTTCTGATCCTGCGCCCGCGCGGTCGCCTCGACAGCAGCAGCTCGCCCGAGCTGGAGCGCGTGGTGGTCGAGCAGATCGACACCGGCATCCAGCGGCTGGTGTTCGACCTCTCGGCGCTGGACTACATCAGCTCCGCGGGCCTGCGCGTGGTGCTGCTGGCAGGCAAGAAGCTGCGCGCGAGCAAGGGCAAGCTGGTGCTCGTGGGCCTGCGCGACATGGTGCGCGAGGTGTTCGACATGAGCGGCTTCCTGAGCCTGTTCACCGTGACCGCCACGCTCGACGAAGGGCTGGCGAAGGTTTGAACGAAAAATGGCCCCAGCGCTTGGTATACCTGCGCTGGCAGCTATGTATTCCATAGCCCTGGAAACGGCAGTTGGATGCCCCTGCCGGTGCCGTGATCGGGGTGCCAGGCAAGGCGCGACGACGCGGCAGGCTTGTGCTGCCCGCAAGGAGGAGCAACGCCGCATGACGCTCTCACCCAAGAGGTGAATCCCATCGAAGCCGTCAACGCTCGATTGCATGCGGCCTGGCAAGGGATGCCCAGCGGTCAACTGCTGTTTCCAGGATCAACTGCGGTTTTTAGCGTGAATGCCGGGCCGCTTCGCCTGCCACTGCCAGCAAGTGCGCGGGGCTCGCTTCCCGCTCCACCACGACTGCGGCCACGGCCGGCACCTGCTGCGCGGTGGACTGGCGCCGGAACCCGAGCCCCGACAGGTAGGCGTCCATGGTCTTGCGCCCGGCCTTCACGAGGTCGAAGCCGCCGTTTTCAAGGAGCCAGTTCTGGTACAGCCCGTCGATCAGCGCGTGCAGCCCCATGGCCGCCAGCCACGCCGGCATGGGCATCGCCACCCGCTGCGCCCGGGCCACCGTGCGCAGGTCCCGCTCCAGGCGGCTGAGGAAATCGCCGCAGGCCGCCACGTGGCGCTCGTGCACGGCATGCATTTCGTCCACGTATTCGGCCTTGAACCTGGCGATCTCGAAGACCCGGCGGATGCGTTCGTTGTCCACCAGTTCGCGCAGCATGCGCGATATGACGGAGCGCATGCGCTCCAGCGGGCTGCCGTCATCGTCCTGCCCCGCGTGGTAGGCATTCTCCAGCGGCAGTTTGACGCGTTCCATCATGGCGTTGAAGAGGTCGGCCTTGTCCTTGAAATGCCAGTAGATCGCGCCACGCGTCATGCCGGCGGCCTGCGCGATGTCGCCGAGCGACGTGCGCGCGACACCGCGCGCGTGGAACAGCGACTCTGCCGCATCGAGCAGCCTGCTGCGCGTGACCATTGCGTCTTCTTTCGTACGGCGAGCCATTTGTGCGTCTCCTTGTCGCGGGCTTCACACCCCGCGCGGCAAAACATGCACGGGGAGCCATATACATTCATGGTCGTATGTATACTGCGTTTTTTCCGCTTTGGATACCCCGGCCTTACGCTGCGTTTTTCCGCCGGCCGCACGGGGCTACCGCTTTTCACCGAACATCCCGCTTCCCCAGTCTGCCGCATTCCCCCTTTCGGAAGGAACACCATGTACCGCTTGCGCCATGCAACATCCGATCTCCAGTCCACTGTGCCCGCCGTACGCAAGACTGCCTGCATCACCCTGACGGTCATCGCGCTCGCCGTAGCCCTGGCCGCCTGCGGCAAGAAGGACGAAGGGGCCGCCGCGCAAGGCGCGGGCGGTGGCAAGCCCCCGCCGCCCCAGGTGGGCGTGGTGAAGGTCACGCCCGGCGTCGTCGGCTTGACGACCGAACTTCCGGGCCGACTGGAAGCATCGCGCGTGGCCGAGGTACGCGCGCGCGCAGCGGGCATCCTGCAAAAGCGCAAGTTCACCGAAGGCAGCGATGTGAAGGCGGGCCAGACGCTGTTCCAGATCGACGACGCGCCCTACCGCGCGGCGCTCGAAAGCGCGCAGGCCAGCGTGGCGCAAGCCGAAGCCAACGCCGCGCAGGCGCGCGCGCTGGCCGAGCGCTACCGCCCCCTGGTGGCGGCCAATGCCGTCAGCAAGCAGGAATACGACAACGCCGTGGCAGCGCAGAAGACGTCTGAAGCCAACATCGCAGCGGCCAAGGCCGCCGTGACGACGGCACAGATCAACCTGGGCTATGCCACCGTCACGGCGCCAATCTCGGGCCGCATAGGCCGCGCCCTCGTGACCGAAGGTGCGCTCGTAGGCCAGGGCACGCCGACCGAGTTGGCCGTCATCCAGCAGATCGACCCGCTCTATGTCAACTTCACCCAGTCTGCCGCCGACGCGCTCAAGCTCAAGGCGAACCTTGCCAGCGGCAAATACAAGCAGGCCGGCACGGGCGCAGCCAGCGTGAGCGTGATGCTGGAAGACGGAAGCATCTATGGCCGGACCGGGCGCCTGCTGTTCACCGACCTTACGGTCGACCCCACCAGCGGCCAGGTGACGCTGCGCGCCGAAATCCCAAATCCCGAAAAGCTGCTGCTGCCGGGGCTGTACGTGCGCGTGCACATCGAGCAGGCGAAGGTCGACGGCGGCATATTGCTGCCGCAGCAGGCGGTGACCCGCTCCGCCAACGGCGACACGGTCATGGTCGTGGGTGCCGACAACCATCTTGCGCCGCGCCCGGTGAAACTCGGGCCCGCGCAGGGCAACAACTGGGTGGTGCTCGACGGGCTGCAGGCCGGCGAACAGGTGATGGTGGACGGCTTCCAAAAACTGCCGCGCGGCAAGCCCGGCGACCCTGTCGTAGTGACGCCCGTGCCGTGGCAGCCTAGCGATGCCAAGGACCAGCAACCCGCCGCGCCCGTGGCCAAGCAGTAAACCGACAATAAGAACAAGGAGCGCGGCACATGGCCAAGTTCTTCATCGAGCGCCCCATCTTCGCATGGGTGATCGCTATCTTCATCATGGTGGTGGGCGCGCTGGCCATCACCCAGTTGCCGATTGCGCAGTACCCGACGGTGGCGCCACCGACCATCCAGGTATCGGCGACCTATCCCGGCGCCACGGCCCAGACGCTGGAGGACAGCGTGCTGGCGGTCATCGAGCGTGAAATGAACGGTGCCACCGGCCTGGCCTACATGGAAACCACGAGCCAGGCCAACAGCACTGGCACGATCACGCTGAGCTTCGAGCCCGGCACCGATCCCGACATGGCACAGGTGGACGTGCAGAACCGCCTCTCGCGCGCCACGCCGCGGCTACCCTCGGCGGTGACGCAGCAAGGTGTGCGGGTGGAGAAGTCGCGCAGCAACTTCCTGCTGTTCTCGATCCTCACGTCCGACAGTCCAGACGCGAGCATCGACGTGCTCAACGACTACGCCGCACGCAACATCGTGCCCGAACTCCAGCGCCTGCCGGGCGTGGGCACGGTGACGCAGTTCGGCTCCGAGCGCGCCATGCGCGTCTGGATCGATCCGGCCAAGCTCAAGGGCTTCAGCCTCTCACTCGACCAGGTGGCCGCAGCGATCCGGGCCCAGAACGCCCAGGTGTCGGCGGGCTCCCTGGGCGACCTGCCGAGCGCGCCGGGGCAGACGGTGGCTGCCACCGTCGTCGTGCAGGGCCAGCTCACGTCCGTCGAGCAATTCGGCAACATCGTGCTGCGCGCCAACACCGATGGCTCCACCGTGCGCCTGCGCGACGTGGCGCGCCTCGAACTCGGGGCGCAGACCTACAGCACCAGCGCCCGGCTCAACGGCGCGCCCGCCGTCGGCATGGGCGTGCAGCTCACACCCACGGCCAATGCACTGGCCACGGCCAAGGCGGTGAAAGCCAAGCTCGCCGAGCTGCAGAAGTTCTTCCCGCAGGGCGTGAAGTACGCGATCCCGTATGACACGTCGACCTTCATCTCGGTGTCGATCGAGAAAGTGGTGCAAACGCTCATCGAAGCCATGGTGCTGGTGTTCCTGGTGATGTTCCTGTTCCTGCAGAACATCCGCTACACCATCATCCCGACCATCGTGGTGCCCGTGGCGCTGCTGGGCACCTTCGGCGCACTTCTGGCGATGGGCTTCTCGATCAACGTGCTGACCATGTTCGGCATGGTGCTGGTGATCGGCATCGTGGTGGACGACGCCATCGTGGTGGTGGAGAACGTCGAGCGCATCATGAGCGATGAGGGTCTGCCCCCGCTGCAGGCCACGCGCAAGGCCATGGGACAGATCTCGGGCGCCATCATCGGCGTGACGGTGGTGCTGGTTTCGGTGTTCGTCCCGCTGGCCTTCTTCGCCGGCTCCACGGGCAACATCTACCGCCAGTTCGCCGCCACCATGGCGACCTCGATCGCCTTCTCGGCCTTCCTCGCGCTGTCGCTCACGCCGGCGCTCTGCGGCACGCTGCTCAAGCCGGTGGACGCGGGGCATCACCTGGAGAAGAAGGGCTTCTTCGGCTGGTTCAACCGCACGTTCACGCGCACGGCCAAGGGCTACGAGAGCGGGCTCACGCGGCTGCTGCGCCGCGGCGGCCGCATGATGATCATCTACGCGGCGCTGGTCGCCGCCGTGGGCTTGGTCTACACGCGCCTGCCGACCTCGTTCCTGCCCAACGAGGATCAGGGCTACATCATCGCCAACGTGCAGCTGCCGCCGGGCGCTTCGGTGCAGCGTACGCGCAGCGTGCTCCAGCAAATGGAAGGGTTCATGCTCAAGCAGCCCGAGGTGATCAACATCGTGACCGTGGCCGGCTTCTCGTTCTCGGGCCAGGGGCAGAACATGGGCCTGGCGTTCGTGATCTTCAAGGACTGGAGCGAGCGCAAGGACCCCGGGCAATCGGCCCAGTCGGTCGCCAGGCGCGCGTTCATGGCGCTCTCGGGCATTCGCGATGCCTTCATCTTCGTCCTGAGCCCGCCACCGATTCCCGAACTCGGCACCGCCTCGGGCTTCACGTTTCGCCTGCAGGACCGCGGCAGCAAGGGCCACGAGGCGTTGCTCGCGGCGCGCAACCAACTGCTGGGCATGGCCGCGCAGAGCAAGGTGCTCGCGGGCGTGCGTCCAGACGGAGTGGAGGACGCTCCGCAGATGCAGATCGACATCGACCGCGACAAGGCTAGCGCACTCGGCGTGGGCTTCGACAGCATCAACAACGCGCTGTCGGCGGCGCTCGGGTCGGCCTACATCAACGACTTCCCGAACCAGGGGCGCTTGCAGCGCGTGGTGCTGCAAGCCGACGCCATGGCGCGCATGCGCCCGGAATCGATGCTCGACCTGCCGGTGCTCAACGGCAAGGGCCAGGTAATGCCGCTCTCGACCTTCGCCACCACGCGCTGGATCACCGGCGCCATGCAAACCGTGCGCTACAACGGCTATCCGGCGATGAAGATCGCCGGCGATGCGGGATCGGGCTACAGCACGGGCGACGCGATGAAAGAAATGGAGCGCCTCGCATCCCAACTGCCCGAAGGCTTCGGCTTCGAATGGACGGGCCAGTCGCGCGAGGAAAAGCTCGCCGGCTCGCAGGCCATGGTGCTCTATGCGTTCTCGCTGCTGGCGGTGTTCCTGTGCCTGGCCGCGCTCTATGAAAGCTGGTCGATCCCGTTCTCGGTGCTGCTCGTGGTGCCGCTGGGCGTGCTGGGCGTGCTGCTGGCCACGCTGCTGCGCGGCATGTCCAACGACGTCTACTTCCAGATCGGCCTCGTGACCATCATCGGCCTGACGGCGAAGAACGCGATCCTGATCATCGAGTTCGCCAAGGATCTGCAGGCGCAGGGCAAAGGCATCGTCGAATCCGCGCTGGAAGCCGCCCACCTGCGCTTCCGCCCCATCGTCATGACCTCGCTGGCCTTCGGCCTGGGCGTGGTGCCGCTGTTCATCGCCAGCGGCGCCAGTTCGGCCAGCCAGCGCGCCATTGGCACCGGCGTGCTCGGCGGCATGATCTCCGGCACCATACTGGCGGTGATCTTCGTGCCGATCTTCTTCGTACTGGTACGCAGCTTCTTCAAGGGCAGCCAGCGCCAGCGCGAACATGACGCCAAACAGGTCCAGCAACATCTCCAGGAGACCGACGGCCATGCGTAAGACGCCCTCCACTGTCCCCGGCAACGCCATGCGCGCACCCACGACACCTTCTACGCGCCCCGCCCTGCTGACCTTGGCTGCAGCCGCGCTGCTGGCTGGCTGCAGCTTCATCCCGACCTACGAGCAGCCCGCGGCACCCGTGCCAACGGCTTATCCGGCAGCGCCCGCCGCCGCCGATGCGGCCAAGGCTGCGGCCGATATCGACTGGAAGGACTACTTCGCCGACCCGCGCCTGCAACGACTCATCGGCGCGGCGCTCGAAAACAACCGCGACCTGCGCGTGGCCGTGCTCAACATCGAGCAGGCGCGCGCGCAGTTCCAGATCCGGCGCGCCGACCAGTACCCCAGCCTCAACGGCATCGTCTCGGCCACGCGCGCACCCAACACGTCCGGGCAGTACCAGAACCTGTTCCAGGTCGGCCTGGGCGTCTCGGCCTGGGAGATCGACTTCTTCGGCCGCATCGCCAGCCTGAAGGAACAGGCGCTGGCGCAGTACCTCGCCACCGAGGAAGCACGCAAGTCAACCCAGATCAGCCTGGTGGCGGCGGTCGCCAACGCCTGGTTCAACCTGCTGGCCGACGAGGAGCTGCTGGACATTTCTCGCCGCACGCTCGGCACGCGCGAGGAATCGGCCCAGCTCGCCAAGCTGCGCCTGGAAAACGGCGTCAGCTCCGAACTCGACTACAGCCAGGCGGAAAGCCTGACACAGGCGGCCCGCGCCACCTATGCGCAGCAGCAGCGCCAACGCGCGCTGGACGAAAACGCCCTTACGCTACTGCTGGGCCAGCCGCTGCCGCAGGACATCCGCGACAGCATCGCCACGTCCCGCCTGGCGAATGCGCCGGTCATGCCGGCGCTGCCAGTGGGGCTGCCGTCGGACCTGCTGGTGCGCCGGCCCGACATCCGCCAGGCCGAGCAGCAGCTCATCGCGGCCAACGCCAACATCGGCGCCGCGCGCGCAGCGTTCTTTCCGCGCATCGCGCTCACGGCCCAAGCCGGCACGGTCAGCGACGAGCTGTCAGGGCTGTTCAAGAGCGGCGCCTGGGGGTACTCGCTTGCGCCGCAGCTCGTGCTGCCGATCTTCGATGCGGGCCGCAACCAGGCCGGGCTCGAATCGGCGCAGGCCGGACGCGGCATCGCCGTGGCCCAGTACGAGAAATCCATCCAGTCCGCCTTCCGGGAAGTGTCGGACGCGCTGGCGGGCCAGGCCACGCTGCGCGAACAACTGGCCGCGTTGCGCGCGCAGGCCGATGCCGATGCCCGGCGCCTGCAACTCTCGGACCTGCGCTACCGCAACGGTGTGGCAAGCTACCTGGACCTGCTCGACGCCCAGCGCTCCCTGTTCGGCACCGAACAGTCGGTGGTACAGACGCATCTCGTGCAGCTACAAAACCAGGTCTCCCTCTACAAAGTGCTAGGCGGCGGCTGGACCGAGCCGCCGGCTCCTGCGGCACAGCGCTGAAGTACCCCCCAAGCTTGCCCACTGCGTGTGGCCACCACCCCCTCGCCCAGGCGATTCCGGCGGCCCGGCAAAGCCGGTTCCACGGTATCCCTGGGATTCGGTTGCGCCGATTGGGTGACATGGCTTATTGATCCTGGAAACAGCAGTTGACCGCCGCGTCGTCGCGTCTTGCCTGGCACCCCGATCACGGCACCGGCAGGCGCATCCAACTGCCGTTTCCAGGATAAAAAACCCAAGCCAGCGCCTGGTAATACTGCGGTGCAAGCTATCAATTGCGTAGCGTCACAATCTCGGCATGCCTCGCTTCCACTGCTCCATCCCTTTGCAATCCGGCGTGGCGCTGGCCTTGCCCGACGCCGCCGCGCGTCACGTGCAGGTGCTGCGCCTGCAGCCCGGCGATGCGCTCACGCTGTTCGACGGCCAGGGCGGCGAATACGCGGCCACCGTCACCCGCATGGGCCGCGGCGATGTGCAAGTGCAGGTGGGCGCGCACGTCGCCGTGGAGCGCGAGGCCGCGCGCGCCGTGCACCTAGTGGTCGGCATGCCCGCCAACGAGCGGATGGACTGGCTGGTGGAAAAAGCCACCGAGCTGGGCGCCGCCAGCATCCAGCCAGTGGCGGCGGCGCGCAGCGTGCTGCGGCTGGCGGGCGAGCGGGCCGACAAGCGCCAGGCGCGCTGGCAGGCCGTCGCCGTCGCGGCCTGCGAGCAGTGCGGGCGCAATCGCGTGCCGGTGGTGCATGCGCCGCTGTCTTTGGCCGACTGGTTGGCCGCGCTGCCGGCGGCGCCGGGCGATGGGTTGGGCGCGCGCCTGCTGCTGTCGCTGCGCGCGGGCAGCCGCCCGCTGGCGCAGGCGGCGGGCGCGGCGCTGGCCGTGCATGTGCTGCACGGCCCCGAGGGCGGCCTGACTGTGCAGGAGGAAGACGCCGCCCTGGCTCGGGGCTTCGCGCCCGTCAGCCTGGGCCCGCGCGTGCTGCGGGCCGAGACGGCCTCGGTGGCCGCGCTGGCATGCCTTGCGCTGTGAGAACCTGCCGGTTTCGGGCGGGCAGTTCTGCGACGCGCTGGGCGCGGCTGCGCTGCATTGGGGCCTGAGCGCCGTCTAGGCGCTGGACCTGCTGGGCCGCTGACGAGCCGCCGCGTCAGCCTGCCGCGCCCAGCGCCTGCGCTACCTGCCGCGCCGTGCCGAAGGCCAGCGTGAAGCCCAGCGCGCCGTGGCCCGTGTCGAACAACAGGTTGGCCGGCGCGCCCGGCAGCCGGCCCGCGATGGGCAGGCCCGTGGGCGTGGCCGGGCGCATGCCGGTCCAGGGGTGCACGTCGCCGTCGAGCCCCGCGCAGTGCGGGAACACGGCGCGCGTGGCGTCGCGCAGCGATGCGATGCGCGCCGGCGCGATGGCCGTGTCGCCGCCCACCAGTTCTACGATGCCGGCCACGCGCAGGCGTTCGCCGATGCGCGCGAACACCACCTTGCGCGCGGCGTCGGTCACGCTCACGCGCGGCGCCGCGTCGGGCGCGGCGGTCACGTCCAGCGTCAGGCTGTAGCCCTTGAGGGGGTACACGGGCAGGTACTGCCCCACCTGCCGCCCCAGCGGGTGCGACGCGGTGCCCAGCGCCAGCACAAAGGCGTCGGCCTCCACCGGCCCCTGCGTGGTGCGGGCGGCGACCAGCATGCCGCCGCGCACTTCCAGCCGCGTGACTTCGGCGCCCAGCACGAAGCGTGCGCTGCGCGCGCGCAGCACGCGCTCCAGTTCGCGGCACACCTTCAGGCAGTCGGCAGCGCATTCGCTGGGCGTGTACACGGCCCCTGCGATCTGCGCGCTGGCCTCGCGCAGCGCGGGCTCGATCTGCGCGCATTCCGCGGGGCTGACGATGCGCTGCTCGCTGCCCAGCCCGCGCTGCAGCGCCATCTGACGGCGCGCACCCGCCAGCGCCTTGGCGCCGCGGTAGAGCACCAGCTTGCCGGTGGCAGAGAAATCGCAGTCGGGCTGCACGTCCGCGCGCATGGCCTCGAAGCCCGCGCGGCTGGCCGCCGCCAGCGCCAGCAGCGTGGCCGTGCCGGCATGCGAAGTGGCGGCGTTGCACGCAGCCATGAACTGCAGTACCCAGCGCCACTGCAGCGGGTCGAGCCGGGGGCGCAGCTTGAGCGGCGAATCGGCAGCGAACAGCAGCTTGGGCAACTGGCCCCAGATCGATGGGTCGGCCAGCGGCTGCACGTACGAATAGCTCAACTGCGCGCCGTTGCCGCTGCTCGCGCCCGCGCCGCTGGCCGCGCGGTCCACCACTGTCACCGCGTGGCCCTGGCGCTGGAGCTCATAGGCCGCGGCCAGCCCCACGATGCCCGCGCCCAGCACAACCACCTGCATGTTTCTTCCCCCGTGATGTTGAGCCGACGATGCTAGTGCAGTGTTCAACGCTAAGCAGGACATAAAACGCGCCTTTTGACGCATCGCTTTTATTGGTGCCGCCAAGCATCGAACATTGGCACTAGCGCGCCGCACCCGATTGGCGCATGCCAATAGCACGATGCCCCATGACCACAAGTTATGGCGCCAAGGCTGTGCATGCCGCACCAACGCTGGGACAAGCCCCTGCATTTTGGTAATGGGCAGGGTGCAAAAAGAATTGCCCAGTTCGCCACCGGCTTTTTACACTGGATACTCTCATTGCTTCTCCCATCCACTTCCGCATTTGCAAGAGGTCTCCATGAAACTTTCCGCACTGGCCGCCGCCATCTCGATCTGTGTGACCTGCGCCGCGCAAGCGGGCGACACGCTCGCCAAGGTGGCGCAAAGCGGCAAGCTCACGGTGGCCTACCGTGAATCGTCCATTCCGTTCAGCTACCTCAACGGCCCGGGCAAGCCGGTCGGCTTCTCGGTGGACATCACCCAGAGCGTGATCGACGCCGTGAAGGCCAAGCTCAACAAGCGCGACCTCGAAGTCGAGTGGATGCCCGTCACCTCGCAGAACCGCATACCGCTGGTGCTCAACGGCACGGTCGATCTCGAATGCGGCTCCACCACCAACAACAGCGCGCGCGGCAAGGACGTGGACTTCGCCATCAACCACTTCTACACCGGCACGCGCCTGCTGACGAAGAAGACCTCCGGCATCAAGAACTACGCCGACATCAAGGGCAAGAAGGTCACCACCACCACCGGCACCACCAACTTTCAGGTGATCCGCAAGTACAGCACCGAGAAGGGCCTGGACTTCGACATCATTCTTGCCAAGGACCACGCCGACGCCTTCCTGCTGGTCGAAAGCGACCGCGCCCTGGCCTTCGCCATGGACGACATCCTGCTCTACGGCCTGAAGGCCAATGCCAAGAACCCCGGCGACTACGAAGTGGTGGGCGACGCGCTGCAGGTCGAACCCTACGGCTGCATGCTGCGCAAGGATGACCCGCAGTTCAAGGCGCTGGTCGACGGCGTGATCATCGGCTTGATGAAGTCCGGCGAGTTCGAGAAGAGCTACAACCGCTGGTTCATGCAGCCCATCCCGCCCAAGAACGCCGCGCTCGGCCTGCCCATGAGCCAGCAGCTCAAGGACAACATCAAGAACCCGAGCGACAAGCCGGCGTTCTGACCGGCGCAGCAGGGGCTCGGACGAACATGGCGCACACCAGCAGCGTGCCGGCAGGCATCCAAGGCGGCATGGGGCCTGCCGCTGGTGGACCCGGCCCGGGCGCTGGCCGCCGCGCTGGCCGAGCTGGCGTACGCGGCTTCATCCTGGAAACGGCAGTTGGATGCGCCTGCCGGTGCCGTGATCGGGGTGCCAGGCAAGACGCGACGACGCGGCGGGCTCATGCCCGCAAGGAGGAGCAACGCCGCATGGCGCGCCGAGCGCGGTGCTGGCGGGTGCATGGCGCTCTCATCCACGAGGTGAACCCCATCGGAGCCGGCAACGCTCGATTTCATGCGGCCTGGCGAGGGACGCAAAGTGGTCAACTGCCGTTTCCAGGTTCATAGCCAAATTGGGCTCCAGCGCTTGTTTTGCCTGCGAAGGCAGCTATCTATTTGATAGCTTTTGAACCTCAGATTTTGTAGTCCGAGCCTTCCGCGCCGTTGCCCGCCAGGGCGCCTTCCACCGCCGCGCGGCCCAGCGTGGGCGCGAACGACTCGATGAACGCATAGGTGTAGCCGCGCAGGTAGCTGCCGCGCTTGACCGCCAGCCGCGTGAGATTGATGCCGAACAGCGCGCCGGCGTCGATGGCGCGCAATTGCAGGTCGCGTTCAGCCTCAAACGCGATCGAGGCCACGATGCCCACGCCCATGCCCAGCTCCACGTAGGTCTTGATCACGTCCGCGTCCATGGCCGTCAGCGCGATCTGCGGCGCCAGCTTCTGCTGCGCGAACGCCTCGTCGATGTGGCCGCGCCCCGTGAAGCCCGTGTCGTAGGTGATGAGCGGGTACTGTGCCAGCCGCGCCAGCGTGAGCGGCGCCTCCAGCAGCGTGTGGCCCGGCGGCACGATGACCGCGTGCGTCCAGCGGTAGCACGGCAGCGCCACTAGGTCGTCGTAGAGCGCCAGCGCCTCGGTGGCGATGCCCACGTCGGCCTCGCCCGTCAGCAGCATCTCGGCCACCTGCTTGGGCGAGCCCTGGTGCAGGTGCAGCCGCACGTCGGGGAACTGCGCGCGGAACCCCTGCACCGCCGTGGGCAGCGCGTAGCGCGCCTGCGAGTGCGTGGCCGCGATGGACAGCGTGCCGCTCTTCTGCCCCACGAACTCCTGCCCCGCGCGCCGCAGGTTGTCGCTGCCCAGCAGGATGCCCTCGATGATCGGCAGCACGTGGCTGCCGGGCTCCGTCAGCCCCGTCAGGCGCTTGCCCGCGCGCACGAACAGCTCGATGCCCAGCTCTTCCTCCAGCTCGCGGATCTGCCGGCTCACGCCGGGCTGCGAGGTGTGCAGCACGTTGGCCACCTCGGTCAGGTTGAAGCCACGGCGCACGGTCTCCCGCACGGAGCGCAATTGCTGAAAGTTCATGAAGTAAGAGACCGCATTCAAATAACCGGATTCGATTATTGAATGCGCTTCTTAGACCTTAAACGAATAAATCGTTGGTTGGTTATGGCTGATCTATCTGTGCATGCACTGTCAACGCAGCCTTATGCCCACCGTCTTGCTGGCGCCCAGCCATCCATCCAATGCTACTATTTTTATAGCTTCTATCGCAGTCTGGACCTGCGCTGGAGGCACTTTTTGCCTCAAACCCTGCCGAACGCGAAGCCGCTGGCGGGGAGCATGCCTTCCACCTCGTCGACCAGCCGCAGCAGGCCCGCCAGTTCGCGGTAGCGGCCCGCGGTGGCGCGGATGTAGCCGATGAAGCGCGGCGTGTCGGCCAGGTACCTGGGCTTGCCGTCGCGCAGCGTCAGGCGCGCGAAGATGCCCGCGACCTTCAGGTGGCGCTGCAGGCCCATCCATTCCACGCCGCGGTAGAAGGCGCCGAAGTCCTCGTCCACCGGCAGGCCCGCCTTGCGCGCGGCCTGCCAGTAGCGCACCGTCACGTCGATGACGAATTCCTCGTCCCAGCTCAGGAAGGCGTCGCGCATCAGGCTGGCGATGTCGTAGGTGATGGGGCCGTACACCGCGTCCTGGAAGTCGAGCACGCCCAGCGCGCCGCCCAGCATCAGATTTCTGGGCATGAAGTCGCGGTGCACGTATGCGCTGGGCGCGGCCAGGTTGTGGCGCACGATGGCGGCGAAGGCATGCTCCAGCGTGGCGCGCTGCGCATCGCCGAGCGCCACGCCCTTGTGGCGGGCCAGGTACCAGTCGGGGAACAGCGCCAGTTCGCGCCGCAGCAGCGCCTCGTCATACGGCGGCAGCACGCCGGGGCGCGAGGCGCATTGCCAGGCGACGAGCGCATCGATGGCCTGCTCGTAGAGCGGCAGCGCGGCCTGCGGGTCGGTGGGGTCCAGCACTTCCATCATGGTGCGTGGGCCCAAGTCGCTCAGCAGCATGAAGCCCTGGGGCTCGTCCCATGCCTGGACCTGCGGCACGCGCAGGCCGGCGCCGGCCATCAGGGCCGCCACCTGCACGAAGGGTCGGCAGTCCTCCTTGTCAGGCGGAGCGTCCATGACGATGCGGCTCGCGCCCTGGGTGTCGTCGATGCGCAGGTAGCGCCGAAAGCTCGCGTCCGCCGACGCGGGGCGCAGGCTGGCGGGCAGCAGGCCCTGCTGCGCCGCCAGCGGCGCGAGCCAGTCGTGAAACGCCGCCGCGCGCCGCGGGTCGGCCCAAGCGACAGCGGCGGGCACGCCAGGGGCGGCAGAGGGCTCGGGATGGCTCATGGATAATCCGATTCTACAAATCCATCCCGGGCGCCCGGCGCGTCCGGCGGGCTGCCTGTGCCGCGTGGCGGGCGCCTACCGACTTTCTTGCTGCCTATGTCTTTTGCGCCCCCTCTTCGCGCCCCGCTGCCGGGCTTTCCTGCGTGCGACGAATGCCTGCGGATGCCATGCGTGGCTTGAAGAAGAAGCTGCGCGGCGAGGTGCCGTTCCCGCGCACGCCGGCCTGGCTGGCGGCGGCGCTGCTGGCGGGCGCGCCCGCCGCGGCCTGGGCGCAAGACACCGCCGCCCCGGCGGCCGAGCCGGGCCTGCAGTTGCGCACCAGCCCGCTGCTGCGGGAAGACATTCCGGCGGCGGTGCGGGGCACACTGCCGATGTTCGTGACGGGCGACCAGGTGTCGGGACAGACCGACCTGCAGACAGTGATCGACGGCAACGCCGAGCTGCGCCGCGGCGACACGGTGATCCGCGCCGATCGCCTGGAGTACTACCAGCCCGACGACATGGCGCACGCGCGCGGCAACGTGCACATCAACCGCGCGGGCAATGTCTACGACGGCGACCGGCTGCAGTTGCGGGTGGAGGCATTCGAGGGCTTCTTCACCGACGTGCGCTACCGCTTCCTGAACGAAGGCCACGGCGAGGCCACGCGCGTGGATTTCCTCGACAGCCAGCATTCGGTGGTGACCAACGGCACCTACACCACCTGCCTGCGCCAGGAGGGTCCGAGTTGGCTGCCCGACTGGATCATGCGCGCGGCCACGCTGCGCATCGACCGCGAAGAGGACGTGGGCACGGCAGAGAACGCGGTGCTCTCGTTCAAGGGCATCCCGGTGCTGGCGGCGCCGTCGATCAGCTTCCCGCTGTCGGACAAGCGCAAGTCGGGGCTGCTGCCGCCCACGCTGGGCATCGACAGCCAGAGCGGCATCGAATACACCCAGCCCTACTACTGGAACATCGCCCCCAACCGCGATGCGACGCTCTACGGCGCCGTGATGAGCAAGCGCGGCGTGCAGGGCGGCGCCGAGTTCCGCTACCTGGAGCCCACCTTCCAGGGCGAGGTGCGCGCCGACCTGCTGCCTGGCGACCGCCTGCGCGAGCGCGACCGCTGGGACTTCGCGGCGAAGCATTCGGGCTACCTGACCGGCGTGCTGCCGGGCATCGTCGGCTACGGGCTGACGATCAACCGCGTGAGCGACGACAACTACTGGCGCGACTTTCCGCGCACCTCGCCCTCGGTGACGCAGCGCCTGCTGCCCAACGACTTCAGCGCCTCGTGGGGCTATGGCGATTATTTTTTTACTTCGTTACGCATGCAGAAGTGGCAGACGCTGCAGGACGTGACATCGCCCATCGCGCCGCCCTACGACCGCATGCCGCAATGGCACGCGGCCTATTCGCGCATGGGCTGGGGCGGGCTGGACGTGAACGTAGAAGGCGACTACACCGACTTCCAGGGCGACCGCGCGTTCACGCAGCAGCCCAATGCCCGGCGCAGCTATACGCTGGCGCAGGTCAGCCGCCCCTTCATCGCGCCGGGCTGGTTCGTCACGCCCAAGATGCAGTTGCACGCCACCGACTACCAGTTCGACGGCATGCTCGCCAACGGCCAGCGCACGGCCACCCGCACGGTGCCGACCCTCAGCGTCGACAGCGGGCTGGTCTTCGAGCGCGACGCCAGCTATTTCGGCCGCTCCTTCGTGCAGACGCTGGAGCCGCGCGCGTTCTACGTGTATACGCCGTACCGCGACCAGAGCATGCTGCCCAACTACGACTCGGCAGCCAACGACTTCAACTTCGCCTCGGTCTACACCGAGAACGCCTTCGGCGGTAACGACCGCATCTCCGACAACAACCTGCTCACCCTGGGCGTGACCACACGCCTGTTCGACCCCGACACCGGCGCCCAGGCGGCGAGCTTCGGCATAGCGCAGCGCCTGCGCTTCAAGGACCAGCGGGTCACGCTGCCCAGCGACCCGCCCGTGAGCGAGCGGCTGTCCGACGTGCTGCTGGGCGCATCCCTCAGTTGGGCGCCGCAGTGGAACTTCGACTCCACGGTGCAGTACAACCCGAAGACGAGCCGCTCCATCCGCTCCACCATCGGCGCGCGCTACAGCCCCGGCAACTACCGCGTCATCAGCGCCGCCTACCGCCTGCAGCGCGACAGCAGCGAACAGATCGACGTGGGCTGGCAATGGCCGCTCAACGACCTGTGGGGCGACCGCGGCAAGGATAGGGGCCCGGGCCGCGGCCTGGGCGGCGACCGCTGGTACAGTGTGGGCCGCTTGAACTACAGCATGCAGGACAAGAAGCTCGTCGATACCGTGGTCGGCATCGAGTACGACGCCTGCTGCTGGATCGGGCGCGTCGTGTTCGAGCGGCTGCAAAACACGGTGTCCTCGTCGAACACGCGCATTCTGTTCCAGCTCGAGTTCTCGGGCTTCACGCGCGTGAGCCTGGGTTCCAACCCGCTGTCCAGCCTCAAGCAGAATATCCCCGGCTACCAGTACCTGCGCGAGCAAGTCACCACGCCCAGCCGTTTCAGCAACTACGACTAGTTCTTCACACACCATGAACCCTCGTGCCGTTTCCGCGATCGTCCTGGCGTGCATGGCCCTGGGGGCCATCGCCCCCGACACGCATGCCCAGGGCCTGCGCCCCTCCAACGCGGGTTCGGGCACGGGCCTGGGCCTGCCGCGGGGGGCGGGCAGTACCACCATCGCAGCGACCCTGCAGCAGGCCGACTACATCGTGGCGGTGGTCAATTCCGAGCCCATCACCAACAACGAAGTCCTGGAGCGCCTGCGCCGCGTCGAGCAGCAGATGGCGCAGCAGCAGGGCGCATCCGCGTCCATGCCGCCGCGCGAGGTGCTGGCGCGCCAGGTGCTGGAGCGGCTCATCAACGAGAAGGCGCAGCTGCAGTTCGCGCGCGAGAGCGGCATCCGCATCGACGACCTCGTGGTCGACCAGGCCGAGCAGAGCGTGGCGCGCCAGAACCAGATCGACGTGCCCGAAATGCACCGCCGGCTGGCCGCGGACGGCATATCGCTCGACCGCTTCCGCGGCGAACTGCGCAACCAGATCACGCTGACCCGCCTGCGCGACCGCGAGGTCGAATCGCGCGTGAAGGTGAGCGACTCCGACGTGGAGCAGTACATCCGCGAACAGCAGAACTCGTCCGACGCCACGGGCATGCAGGTCAACCTGGCCCACATCTTCGTGCGCGTGCCGGAGGACGCGACGCCCGTGCAGGCGTCGGAGCTGCAGGCCAAGGCGCAGGATGCGGCGCGGCGCATCCGCGCGGGCGAGGATTTCGGCGCACTGGCGCGCGAGTATTCCGATGCGCCCGAGCGCGTCAACGGCGGCATCCTGGGCCTGCGGCCCGCCGACAATTACCCGCAGTTGTTCATCGACACCACGCGGAGCCTGCGCACAGGCGAAGTCGCGGGGCCCGTGCGCTCGCCTGCGGGCTTCCACATCCTGAAGGTACTGGAGCGCGAGCGCCTCGGCATGCCGGCCACCGTGGTCACACAAAGCCACGCCCGCCACATCCTGCTGCACCCCGGCGCGCGTCTGACCGAAGCCGAGGCCGCGGCGCGCCTGGAAGACTACAAGCGCCGCATCGCCGCAGGCCTGGCCGACTTCGCGGCGCTCGCGCGCGAGTACTCGCAGGACGCCAGCGCCAAGGCCGGCGGCGACCTTGGCTGGGCCTCGCCCGGGCAGTTCGTGCCGGAGTTCGAGGATGCGATGGATGCGCTCGCCCCTGGCGAGATCAGCGACCCGGTGATCTCGCGCTTCGGCGTGCACCTGATTCAGCTCATCGAGAGGCGCCAGACCACGCTGAGCCCGCGCGAGCAGCGCGAGATGGTGCGCAACATCGTGCGCGAGAAGAAGCTCGACGAAGCCTTCGCCAACTGGGCGCAGGAGGTCCGGGGCCGCGCCTACGTGGAATACCGCGAGCCGCCGCAATAAGAAGCCATGGCCGCGTCGCCTGCAGCCGCCCGGCAACCCGCATGAAACATATCCCTCGCAAGCGGTTCGGCCAGCACTTCCTGGCCGACGCCGGCATCATCGCCGCCATCGTGCGCGCCATCGCGCCGCAGCCCGGCCAGCCCATGGTGGAGATCGGCCCGGGCCTGGCGGCGCTCACGCAGCCGCTGGTGGAGCGGCTGGGCCGCCTGACCGTGATCGAACTCGACCGCGACCTGGCCGCGCGCCTGCGCGCGCGCCCGCAGCTCGACGTGATCGAATCCGATGTGTTGAAAGTGGACTTCGCGCAGGTGGCGAAAGCGCTTGGCGCTATCAAAATAAGAGTGGCTGGCAACCTGCCCTACAACATCTCCACGCCCATCCTGTTCCATCTGCTGCGGTTCGTCGACGCCATCGAAGACCAGCACTTCATGCTGCAGAAGGAAGTGATCGACCGCATGGTCGCCGCGCCCGCCTCCGCCGACTATGGCCGCCTGTCGGTCATGCTGCAGTGGCGCTATGCGATGGAGAGCGTGCTGTTCGTACCGCCCGCGAGCTTCGAGCCGCCGCCGCGCGTGGACAGCGCCGTGGTGCGCATGGTGCCGCTGGCGGCACCCGCTGCGGTGCCGCAGGCGCTGCTCGAAGAACTGGTGCAGGTGGCGTTCAGCCAGCGCCGCAAGCTGCTGCGGCATACGCTGGGGCGCTGGCTCGAAGCGCGCGCCTTCACGGGCTCGTTCGACGTGCAGCGCCGCGCCGAGGAGGTGCCGGTGGACGAATACCTGCGGCTGGCGAAGTCGCTGCAAGAATGAGACTGCCACCTGTTCAAGCCCGTACGCGTGAGCTGCTTCGGGGGCTTGAACTACGCCGCGGCGAGCCAGTAGCCTGCGTTGAAGGGGCTGCTCATGCGCAGCGCCAGGGGCGACACATCCACCAGCTTGTCGGTAGGCATCCTCTCGCCATCCTCGGTCACCAGCAGGGCATGGCGAGCCACTGCATGGCGGTGTTCATCGTGGGCCTCGTTCGCCCGTTCTGCTTGGCCGGCTGGTGCAGAACGGGCTACAGAAAAGAATAGAAGCATCGGAACGGCACTTTGCGGTCGCTCCAGTAGTCCGCCGCATCGCGGAAGATGTCGAGCAACTGCTCGCGCGCCTCCTTGTCGAACTTGGCATGCGCCGGAATCTGTTCGAGCACGACCACGAAGCCCGGCTGCGGGCCCGATTTATGCAGAGGATCGGTCATGCAGTCGTACAGCGCGTCGAAGTTCTTGCCGAAGTGCGCCGGGAAGGTGAACTGCGCGGCGATCATCTCGAGCACGTCCTGCTTGGACTGCGCGTTCGCAAGGTTGGCGTACAGGAAGTGATGGCCCAGCGCGTGGGCCGCTTCCTGCAGGTCCTGCACGCGGTACGCGCGGATCGACTGCACGATGTTGGTTCTGACACTACGAAGTGGTGTATCCATCTCCGCTTCTCTTTCCTTAAGGTCCAAAATTTTCTCCGCCGGACCGCGCTGTGCGGCCAGCCATGCGAGTGGCGACGTGGCGGCCGCAAACGCAGCGTGCATATTCATTCGATGATCTGGCTAAAGCTCGCGTAATGGTTGCCCGTGTAGTAGCAGACTTCAGGCGACACGGGCCGCCAGCCTCCGCAAATGATGCGGCGCGCGCCCCGGTCACGGGAGCGCGGCGTCTTCACGGTATATTCGCGGTAGTAGCCTCGCTTAAACACTGGCAGAAGTCGTTCCCGGTTGCCGAAGACCGCGCCATCCTTGTCGAAGGGAAACGGCCCGCCGCGGCGGATCAGTGCATAGGTTTCATGCGCCTGCGGCGGCAACTGAGCCAGCGCGACCGACGCAACGGGAGTGTCCGCAAGCACCTCGCGAGCCCGCACCATCGTGGGGCCAGCCAGACATGTCACGCCCAAAAAAAAAGCAAACGCACTACGTCTGCACTTGTCCATCCAGGCTGCCGTGGCCTCGCACATCAAAACACACACCTTCCAGAAACCACGGGTTAACCCGGAATTCCAAAGCAGTAGTGTGACGGAATTGTCGCGCGAATGCAAGCAACTGCCCATCTTTTAGGCAGCACATCTCTCGGCACGCAAGCATCAAGTCAGCGCTTGCTTTCGCTGAAAAGCTTATCGGACAACGTTGGCATCGGCCACGGTAAGCGCTGCCATATTCACGATGCGGCGCACCGTGGCGCTGGCTGTCAGGATGTGCACGGGCAGGGCCGCGCCCAGCAAAACGGGGCCGATGGCGATGTTGCCGCCCGCCGCCGTCTTCAGCAGGTTGTAGGAGATGTTGGCTGCATCGATATTGGGCAGCACAAGCAGGTTGGCGTCGCCGGTAAGCGTGCCGTGGGGCATGGTGAGGTGGCGCGCGGCACCGTCGAGGGCCATGTCGCCGTGCATTTCACCGTCCACCTCCAGCCAGGGCGAATGCTCGCGCAGGATATCCAGCGTCTGGCGCATCTTCACGGCGCTGGGCTGGGTGCTGCTGCCAAAGTTGGAGTGCGACAGCAGGGCCACCTTGGGCTTGAGGCCGAAGCGCACCATCTCCTCGGCGGCCATGGTGGTGATCTCGGCGAGCTGCTCGGCGCTCGGATCGTAGTTGACATGCGTATCCACCAGGAACACCTGGCGGTCGGGCAGCAGCAGGCCGTTCATGCAGGCGTAGGTGTTGGTACCTGGACGCTTGCCGATCACCTGGTCGATATAGCTCAGGTGCATGGCGGTGTAGCCCCAGGTGCCACAGATCAGGCCGTCGACCTCGCCCTTGTAGAGCAGCATGGCGCCGATCAGCGTCAGGCGCCGGCGCATCTCGATCTTGGCCATCTGCACCGTGATGCCGCGGCGCTCGGTCATGCGGTGGTAGGTCTGCCAGAAATCGCGGTAGCGGTGGTCCTGCTCCACGTTCACCACGTCGTAGTCCACGCCTTCCTTCAGGCGCAGGCCGAACTTCTCGATGCGCTGGGCGATGATGGCGGGGCGCCCGATCAGCGTGGGGCGGGCCACACTCTCGTCCACCACGATCTGGGCGGCGCGCAGCACGCGCTCCTCCTCGCCCTCGGCAAAGGCCACGCGCTTCTTGGACGCGCACTTGGCGGCGGTGAAGATGGGCTTCATCGTCGTGCCCGAGGCGTAGACGAAGCTTTGCAGCCTCTCACGGTAGGCGTCCATGTCCTGGATCGGACGCAGCGCCACGCCGCTGTCGGCGGCGGCCTGGGCCACGGCGGGGGCGATCTTGATCATCAGGCGCGGATCGAACGGCTTGGGGATCAGGTAGTCCTTGCCGAAGGCCAGCGGCTGGCCCGCGTAGGCGGCGGCCACCACCTCGCTCTGCTCGGCCTGGGCCAGCTCGGCGATGGCATGCACCGCGGCGATCTCCATCTCGTCGGTGATGGTGGTGGCCCCCGAATCGAGCGCGCCGCGGAAGATGTAGGGGAAGCACAGAACGTTGTTGACCTGGTTCGGGTAATCAGTGCGGCCCGTGGCCATCACGATGTCGCCGCGCACCGCATGGGCATCCTCGGGCGTGATCTCGGGATTGGGGTTGGCCAGCGCGAAAATCACTGGATTGACCGCCATCTTGGCGACCATGGCGGGCTTGAGCACGCCGCCAGCGGACAGGCCCAGGAATACGTCGGCCCCCTCGATGACTTCGGACAGGCTGCGCGCCACGGTCTTCTGCGCATACTGGATCTTGTCGTCATCCATCAGCTCGGCGCGGCCTTCGTAGACCACGCCGGCCAGGTCGGTCACATAGATGTTCTCGCGCTTCAGGCCCACCTTGAGCAGCAGGTTCAGGCATGCAAGCGCCGCCGCGCCCGCGCCGGAGGTGACGAGCTTGACCTGGCCGATGCCCTTGCCCACCACCTTCAGCGCATTGACCATGGCCGCCGCGACCGTGATGGCCGTGCCGTGCTGGTCATCGTGGAAGACGGGGATGTTCATGCGGCGGCGCAGCGCACGCTCCACGTAGAAGCAGTCGGGCGCCTTGATGTCCTCTAGATTGATGGCGCCAAAGGTGGGCTCCAGCGCGGCGATCACCTCCACGAGCTTGGCCGGGTCCTTCTCGGCGATCTCGATGTCGAACACGTCCACGCCGGCGAACTTCTTGAACAGCACGCCCTTGCCCTCCATCACCGGCTTGGAAGCCAGCGGGCCGATGTCGCCCAGGCCCAGCACGGCGGTGCCGTTGGTGATGACCGCCACCAGGTTGCCGCGGCTGGTGTACTTGAAGGCCGCGTTCGGGTCCTTGACGATCTCCTCGCAGGGCGCGGCCACGCCGGGCGAGTAGGCCAGCGCCAGGTCGCGCTGGTTGATGAGCTGCTTGGTGGGGGCGATCGCAATCTTGCCCGGCACGGGTAACTCGTGGTACTCCAGCGCGGCGCGGCGCAGCTCTGCGCGTTTTTCTTCGGCGGTGTTGGGGGTGATCTGGGCCATCTGGCGACTCCTCTGCTTGGCAGCTCGGGGAAAGCCGTTGCGCCTTCCCCTTGTAGGGACAGCGATTGTAGGCCGCGCTTGCGCGCGAAGCCGCCTGGGGCCGACAATGGCACGCATCGCACACCCCGCCACGGCCACGCACCATCATGACCAGCCTTTCCAGCATCGCCCTGTCCGGACTGCAGGCCGCGCAGCTGCAGATGGACAGCTCCGCCCACAACATCGCCAACCTGAATACCGAGGGCTTCCACCGCCAGACGGTGGAGCAGCAGGCAGTGCCTGACGGTGGCGTGCGTGCCAGCACGCGCAGGGCCGATGCCGCGGGCAGCGCATTGGCCGAAGACCTGGTGAACCAGGTGGCGGCGGGCTACGCCTACAAGGCCAACCTGCGGGTCATCGAAACCGAGCGCCGCATGGCCGGCGCGCTGCTCGATGCGCGGGCCTGACGACGCCCGGCGCGCGCCCGCCCAGGCCACCGGGCCCCATTGGCTATGATGGCCGCACTCTTCCAACCGCAACGAGGGACACTCCCATGGCACTGATGGACTTCATCAAGAAGCAGTTCATTGACATCATCCAGTGGACCGAGGAAGGCGACGGCACGCTGGCCTGGCGCTTCCCGATGCGCGACATGGAAATCCAGAACGGTGCCTCGCTGACCGTGCGCGCCTCGCAGGTGGCGGTGTTCGTCAACGAGGGCCAGGTGGCCGACGTGTTCGCGCCCGGCATGTACAAGCTCACCACGCAGACGCTGCCGGTACTCACCTACCTGAAGAACTGGGACAAGCTGTTCGAATCCCCGTTCAAGAGCGACGTGTACTTCTTCAGCACGCGCCAGCAGGTCGACCAGAAATGGGGCACGCCCCAGCCCATCAGCATCCGCGACAAGGATTTCGGCGCCGTGCGGCTGCGCGCCTTCGGCAACTACAGCTTCCACGTCGCCGACGCCAAGCTGTTCCACACGCAGATATCGGGCACGCGCGACGCGTACACCGTGGCCGATCTCGACGGCCAGTTGCGCGGCCTGGTGATGCAAAACATCAGCGCGGCAATAGCCGCCAGCGGCATCCCGTTCCTGGACCTCGCGGCCAACCAACTGCAGTTCGCGCAGGCCCTGTCAGCGCAACTGCAGCCCGAGTTCGCCAAGCTCGGCCTGGGCCTAGACGCCATGACGGTGCAGAGCATCTCACTGCCCGAGGAGCTGCAGAAGATCCTCGACCAGAAGATCGGCATGGGCATGGTCGGCGGCGATATGGGCCAGTTCATGCAGTACCAGACCGCGCAGGCGATCCCCAAGTTCGCCGAGGGCGCGGGCCAGGGCGGCGGCATTGCGGGCGACGCCATGGGCCTGGGCGCGGGCGTGGCGCTGGGCCAGGTGCTGGCGCAGAACCTGCAGACCGGCCTGCAAGGCGGCGCGCCGGCCGCGGCCCAGCCGCCCGCCGCCGGCGTGAAGCCCGAGGACGTGATGGCCACGCTGGAGAAGCTCGGCGACCTGAAGGCCAAGGGCATCCTGACCCAGGAAGAGTTCGACGCCAAGAAGGCCGAACTGCTCAAGAAGCTCATCTAACCTTGCAGCTATGGTTTTCATAGCTGCTCGCGCTTGTATATCAAGCGCTGGAGGCCAAAAACGCCTAAAGCTTTTGCGCGTGCGCCATGGCTGAGGAAGCGCCCGGCACCCAGCGCCATTACCGCGCGCCCTGCCCCGGCTGCGGTGCGCCGGTGGAGTTCCGCAGCGCGCAGTCGGCCTACGCGGTCTGCGGCTATTGCCACAGCACCGTGGCGCGCAGCGGCGAGGTGCTGTCGCGCATCGGCAAGATGGCCGAGCTGTTCGACGACCACAGCCCGCTGCAGCTCATGGCCAGCGGGCGCATTGCGCTGGCCGGGCAGGACACGGCCTTCACCCTCGTGGGCCGGCTGCAGTACAAGGCATCGGTCGGCACCTGGACCGAATGGAGCGCCATGCTGCCCGATGGCACGCTGGCCTGGCTCGGCGAGGACAACGGCGCCTATGTGTTCTCGCAGCCCCAGCCGCCGCACAAACCGCTGCCCGCGGCCTCGGCCTTCACGGTCGGCAAGTCGGCCACGATCAACGGCAAGCCCTACGCCATTGCCTTCAACGAACAAGTCGCGCTGATCGCCGCCGAAGGCGAGCTGCCCAAGCTGCCGCCGCTGGGCCAGGCTTTCGCCATGGTGGAGCTGCGCAGCGCCGACGGCGAGGTGCTGAGCCTGGACTACGGCAGCACTCCGCCCGCCGCGAGCCTGGGCCGCGCGGTGCGGCTGGAGGATTTGCGTCTCACCGGCCTGCGCGACGAATCCGCGCGCGACGAGAAAGCCCGCCAGTTCAACTGCCCGCACTGCGGCGCCCCGGTGCAGGTGGCGCTGGCCAGCACCAGGAGCATCACCTGCGGCAGTTGCCACAGCATCATCGACCTGGGCAGCGGTGTCGGCGGCGAGCTGCGCAGCGCACTGCAAGACGAGCCCGTGCAGCCGCTGATCCCGCTGGGCAGCATGGGCCTGCTGCAGGGCGCGCGCTGGCAGGTGGTAGGCTTCCAGCACCGCATGGGGCTGGCGCCAGGCGACGACGAGCAGTTCGGCTGGACCGAATACCTGCTCTACAACCTGCAGCGCGGCTTCGCCTTCCTGGTCGATTCGCAAGAGGGCTGGAGCGTGGTGGCGCCGACCACCGGCGCGCCGCTGGTCAACGAGGCGCGCGGCACCGCCGTCTACCAGGGCACGGTGTACCAGCAGCAATACGCCTACCAGGCCGAGACCACATATGCCGAGGGCGAGTTCTACTGGCCCGTGGCGCGCGGCCAGAAGACCAGCAACCGCGACTACGCGGCGGGCAACAAGCTGCTATCGATGGAGCGCACGCCCACCGAAGTCACCTGGTCGGCCGGCAGCCGCATCGCCAGCGACGCGGTGGCGCAGGCATTCAAGCTCGACGACAAGAAAGACCTGCTCAAGCGCAGCGACCCCGCGCCGCTGTCGGCGGCCAAGGGCGTGGGCTGCGGCACCATCGTCCTCGTGGTATTCGTCGTCATGGTCCTGCTGATCCTGCTGACCACCTGCAGCACGCGCTGCGACCCGCGCTATGAGAACTGCGCCGCCTCCCGCACCTCGGGCGGCTCGTACGGCGGCTTCTCCACCGGCGGCGGGCACAAGTAAAACCCTTTTTTCCCACTGGAGGTATCCACCATGTTCGGCGTTGAATGGCTCCGGCCCGCATCCTTCCTAGGCTCCATCCTCTACGCGCTGATCGGCGTGGCGGTGTTCTGGCTCAGCTTTGTCATCATCGACAAGATCACGCCCTACGACCTGTGGCGCGAAATCATCGAAAAACAGAACAAGGCCCTGGCCTTGGTGGTGGCCGCCATGTGCCTGGGCATCAGCATCATCGTGGCGGCGGCGATCCACTAGGCAGCCGACGCTGCCCGCACCGCCCCCATGCCCACCCTCGACTGGATCAACCGCTCCGCCGCCTTCGCCGCCACCGCCCAGGTGCCCTACCGTTTGCTGGAGACTGCCTCCACCCACGGCGACGCGCAGGCCGCGCAGAGCAACCTGTTGATCCAGGGCGACAACCTCCAGGCCCTCAAGGCCCTGCTGCCGTTCCACCGGGGCCGGGTCAAGTGCATTTTCATCGACCCGCCCTACAACACCCAAAGCGCCTTCGAGCACTACGACGACAAGCTGGAGCATGCGCAGTGGCTCAGCATGATGCTGCCGCGCCTGCAACTGCTGCGCGAACTGCTGGCCGAGGACGGCTCGATCTGGGTGACGATCGACGACAACGAGGGGCATTACCTCAAGGTGCTGATGGATGAGGTGTTTGGGCGGGGGAATTTTGTGGCGAGTTGCGTTTGGCAAAAGCGCTACTCGAGAGAAAACCGTGAAGCTATTGGCGATGTGCATGACTACCTTCATGTGTATGCACGTAATCCAGAGCGTTTCAAGCGCGAGCGCAATCTAGTCCCTATGAACGAGGAGCAGGCCAAGGTTTACCGTAATCCCAATAATGATCCACAAGGGCGCTGGCGTCCTGTGCCGATGACGGCACAGGCTGGCCACGCCACGCCAGAACAGTTCTACGAAGTCGTCACACCCAGCGGCATATCGCATTTCCCTCCAGACGGACGGTGTTGGGGCATCGCCAGGGCCACCTATGAACGCTTACTTGCAGAAGGCAGGATTTACTTTGGCAAGAATGGGGATGCACAGCCCAACATCATCCGCTACCTGTCAGAAGTACCGGGGCTGGCTCCCTGGACATGGTGGCCATCGGAAGAAGTAGGTCACACCGACGAAGCAAAAAAAGAAGCGAACACTCTTTTCGGCGGCGAAACCAGCTTCGGAACCCCCAAACCCGAACGCCTGCTCCAACGCATCCTCCACATCGCCACCAACCCCGGCGACCTTGTTTTGGACAGCTTCCTCGGCTCCGGCACCACGGCCGCCGTGGCGCACAAGATGGGCCGGCGCTGGGTCGGCATCGAGATGGGCGAGCATGCCGCCACGCATTGCCTGCCGCGCCTGCAAAAGGTGCTGGACGGCGAGCAGGGCGGCATCAGCCAGGCCGTGGGCTGGCAGGGCGGCGGCGGCTTTCGCTTCATGCGCCTGGGCGCGCCGATCTTCGACGCCGATGGCTGCATCCACCCCGAGGTGCGCTTTGCCACGCTGGCGGCTTTCGTCTGGCAGCAGGAAACGGGCATGGCCTTCGACCCCACCCAGGGCCGCAGCGGCACGCCCTACCTGGGAACGCACTCTGTTTTTGATAGCTGCCAGCGCCCGCCGGACGGGCGCGAGGGCCCGATTTCACCTGAAACCCCGCTGCCGCACAGCCGCACGGCCTATTACCTGCTGTTCAACGGCATCCTGGGCGACCGGCGCCCCGCGGGCGGCAACGTGCTCACGCGCGCCGTGCTGGACGCGCTGCTGGCGCTGCATGCCGGCACGGCACACCCCGATGCGCCGCTGGTGGTCTATGGCGAGGCGTGCCGCCTGGGGCCGCAGAGCCTGGCGCGCGCGCGGGTGACGTTCAAGCACATTCCGTATGACGTGAAGGCGGGGTGAGGGAGATGCAGGATTTCGACACTGCCGCAGAGCTTCAGCACTGGCTGGCCACTCACTTTCCACGGGAGAACGAACGCCACGAATGGAAGGAGTGGCAATCGCTCAAGTCGAACATCTCGGGCCGCAAGGGCGAGGACCTGGTTTCCTACGTGAGCGCCCTCGCCAACATGGAGGGTGGCTGCGTGGTGATCGGCGCGCAGGATGGGACGCTCGCGCCCACGGGCATTCGAGATTTTGCCGGTTACACGCTGGAGAACGTGGTGCACCGCGTACTGGGCAAAACGCCGGGCCTGCCTTCGATGGGGCTGCATGTGCAGGAACTGCATGCGGGCGATACGGGGGCTGTGGTGTGGCTGGTGCATGTGCCGCGCCACGCACCGCGCGTACTGGTGCTGGCGCACGACAAGGCCTGGCAGCGCGATGGCGACAGCCTGGTGGAACTGCGCGAAGACCGGCGCCGCGCCATCCTGGCCGAGCATCTGGCGGGCGAGGACTGGAGCGCAGCCATGGTCTCGGGGGCTACGCTGGCTGACCTGGATGAAGCCGCCATTGCCAAGGCGCGCGAGAAGTTCTTTGAACCTGGAAGGCACCAGCGCGAGGATTGGGCTGCGCAGATACCGCAGTGGAGCGCAGAGAAGCTGGCGGCCGAGCGGGTGGCCGAGCATTTTCACCCGCCTTTTTTACTGACGACCACCAAGGTGGCGCAGTCCATCCGCAACCCCAACATCAAACTGTTTCCGGCCAATGAACTGCTGGCCGTGACCCTGCCGCGCTACGACACGAACACGGTGCTGCTGGAAGGCTTGCACAACTGCCTGGCGCACCAGGACTATGCACAGTGCGGGCGCGTCGTGGTGGAGGAATCCGTGGGGATGGTGCGCATGACCAACTTGGGTGGTTTTTTCGACGGCCAGCCCGATGACTACGCCAGCGGCGTGCGCACGCCCGAGCGCTACCGCAACGAGCGCTTGGCCAAGGCCATGGCCGAGGTGGGCATGATCGACAAGGTGGGCTTCGGCATTCACGACATGGTGCTGGCGCAGCGGCGGCGCTTTCTGCCGCTGCCGGACTACGAGGGGTCTTCGCCCCTGCGCACGGTCTTCAACGTCTATGGACAGGAGATCGATGAAAACTACAGCCATTGGCTGATGGAGCGCACCGACCTGCCCATCGAGCATGTGCTGTGGCTCGACCGCGTGCAGAAAAAGCGCAAGCTGGATGTGGCGCAGGTGGCCGAGCTGCGGCGGGTGGGCCTGATTGAGGGGCGCAGCCCCAAGCTGTATATCTCGGTCCAGTTGGCCGTGGCGCTGGGGCAGGAAGTGGAGTACCTGGACAACAAGGGGCTGGATGCCAAGCACTACAAGGCTCTGGTGCTAGATCTGTTGGTCCTGGGGCCGCAACGCCGCACCAAGATCAATGCCATGTTGCTGCCGAAGCTGCCTGCCTCTATCGCCTCGGATCACAGTCGCAAGGTCTATATAAAAAACCTGTTGCAAGACATGGTGCGTGAACACCTGATTGAAAACGCGGGCGGTGCCACCAATGCGGCACTGTGGCGGCGCAGGCCATGAGCTGGATTGGATGGAGGCGGCCAATCCAGCCAATCTTTAGCCAACCCTTAACCAATTAATTTTCAAAAAACCATACGAATCAAAGAGTTGCGTTTGGCAATTGGCTCCGATCCAATCCAATCCAATCCACCCCAATCCATGACTCCCCTCACCCTCAAGTCCTACCAGCAAACCGCCCTGGACACCCTGGCCGCCTTCGCCCGCGCGGCGCGGGTCCAGGGCCCGGCCGGCGCCTTTGCCGGGCTGGCGGGCGGCCCCTACAACGCCGAGCCATTCGGCGGCGTGCCCTGCGTGTGCCTGCGCATTCCCACCGGGGGCGGCAAAACGGTGCTGGCCGCGCATGCCGTGCCGCTGCTGGCGCGCGAGTGGGCGGGGGTGGATGCGCCGGTGGCCCTGTGGCTGGTGCCCAGCGACGCCATCCGCGCGCAGACGCTCCGGGCGCTGCAAACGCCCGGCCATCCCTACCGCGCGGCGCTGGCCGATGCCTATGGCGAGGGCCTGCGCGTGTGCGCGCTGGAGGACGTGGCGCAAGTGGCGCCGCCCGAGTGGGGGCGTGCGGCCATCGTGGTGGTGGCGACCATCCAGAGCTTTCGCATCGAGGATGCGGGCCAGCGCAACGTCTATGGCTTTTCCGAGAGCTTCGAGCGACATTTCAAGGGTGTGGAGCGCCGGATGCTGGCGGCCTTGCAAAGCGTGCCCGATGCTCTGGTGACGGCCGAGGACGCGGCGCGGGACGCCTCCGGCGTGCTGGCGGGCTTCGTGGGCCAGCCGCGCTGGAGCCTGGCGAACTGGCTGGCACTGCATCGGCCCGTCCTGATCGTGGACGAGGCGCACAACGCCAAGACCGACAAGAGCTTCACCGCCTTGCAGCGGCTGGCGCCGGCGTGCATTCTGGAACTGACGGCCACGCCGATTGCCGCCAGTACCAATGTGCTCTACCACGTGAGCGCGCAGGAGCTGGCGGCGGAGGACATGATCAAGCTGCCCATCGTGCTGGCCGAGCACCCCGAGGGCTGGCCCGCCGCCGTGTTCGGCGCGGCGCAGACGCAGCGGGCGCTGGAGGCCGAGGCGCTCAAGGACGAGGCGGCGGGCCTGGGCTACGTGCGCCCCATCGTGCTCTTCCAGGCCATGAACGCGGGCGAGGACATGCCGCCCGAGAAGTTGCGCGAGTACCTCATTGACGAACTCAAGCTGCCGAGTGAACAGATCGTCATTGCCACGGGCACCACGCGCGGGCTCGACGAGGTGGATTTGGCCGCGCGCGACTGCCCGGTGCGCTACGTCATCACCGTGCAGGCGCTGCGCGAGGGCTGGGACTGCCCCTTCGCCTACGTGCTGTGCAGCCTGCAAAAACTCACCAGCGCCACGGCGGTGGAGCAGTTGCTGGGCCGGGTGCTGCGCATGCCCTATGCGCGGCGGCGCGGGCGCGAGGCGCTCAACCGCGCCTATGCCCATGTGTGCGCGGCGGAGTTCTCGCAGGCCGCGCACGCGCTGGCGGACCGGCTGATCCAGCACATGGGCTTCGAGGCGCTGGACGTGGCCTCGATGATCGCGCCGCAGGCCAGCCTGCCGCTGTGGGGCGATGGGTCTGAAGAAAATCAGGCTCCAGCGCCCGTCCATCAAGCGCCAGTAGCTACCAATTTTGAAGCGGTTGCGGCCACGCCCGATGTGCTGGCCTTGCCCGGCGTGCAGGCGCGCGAGGTGGCGGGCGTGCAGCAAGTGGTGGTGGCGGGGCATATCGGAGCAGAGGCCGAGGAGGTGCTGCTGGCCCAGGTGCGCGGCGCCAAGAAGCAGGAGCAGGTGCGCGCGCAGGTGGCGCAGCACAACGCGCTGGTGGCGGCCCAGGCCGCGCCCGCGGCACGGGGCGTGCCGTTCGCGCCGCTGCCGCCGCTGGGCTACCGGCTGGATGCGCAGGCGCCGCTCTGGCCGCTGGAGCGCGATGCGGTGCTGGAGGCGGTGGAGCTGGATCTGCTCTCGCCCCAGGCGGTGCACCTGCCGGGTTTCCAGGTGGTGCAGGAGGCGGACGTTTTCGAGATCGACCTAGACGGCGCCCGCGTGGCGCTGCGCCCCTTGGGCAGCGGGCAGATGGCGATGGACTATGGCGGCAGCACCATCACCGCCGACACGCTGGTGGGCTGGCTGGACCAGTCCCTCTTCAAGCCGCTGGACTACCTGACGCAAGGCCAGCGCCGCGCATATCTGGCGGCGGTGGTCGGCCACCAGCTTCATGCCTGCGGGGTGCCGCTGGTGGCGCTGGCGCAGGGACGTTTTCAACTGGCGCGCAAGGTGCAGGCGCATGTGGCCGCGCTGCGCGACGCGGCGGCGCGGCGCGCTTTCCGGCAAAAGGTGCTGGCCCAGGAGGGCGGCGATGCCTGGCTGGTGGAGCCCGACTGGGCGCATCCGCACGTGTTCGTGCCTGGCCGCTACCCGGCGCCCGTGGCGTCGCGCTACGCCGGGCGCTACCGCTTTCCCAAGCATTACTTTCCCGTGCTGGCCGACTTGAAGGAGGGTGGGCAGGAGTTCCAGTGCGCGCAGCTCATCGACCGCCATCCCCAGGTGCGCCATTGGGTGCGCAACCTCGATACGGCCCCTTGCGGCTTCGGGCTGCCCACGTCGCGCGGGTATTTCTATGCCGATTTCGTGGCCGAGCTGCTGGACGGGCGTGTCGCCTTGCTGGAGTTCAAGGGCGCGCATCTTGTGAACGACCCGTATGAAATCGAGAAAAGCCAGGTGGGCGCTCTGTGGGCGCGCGCCAGCCAGGGCCGCGCCGTGTTCGGCTGGCTGACCGTGGAGCAGGACGGCATTCCCCTGGCACGGCAACTGGATGCGGTGCTGGCGTGAACGAACCCATCCCCCGGTCTGCTTCGCGCCCCGTCGAAATCGCCCTGCTCGCCAGCGTCTTCGTCGTCGCCGCCTGCGGGCTGCTGTATGAACTGGCGGCGGGCGCGCTGGCCTCGTACCTGCTGGGCGACTCGGTGCTGCAGTTCAGCACCGTCATCGGCGCCTACCTGTTCGCCATGGGCGGGGGCTCGTGGCTGTCGCGCTATTTCGAGCGCCAGTTGCCCGCGCATTTCCTGCGCATCGAGCTGCTGGTGGCGCTGGCCGGCGGGCTGTTGCCAGCGGCGCTGTTCCTGGCCAATGCCTACATACCGGGCGCATTCCGCTTCGTGCTCTACGCCATGGTGCTGCTGGTGGGCCTGCTGGTGGGGCTGGAGATTCCGCTGGTGATGCGCATCCTCAAGCGCAACGTGGCGCTGAAGGACCTGGTGAGCCAGGTGCTGACCTTCGACTACCTGGGTGCGCTGGCCGTCTCCGTGGCCTTCCCGCTGGTGCTGGTGCCGCAGTTCGGGCTGGTGCGCACGGGGCTGCTGTTCGGGCTGATGAACGCCTGCGTGGCGCTGTGGGCGCTGTGGATGTTCCGCTTCGAGCTGCCGCGCCGGCGCGCGCATGCGGCCGCGGGCCTGCTGACCCTGGCAGTGCTGGGCGCGGCGTTCGCGGGGGCGGAGCGCATCACCTCGGTGGCCGAAGACCGCTTCTACCAGGACCGCATCGTCTTCGCCGCCACATCGCCCTGGCAGCGCATCGTGGTCACCAACGGGCGCGGCGGGCACCGGCTGTTTCTCAACGGCAACCTGCAGTTCGCCGAGCGCGACGAGTACCGCTACCACGAGGCGCTGGTGCATCCCGCCATGGCCGCGCACGGCGCGCCGAAGAAGGTGGCGGTGCTGGGCGGCGGTGACGGCATGGCGGTGCGCGAGATACTCAAGTACCCGTCGGTGGAGAGCGTCACGCTGGTCGAGCTGGACCCGAACATGACGCGGCTGTTCTCCACCCACGAGACGCTGGCGGGCCTGAACGGCCACGCGCTCGCCAGCCCCAAGGTGCACGTCGTCAATACCGACGCCTTCGGGTGGCTCGAGAAAACCAGCGAGGTTTTCGATGTCATCGTGGTTGATTTCCCCGACCCCACCAACTTCGCCATCGGCAAGCTCTACACCGCCAGCTTCTACGCGCTGCTGGACCAGCGGCTGTCGGCCAGCGGCTACGCGGTCATCCAGACCACCTCGCCGCTGGTGGCGCGGCAGAGCTTCTGGAGCGTGGTGCGGACCGTCGAATCGGTGGGCCTCGCGGCCACGCCCTACCACGCGCACGTGCCGAGCTTCGGCGAATGGGGCTACGTGATCGCCAGCCACCGGCCCTGGCGCCTGCCCACGGCCTTGCCGCCGGGCCTGCGCTTCCTGTCGCCGCAGACGCTGCCGCTGCTGTTCGACTTCCCCCTCGACATGGCGCGCGTGCCCGCCGAGGTGAACCGCCTGTCCAACCAGGTGCTGGTGCAAACCTACGAGCAGGAATGGGGCAAGGTAGCCACGCATTGACGCTCCGCCGCCGCGCGCTGCTGGCTGGCGCGGGTGCCGCCGCGCTCGCGGGCTGCGGGCCTGCGCGCGAGATCGCAGGCGACTTCAACGGCACCGCCGTGGAGCGCGGCCATGCCCTGCGCGACGTGCGCGGCTGGCCGCCGGCCACGGTGGCACGGCGGGCGCAGGTGCTGGTGGCCGGCGGCGGCATCGCGGGGCTGGCGGCGGCGCGCGCGCTGCGCCAGCGCGGCGTGGACGACTTCGCCGTGCTGGAGATGGAAGACCATGCCGGCGGCAACAGCCGCGCCGGCAGCGTGAACGGCATCGCCTGCCCGCTGGGTGCGCACTACCTGCCCGTGCCCGGCGACGACGCGCATGAGGTGCAGGACCTGCTCGAAGAACTGGGCCTGCGCCGCCGCGTGGCCGGGCGCTGGGTGTACGACGAGCGCACGCTCTGCCACAGCCCGCAGGAGCGCCTCTACTTCCAGGGCGCGTGGCAGGAAGGGTTGCTGCCCTGGCTGGGCGTGGGCGCGGCCACGCTGGCCGCCTACCGCCGCTTCGCCGCCCGCGTGGAGGCGCTGCGGCGCGAGGCGCGCTTCGCCATGCCGGCCTTGCGCGCGCCCGTACTGCCGCTGCACCTGGCGCTGGACGCGCAGACCTTCGACGCCTGGCTGGCCGCCGAGGGCTTCGCCGACCCGCAACTGCGCTGGTACCTGGACTACTGCTGCCGCGACGACTACGGCGCGGGCAGCGCCTGCGTGTCGGCCTGGGCCGGCATCCATTACTTCGCCAGCCGCCACGGCTTCCACGTACCGGGAGGGTCGGGCGCGCAGGAAGGCGACGACCCCGAAGCCGGCCTGCTGACCTGGCCCGAAGGCAACGGCTGGCTGGCCCGCCGCCTGGCCGCGCCCTGCGGCGCGCGCATCGCCACGGGCCGCACGGTGCTGCGCATCGCCGAAACCCGCGCCGGCGTGGAGGTCGATGCCTGGGACCACGCAACCCAGCAGACCGAGCGCTGGCGCGCGGGCCACTGCATCGTGGCGCTGCCGGTGTTCGTGGCCGCGCGCGTGGTGCAGCCCGCGCCGGACTTCCTGCGCGCCGCCGCCGCGCGCACGCCGCACGCGGCCTGGGCCGTGGCCAACATCCGCCTGGACGCGCCGCTGGCCGACCGCGCCGGCGCCGCGCCGGCCTGGGACAACGTGCTCCACGGCGCCCCCGGCCTGGGCTACGTGGACGCGCGCCACCAGTCGCTCGACCCGCGCCCCGGCCCCACGGTGCTGACCTGGTACCAGGCCCTGGGCACCGCGCCCGAGGCCCGCCGCATGCTGCTGGAGCGCCCCTGGGGCGCGTGGCGCGACGCCATCCTGGCCGAGCTGGCCGCGCCCCATCCAGACATCGCCGAGCGCGCCACGCGCATCGAGGTCACACGCTACGGCCACGCCATGGCGGTGCCGGTGCCGGGGCAGTTGGCGTTTTTGAATGAAATCGGCCCCCAGCGCTTGAATGACAAGCGGTGGCAGCTATTAAAAAATGAGCAATCCGTGCCTGTGCCCGGCACCGCGCACCTGTCGTTCGCCCATGCCGACTGGGCCGGCTACTCGGTGTTCGAGGAGGCCTTCACGCGCGGGCATGCCGCGGGGCTGGCGGCGTAGCCACTATCCTGTGCCACCCCATCTACCGCCAACGCAACCGGAGAAGCCATGCGCCACTTGTACCGCCACGCCGAATTCCACAACACCGACCGCATCGGCTGGCTGCGCGCCGCCGTGCTGGGCGCCAATGACGGCATCGTCTCCACCGCCAGCCTGATGGTGGGCGTGGCCGCATCCAACGCCGGCCAGGGCGCCATCCTGCTGGCCGGCGTGGCGGGGCTGGTATCGGGCGCCATGTCGATGGCGGCGGGCGAATACGTGTCGGTGTATTCGCAGGCCGATGCCGAGAACGCCGACCTGGCCCGCGAGCGCAACGAACTGCGCGACGACCCGGCAGCCGAGTTGCGCGAACTGAGCGCCATCTACGTGCACCGCGGCCTGCAACCCGCGCTGGCGCACCAGGTGGCCGAACAGCTCATGGCCCACGACGCGCTGGCCGCCCATGCGCGCGACGAACTGGGCATCACCGCCGCGCTGGCGGCCCGGCCCGTGCAGGCCGCCATGGCCTCGGCCGCCAGCTTCGCACTGGGTGCGCTGCTGCCCGTGGCAGTGACGGCGCTGGCGCCGCCCCAGGGTCGCATGTTGTGGGTCAGTGTGGCATCGCTGGCGTGCCTGGCGGCGCTGGGCGCCTGGGCCGCGCGCGCGGGCGGCGCCAGCATGGCCAGGGGCGCGTGGCGCGTCACGTTCTGGAGCGCGCTGGCCATGGGCACGACGGCGGGCGTGGGCCGGCTGTTCGGCATGGCGGCGTGACGATGCCGGAGCCCTCCGGGCCCGCAGCAGGGCCACGCGCGGCGCGCGCGTTGACGGCAAGATGCGCCAAAACGTGATTGCCATGCCCGCTGCTTCCAACTTCGCCTCCGCCAAGCTGCCCGCCGCCCCGGTGCAGCAGGCCCGCGCCGCCCCGCCGGGGCCATGCGCCGCTCGGTGGCCGCGCAGATCGAATACTGTCGTGTACTGTGGCAATGCTGTTCGATACGGGGAGCACCCCGCACGGGGAAGTCAGCCCGCCGGTGCGGAGGCGGTGTGCCGCGGCGCGCAGACCCAGGTGCTGGCAACACCCCTGCCGCGATGAACCTAGAAACGGCAGTTGGATGCGCCTGCCGGTGCCGTGATCGGGGTGCCAGGCAAGGCGCGACGACGCGGCGGGCTACTGCCCGCAAGGAGGAGCAACGCCGCATGGCGCGCCGAGCGCGGTGCTGGCAGGTGCATAGCGCCCTCACCCACGAGGTGAACGCCATCGAAGCCGTCAACGCTTGATTTCATGCGGCTTGTCAAGGGATACAAAGCGGTCAACTGCCGTTTCTAGGATGAACCGCGCCGGTACTGGGCATGCCGGCGCCGGCCCGAAAGCCCACGGCCTCAGCCGCGCATCAGCGCCTCGATCTCTGCGCCCTCCACCGGCACGCCGCGCGTGATCAGCTCGCAGCCCTGCGCCGTGACGATGGCGTCGTCCTCGATGCGGATGCCGATGTTCCAGAACTGCTCGGGCACGCCCTCGGCGGGGCGCACGTACAGGCCCGGCTCGATGGTCAGCACCATGCCCGGGCGCAGGATGCGGCTCGGGCGGTTGACGATGGTCTCGCCGCTGAGCGGGTCGCGGCGCTCGCTGGCCTGGCCGACCTCGGTGGGCTCCACGTAGCTGCCGCAGTCGTGCACGTCCATGCCCAGCCAGTGGCTGGTGCGGTGCATGTAGAACGGAAAGTAGGCGCGGCTGGCGATCACGTCCGCCGGGCCGCCGACCTTGTCGGCGTCGAGCAGGCCCAGGTCCAGCAACCCTTGCGACAGCACTGCCACCGTGGCCTCGTGCGGGTCGTTGAAGCGGTTGCCCGCGCGGGTGGCAGCCACCGCCGCATGCTGACTGGCGAGCACCAGATCGTAGAGCGCGCGCTGCGGGCCGCTGAACCGGCCGTCGGCGGGGAAGGTGCGCGTGATGTCGCTGGCGTAGCTGTCGAGTTCGCAGCCGGCGTCGATCAGCACCAGCTCGCCCGCGCGCACGGGCGCGGCGTCGGCGCGGTAGTGCAGCACGCAGGCGTTGGCGCCCGCGGCGACGATGGAGGTGTAGGCCGGGAACTGCGAGCCGCCCTGACGGAACTCGTGCAGCAGTTCGGCGTCGAGGTGGTATTCGCGCACGTCGCTGCCTTCGCGCAGCATGCGCGCGCTGCGCTGCATGGCGCGCACGTGGGCGCGGGCGCTGATCCGGCTGGCCTGGCGCATCACGTCCTGCTCGTGCGCGTCCTTGAAAAGCCGCATTTCGTCGAGCACGCCGCAGAGGTCGCGCTGCGTCTCGGGGCACAGCGCGCCCGCGCGCACACGCGCACGCACCTTGGCCAGCCAGCCGTCCACGCGCGTCTCCAGCCCCGGGTGGGTCGCGAAGGGGTACCACACGGCGTCGCGGTTTTCCAGCAGGCGCGGCAGCTTGGCATCCAGTTCGGCCACGGAATGCGCCGCGTCCACGCCGAGCTTTTCGGGCGCGGCCTCGGGGCCCAGGCGGTAGCCGTCCCAGATCTCGCGCTCCATGTCCTTGGGCGCGCAAAACAGCGTGGAGTGGCCGTCGCCCGTGATGACCAGCCAGGCGTTGGGCTCGGTGAAGCCGGTGAGGTAGTAGAAGTAGCTGTCGTGCCGGTAGGGGAAGTCGCCGTCGCGGTTGCGCGGGCGCTCCGGGGCGGTGGGAATGATGGCGATGCCGTCGGGGCCGATCTGGTGGGCGACGCGCGCGCGGCGTTGGGCGTACACGGTGTTCATGCGGCCATGGTAGCAATCCGGCGCGTGCGCCGCCTGGCGCCGCGCAGTCCCCATGCAGGCGCTATGCCGTGGCGCCGCCCAGCGCCGCCAGCCGCTCCGGCGTGCCCACGTCGGTCCAGGCACCCGTGTACAACGCGGCGGATACGCGGCCCGCCTCCATGGCCCGGCGCAGCAGCGGCGCGAGCGGCACGGCCACGCCCGCGGGGTTGCCGGCCGGGATGCCGCAGTACGGCGGCGCGAACAAGGCGCGGCGGTACAGGCCGATGGTCGAATAGGTGAAGGCCGTGTCCGCATGCGCGAGCGCCGTGCCGTCGGCGGCGATGCCGAAGTCGCCGCGCGGATGGTGCGGCGGGTTGGGCACCAGCCACAGATGGGCCAGCCGCCCGCTGGCGGCGAACTGCGCGGCGGCCCGCGCCTCGAACGCGAAATCCGGCGCGAATACGTCGCCCGCGACGACCCAGAACACCTCGTCGAGCAGCGGCAGCGCGCGCACGATGCCGCCCGCGGTCTCC
Source organism: Curvibacter soli (assembly GCF_029211125.1). Classification (GTDB taxonomy): domain Bacteria; phylum Pseudomonadota; class Gammaproteobacteria; order Burkholderiales; family Burkholderiaceae_C; genus Curvibacter_A; species Curvibacter_A soli. The sequence goes on from NZ_JARGEN010000043.1 coordinate 45,401, forward strand.
AGCGCGTGGCCGAAATCCTCGTCCTCGCGCGAATAGGCGATGGACTGGCCCGGCACCACGCCGGCGCCGAAATGCGCCACAATGCGCGCGCCGAGCCAGGCCGTGTTGACCACGGTGCGCGCGCAGCCGCCACGCGCCAGCGCTTCCATGTGCCACTGCATCAGCGGCTTGCCGCGCACGGGCAGCAGAGGTTTGGGACAGGTATCGGTCAGTGGGCGCATGCGCTCGCCGCGGCCCGCCGCGAGGATGAGCGCCTGCGCCGTACTGGGGGTGGGGGCTGCCATGCGGGCATTATCGGGCGCGCAACCGCAGCGGGGCCCGGCGTGCAGTACATGTGCCAAAAACGGCCACGGCGCTTGTACCGCCTGCCGAAGCAGCTATCAAAATATGCCTGATTGGCAACGAGTTTCAGGAGATCTGTCCTGAATTTCCAGCGAGGTCGGCACTGCAGCGCGCAGCAGCCGAGCAGGCATGCTTGCCAGATCGTATCGGCGGTTGATTTGGCGTGATCCGGCCTCTTGCAGTCGCGCGTCGTGGACGCACTGCCACAGGCAAACGGCGCCCGAAGGTTCATGGGGCCGGAGCAATAGGTGTTTGCGGCGGCAACAGCCGGTCGTATTCCTTCTTGACCACCGCATAGCATTCGCAGGAACGGCGCTCCAGCCCCAGGCGGTCGAGCACCGTGATGTGCCCGCGCCGGTAGCGGATCAGCCCGGCCTCCTGCAGCCGGCCCGCAGCCTCGGTCACGCCCTCGCGGCGCACGCCCAGCATGTTGGCGATCAGTTCCTGCGTCATCGCCAGTTCGCTGGAATGCAGCCGGTCCAGGCTCAGCAGCAGCCAGCGGCACAACTGCTGGTCGGTGGAATGGTGGCGGTTGCACACCGCCGTCTGCGCCATCTGGGTGATCAGGGCCTGGGTGTAGCGCAGCAGCAGGTGCAACACTGCGTCGGCGCGGTTGAAATCCTGCATCAGCAAGTCGGCCCGCAGCCGGAAGCCTTGGCCGGCGCTTTGCACCACGGCACGGCTGGGCGTCGATTCGCCGCCCATGAACAGCGAAATGCCGACCAGCCCTTCGAAGCCGACGACCGCGATCTCAGCCGAAGAGCCGTCCTCCAGCACATGCAGCAGCGAGACGATGGAAGTGGTGGGGAAATAGACGTGGCTCAGCCGGCTGCCGGACTCGTACAGCGCCTGGCCCAGCGGCATCGCCACGGGCTCCAGATGCGGCTGCCAGCGCAGCCACTGGGCATCGGGCAGTGCGGCAAGCAAGCGGTTTTGCCGGGGCTCGTCCTGCAAGGTCATCGGCGGTCTCCATGGCCACGGCTTACGCATAGGACTTACGCAAACAAGGATGCGCCTGATCGCTGGGGCGATGCCGGGCGCGATGGGTTTGGCGTGTTCGGCAAGTCCGACAGTCTCCCGGGCCAATCCAGTATAGGCCCGAGGGGCTTCCAGCCGGCCTGGGTTTCACAGAGTTCGGTGCGCCACCGTACAGACGCCCGGCGGCGCTGCACCCATGCTCTGTGCCAGAGGCGTGTGCCGCGATGGTCCGCATGCACCAGCGCGGCTGGTGCATGGAGCGGCTGCGCAGTCACGCCCCGAACCAGCGAGCACGCCATGACCCAGACCCTGCAAAATTCGGCGACAGAACTTTCGACCGCCTTGCACGACCTCGTGGGCGAAGGCGGAAACATCCTGTCCTCGGATGACGACGACGATCACCCGCGCACGGCGATCCCCGTGTCCGCCGCGCCGCGCCATGGCGGTGCCAGCTACGACCGGCTGGTACGCGCCATCCGCCTCGAACGAGAGCAGGGTTCGCCGCCGGCCACCGAAGAAGCGCCGGCCTGGCCCGACGCGCGCAACCAGCGACCCAAGGACGTACGGGGCATCGCCTTCGGCTCCGGCGGGCACAGGTTCGCCGGCTTCCACTGCGACCGGCTGGCCCCCGCGGCGGCGAGCCGCGAACCTGGGAGCGTCCCGGCGACGCGCCGATCCTGACCCCCACCCCGCCCCCGCCTTCATTGCCGCAACCCGCGCGCACCCCCATCAACGCCCTGCTGCGCCGCGCCTGGGGGCGCGGCTTGCTGCCGCCCCCCTGGGACGGCCATGCACCCGTGCGCGAGGAATTGTTCGGCCTGGAGCGCCTGGAGCAGCACGCGCAGAGCCTGGCCGCCGCGCAAGCCGTCACCCGCAAGCCGCCCGGCGTGCTGCCGCTGCAAGTGCGGCTAGACGACAACGCCCGCGTGCTGCTGGCCGCCTACCGGGCCAACGCCACCGAGCTGGAGCAGAACCGCCGGGTGGCGCCCGCGGCCGAATGGCTGCTCGACAACTACCACCTGGTAGAAAAGCAGATCCGCGAGATCCGCGACGACCTGCCCGCGGGTTACTACCGCCAGTTGCCCAAGCTGGCCGCCGGGCCCTTCGCGGGCTACCCCCGTGTATTCGGTCTGGCCTGGGCCTTCGTCGCCCACACGGATAGCCTGTTCGACCCCGAAGCCCTGCGGCGCTTCATCGCCGCCTACCAGCGGGTGCAGCCGCTGACGATCGGCGAGCTGTGGGCGGTGGCCATCACCTTGCGCATCGTGCTGGTCGAAAACCTGCGCCGCCTGGCCGACCAGATCACTGCCGGCCGGCTGGCCCGCGCCGAAGCCGACCAGTTGGCCGCCGGGCTGATGGCGCCGGGCCGGGCCGCCTCGGCGCTGGCGACGGACATTGCCACCCGCTCGGCCCTGCCGCTGTCCGAACTGTTCGCCGCGCAACTGGCCAAGCGGCTGCGCGACCAGGACCCGCGCACCACACCGGCGCTGGGCTGGCTGGAAGAGCGCCTCGCAACCCAGGGCGTCACCATCGACGACGCGGTGCGGCATGCCCAGCAGCGTCAGGGCGCCTCCAACGTCAGCGTGCGCAACATCATCACCAGCATGCGGCTGATGTCCGACATCGACTGGGCCGACCTGTTCGAAAGCGTCAGCCTGGTGGACGCCTGCCTGGGCGCGGGCAGCGGTTTCGCCGCCATGGACTTTCCCAGCCGCAACCTCTACCGCAGCGCGATCGAGCAGTTGGCGCGAGGCTCCACCTGCTCGGAACTCGACATCGCCGGCCACGCGCTGGCCGCCGCGCGGGCCGCCCCCGCACACTTGACGGACGCGGCCGAGGCCGAACGCGCGGCGGACCCCGGCTACCACCTGATCGCCGAAGGCCGGCGCGCGCTGGAGCACACCATCGGCTTTCGCCCGCCGCTGCGCCTGCGGCTGGGCCGCTGGCCCGCACGCCTGGGCCTCGACGGCTACCTGGGCGCGCTCCTGGTGGCCACGACGGCGCTGCTCGGGCTGGCGCTGACGCTGCTACCGGGTGTGGGTGTGGGTGTGGGTGTGGGTGCCGCCACCGGCGCCCTGGCGCTGTGGGCGCTGGCGCTGCTGCTGCCCGCCAGCGAGGCGGCGACTGCGCTGGTCAACCGTGCCGTCGCCTGGCGCCTGGGCACCATGCCGCTGCCGGGGCTGGAGCTGGCGGCGGGCGTACCCGCCCCGCTGCGCACCCTGGTGGCCGTGCCCACCCTGCTGACCAGTGCCGCCGACCTGGCCGAACAGATCGAGCGGCTGGAAATCCACCACCTCGCCAGCGGCGGCGGCGAACTGGTGTTTGCCCTGCTGACCGACGGCGCCGACGCGCAGCAGGCCGAACTGCCCTCCGACGCCGTGCTGCTGGCCGGGGCGGCGCGGGCGATCGCGGCGCTGAACCTGCGCCACGGCCCCGGCCCCGACGGCGGCAACCGCTTCCTGCTGCTGCACCGGCGCCGCGTCTTCAACCCGGCCGAGAACACCTGGATGGGCTGGGAGCGCAAGCGCGGCAAGCTGCACGAACTCAACCGCCTGCTGCGCGGCGCCACCGACACCACATTCACGCCCGTGGACGGCGCCCCGCCCCAGGTGCCGCCCGGCGTGCGCTACGTGCTCACGCTCGACGCCGACACCCGGTTGCCGCGCGGCGCGGCACAGCGGCTGATTGGCAAGATGGCCCACCCGCTGAACCGGCCCCGCTTCAGCACCGCGCTGCAGCGCGTGGTGGGCGGCTACGCCATCCTGCAGCCGCGCATCACCCCTTCGCTGCCGGTCGGCCACGAAGGCTCGCTGTACCAGCGCGTCTTCTCCAGCCCCGGCGGCATGGACCCTTATGCGGCGGCGGTTTCCGATGTCTACCAGGATCTGTTCGGCGAAGGCTCCTACACCGGCAAGGGCATCTACGACATCGACGCCTTCGAAGCCGCGCTGCACGGGCGCGTGCCCGAGAACACCCTGCTCAGCCACGACCTGTTCGAAGGCGTTTTCGCACGCGCCGGCCTGGCCTCGGATGTCGAGCTGGTGGAGGAAGCTCCGGCACGCTACGACGTGGCCGCCCGCCGCCAGCACCGCTGGACCCGCGGCGACTGGCAGCTTCTGCCCTGGATCCTGCGGCCCCGGGCCCTGCCCGCGCTGGGCCGCTGGAAGATGCTGGACAACCTGCGGCGCTCGCTGCTGGCGCCCTCGGCCCTGCTGGCCCTGGGTGCGGGCTGGCTGCTGCCCGTGCCAGAGGCTTGGGTGGCGCTGCCGTTGACATTGGCCGCGCTCGCACTGCCCGCCTTCCTGCCCGCGCTCTGGAGTGCGTGGCCGCGCCGCGCCGATGTGCGGCTGCGCAGTCACTTGAACGCACTGGCGGCCGACCTGCACCTGGCCTGCCTGCAAACCCTGCTGATGCTGGCCTTCCTGCCCGACCAGGCCTGGCGCATGGGCGACGCCGTGGTGCGCACGCTGGCGCGCCTGCTGGCCACACGCCGCCACCTGCTCGAATGGACCACCGCCGCGCAGTCGGCCCGGCGCCCGCGCCTGAACCTGCCCGGCTTCTACCGGCAAATGGCGGGCGGCACGCTGCTCGGGCCCGCCATGGCGGCAACTGCTGCGGCCTATGCGCCACCGTCCTGGCCGCTGGCGCTACCTTTCGCGCTGCTGTGGCTGGCCGCGCCCGGGCTGGCCCTGTGGGCCAGCAAGCCGCCCGCCGTTGCGCGGCAGCACCTGCTGCCACCGGCGCAGGCGCACGCACTGCGCCTGACCGCGCGGCGTACCTGGCGCTTCTTCGAGACCTTCGTGACACCGGCCGACCACATGCTGCCGCCCGACAACTTCCAGGAAGACCCGCGTCCGATCTTGGCGCGTCGCACCTCGCCCACCAACATAGGGCTTTACCTGCTGGCCACCGTCGCGGCACGCGACTTCGGCTGGGCGGGCACGCTGGAGACGCTCGAGCGGCTGGAAGCCACCTTCGAAACCCTGCAACAACTGCCGCGCTGGCGCGGCCATTTCTTCAACTGGTACGGCACCGAGGATTTGCGCGCACTCGACCCGCCCTATGTCTCGTCGGTGGACAGCGGCAACCTGGCCGGCCACCTGATCGCCCTGGCCAACGCCTGCGAGGAATGGATGGACGCCGCCCCCGCCACGCAGGCCCGCATCGGCACCCAGGACACCTTGCACCTGGCCCGCCATGCCGCCGCCGCCCTGCCCGCCGCGCGCGGACAGGGCGGACAGGCGATCGCCACGCTGCTCGACGACATGGCGGCCCTGCTCCAGGGGCCATTGGCCCTTGAAGCCCTGGCCCCCGCACTGGGCCGGCTGGCCGACAAAGCCGCCACCACCGCGCGCAGCCTGCTGCCGACCGGGGAAGATGCCGCTGACGACCTGGTGTTCTGGATCGAAGCCCTGGGCCGTACCGCCACCGCGCATGGCCGCGACAGCCTCGACGGCGCGGGCGCAGCCGCCCAGCTCGCCCCGCGGCTGCAAGCACTGGCCGACGCGGCGCGGGCCATGGCGCTGGGCATGGATTTCGCCTGCCTTGTCGATCCCCGGCGCAAGCTGCTGTCGATCGGCTACGCGCTGGCCGACCAGCGCCTGGACGCCAACTGCTACGACCTGCTGGCCTCCGAGGCCCGGCTGGCCAGCCTGTTCGCCATCGCCAAGGGCGATGTGGCCACGCGCCACTGGTTCCGCCTGGGCCGCCCCGCTACACCCGTGGGCAAAGGGGCGGCGCTGATCTCCTGGTCGGGTTCGATGTTCGAATACCTGATGCCTTCGCTGGTGATGCGCGCGCCGCTCGGCAGCCTGCTGGAGCAGACCAGCCGCCTGGTGGTGCAGCGCCAGGCCACCTACGGGGCCGCGCACGGCATACCCTGGGGTATCTCAGAATCGGCCTATAACGCTCGCGATCTGGACTTCACCTACCAGTATTCCAACTTCGGCGTGCCGGGCCTGGGGCTCAAGCGCGGACTGGCCGACGACCTGGTCATCGCCCCCTACGCGACCGGCCTGGCTGCCATGGTGGAGCCGCAGGCGGCCTGCCGCAACTATGCCCGCCTGGCCGCGCTGGGCGCGCTGGGCCGCCACGGTTTCTACGAGGCGCTGGACTTCACGCCCGCCCGCCTGCCCGAGGGCAAGGCCGTGGCCGTCGTGCGCAGCTACATGGCCCACCACCAGGGCATGACCATCGTGGCCATCGCCAACGCCCTGCAAGAGGGCCGCATGCGCTCGCGCTTCCACCGCGAACCGATGATCCAGGCCAGCGAACTGCTGCTGCAAGAGCGCATGCCGCGCAACGTCGCCATCGAACGCCCGCGGGCCGAGGAGGTACGGGCCTCGCGCGACGATGCCGCAGCGCAAGCCCCGACGGTGCGCTGCATGGGCGCCGAGGCGCTGGGCGGCCCGCCCGTCACGCACCTGCTCTCCAACGGGCGCTACGCGGTCATGCTGACCGCCGCGGGCGCCGGCTACAGCCATTGGCGCGGCCTGGCCGTGACGCGCTGGCACGAGGACGCCACCCGCGACGACTGTGGCGCTTTCATCTACCTGCGCGACACGCGCAGCGGCCACACCTGGTCGGCCTGTGCGCGGCCGCTGGCGGGCGACGCCCACGACTGCGAAGTGGTGTTCGGCGAAGACCATGCCACCTTCACCCGCCAGGAAGGCCGCCTGACCACCACCATGGACGTGCTGGTCTCGGGCGAGGACGACGGCGAAGTGCGCCGCCTGTCGCTGGCCAACGGCGGGCGGCGCCCGCGCGAGATCGAATTGACTTCCTACGCCGAACTGGTGCTGGGCCCGCAGGCCTCGGACGACGCCCACCCGGCGTTCTCCAAACTGTTCGTCATCACCGAGCATCTGGCCGAGTTCGGCGCGCTGATCGCCACCCGCCGCCCGCGCACACCGGGCGAACCGCAGATATGGGCCGCGCATTTCGCCGTGGTGGAGGGCGCGCTGGCCGCGGCCCCGCAGTACGAGTCGGATCGGGCCCGCTTCCTGGGCCGGGCCGGCACGACCGGCAACGCCGCGGCCATCGCGGCCGGCCAGCCGCTGTCGAACACCACCGGCACCGTGCTCGACCCGGTGTTCGCGCTGCGCAGGCGCGTTCTGGTGCCCCCTGGCGGGATGGCCCGGGTGGCGTTCTGGACCGTGGTTGCCGCCAGCCGGGCCGAACTGCTGGACCTGATCGACCAGCACCATGACCGCAGCGCTTTCGAGCGGGCCAAGACCCTGGCCTGGACCCAGGCCCAGGTGCAGTTGCGCCACCTGGGCGTGGAGCCCGACGAGGCAGCAGACTTCCAGCGCCTGGCCGCACCCCTGCTCTACGCCGACCGGCGCCTGCGCGCGCCGCCGCAGGCGCTGCTGCGCGGGGCTGGCCCGCAGTCCGGCCTGTGGCCGCACGCGGTGTCGGGCGACCGGCCCATCGTGCTGCTGCGTATCGACGACACCGAGGACATGGCCCAGGTGCGCCAACTGCTGCGCGCCCACGAATACTGGCGCATGAAGCAGCTTGCGGTGGATCTGGTGATCGTCAACGAACGCGCCTCCTCCTACGTGCAGGATCTCCAGATTGCCATCGAGACCGCCGTGCGTAGCAGCCAGTCGCGCCCGCGCCTGGGCGCGGAGCTGGCGCAAGGCACGGTGCACATGCTGCGCGCCGACCTGATGGATGCCAGCGCCCGCGCACTGCTGCCAGCGGTGGCACGGGTGGTGCTGACAGCGCGCCACGGCTGCATTGCCGACCAACTGGCGCACCTGCCCGCTTCCCCTCCGAAGCCGCCCACGTTGCCACCGACCCCGCTGGCCCGCCGTGCCGCACCGGCACCTGCGTCCGAGCTGCCCGTGCAGGAATTGGAGTTCTTCAACGGCCTGGGCGGCTTCGCCAAGGAAGGCCGCGAATATGTGGTGCGGCTGCAAGCCGGGCAGACCACGCCCGCGCCCTGGATCAACGTGGTGGCCAACCCCGGCTTCGGCTTCCAGGCCTCGGCCGAGGGCAGCGGCTACACCTGGGCCGAGAACAGCCGCGAGAACCAGCTCACGCCGTGGTCGAACGACCCCGTGGCCGACCCCTGCGGCGAAGCCTTCTACGTGCGTGACGAAGCCACGGGCGACCTCTGGACGCCCACCGCCCAGCCGCTGCGCGACGACGGCCTGTACGAAGCCCGGCACGGCCACGGCTACAGCCGTTTCGCGCATGTGGCACAGGGCATCGCGCTGGACCTGTTGCAGTACGTGCCGCTGGCCGACCCGGTGAAGATTTCGCGCCTGACGCTGCGCAACGACTCGGCCGCGCCGCGCCGCCTGTCGGTCACGGCCTATGCCGAATGGGTACTGGGCAGCGCGCGCGGTGCGTCGGCCCCGTTCATCGTCACGGCTTTCGACGCGGCCAGCGGCACCCTGCTGGCCCGCAAGCCCTGGAGCACGGCCTTTCCAGGCCGGGTTGCCTTCGCCGACCTGGGCGGCCGGCAGACCGCCTGGACGGCCGACCGCACGGAATTTCTGGGCCGTGGCGGCAGCCTGGGCGCGCCCGCCGCGCTGCTGGGCGGCCAAGCCTTGGGCAGCGCGGACGGTGCCGGCCTGGACCCCTGCGCGGCCTTGCAGTGCGTGGTGGAACTGGCCCCCGGCGCTTCGGTCGAGGTGCTGGCCCTGCTCGGGCACGCCGGCTCCGAAGCCGAGGCCCTGGCCCTGGTCGCCCGCTACCGCGCAACCGACCTGGACGCCGTGCTGGCCGAGGTGGCCGCGCACTGGGCCGATGTGCTGGGGGCGGTACAAGTGCGCACGCCCGACCGCGCCATGGACATCATGCTCAACGGCTGGCTGCTCTACCAGACCCTGGCCTGCCGCATCCGGGCCCGCGCGGCCTTCTACCAGGCCAGCGGGGCCTACGGCTTTCGCGACCAGCTCCAGGACAGCATGGCGCTGATGCTGGCCCGCCCCGAGGAGGCGCGCAGCCACATCCTGCGCGCCGCGGCGCGCCAGTTCCCCGAAGGCGACGTGCAGCACTGGTGGCTGCCCCATTCCGGCCAGGGTGTGCGCACCCGCATCTCGGACGACCGGGTCTGGCTGGCCTATGCCGTGGCCAGCTATGTCGCCAGTTCGGGCGACGCCGCCATCCTGGATACGCCCGTGCCCTTCATCGACGGCCCGGCCCTGCACCCCGGTGAGGCCGACGCGTTCTTCCAGCCCACGACGGCGGACTTATCTGCCTCGCTGTTCGAACACTGCGCGCGCGGCCTCGACCAGTGCCTGGCGCTGACGGGCGCGCACGGCTTGCCGCTGATCGGCACCGGCGACTGGAACGACGGCCTGAACCGCGTGGGCGCGGGCGGCCAGGGCGAAAGCGTGTGGCTGGGCTGGCTGCTGGTGCGCACCATCGCCCTGTTCGCGCCGCTGGCACAAAGTCACAACCAAAGCCACGACGATGAACGCATCCAGCGCTGGCAGGCCCATGCCGAGCGGGTGCGCGAGGCCATCGAACGCGAAGCCTGGGACGGCGCCTGGTACCGCCGCGCCACCTACGACGACGGCACCTGGCTCGGCAGCCGTGACAGCGGGGAATGCCGCATCGACGCCATCGCGCAGTCGTGGGCCGTGCTCTCGGGCGTGGCCGAGCCGGCACGTGCCGCCACCGCCATGGCCGCGCTGGAGCAGCACCTGGTGCGCCCCGGCGACGGCCTGGCCCTGCTGTTCGCCCCGCCTTTCGACCAGACCCTGCGCGATCCCGGATACATCTTGGGCTACCCGCCCGGCCTGCGCGAAAACGGCGGGCAGTACAGCCACGCCGCCATGTGGACGGTGCTGGCCTTCACCGAACTGGGCCAGGGCGACAAGGCGCACGCGCTGTTCGCGCTGCTCAACCCCATCAACCATGCCCGCACGCCTGATGAAGCGCAGCGCTACAAGGTCGAGCCCTACGTGGTCGCAGCCGATGTCTACGCCGTGGCGCCGCACACCGGGCGCGGGGGATGGACGTGGTACACGGGATCGGCCGGGTGGATGTACCGCGCGGGGGTGGAGGGCATTCTGGGCCTGCGCCGCGAAGGCGCCTGCCTGCGGCTCAACCCCTGCATCCCGGCGCACTGGCCGGGCTTCGAGGCCACGCTGCGCATCGGCTCGACCCACTATGCCATCGGCGTGGACATGCCTTCGCGGCGCTGCCGGGGCATCTCGCGGGCGCTGCTCGACGGACAATGCATCGCGGTGGATGACCAGGGGGTGCGGTTGCCGCTCGACGGCGGGCGCCACCAGGTGCGGCTGTCGCTGTGACCGCCCATGTTTTCAAGCAGAATCGGCCCCTGTCGCGCTCTGCGCAACCGCCTGAAGCTATCATAACAATAGCGCCAGCCGCGCGCCCCAAGGGCGGGCGTCTTGCCTGAAACCGCTTTGCACAAGTCGTATCCAAGACATCGGGCCCGCCCATGCACCTGCCGACCTCGCTTTTCGCCAGTTTTCTGCAAAGCCGCCGCGTGCTGCGCCACTTCCGCCGCCCGACCATCCTGTGGCACGAGCACGCGGCCGGGGCGCGCCAGCAGGTTCCCCCCGCCCTGGCCCAGGGCCTGCGCCAGGTCGCCGGCGAGGACGCCGCGGCCCTGCTGCTGCGGCTGGGCACGCGCGAGGACGGGCTGACGCCCGGGGAGGCCGAAGCCCGGTTGGCCAAGTCCGGCCCCAACGAAGTGGGGCACGAGAAAGCCCTGCCGCTGTGGCTGCACCTATGGCTGGCCTACAAGAACCCGTTCAGCCTGCTGCTCACCGCGCTGGCGGTGATCTCCTACCTGACCGAGGATGTCGCCGCCACCGTCGTCATCGCCACCATGGTGGCGGTTTCCACGCTGATACGGCTGGTGCAGGAGCGGCGCTCCGGCAGCGCGGCGGAGGCTCTCAAGGCCATGGTGAGAAACACCGCCACTGTGCTGCGGCATGGCGGCGACGGCCAGTCCGTGCAGCAGGAAGTGCCGATGCGCGCGCTGGTGCCCGGCGATGTGGTGCACCTGTCGGCGGGCGACATGGTTCCCGCCGACTGCCGCCTGCTGGCGGCCAAGGATCTGTTCGTGGGCCAGGCCGCGATGACGGGCGAATCGCTGCCGGTGGAGAAGTTCGCCACGTCCCACGCCGCGGCGGCGGACGGCGGCGCGCAGACGGACGTGGTGGCACTGCCCAACATCGTGTTCATGGGCACCAACGTGGTGTCGGGCACCGCCACGGCGGTGGTGGTGTCCACGGGCGCACGCACCTACTTCGGCATGCTGGCCGACCACGTGATGGCCGCCGGGCCCACCGCCACGGCCTTCCAGGCCGGCGTGAACCAGGTGAGCTGGCTGCTGATCCGCTTCGCGCTGGTGATGGTGCCCATCGTGCTGCTGGTCAACGGCTTCACCAAGGGCGACTGGATGGAGGCGTTCCTGTTCGCGCTGTCGGTGGCCGTGGGGCTGACGCCCGAGATGCTGCCGATGATCGTAACCAGCACGCTGGCCAAGGGCGCGGTGCAGCTCTCGCGCCGCAAGGTGGTGGTGAAGCGACTGGACGCGATCCAGAACTTCGGCGCCATGGACATCCTCTGCACCGACAAGACCGGCACGCTGACGCAGGACCATATCGTGCTGGGGCGCAACATCGACGTGCTGGGCGCGCCGTCGGACGAGGTGCTCGAGTTCGCCTACCTCAACAGCTACTACCAGACCGGGCTGAAGAACCTGCTCGACCACGCGGTGCTGGAGCATGCCGAACTGCAGGTGAACCTGAAGCTGCACGAGCATTACCACAAGGTGGACGAGATCCCGTTCGACTTCCAACGCCGCCGCATGTCGGTGGTGGTGAGCGAGCGCGACGACCACCACGAGCTGATCTGCAAGGGCGCGGTCGAAGAGGTGCTGGCCGCCTGCAGCAGCGCGCGCATCGGCGGCGCCGAGCAGCCGCTCGACGCCGCGCTGCTGGCGCGGGTGCGCGCGGTGACCGCTGCGCTGAACGCCGACGGCCTGCGCGTGGTGGCGGTAGCCATGAAGGAAATCACGCCGGGCCAGGCGGTTTATTCGGTGGCCGACGAGGCCGGGTTGACGCTGGTGGGCTACATCGCCTTCCTCGACCCGCCCAAGGAATCCGCCGCGCCCGCGCTCCAGGCGCTGGCCGCGCACGGCGTGCGGGTGAAAGTGCTGACGGGCGACAACGACCTGGTGGCAGCCAGGGTATGCCGCAGCGTGGGCCTTGCGGTCGACGGCGTGCTGCTGGGCAGCGCGGTCGAGGCCATGGACGACGCCCAGCTCGCCGATGCGGCGGAGCGCCACACGCTGTTCGCGCGCCTGGCGCCGCTGCACAAGGAGCGGCTGGTGCGCGCGCTGCGCAGCCGCGGCCACGTGGTGGGCTTCCTGGGCGACGGCATCAACGACGCGCCCGCGCTGCGCGCCGCCGACATCGGCATCAGCGTGGACAGCGCGGTGGACATCGCCAAGGAGGCCGCCGACATCATCCTGCTGGAGAAAAGCCTGATGGTACTCAAAGAAGGCGTGGTGGAGGGCCGGCGCGTGTTCAGCAACATGCTCAAGTACATCCGCATGGCCGCCAGTTCCAACTTCGGCAACGTCTTCTCGGTGCTGCTCGCCAGCATCTTCCTGCCCTTCCTGCCGATGCTGCCGCTGCAACTGCTGGTGCAGAACCTGCTGTACGACATCTCGCAGATCGCCATCCCGTTCGACCGCGTGGACGACGACCTGGTGCGCCTGCCGCTGCACTGGAACCCCGGCGCAATCCGCAGCTTCATGCTCTGCTTCGGGCCCATCAGCTCGGTCTTCGACGTGCTGACCTTCGCGCTGCTGTGGCACATGTTCGGTGCCAGCGACGTGGCCCACCAGGCGCTGTTCCATTCGGGCTGGTTCGTGGAAGGGCTGCTGTCGCAGACGCTGATCGTCCACATGATCCGCTCGCCGCGCCTGCCCTTCCTCCAGAGCCGGCCCGCCGCCGCGCTGCTGGCGACGACACTGGCCATCATGGCCGTGGGCGTGTGGCTGCCCATGGGGCCGCTGGCGGTTTACTTCAAGCTGGTGCCGCTGCCGCCGGCCTACTTCGGATGGCTGGTCGCGCTGCTGCTGGGCTACGCCACGCTCACGCAGCTCATGAAGCGCTTCTACCTGCGGCGCTTTCCGTGGCAGTAGAAATCAAGCCAAACAGGGCTCCAGCGCTTTATTTACCTGCGTCTTAAGCTATATATTTAGAAGCATCCGGGTCGCCCTGCGCGGCTTGTTATCCTCCCCTGCCATGTATGCCCCGTTCTTCGGACTGCGACAGCCGCCGTTCTCCATCGCGCCCGACCCCCGCTACCTGTTCATGAGCGAGCGCCACCGCGAGGCGCTGGCGCACCTGCTCTACGGGCTGGACGCAGGCGGCGGCTTCGTGTTGCTCACGGGCGAGATCGGCACCGGCAAGACCACCGTGTGCCGCTGCTTCCTGGAACAGATCCCGGCGCACTGCAACGTGGCCTACATCTTCAACCCCAAGCTCACCGTGGGCGAGCTGCTGCGCACCATCTGCGACGAGTTCGGCGTGGCCCACGCGCCCGGCGCGTCCGGCGCCGAGACGGTGAAGGACTGCGTCGATCCGCTCAATGCCTTCCTGCTGCAAGCCCACGCGGCGGGGCGCAGCAATGTACTCATCATCGACGAGGCCCAGAACCTCAGCGCCGACGTGCTGGAGCAGTTGCGCCTGCTGACCAACCTGGAGACGGCCGAGCGCAAGCTGCTGCAGATCATCCTGATCGGCCAGCCCGAACTGCGCGCCATGCTGGCGCGGCCCGCGCTGGAGCAGCTCGCGCAGCGTGTGATCGCGCGCTACCACCTCGACGCACTGAGCGAGGAGGAGACGCGGCTCTACATCGCCCACCGGCTGGCCGTGGCCGGCCTGCAGGGGCCGGTGCCTTTCGAGCCGCGCGCGCTGCGGCGCATCCACGCGCTGGCCGGTGGCGTGCCGCGGCGCATCAACCTGCTGTGCGACCGCGCGCTGCTCGGCGCCTACGCGCGCGGCGCCCGCACCGTGGACGCAGCCATCGCCGCGCGCGCCGCGCGCGAGGTGTTCGGCGGTGCGGCGGACGCACCCGCCCGCCCCGCGCCACGCTGGGCCGTGGCGGGTGCGGGTGTGCTCGCGGGCGCCGCCGCCGTGGCCGGCGCGGGCTGGGCCGCGGGCTGGTGGGCCCCGGTGACACCCCGCGTGGCAGCGGCCGCCAATCCCGCCGCTGGCGCTGCCGCGCCGGCGCTACGCACCGCCCCCGCGACGGCTGGCGCCACGATCCCCGCCGCCGCGCACGAGGATGGCATGGCCGTCTTCCTCGCCGCGCAGCCGCGAGACGACGGCGCGGCCTGGCGCGCGCTGGCCACGGCCTGGAACGCCGCACCCCCCGCTGCGGGCGCCGACGCTTGCGCCGCCCTTTCCTCCCAGGGTATCCAGTGCTACCGCAATAGAAACACCGGCCTGGGGCTGATATTTCAGCTCGACCGGCCCGGCCTGCTGATGCTCCACGGTGCCGACGGCCAAGCCGTTCCGGTGCTGCTGCGCCGGCTCGACGGCGAACAGGCCACGCTCGAAGGCGCGGGGGGCCGCACGCTGCGCATCGCCACCGACGAACTGGCGCGTGCATGGCGCGGCGACTATGCCACGCTCTGGCGCCAGCCGCCCGGCGCACCGGGCACGCCCGCCGGCAACGCCTGGCTGGACGCGCAGCTCCCCGCCGAGGCGGCGGGCGGCGGCGTGCTCCGCCCCCCGGACGCGGCGCAGCGGCGCGCGCGCATCCTCCGGTTCCAGCTCGCCCAGGGTCTCGCGCCCGACGGCCGGGCCGGCCCCCTGACCCTCATGCTGCTCAACCGCGCCGCAGGCGTGCCCGAGCCGCGCCTGCGCAACGGAGCCTGACGCACCATGTCCTACATCCTCGACGCCCTGCGGCGCGCCGACGCCGAACGCGGCCGCGGCACCGTGCCCGGCCTGCACACGGCGCCCTCGGCACCCACCGTGCAGCCCACGCGGCAGCCGCCCATGCGCCGCGCCGCCTGGCTCGCGGGCGGCGCAGCCGCCGTCGCTGCATGCGTGCTGGCCGCCACCGCGTGGCGGCACACCACGGACCGCGGCGCCCCCACGCCACCGGCAGCACCGGCAGCACCCGACGCATTGACACGGGCGGCGCCAATGCCCAGCCCGCCCGCATCCGCCGCAGTGTCGCTACCAGCCACCGCGCCCTCCACGCGGCCCGCCGCCAACACCACCGTGCAGCCTGACCCGCCGCAGCCGCGCAGAAACCAGGCACCCACCGCCGCAGCGCCGCCCGCGGCAGCACCCGCAGTGCCCGCGTTTCCAGCGGCGGAGCCTGCGGCCATTCCCCATGCCGAGCTGCCCGCCGCCGTGCGCCAGCAACTGCCCGCGCTGCGGTTCAGCGGCGCGAGCTTTTCCGAGAATCCGCTCTACCGCATGGTGATCGTCAACGGCCAGGTGCTGCACGAGGGCGAGCACGCCACGCCGGACCTGGTGCTGGAGCGCATCGAGCCGGGGGGGCGCACGGTCTGGTCGTTCAAGGGCCAGCGCTATGCAGTGGCAGCGCCATAGGCGCGTCCGGCATGGGATTGCCGCCCATCGCCGCCCCAGCATCCCAAGCCGGCAGAGCCGGAACCAAACAGGTTGGAAATGCGACCGCAACCCCCTCGGTCGTACGCAAGAGTTTTGGACGCTCCGCCGATTCGCCCCACTTGCAGCGCCTGCCGGGCAGCGATGCCAACCCCTACCTGACGGTGGCCTTCACGCTGGGCCTGGGCCTGCATGGTCTGCGCGCCGCACTGGCGGCGCCGGCCTGGGCGTTCAACCCCAGACCAGCCAAACCACCACGGCGGCCACCAGGGCCAGCTTGGTCAACTGATAGACCGTCTTGTTCCAGTTCTTGAAGCGGCGGCGCCACTGGCCCATCACTGCCGAGATGAAGAACAGGCGGTTGATCAGGCCGGTCTTGTCGCCACCCTCGTTGGGCGAGGCGGCGGCGGCCACCAGCTTGCGTCCGAACCAGCGGTTGAAGGCGCGGGCAAAGCCCCAGCGCTGCGGGCGCTCGATGTCGGCGAAGAAGATCAGCCGGTTCTGGTCGGTGTTGTTCTCGACGTGGTGGATGTAGCTCTCGTCGAAGACCACGCCCTCGCCATCACGCCAGCTGTAGCGCTGGCCGTCCACGTCGATGAAGCAGTCGTCGCTGTTGGGCGTGGCAATGCCCAAGTGGTAGCGCAGCGAGCCGGCGTACGGGTCGCGGTGCGGGCGCAGCATGCCCCCCGGCGGCAGTTCGGTGAACATGGCGGCCTTGATCGACGGGATCTGCTGCAGCAGCTCGGTGGTCTTGGGGCACAGGCGCTTGGCCGAGGGGTGGGCGTCGTCGTACCACTTCAGGTAAAAGCGCTTCCAGCCCGACTTGGCGAAGGAGTTGAAGCCGGCGTCGTCGTTCTGGTCGGGGCGGCGCAGCTTGGTGGCCGCCATCAGGGCCAGGCCCTCGGCCTTGATGGTGTCGAAGTTCTGGATCAGCAGGTCCAGCTCCGGGAAGGTGCTGACA
Organism: Curvibacter soli; assembly: GCF_029211125.1. Lineage (GTDB taxonomy): Bacteria > Pseudomonadota > Gammaproteobacteria > Burkholderiales > Burkholderiaceae_C > Curvibacter_A > Curvibacter_A soli. The sequence continues at coordinate 62,279 of NZ_JARGEN010000043.1, forward strand.
GGCAGGTAAGGCTTGTTGGGCACCGCCGAGGTGGCGTACAGGAAGACATTCACCGGGGCCAGCAGGCCGGAGTGGTCGAAGATCTGCTTCCAGAAGCTGTGGCGCACCCGCCCACGCAAATGCACCACCAGAATGGAGGCCAGGAAGATGGTCAGAATCGACCATTTGAGCAGGAGATGGCTGGACATCGTGGCATTCTCCACGGAATCGACTCGGCCCGTCTCGATGAAGCGTGGGTTATCCTGGAAACGGCAGTTGAACCTGGAAACGGCAAGGTGAACCCCATCGAAGCCGGCAACGCTCGATTGCATGCGGCCTGGCAAGGGATGCAAAGCGGTCAACTGCCGTTTCCAGGATTATTGCCCTGCTCACCGTACTCCAGCCGCGTGATCACGCGCCGCACATGCGCCCAGCCCTGCGCGGGGGGTCGAACTCGTCCGCCATGCGCTGTTTGACGCCCGTGCGCTCGTGGTCTTCCTTCATCGAGAGTTCGGCAAACTCCACCCGTGCCTGCAGCCGCGCATTGCGCGCAAGATGGACGCTATGGAATTTATAGCTGTTACCGCTGGTGGAATAAGCGCTGGAAGCCAATTTCACTCATAAGTGCGCGGGGGAAGACCCCAGGCGCCATGGGTTTCGGTGGGCAGCTAAAATATGTACAAAATACAGCTACTTGTACATATGCACATCTTGCCCTTGAGTGAATTCCGCGCCAATGCTTCGGCCATGCTCGACCTGGTCGAAAAAGGCGAGACCGTGCGCATTCTGCGCCACGGCAAGCCGGTGGCCGACTTGGTGCCGGCGCGCGCAGAGGCGGCGCCGGTGCGCGTGCCGAGCTGGAAGCGCCCTATCGAGCCGCTGCGCTACCAGCGCGCGGACGGCAAGACGCTGGCCCAGCTCATCATCGAGGAGCGCGAAAGCGCGCGCTATTGATGAAGCTGCTGCTGGATTCATCCGCCCTGGCCAAGCGCTACAAGCGCGAGGCCGGGCATGACGCGGTCGAGCGCCTGTTGATGAAGGCCGATGCCGTGGTGCTGGCCGCGCACTGCAAGACCGAGATCGCTTCGAGCCTGTACCGCGAGGTGCGTGACCGTGCCATCGACATGGCGCAGTACGCCCATGCCATGGCCGAGGTGGGGCAAGACTTCGTGGACTTCGACATCCACGCCATCGGCGCCGAGACGGAAGCCTTTGCGATGGCCGCCATGGAGCGCAGCCGCCTGCGCGCCATGGATGCGCTGCACATCGGTGCGGCCCAGGCGGCGCGCGTGGACGTGTTCGTGACCGCCGACCGCAAGCAGGCCGCCGCGGCCCAGGCGGCGGGCCTGCGGATTGAACTGGTGGAGGCTTGACATGCTGTACCCCGAAACATTCGACGTCATCGTCGTCGGCGGCGGGCACGCCGGCACCGAGGCGGCGCTGGCCGCCGCGCGCATGGGCTGCAAGACCTTGCTGCTGACCCACAACATCGAGACGCTGGGCCAGATGAGCTGCAACCCGAGCATCGGCGGCATTGGCAAGGGCCACCTCGTGAAAGAGGTGGATGCGCTGGGCGGCGCCATGGCCATCGCCACGGACGAGGCGGGCATCCAGTTCCGCATCCTCAATTCGAGCAAGGGCCCGGCGGTGCGCGCCACCCGCGCGCAGGCCGACCGTATCTTGTACAAGGCCGCCATCCGCCGCCGGCTGGAGAACCAGCCCAACCTGTGGCTGTTCCAGCAGGCCGTCGATGACCTGGTGGTGGAGGGCGACCGCGTGGCCGGCGCCGTCACGCAGGTCGGCATCACTTTTCGCAGCCGCACGGTAGTGCTGACGGCCGGCACCTTCCTAGACGGCAAGATCCACGTGGGGCTGAACAACTACGCGGCGGGCCGCGCGGGCGACCCGCCCGCGGCATCGCTCTCGGCGCGGCTCAAGGAGCTGCAATTGCCACAGGGCCGCCTGAAAACCGGCACGCCGCCGCGCATCGACGGTCGCAGCATCGACTTCTCGAAATGCGAGGAGCAGCCCGGCGACGGCATGCCCGGCGGCGTTAACGAGGGCAGCGTGCCGGTGTTCAGCTTCATGGCGCATGCGTATGGTGGCGCAGCAATGCACCCGCGCCAGATGCCCTGCTGGATCACCCACACCAACGAGCGCACGCATGACATCATCCGCAGCGGCTTCGACCGCAGCCCCATGTTCACCGGCAAGATCGAGGGCGTGGGGCCGCGCTACTGCCCGAGCGTGGAGGACAAGATCAACCGCTTTGCCGACAAGGACAGCCACCAGATATTCCTGGAGCCCGAGGGCCTGACCACGCACGAGTTCTACCCCAACGGCATCAGCACCAGCCTGCCGTTTGACATCCAGTACGCGCTGGTGCGCAGCATGCCGGGGCTGGAGAACGCGCATATCCTGCGCCCGGGTTATGCCATCGAATACGACTACTTCGACCCCCGTTCGCTCAAAGGCAGTTTCGAGACGAAGCAGATCGGCGGCCTGTTCTTCGCCGGCCAGATCAACGGCACCACGGGCTATGAGGAAGCCGCGGCGCAGGGCTTGTTCGCCGGGCTCAATGCAGCGCTGCAATGCAGGGGCGAGGCGCCCTGGCTGCCGCGCCGCGACGAAGCCTACCTGGGGGTGCTGGTGGACGACCTGATCACCAAGGGCGTGACCGAGCCCTACCGCATGTTCACCAGCCGGGCCGAGTTCCGCCTGCAACTGCGCGAGGACAACGCCGACATGCGCCTGACAGAGGCCGCCCGCCGCATGGGCCTGGTGGACGATGCGCGTTGGGACACCTTCTGCCGCAAGCGCGACGCCGTTTCACGTGAAACCGAGCGCCTCAAGTCCATCTGGGTGAATCCGCGCAACCTGCCTGCCGCCGAGGCGGAGCGCGTGCTCGGCAAGGCCATCGAGCACGAATACAACCTGGCCGATCTGTTGCGGCGCCCTGGCGTGAGCTACGAAAGCCTGGTCTCGCTCGACGGCGGCAGATACGCCGACGCGGGTGTTTCACGTGAAACCGACTTTGGCCGCGAAGTGGTGGAGCAGGTGGAGATCGCCGCCAAGTACGCGGGCTACATCGACCGCCAAAAGGACGAGGTGCAGCGCACCGCGCATTACGAGAGCCTGCGCCTGCCCGCCGAACTGGACTACATGCAGGTGGCGGCGCTTTCGATCGAGGTGCGGCAGAAGCTCGGCAGGCATCGCCCCGAGACGCTGGGCCAGGCGTCGCGCATCTCCGGCGTGACGCCTGCGGCCATCTCGCTGCTGCTGATCCACCTGAAGCGGGGCCGGTTCAAGGGCTTTGCCGAGTCTTCCGCCGAGGCGCAGCCCGCATGACGGCGGTGCTGGAGCGGCGGCTGCGCGCTGGCCTGGATGCCTTGGGCCTGGCGCTGGCCGATGCCCAGGCAGCGGCGTTGCTCGACTACCTGGCGCTGCTGCAGAAGTGGAACAAGGTCTACAACCTGACGGCGGTGCGCGACCCGGCAGAAATGCTGACCCACCACCTGCTCGACAGCCTGGCGGCGGTGGCGCCGCTGCAGCGTGAACTGGCCGCCATGGGCGTGCCGGGCAGGCCGCCGCGCTTGCTCGACGTTGGTGCGGGCGGCGGCCTGCCCGGCGTGGTGTTTGCCCTTTGCTGCCCCGGGGTGGAGGTGACCTGCGTGGACGCAGTGGCCAAGAAAGCCGCTTTCATCCAGCAGGCTGCGGCCAGCCTGCGCCTGCCCAATTTGCGCGGCCTGCATGCGCGGGTGGAGAGCCTGACGGGGGGCGACCACGACGTGGTGAGCAGCCGGGCCTTCGCCGCACTGGCGGACTTTGCCGCCTGGTCGCGTGCCGCGCTGGCACCGCATGGCGTGTGGCTGGCCATGAAGGGCAGGCGCCCCATGGACGAAATTGCCGCGCTGCCCGCCGGCATCGCCGTGTTTCACGTGGAACCGTTACAGGTGCCGGGGCTGGATGCCGAGCGTTGCATCGTCTGGATGCGCCCGGCGCTCACGTAAACTCGGCAGCCAGGGCAGGCGCCGGCCTGCTCCTTTCGCAGCCAGCCCGTCTCCCCAACCTTTCCCCTCCCCTCCCCCCTCTCTCTCTTTTTTTTCGCATGGCCAAAATCTTTTGTGTTGCCAACCAAAAGGGTGGGGTAGGCAAGACCACCACCACGGTCAACCTCAGCGCGGCGCTTGCGGCCATTGGCCAGCGCGTGCTGATGCTCGACCTGGATCCGCAGGGCAACGCCACCATGGGGTCGGGCGTGGACAAGCGCCAGTTGGAGCTGACGGTGTACGACGTGCTGCTCGAATCGGCCAGCGTGGCCGAGGCGCGTGTGCGCAGCGAGAAGTGCGGCTACGACGTGCTGGGCGCCAACCGCGAACTGGCCGGTGCCGAGGTCGAACTGGTGGCGCTGGAGCACCGCGAGAAACGCCTCAAGGCCGCGCTGGCCGAGGTGGATGCCGACTACGACTTCGTGCTCATCGACTGCCCGCCGTCGCTCTCGATGCTCACGCTCAACGGCCTGTGCAGCGCCCACGGCGTGATCGTGCCCATGCAGTGCGAGTATTTCGCGCTCGAAGGCCTGACCGACCTGGTCAACACCATCAAGCAGGTGCACGCCAACCTCAATGCCGACCTGCAGATCATCGGCCTGCTGCGCGTGATGTTCGACCCGCGCATCACGCTGCAGCAGCAGGTGAGCGACCAGCTCAAGTCGCACTTCGCCGACAAGGTGTTCAACACCGTGATCCCCCGCAACGTGCGCCTGGCCGAGGCGCCGAGCTACGGCCTGCCCGGCGTGGTGTTCGACCCTGGCGCCAAGGGCAGCCAGGCATTCGTCGAATTCGCGCACGAAATGGTGGAGCGCGTGCGGGGCATGGGGCGGCGGGCTCCATGAAGCCCGCGAAATTGATGCGCATCAAATCATCGGCGGCGAATTGTCAACAATGGTGAATTCGCGCGGAAAGCACTGACTGCGCAAGCAATAGAACCCTACACTTCAAAACCAGCACGCAAGACCCCTCCCTTTGAGGAGTCTTCCTCTTTGAGGAGCCCTCTAGCCCTCTTTGTGGGCGGACCAATTCGTGCGATTTGGATTTGGAGAGCGGTATGAAATTTACGTTGGGGCTGAGAAGGCACTTCACACCAAGAGCTGCCGTCCTGCGTGCGGCGGTATTCGCGGCCGGCATGCTGGCGGGCGGGGTCGCCATGGCGACGGTCACCATCAACGAAAAGTTCACTCCGGCGACGATTCCCCAGGGCGATTCGTCGACATACACGATCGAGATTTACAACGATGCATATGTTGCGCTCACCTTGGCGAATGCCACGGCACTGCTGGGGCCGAGCATCAGCGTCACTACACCCGTTGTACTGACCAATACCTGCGGGGGCAGCGTGACCGCCGCCCCAGGGGCAAACAGTGCGGTTGTTCTCACGGGCGGCTCGATTCCCGCCGCCGTGGGGGCGACGCCCGGGTCGTGCAAGATCGATGTGCAGGTCACGTCCACCGTTTCGGGGAACCACGACGTCGTGATTCCCGCCAACACCGATCCTGATGCGGCTACGGCGGGGTTCCAAGCCCTGCAAGCCGGCGTGTCGGTGAGCAACGACACGTCCGCCACGGTGACGCTGCTGGTGACCGCGCTGGCCGCCCCTACAGGCAGCAAGAGTTTCACGCCCGCGTCTTCCTACGTGGACGTTCCGACGACGCTGAAGATCACCCTGGCCAACCCCAACGGCACGGCCACGATGCCGCTGACCAGCTTCATCGACACGCTGCCCACCAACATGGCGGTGGCGCCAACGCCGAATGCATCGGTGACGTGTTCGGGCACCGGCTTCGTGAACGGCGCGGTTGCGGCCAATGCGGGCGACACCGTGGTCACGCTCACGGGCGGCACCATCGGCCAGAGCGGCACCTGCGTGGTATCGGTGGACGTGGTGGCCTCGGCCACCGGCACCCTGACCAACAGCCTCGCCGCCGGCGCCATCGGCAACACGCGCGGGCTGTCCAGCCCGGCCTTTTCCCAAAGTCTGCCGGTTAGCGCCCCGGTTGCCCTTGCCAAGTCGTTCAGCCCCGCCGTCATTCCCGTGGGGCAGCCCTCCCAGATGACCATCAAGGTCACCAACAACGGGGCCGTGCCACTGAACAATACGGCGTTCACCGACACCCTGCCCGCCAATACGCAAGTGGCGACGCCGCCCAATGGCAGCGTGACCTGCACAGCGGGAGGCACGGCCGGCACGTTCACCCCGGCGGCCAACGACACCGCGGTGAGCCTGAGCGGCGCCACCGTGCCCGCGGGCGGCGGCTCCTGCACGCTGACCGTTGACGTCACCGCCACGGCCGAGGGCGTATTCACCAACACCATCCCCGCCGATGCCGTCAGCTACAACAGCGTCAGTGGCAGCCCCGCCACGAGCGCCAACCTTACCGCCTACGCGCAGTTACAGGTCGCCAAGAGCGTCGCGCCGAGCCAGATCGCGCCGGGCCAGTGGGCCGAATTCACGGTTTCCATCTACAACTACTCGGGCTCCGACGTTACTGGAGCATCGTTGACGGACAGCTTGCCCTCGGTGTCGGGCCACCAGATGGTGCTCGACTACTCGGCCTCGCCGACCGGTTGCTCGTTCACGTTCACGCCGAGCGGCACCCAGAACGCCGACGGCATGGCCGTGCTGTACGGCACGGGCGGCACCATTCCCGCCGCGACTGGCACCACGCCGGGCTCCTGCCAGGTGAAGTTCCGCGCCCGCGCACCCGCCGGGGCACCGGTCAACACCACTTTCACCAACAGCTTGCCCATACACACCGCCGTCACGGGAGTCGGCGGGAGCAACACCAACAGCGTTTCCAGGAACGTCGCCGTGGTGGACGCGGTGGTGCTGGGCAAGTCGTTCGCCCCGGCATCGATCTACCAGGGCCAGACCTCCACGCTGACCCTCACGGTGGCGAACCGCTACGTGAACAACCTCACGGCGGTGGCCATCACCGACAACCTGCCCGCCGGCCTCGTGCTGGCTGCCGACCCCGCCGCCACGAATACCTGCGGCGGCAGCCTGCAGGCATACCCGGGCGACAACCAGGTAACGCTCACGGGCGCAAGCGTCACGGCCCGCCCCGGCAACGCGGTGGACACCAGTTGCACGATCACCGTCCAGGTGACGGGCACCGCCCTGGGCACGCACACCAATACCATCGCCCCAGGCGACTTCTCCACGTCCGGCGGCACGATTCCCGCCGCCGTGAGTGCCAACCTGGCCATCACGGCGGGCCTGTCGGCCACCAAGAGCTTCAGCCCCGCCGCCGTGGCACCGGGCGGCACGGCGCGCGTGACGGTGCACGTCACCAACCAGACGCCGGGGGCGCTGAGCAACGTGTCGGTCAACGATCCGCTCAGCGGCGGCCTGGCGGTGGCCAACCCGGCCAACGCCGCCAGTTCGTGCGGCGGCTCCCCGGTCGTCACGGCCAATCCGGGCGCCGCGTCCGCGCGGCTGGACGGCGCGGCCCTCGCGCCGCAGGCGAGCTGCGACTTCTCGTTCGACGTGACCACCACCAGCGGCGCCGGGCCGTGGAACAACACCATTCCCGCGGGCAACATCACGAGCGCGCAAGGGCCGTACAACAGCGCGGCTGTCGCGGCGAACCTGGGCACGCAGACCGCGAGCCTCGCGCTCAACAAGTCGTTCAACCCGGTCATCGTCACCGGCAACCAGCCGTCGCTGCTGACCATCGACGTGGTCAACAGCTCGGGCGTACCGATCAGCGGCGCCTCCTTCACCGACGTGTTCCCCGCCGGCATCGTCGTGTACTCCGTCCCCGGCGCACAGACCACCTGCCCGGGCGGCACGGTGGCGGCCGCGCCTGGCGGCACGCAGGTGTCGCTCACCGGCGCGACCCTGGCGGCGGGCGCCACCTGCCAGGTGAAAGTCACGGTGACCTCGATCGCCTTCCTGAACCTGACCAACACCATCCCCGCAGGCTCGGTCAAGAGCCAGGGCGGCTACACCAACGCGGGGGCGACCTCCGCCACGCTGTCCACGCTCCAGGGCCTGGGCGTGTCCAAGGGCTTCGAGCCGGCCTACGTCGCGCCCAACCAGACCTCGCGGCTGAAGATCCGGCTGGTCAACACCTTCAACCCCTCCATCGTGAGCCCCACGATCCTGACCGGCGTCACCTATACCGATGCGCTGCCCGCGGGCCTCGTCTTCGCCACGCCCGCGAATCCGACCACCACCTGCACGGGCGCAACGGTGAACGTCAACACCGTCGCACAGGCCGTCACGCTGACCGGCGTGACGCTGGTGCCGGGCAACAGTTGCGATCTGGAGGTGGACGTGACCACGTCCGCGCTGGGCCAGTACCTGAACAGCCTGCCGGCGCACTCCGTCACCACAGACCAGGGCATCACCAACGAGGAGCCCGGCGAGTCCACGCTGCACGCGGTGCTCGCGCCCACGGTCGCCAAGAGCTTCAGCCTGACGACGGTCACTGCGGGGCAGACCACGCAGCTCATCGTCACGGTGAGCAACCCCGACGCGGCAGTGGCATTGACCGGCGTGACGCTGCCGGACAACCTGCCCCCCGGCCTGGCCGTGGCCAACCCCGCCAACACCAGCACGACCTGCACCGGTGGCGTGGTGGCGGCGCTGCCGGGCGCCGCCAAGGTCACGCTCAACGGCGCCACGGTGCCGGCTGGCGGCAACTGCGAGTTCCGCGTGGCCGTGGTGGCATCGGAACCGGGCGCGTTCACCAACACCATCGGCGCGGGCGCCATCCAGAGCGACCAGGGCCTGACCAACGGCAACCCCGCCGACGCCACCCTGACCGTACTGACCGCGCCCACCGTACAGAAGGCGTTTGCCCCTGCGCAGATCGCGTCGGGGGGCATCAGCACACTGACCATCACCCTGGGTAACGCAAACACCACGCCGGTCACGCTCACGGCCGCCCTGGTCGACGCGCTGCCGGGCCAGGTGGTCGTCGCCGGCACGCCCAACGTCGGCGGCACCTGCACGGCCGCCTCGGTGACGGCGACCGCGGGGGCCATTGAAGTGCGCTACGCCAGCGGCGCCGCCATCCCGGCGGGTGGCTGCACGATCACGGTGGATGTCACCTCGTCCACCATGAGGGCCTATACCAACACCATCGCCGCCGGCCAGTTGAAAACCAGCGCCGGCACCAACCCCGAGCCGGCGGTCGCCACGCTGGGCGTGGGTCAGCCCGCAGCGCCGACCGTGGTCAAGTCCTTCAGTCCCACGACCATCGACAAAGGGGGCCTGTCGACGCTGACCATCCTGCTGGGCAACCCCAATGCCACCGCGCTCACCTTGGCCAGCGCCATGACCGACACCCTGCCCACGGGCGTGGTGGTAGCCACGCCGGCTGTGATCGGCGGCAGTTGCCCGAGCGCCAGTGTCACCGCCACGGCGGGTAGCGGCAGCGTGGTCTATGCCGCAGGCGCGACGATTCCCGTGAGCGGCTGCACGATCACCGTGCAGGTCACGTCGGCCACGGCGGGCTCGTATACCAACAACATCGATGCCGGTGCTTTGATTACCAATGAAGCGGGCGCCAATCCGGTGCCGGCCCAGGCAGGGCTGGTGGTGAAAACGTCGGTGGACCCGACGGTGCAGAAGGCGTTCGCGCCATCCACCATCAACCCCGGCGGCGTGTCCAGACTCACCATCACGCTGGGCAACGGCAATGCCAGCGCCGCCACACTGACGGCGGATCTCGTGGATACCCTGCCGGCCAATGTGCTGGTGGCCACGCCGCCCGCCGTCGCCGGCACCTGCCCCAGCGCCAGCGTCGTGGCGGCGGCCGGCGGCACGAGCGTGGCCTACAAGAGCGGTGCCGCCATTCCGCCCGGCGGCTGCACGATCGAAGTCAACGTCACCTCCAGTGTGTCGGGCGGCCCCTACACCAACACCATCGCGGCGGGCGACCTGAAGACCTCGCTGGGCACCAATGGCGCGCCGGCCACGGCCGACCTGCTGGTCAACCCGGGCCAGCCGCCCAGCGTCAGCAAGAGCTTTGCGCCCGCGAGCATCGTGGCGGGCCAAAAGTCCACGCTCACCATCGCGCTGGGCAACGGCAACGCGGGCGCGGCCACTCTGACGGCGGACCTGGTGGACAGCCTGCCCGCAGGCGTGACCGTGGCCACGCCGCCTGCCATCGCCGGCACCTGCCCCAGCGTCGCCACCAACGTCACGGCGGTGGCCGGCGGCACGAGCGTGGCCTACAAGAGCGGCGCCACCATTCCGCCCGGCGGCTGCTCGATCCAGGTGGCGGTGACCAGCAGCACGCTCGGCACGGTGACCAACACCATCGCCACGGGGGCGCTGCAAACCGACCTCGGCAACAACACGGTCGGCACCAGTGCGAACCTGACGGTCACGAGCAGCGATCCGGGTGCCGTGGCCTCGGTCGCCGGCACCGTGTACCACGACCGCAACGACAACGGCGCCATCGATGGCGGCGGCGAGGAAGGCATCGCCGGCGTCGAGATCCGCCTCATGCAGGCTGGGGCCGTCGTCGCCACGACCACCACCGACGCGGGCGGCCACTACAGCTTCACCAACCTGGCGCCCGGTACCTACACGGTGGCCGAAATCCAGCCCGCGGGCTGGGACGACGGCAAGGACACTGCCGGCAGCAAGGGTGGTACGACGGGCAACGACATCATCAGCAACATCGTGCTGGTCGGTGGCGACGCCGCCACGGACTACAACTTCGGCGAACACCGTCCGGCCACCCCCACGGCCATCCCGACGCTGAGCCAGTACAGCCTGATGCTGCTGGCATTGCTGATGATGGCCTGGGTATATCGGCAGCACCGCGCCGCCGCCGCGAAGCGCTGACGCGCGTTTTCAACCAGAGGCGCAGCGCCGCCGCCATGCTGAACCGGCGTGGCGGCGGCGCAGCCGTTTCCGCGCCATGCTTTGCGGCAGAATGGCGGCAACGGGCGGGTGCATGGCGCTCTCACCCACGGGGTGAGCCCCATCGAAGCCGTCAACGCTTGATTTCATGCGGCCTGGCAAGGGATGCAAAGCGGTCTCGACTGCCGTTTCCGGGTTAAAGGCCAAATTGCCCTTCAGCGCTTGATATACCTGCGCTGGCAGCTATCAAAACAGTAGTATGAACTCCACCCCCGTCCTCCTCCTGCCCGGCTGGCTGAACAGCGGCCCGGGCCATTGGCAAAGCCGCTGGGAGCAACTGTACGGCTACCAGCGCGTGGAGCAGCACGACTGGCGGCGCCCGCTGCGCGGCGACTGGAACGCACGGCTGGAAGACATGGTGCTCGCCGCCACGGAGCCCGCCGTGCTGGTGGCCCACAGCCTGGGCTGCATCCTTGCCGCCGCCTGGGCCGCGCATTCGCGCAACACGCGGCGCGTCAAGGGCGCGCTGCTGGTGGCGCCCGGCGACGTGGAACGTGCGGACCTGGCGCCGCTGCTGCCGGGCTGGCAGCCCATCGCGCGCCAGCCGCTGCCGTTCCCCGCCGTGCTGGTGGGCAGCACCGACGACCCGTACTGCGCGCCGGCGCGCGCCGAAGGTCTGGCGCGGGACTGGGGCGCGCGCTTCGTCAACGCGGGCGCGCAGGGCCACATCAACGCCGAATCGGGCCTGGGCGACTGGCCCCAGGGGCATGCGCTGCTGCGCGAACTCATGGATTGAAACACGACGACATGGCAACCAAGAAACCCAAGGGCCTGGGCCGCGGCCTGGAAGCGCTGCTCGGCCCCAGGGCCAGCGAGTCCCCCGCCACGGAAACCGCCGCCCCGGGCGCGCCCAGCACACTGACGCTCGCCGAGATGGTGCCGGGCCAGTACCAGCCGCGCACGCGCATGGACGAAGGCGCCCTGTACGAGCTGGCCGAGTCGATCAAGGCCCAGGGCATCATGCAGCCGATACTCGTGCGGCGGCTGGCCGAAGGCGAGAACGCGGGCAAGTACGAAATCATCGCCGGCGAGCGGCGCTTCCGCGCAGCCCGGCTCGCCGGGCTCGACACGGTGCCCGTGCTGGTGCGCGAGGTGCCCGACGAGGCAGCGGCCGCCATGGCGCTGATCGAGAACATCCAGCGCGAAGACCTCAACCCGCTCGAAGAGGCGCAGGGCCTGGCGCGGCTGGTGAAGGAGTTCGGACTCACCCACGAGCAGGCCGCGCAGGCCGTGGGCCGCTCGCGCAGCGCGGCCAGCAACCTGCTGCGCCTGCTCAACCTGGCCGAGCCGGTGCAGACCATGCTCATGGCCGGCGACCTGGACATGGGCCACGCGCGCGCGCTGCTGGCGCTCGACCGCGCCGCGCAGATCACGACGGGCAACCAGATCGTGGCGAAGAAGCTGTCGGTGCGCGAGGCCGAGGCGCTTGTCAAGAAAATCGGCGCCGAGTTCAATCTGGTGTCGCCCAGGCCCAAGCCGGAAAAATCGCGCGACGTCCGGCGCATCGAGGACGAGCTGGCCGACCTGCTGACCGCGCAGGTGGAGGTGCGCGTGAAAAAGCGCACGAAGCGCGCCGGGCGCATCGAGGAACTCGGCGAGCTCGCCATACACTTCGGCTCGCTCGATGAGCTCAACGGACTGATCGACCGCCTGCGCGCACTGTCATGACAATTGCCCATGCCATGGTGCTCGCACACCACCCGCAGCCGCTGCGACTGGCGCAGCCCAATGCCATGGATACTGCGCAACCAGCGGCTTTGCCGGGCCGCTGGCATCGCCCCCGGTCGCCTTCGGCGGGCGCGCAACGACGACACCGAACCAGAGAGGGAACCATGAAAAAGACACCGACCACCCGCCGCCGCGTGCCGCGGGTCGCCACCCCCGGCGCCGCGAACCTGCGGCACAGCCAGCCCGGCCGCTGAGCCCGCGCCGCCGCGCCATGCCTCGTCTGCGCCTGCCCTGGCCTTTGCCCGCGCTGCTGGGCTGGGGCGGCGCATGGGCGCTGTTCATCGCCCTGCGCGCGCTGGGGCTGCGCGACGATGTGGCGCTGGTGCTGGCCTGCCTGGCGGGTGTCGCGGCCAGCGCCTGGGGTGCCACCTGGTGGCGGCGGCTGTGCATCGCGGCGGGGTTCCCGCTGTCGCTGGCCTTGTCGGGCCTGGTGGCGCTGCCGGGCTGGGCCTGGCTGCTGCCGCTGGCGCTGGGGCTGCTGGTGTACCCGCTCAACGCCTGGCGCGACGCGCCGCTGTTCCCCACGCCCCTGCATGCGCTGCACCGCCTGCCCGCGCATGCCCCGCTGCGCGAAGGCGCCGCCGTGCTCGACGCCGGCTGCGGCCTCGGCCATGGCCTGCGCGCCCTGCGCCGCGCCTACCCGGCGGCGCGGCTGCACGGGGTGGAATGGAGCTGGCCGCTGCGCCTGCTGTGCGGCCTGCGCTGCCCATGGGCGCGGGTCTGGCGCGGCAACATCTGGCGGCTCGACTGGAGCCCCTACGCGCTGGTGTACCTGTTCCAGCGGCCCGAAAGCATCGCGCGCGCGGCGCTCAAGGCCCAGGCCCAGATGCGCCCCGGCGCCTGGCTCGCCAGCCTGGAGTTCGAGGCGGCCGAATGGCAGCCCGCCGCCTGCGTGCGCGCGGCGGACGGGCGGCCCGTGTGGCTCTACCGCATGCCCATGCAGTCGCGCGACACGCCGGCCGCAGACGAGGCCGCGCGGCCACCGGATGGCGGCAATGCACGGGAGCTTTTTGCTGGTGTGGCGTGCGCGTCCGGCCATCCCGTCCTGACCCGGCTCAGGCCCGAGATCATCACGATGAGGGCCGGGCTCCAGCCAGGGCGACGCACTCCACGAGGTCCAGTGCGGCCAGCCGCAGGAACTGCCCGGCATTGGTGCGCACCCGCAGCTTGAGTTCCAAACGGAATGGAAAACACTGCAATGGCTGCGTGGCCGATGGTGCAAGAAAATACGGCGCCGGCGCATCATATGATGTGCGGCTTTACAACCCAGAGGATGCATTTGAATGCGTAACAAAAGGACTTGGGCCGCCTGCGGCCTCGTGGCTACTTTGTCGGCACTGGCCGGTTGCGTAACCACTGACATGAAGATGGGCAGCGCCGACGCCAAAACCGTGGCCACCGGCAGCGCGGCGGGTGCCGCCACCGACAATGCCAGCGGGCAACTGGAGCGCTGCAGTGCTCCCTTGGGTACGGTTTCGCTGGTGGAAAACCAGCAAGCCGGCTGGTACACCATCCTGCGCAACGAATACAAACTGCCGCCCACGGCCAACCTTCTGCGGTTGCTGGTACAGCAGTCCAACTGCTTCGTTGTGGTGGAGCGTGGCGCAGCCGGCATGAACGCCATGGGCCGCGAGCGTGCGCTCATGCAGTCGGGCGAAATGCGCCAAGGCAGCAATTTTGGCGCGGGCCAGATGGTTGCATCCGACTATGGCCTGTCGCCAGAAATCATTTTCCAGAACAACAATGCGGGGGGCGGCAGCGCCGCCATCGGCGGGCTGATTGGCGGCCGTGCGGGCGGGGTGCTGGGTGCCTTGGGCGGCAGCATGAATACCAAGGAAGCCAGCGCCTTGCTCACCCTGGTCGACAACCGCTCGGGCGTGCAGGTGGCGGCTTCGGAGGGCAGCGCCTCCAAGACCGACTTCGGCGCAATGGGAAGCCTGTTCGGCAGCTCCGCCGGCGGCGCCTTGGGCGGCTACAGCAACACGGCCGAAGGCAAGGTCATCTCGGCCGCCTTCATGGATGCCTTCAACCAAATGGTGCGCGCGCTGCGCAGCTACAAAGCGCAAAGCGTGCAGGGCCAGGGGCTGGGCGGCGGCGGCCGGCTTGGCGTGGACGGTGGCGCAGCCCCGTCGCAAACCTCCGCAGCGGGTGCCGCCGGCACGGTCATGTCGCTCCAGAGCGCGCAAAGCAAGCTCAACCAACTGGGCTACAAGACCGGTACGCCCGATGGCGCCATGGGCCCGCGCACCGCAGCCGCGCTACGCAATTTCCAGAAAGACCGTGGCCTGGAACAGACGGGCCGCCTAGACGCCGCGACCTCGCGCGAACTCTCCAAGTAGGGCGACACCACCGCCGGCCCCATGACCCCGGGCCGGCGATGCGGCACGCCACGCTTGCCGCCCGGCTCTGATGTGATGGGCACCCCCGCTTGCCGCGCAAGCACCGGGTACGAAAGGACACCGCGCATGCCAACAGAACCTTCTGGCGCGACCACCCCCGCGCAAAGCCAGCGCCTCAAGATCGCCGTCATGGGCGCGGGCTCCGTCGGCGGCTACTTCGGCGGCCTGCTGGCCCGTGCCGGGCACGGCGTGGTACTGATCGGGCGGCCCGCGCACGTGCAGGCCATCGAGCAGCACGGCCTGCGCCTGGAGGCGCGGGGCTTCGACGGCCACATACCGCTGCAAGCCAGCACCGAGGCCAGCGCCGTGCAGGGCGCGGACGTGGTGCTGCTGTGCGTCAAGTCCACCGACACCGAAGCCGCCGCCGCGCAGATCCTGCCGCACCTGGCGCCCGGCGCGCTGGTGCTCACACTGCAAAACGGCGTGGACAACGACGAGCGCGTGCGCGCCGTGCTCGGCCCCGCGCACGAAGTGGCCGCCGCCGTGGTCTACGTGGCCACCTCCATGCCCGGCCCCGGCCACGTGAAGCACCATGGCCGCGGCGAGCTGGTCATCGCGTCCTCGCCCCGCAGCGCCGAGGCGGCGCGGCAGTTCGCCGCCGCCGGCATCCCCACTGAAATATCGGACAACGTGCGCGGCGCGCTGTGGGCCAAGCTGGTCGTCAACTGCGCCTACAACGCGATCTCGGCCATCGCGCAACTGCCCTACGGCGTGCTGGTGCAAGGCGCGGGCGTGGCCGATGCGATGCGCGACGTGGTGGCCGAATGCCTGGCCGTGGCGAAGGCCGACGGCGTGCAGATCCCCGGCGACGTGGAGGCCGCCGTGCGCGGCATCGCGCAATCCATGCCGGGCCAGTATTCGTCCACCGCGCAGGACGTGGCGCGCGGCAAGCCCAGCGAGATCGACCATCTCAACGGCTACGTGGTGCGGCGCGGGGCCGCGCTGGCCGTGCCCGTGCCGGTGAACCGGGCGCTGTGGGCGCTGGTGAAGCTGGTGGAAAGCCGGCGGGGTTCGCATACCCCCTAGGTACCATGCTGCCAGCGCACAAAAACAGGGCGCTGGCAAGGCATACTCCCTGGTAGTATGGTTACGGCCCCGGTGCCCACGGTTTGTGCAGGGGCTTGCGCGCGCCCTAGTCGAGCACAGGGTAAGTGCCTACGGTGCAAATCACGTAGGTCAACCCATTGGGCGCCGCACTCCGCAGGTCTGGCAGTGCGAAGGTCGTCATTCCATCTCCTCCATACGCAGTGCCGAGTATGGAGAACAGCGATGAATAGGCGGAAATGGACAGAGTCTGCCCTGCCGCCGGGGTGCCTCCGGCCCTGTAACCCGCCGTGAGCCACACGGCCCCCATGGTGCATCCCTCGCCCTGGCCCGCCAGCGCATTGCTCGTGGCGGTGCCGAACAGCGCTGCCGTTCCGCTGGGCCCCGTAGCTCCCGGCGGCCCCGCGACGCCCTGCGGTCCCTGTGCGCCCGGGGCACCGGTAGGCCCCGCCGGGCCCGTGGCTCCTGGAGCCCCGTCTGCGCCCGGGGCTCCAGCGGGCCCCGCCGCGCCGGTCGGGCCCGCCGGGCCCATGGCGCCGGCCGGACCCGCCGGGCCTATGGCGCCGACCGGGCCCGCCGGGCCGATGGCGCCAGTTGGGCCCGCCGGACCCATGGCGCCGGTTGGGCCCGCAGCCCCTGGAGCCCCGTCTGCGCCCGGGGCACCGGCGGGCCCCGTGGCGCCGGTCGGGCCCGCCGGGCCTACCGGGCCTGTGGGGCCGGCCGGCCCCGCGACGCCCTGCGGCCCCTGTGCGCCCGTGGCACCGGCGGGCCCCGCCGGGCCGGCCGGACCCGCCGGACCCGTGGCGCCGGTACCCACTCCGGCCGCGCATGCCGTCAACTGCCCCGTGCTGCCGTCGTAGCACGCCAGGTTGACGCTGCCCGCCGTGGATGGCAGGCCCGGCACGTAGACCGCGCCGCTGTCCTGCACGCGCAAGCGCTCCTGCCCGCCCTGGTTCTTGACGACAAATCCACCCCCGCTGGGTGGCGTAACAGAAATGTCGGCGGCCAGTACACCGGCTCCGTGCAGCGCCAGCACAGAGGAAAGGACGGGAACGATCCAGGGGCGGGAGTTCGGGTTCATAGACATGGTCGGTTTCTCGCTGGAGCAACGGGGATGGGTAGAGATGGCGGTGGCGTGGGCCGTGGCGTCAGACCGAGCGATGGCGTCCACGATGTCCCCCGCTTGCACGCTTTTGCCAGAAAGCGATGGCACCGATGAGCATCGACAGCAGCGCCAGGCCGTACTGTCCGAGAGTCGGTATGGCGGTCAAGGAAGCACTTGCGGCGCCGATCTGCACCGTGGGGGGCACGGATGCAAAATTGCGCACCACCGTGGCGCCGGGGCCGAGTTGGATGACCGCCGTGCCGCTGGCGGATTGCAGTTGCACGTTTTGTCCCGGGGTGCCCTGGATGGTAAGGGTGCCCAGTACCGTGATGTTGACCCCCGCCGGCAAGACGAACGTACGGCCGGTCGTGCTTTGCAGCGTGAGGTTCTGCACGACCAGGGTGCCGGTGATCTGGCTGGTATTGCCTGGATCGCAGCCGTCGCGCATCACGATGGTGTTGTTGCCCGCATCCAATGGCCCGTTCAAGACCAGGTCGCTGCCCACCGAGAGCGTACCGCCAAGGCTTGGCATGCTGCCCGTGGCGGCGAAAGTGACCGCGCCATCCACGGACATGGTGCCGCCGTTGAGGTTGAGCGTGCCTTGCATGTCCAGTGGCGTGCAACCGTTGTCCCACACGGCGCCCGCAGGAACGTCGAACGTTGCTCCGACGGGCACCACCGTCTGCGCCGCAGCGTGGGCGCACAGGGTGAATGCCATGGCCACACCGGCGAACCGACTCAGGAAGGTACGGAGCATGAAGTGCTTTCTGCGGGCGTGCGAACCGCCATGACTGGGCCTCGACCGGGTTTGCGGGCACGGGAGCCAGCGCAAACACGCACATGGCCCTTCGTGACATTTTGCTACGCAGTATAGAGCGCTCATGGCGTGGCCAAATTCACCTTCGTTCGTGCGCGACGCTTATGATGCCATTCAGGCCGCGTGACATACGGTAACATCCATCGAGCCCATCGGCCCCCTCAAAACCCTCAAAAGTCTTTCAGAAAGCGCCCCCATGCCCGTCTTTCCCAAGCGCACGGCCTGCATCGCGGCAAGTGCCCTGCTTTCCGTTTCCGCATTCGCCGCCGATTGCATCAATGGCGTGAACCCCGCCGGCGTCTGCACCGTGCCCGCGGGCGCCGGCTCCGTCACCATCGAGGCGTGGGGCGGCGGCGGGGGTGGGGGTGGGGGTGATAACGTGACGCTTTTCGGCGGCGGCGGCGGGGGCGGGGGGTCGTACTGCAAGGCGACGTTTGCCGTCGCCCCAGGCACGCCGTTGACCGTTGCCGTCGGGTTCGGCGCGCCTGGGGGCTTAGTGCTGGCCTCCGGAGCTGTGGGCATGCCGTCATCCGTCACGGGAGCAGGCGTTGTCGGCATGGTGGCCAATGCCGGGAGTGGGGGAATAACGGGCGGTGCGGGCGGCGCGGGTGGGGATGCCACCGCTTGCACGGCTGCCGGCGCGGTGAAGTGGCTCGGCGGCAATGGGGCGTTTGGCGTGCTCACGAACGGCGGCGGCGGCGGTGGCTCTGCCACCGCGGTTACTGCTGGAGGCAACGGGGTGGGTACTTTGGGCGGTGCGGGTGAAGGATTAGGCGGCAATGTCACTATGCCCGGCCTGGCGCCTGGTGGTGGCGGCGGCGGCGGCAATTTTTTCACGGACGGCAGCGCCGGCGCAGCGGGCCAGGTAAAAATGACGTTCGTCGCGGCCCCCGTCGCCGCCGCCACCCCGGTGCCCACGGTTTCCGCAGGGGGGCTGGTGGGGCTTTCGGCCCTTCTGGCGATCTTCGGAATGGCCCGCGCGCGGCGGCGGCAGGGCTGATCGTCCCCGGCCTGCGGGCCGCCTCAGTGCGGGCGCTGCCCCCACACCCGCAGCAATTCCCCTGACTCCATCACCAGCCCCAGGTGCAGCGACACCATGGAAAGCGCCGCTGCCTCCAGCTTGTCATCCGTTCCCCGCACCAGGTCGCGCAGCACGATCACGCGGTAGTTGTGGTTGTTGGCGTCGAACGCGGTGCTGAGCACGCAGCAGTCGGTAAAGCCGCCGTCCAGCACCACGGTTTCGATGCGCTGGTTGCGCAGCAGGAAGTCCAGGTCGCTCGGGTAGAAGGCCGACAGGCGCCGCTTGGTGTCCACGCGCATGTCGCCGGGCTCCACGCGGGTGCGCCACTCGGTCCAGCGGCTGCCCTCGATGGCGTGGGCGTCGGCGTTGGGGATGGGCCCCACGTGCAGCGGGAAGGTGCGGCGCCACGCGGCGGGTATGCCGCGGATGTCGTCCTCGCCGTTCGCGCGCAGGGTGCTGCGCACGTGGATCAGGCGTACGCCCAGGGCGCGCACGCGGTCGTGAAAGGCGTCCAGCGGCGCCACCAAGTCGCGGGCGCGCGGCGCGGGGCAGGGGCAGTCGGGGCTGTCGTCGAGGTGGCCGCGGTGCATGTCGATGGAGACGACCGCCGTGGTGGCGGGGTTCAGGTAGTCGGCGAACTCGGTTTCGCTCAGTTCGCGCGGCTGTTCGTACACATAGGCTTGCATGGTTCAGCGCCTTTCCTCGCGCAGATAGGGTTCGCCCAAGGCGCCGGGCGTTTCGTCGCGCCCGCGCCGCGCCAGCGCCACCCACACCATGACGGCCAGGGTCACGGCGTAGGGCGTCATCAGCACGAAGTACTGCGGCAGGCTGATGCCGGCGGCGGCCAGTTGCGGTATCAGCGCCTCGATGCCGCCGAACAGCACCGCGCCCGCGAACGCGCGCCACGGCGACCAGCGCGCGAAGATCACCAGCCCCACGGCGATCCAGCCGCGCCCGCCGGTCATGCCGGCGATCCACAGCTTGGTGCTGATGACGGCGATGTACCCGCCCGCCAGCCCCACCAGCGCCGAGCCCGCCAGGATGGCCAGGAAGCGCGTGCGCAGCACCGGCACGCCCGCCGCGTCCGCCGCCTGCGGGTTCTCGCCCACGGCGCGCAGGCGCAGGCCGCCGCCCGCATGGTTGAGCCACCAGGCCACGCCCGCGAAGATGAACGGCGCAAGGTAGGCCGCCAGGCTCTGGTTGAACAGCCCGCCCACCACGGGCAGCGCGGCCAGCGGGCCCAGGGGCAGCGCCGCGGGGCCCATCACGGGCTGGTTGGTCCAGCCCAGCACGGTGCCCAGCAGGCCCGTCAGGCCCTGGCAGAAGAACACCAGCGCCAGCCCGGCGATGACCTGGTTCACGCGCAGCCACACCACCATCACGGCGAACAGCACCGACACGGCGGCGGCGGCCAGCATCGCGGCGACGAGGGCGACGCCCGGTTCATGCACCGCCAGCATGGCGCCGATGCCCGCCAGCGCGCCCACCAGCATCAGCCCCTCGGCGCCCAGCGAGAGCACGCCCGCGCGCTCGCTGACGATGAGGCCCAGCGCCGCCAGCGCGAAGGGCACGGCGAAGTCGGGGATGTTGCCGATCCAGTGGGCGATCAGGTCCATGGCTCAGTACGCGGCCACGCGGCGGATGCGGTGGCGGATGAAGAAGTCCGACGAGGCGACGCACACCACCAGGATGGCCTGTATGAGCTGCACCATCGAGAACGGTATCTGGTAGAACACCTGCAGGCTGCGCCCGGCCACGAACAGCGTGGCCACCAGGATGGCGACCACGCTGGCGGCCAGCGGGTTGTTGCGCGCCAAAAAGGCGATCAGGATGCCCGAGAAGCCGTAGCCCGCGTAGAACGCCTGCGTGAGCCGCCCTTCCTGCCCGGCAGCCACCATGAAGCCCGCCAGCCCCGCGAGCGCGCCCGAGGCCAGCACCGACGCCCACACCAGCTTCTTCACCGGCACGCCCACCGCGTCGGCCACGCGCGCGCTGGCGTGCACGAAGCGCAGGTACAGGCCCGCGCGGCTCTTGTCCACGAACCACCATGCGGCCACCGCCACCAGCAGTGCCAGCACGATGGCGCTGCTGAAGCCGTCCGCGATGTCGGGCAGCCGCTCGAACGGCGCGAACTTGGGCGAGTAGGGGAAGGAATCCCTGGGGTCCTTCCACGCGCCGTACACCAGGTGCAGCAGGAAGTTGGCCGCCACGTAGTTGAGCATCAGGCTGGAGATGATCTCGTTGATCGCCAGGCGCATCTTCAGCACGGCGGGCAGCACCACCCACAGCAGGCCGCAGAGCAGCGCGGCGCCCGCCATGAGCCACAGGCGCGCGGCCTGCGGCCCGATGGCGTGGATGGAAACGAAGGTGGCGCCGATGGCGCCGAAGATCATCTGCCCCTCCAGCCCCAGGTTCCAGAACCGGGCGCGGAAGGCCAGCGCCGCGGCCAGCCCCACCATCACCATGGGCGCGGCCTGGAACAGCACGGCGCGCAGGTTCTGCGCGTCGAAGAAGGTCTGCACGATGAACTCGTCGAGCAGGTCCTCGGGCGACACGCCGGCGGCCACCAGAATGGCGCCGCTGACCAGCGCCCCCGCCAGCACCGCCAGCGCGAGGATCAGCGCCTGCCACGGCCAGGCGAGCTGCTGGCGCACCTCCAGCGCGTAGCGGCGCGCGAGCAGCGGCACGCGGCGCGGGCGCGGCGTGGCGGTTTCGGGAGCGGGGGGAATGGGGGCGGATGCCATGTGCCAGAGGGGTCAGTGTGTCGCCACCATCGCCTGGCCAACGTCTTGCCGGCGCGCGGGCGCGGCGAACTCGGCCACGATGCGCCCGCGCACGATCACGCCCACGCGGTCGGCCAGCGCCAGCACTTCGTCGAGGTCTTCGCTGATCAGCAGCACGGCGGCGCCCGCGGCGCGCGCGGCGCGCAGGCGCGCATGCACCTGGGCGCTGGCGCGCACGTCCAGCCCGCGGCTCGGGCTGTGGGCCAGCACCAGCCGCGGCTGGCCGCCCAGGCGGCTGAATTCGCGTGCGATCACCAGCTTCTGCGCGTTGCCGCCCGACAGCAGCGCCGCTTTCTGGCGGATGGAGCGCACCCCCAGCACGTCGAAGGCCTTGACGGCCTCTTGCGCGGCGGCTTCCATGCGGCGGCGGTCGAGCCACGCGGCGCTGCCGTAGCGGCTGTCGTGTACCTGGCCGATGCCGAAGTTCTCGGCCACCGACAGGTCGCCCGCCAGCGCCAGCCCGTAGCGGTCGGCGGGAATGGCGGCAATGCCCAGCGCGCGCCGCTGCTCGGGGCTGGCCGCGCGCAGGTCGCCGAAGCCCTCCAGCTCCAGCGCGCCCTCGGCCAGCGGCAGCAGGCCCATGATGGCCTGCGCCAGCTCGCCCTGGCCGTTGCCGCCCACGCCGGCCAGGCCGTAGATCTCGCCGGCGCGCACCTCCAGCGTGGCACCGTCCAGCGCGGGCTGGCCCGCGCCCGCGCTGCGCAGGCCGCGCACGGCCAGGCGCACGGGGCACACGGCGGCACTGGCGGCACTGGCGGCGGCACTGGCGGCACTGGCGGCGGCACTGGCGGCGGCACTGGCGGCGGCACCGGCGGGCGTGGCGGCGCGCGGCGCCTCGGCCTGCGCGGTGTCGCCCACGGTCAGGCGCACCAGCTCGGCTTCGCTGGCCGCGCGCGGCTCCAGCGTGGCGACGGTGCGCCCGGCGCGCATCACGGTCACGCGGTCGGCGAACGCCTGCACGTCGGCCATCTTGTGCGTCACCAGCACCACCGCCGCGCCCTGCCGCGCCAGCGCGCGCACCGTGTGCAGCAGGCGCGCGGCCTCGGCATCCGTCAGCACGGCGGTGGGCTCGTCTAGGATGAGGATGCGCGCGCCGGCCAGCAGCACCTTGAGGATTTCCACGCGCTGCTGCTCGGCCACCGACAGCCGCTCGATGCGCTGGCCGGGGTCGATGGCGAAGCCCAGCGCCTGCGCCTGCGCGGCGACGGCGGCGCGCACCGCGGCCAGGCGGGCGCCGTAGCCCTGCGCGGCGTCGAACTCGCCGGGCGGCGGCAGGCCGAGCAGGATGTTCTCGGCCACCGTGAACGGGGCCACGAGCTTGAAGTGCTGGTGCACCATGCCGATGCGGTGGCGCGCGGCGTCGCGCGGGCCGGCCAGGCGCACGGGGTTGTCGTCCACCAGCAGCGTGCCGGCCTCGGGCGCGTACAGGCCGGCGGCGATGTTCATCAGCGAGGACTTGCCCGCGCCGTTCTCGCCCAGCAGCGCGTGCACCTCGCCCCAGCGCGCTGCGAAGTGCGCGCCGTCTAGGGCCCGGAAGCCGTCGAAGCTCTTGTCGATGCCGTGCAGCGCCAGCGCGTCAGACATGGATGAAACAGTCTTGAATTGATCGGTTTGAAAGATACAAAAACCCGCCACCGCCCATTTTCTGGGCGGCGGCTGGTTTTCAGCGTGCCGGGGGTTTGCGTCCGAAAACGACCGGCTTGCGCATCACTTCTGCGTCACCACGCCCTTGACGAACCAGTCCATCTTCCAGAGGTCGGCGTCGCTCAGCACGGCGCCCGCGGCCACGCGCTCCTTGCCGTCGCGGTCGGCCAGCGGGCCGGCGTAGACCGGCTTGCCCTTCATGATCGCGTCGCGCTCGGCCAGGATGGCGGCCTGCTTGTCCTTGGGGATCTGCGCGCCGAGCTTGGAGATGTCGGTGCCGCCGTCCTGCATCTCGATGAAGGCGCCGTAGGGCTGGGGCTTCCAGTGGCCGGCCATGATCTTCTTCAGCTCGGGCACCAGGAAGCGGTCCCACACCCACACCGACGAGCAGATGGTGGCCTTGGGCGCGAACTGGCTCAGGTCGCGGTGGTGGCCGGTGCCGAGCTTGCCGCGCTCCTGCGCCACGATCTGCGGCGTGGGCGAATCGACGTGCTGGCCGATCACGTCGGCGCCCTGGTCGATCAGCGCGGCGGCGGCGGCGCGCTCCTTCACCGGGTCGTTCCACGAGCCGGTGTAGATCACCGTCACGGTGGCGGCGGGGTTCATCTTCTGCGCGCCGAGCGCGTAGGCGTTGATGGTCCAGTTGACCACGCCGAACGGGTTGGCCGCCACGAAGCCGAGCTTGCCCGTCTTGCTCGCCGCGCCCGCGGCCATGCCGCACAGGTACTGGCTTTCATAGGTGCGGCCATAGAACGATTCGAGGTTCTTGCCGTTGGTGGTGCCCGAGCCGTTGAGGAAGGCCACGTCGGGGTATTTGTCGGCCAGCTCCTTGAACGCGTCGGAATAGCCGAAGGCGGTGCCGATCACGATGTTGGCGCCGCGCTGGATGAACTTCTCCGCCGCGGGCTTGATGGCGGATGCGTCCTCGGGCACGCCTTCTACGAACTGGATTTTCTGGCCGAGGGCTTTTTCGACCTTCACGCGCGCTTCGTCGAACGCCTGGGTCCAGCCGCCGTCGTTCTTGGGGCCGAAGTAGATCATCGCGATCTTGGGCGGGCCCTTGAGCGTGAAGCCGTCGTCGGCGGCATGCGCGGGCGCGTGGAAGACGGCCGCGCCCAGCAGGGCCAGGCCGGCGGCGGATGCCACGACGGCCTTGCGGCGGGGCAGTGAGTGGAATGCTTGCATCGCGGTTACCTCGGGTGGAGAGTGAAGGAGAAGGGGAGCGTGGGGGTCATGCTTCATCGCCGGGCCGCCCCAAGATGAAACGCGGCCCCCACGGGGGGCAGCGAACCACACGCAGTGGGGAGCGTGGGGGTCATGCTTCATCGCCGGGCATCATGAAGTTGATGCGCAGCACATTGCCTTCGGGGTCGAACAGCACGGCCTGGTACCAGTGGTAGTAGGTGTCGTAGGGCGGCTTGACCAGCGTGGCGCCGGCGGCCACGGCCACGGGCACCATGCGGTCCACGTCGGCGCGGCTGTCCACGTCGATGTTGAGCAGGAACTTGATGCCGCGCGTGTCGGCGAATGCGCTCAGGTGCAGCAGGTCGTAGGCCTCGTGGGCATTGAAGCCGATGCAGCTTTTGCCCGTGTCGAGCCCGCGGAAGATCGGCGAGCGGATGGCCTCGATCTCGGGAAAGCCGAACACCCCCTGGTAGAAGCCGCTGAGCGCGACGATGTCCTTGGCGAAGACGTTGACGTAGGAAAGGGTTGCCATGGGTGCGCCGCGCTCCTTTCAGGCGGTGGCCGTGCCGCCGAGCGTGGTCTGCTTGACGAACTTGGATTTCAGGTGGTCGCCCGAGCTGATCGGCGCGTACCGGGGTTTCTCGCCGGGCGCCAGGCAGCTCGGCAGGCATTCGACCATCGCGTCGTAGTTGGGCTGGTGGAAGAACACCAGCGACTGGCGGCGCGTGTTGCGGGCCGCGTCGTCAAGGGGCGGGTTGGCCACCCGGTGCAGCGTGGAGACCCAGGTGTCGTTGGTCCACTGCATCATCAGGTCGGCGATGTTCACCACGAAGCTGCCGGGCACCATGGGCACGTCCACCCACTGGCCCGCCTTGTTGAACACCTGCAGGCCCGGGCCGTCGGGCAGCACGATGGTCAGGCTGCCGTAGTCGCTGTGCGCGCCCGCGCGCATCTGGCCCGGCAGCGGCGCCTCGCGCTGCGGCGGGTAGCTCAGCACGCGCAACATGCTGATGTGCTCGTCGATCTTGTCGTCGAAAAACTTCTCGGGCAGGGCGAGCGCGAGCGCGAAGATGCGCATCAGGGAGCGCGCCAGGCCGCTCATGGCGTCGAAGTATTCGGTGTACGCCGCACGGAAATCCGGGATGCCCTCGGGCCAGGAGTTGGGCTCGAAGTGCGGGCCGGCGGCCTCGCCGCGGTGGTATTCGTCGTCGGGCACGTTCGACGGGCCGATGGAGAACGACTCCTTCAGGTCGGGCGGCGCCACTGCCTCCAGGCTGTACGACAGCCCTTCCTCGCCCACGGCGGAAAAGCCGCGCACGGCGTCGATGCGCGGGCGGTCCACCTTGCGCTTCTCGGCCAGCGGCAGGGCGAAGAACTGCTGCGATGCCTTCGCCACGCGCTCGACCAGGACGGCGGGAATCTGGTGGCTGGTGATGACCAGGAAGCCGATGTCGCGGCAGGCGTCGCCCACCGCGCGGGCGACGGCGGCCTTGCCTTCGGGCGTGCCCGCGAAGTAGGGCTGCAGGTCGATGACGGGAACATTCAATGCGGGCATGGCGGCTCCTTGGGGCGTGCCCCCGCGCGCGGCGGCGGTGGCAGGTGCTGGCATGCAACGTCCATGCCAGTTGGACCAATTGGACAAATCTGTTTTCCGCGCCGCGCCGCGCCGCTCTGGTGCGCGGCACGCGCATGATTCGTGCATGGCCCCCGCCCGCAGGTGCGCCGCATGTGCGATGTGTGTGCGCGAACGGCTCCGTGTGGCAGCATGCCCGCCGCCAGCATCCACGAAAAAGAACGCAAAGGAAGCATCCCCATGCCCGCCCCGATCGCCCGCAAGACCCTGGCCGGAAAGAAGAAGGACAAGGCCCTTGCCGCCGCCCCGGCCCGCCGGGCCGCGCGCGGCCCGGCGGCGGGGCGCCGTGTGCGCCAGGTGGAGGACAAGCGCAGCGCCATCCTGGGCGCGGCGCTGGGGCTGTTCTCGCGCTACGGCCTGCATGGCACCACGGTGGACCAGGTGGCCGCGCGCGCGGCGGTATCCAAGAGCAACCTGCTGTACTACTTCGCCAACAAGGAGGAGCTGTACGTGAGCGTGCTGCGCGACCTGCTGGAAGTGTGGCTGGCGCCGCTGCGCAGCTTCAGCGCCGAACAGGACCCGCGCGCGGCGATCGCCGCCTACATCCGCGCCAAGCTCGTCATCTCGCGCGACCGGCCCGACGCCTCGCGCCTGTTCTGCCTGGAGATGATCCAGGGCGCGCCGCTGCTGCGCGACGAACTGGCGCGCGAGCTGCGCGACCTGGTGGATCACAAGTCGGAGGTCATCCGCGCCTGGGTGGCCGATGGCCGGCTCGCGCCCGTGGAGCCGCACCACCTGGTGTTCGCGCTCTGGGCCACCACCCAGCACTACGCCGACTTCGCGGTGCAGGTGCAGGCGCTGACGGGCCGCACGCTCGACGACCCGGCGTTCTTCGAGCAGACGGTGGAGAACGTGCAGCGCATCGTGCTCGACGGCATCGCCGCGCAGGCCGATGGCGGTCCGGTATGAACCTGGAAGCCTCGCGGTCAGTGCGCGTGCCAGTTCACCCACTGGAGGGCCGGCACGCGCGAGAACTCGCGCTCGTTGCGCGTCACCAATGTCGCGCCATGGGCGCGTACCGTGCCGGCGATCAACACATCGTGCGGGCCGATGGGCAGGCCGCGCGATTCCAGTTCGGCGCGGATGGCCGCGGCTTCATGCGCGCCGGCCGCGTCGAACGGCAGGATGCGCAGGGCCGCAGCAGCGTGTCGAGCGCCTGCCGGCGGGGCGCGACCTGCGGGTCGCCGCGGAAGTAGTAGCTGATGGTGTTGGCGTCGAGTGCCAGCATCAGAACCCGGCCCTGGACACGTCGGCGGCGGGCGGCGGTGCATCCTCGCGCAGCGGAAAGTCGGCAAAGCTGCCGGCCAGCCCGATCACCTGCGCGGGCCAGCGCTGCTCGGCGGCATCGCGGATCAGGTCCGCTACCCAGCGGCTGTCGGATACGCCCGCGGCCTGCGCCTGGGCACGCATGAGGGCGTCGGTTTCATCGTCCAGATAAAGCGTGACTTGCGACATGGAGCCTCCTGGCGGAAGGCGGGCCGCCGCGGGCGACCCGGACATATATGAAAGTATATGTGCCGTGCACTGGCGGCGCACGCGGTCAGCGCATCGCCGTGGGCAGAGCGTGGTAGCGCCGCTCGAAGTACACCAGCGCATGGGCGGCCTCGCCCACGGTGACGGCGAGCACCGCGCAGAACATCACCTCGTGCGTGCCGACCACGCTGCGCTGCGCGATGCGGCAGTCGAACGACGCGGCGGCGTCCAGCAGCACGGGCGCGCCGCCCAGGCCCGTGGCCCAGCGGCCGGCGGCGAAGCGCTCGTCCATCGGCGTCCTGCCGCCGAACAGGTCGGCGAGCGCCTGCTGGTGCGCGCCCAGCGCGTTCACGCACAGCGCCTCGTTGGCCGCGAACGCGGGGTAGACCGAGGCGGCGCGGTTCAGGCACACCAGCAGCGTGGGCGGCTCGTCGCTCACGCTGCACACGGCCGATGCGGTGAAGCCCGCGCGGCCGCCGGGCCCGTCGGTGGTGACGACGTGCACCGCCGCGCCGATGCGCGCCATGGCGTCGCGGAAATCGCGCTTGGCCAGCGCGGCGCGGCGCGGCTCCACGGCGCTGCTCATGGGCGCGCGACGGTCTTGGCCTGCACGGCCAGGAAGGCCAGCAGCGCCTGGTTGAAAGGCTCGGCCTCGGTCACGCTGTGGGCGTGGCCGCCGTGCGGCACGCGCTCCAGCGCGGCGTTGGGCAGGCGCTGCGCGAGCCGCTGCGACATGGTCCAGGGCACCAGCGTGTCGTCCATCGCGGTCATCACCAGCGTGGGCGCGGCGATGTCGCCCAGGCGCGCGTCCACGTCGAAGGCGCGCAGCGCGGCGATGCGTGAACGCATCGTGGCCTCGCCGGGGAAGTGCGCGAAGGCATGGCGCACCTCGTCGGCCACGTGCTGCGCGTGGGCGGCGCACCAGGCGGCGGGGTAGAGGAAGATGGGCTGCGCTTCCACATAGGCGCGCACGCCGCGCTGGCCGCCCAGGCCGAGCAGGGAAAGCCGCGTGTCGAAGCAGCGCGCCGAATGCGGGTTGGGCATGGACCAGGCGTTGACCAGCGCGAGGCTGGCGATGCGCTCGGGCGCATCGAGCGCGAGTTGCAGTCCGACCAGGCCGCCGAGCGCATGGCCGACGAGGTGGCAGCGCGCGGTGTGCGTGGCGTCGAGGATTTCGGCCACGTCCTGCGCCATGTGGTCGATGCTGTAGGGCGATGGCAGCAGGCCGGGGCTGCGCCCGGTGCCGCGCTGGTCGTAGGCGATGACGCGCAGGCCGACTTCGGCCAGGGCGGGGATCTGGGGCTTCCAGAAACCCGCGCTGCCGCCCAGGCCCGAGGACAGCAGCACGGTGTGCGCCGCCTCGGGAGGGCCGTAGATGTCGAAAGCCAGTGTCGTCGCTGCCATCGTCGGGGCCTTGTCGCGCGGAGTGCGTCTACTTCTTGCCGATGTGGGCGATGGAGGCGATTTCCACCAGCGCGTCGGGCTTGACCAGGTTGGCCTCGATGCAATAGCGCGCGGGCTTCACGCCGGGAAAGAACTCGGCGTAGACGGCGTTGACCTTCGGGTAGTCGGCAAAGTCCTTCACGAAGATGTGGTTGAAAGTCACGTCGTCCATGGTGCCGCCGGCGGCCTCGACCACGCCCCGGATGGTTTCCAGCACGTGGCGGGTCTGCGCGCTGGCATCGCCCGCGTGGACCACGTTGTTGTCCTTGTCGAACGGCAGCGTGCCCGAGACGTAGAGGATGCCGTCGGCCAGCGTGCCGGGCACGTAGGGGGCGAGCGGCACGCCGGTGCCGGGCGGGATGATGGCTTGCTTGGGCATGGGGAAGCTCCTGTGGGGGGCAGGGTGGAAGAAAACGTCAGGCCACGGTGGTGCAGAACGCATCGACGCTCGACACCCAGCCGAAGAAGGTTTCGATGTTGTAGAGGGCCGCCTGCTGGATCGCCGGGCCGCCGAGCTCGTGCGTGGCGTCTTCGAGCACGACGCCGAAGTATTCGAGGTGGAAGGCGTCGCGCAGCGTCGATTCCACGCACACGTTGGTGGCGATGCCGGTGAACACCAGGTTGCGGATGCCGCGCGCGGCCAGGGTGGAATGCAGCGTGCTGTTGAAGAAGCCGCTGTAGCGCGTCTTGGGCACCACGATGTCGCCGGGCTGGGGCTGCATGGCGTCGATCAGCGCGTAGTCCCAGCCGCCCTTGGCCAGGAACCTGCCCTGCAGTTCGGGCTGCCGGCGCATGGTCTTCAGCGCGTTGGACTTGTACCAGTTGGGTGAGCCGGGGCCGCCCGCCTCCACGTACTGCGCGTCCCAGCCGTTTTGCAGGAACACGACCAGGATGCCCGCCTTGCGCGCGGCCTCGATGGCGCGCACGATGCCCGCGATGGTGGCCTGCGCGCCCGAGATGTCGAAGCCCGCGGTGTCCACGTAGCCGCCGAGCGTGGCGTAGGCGTTCTGCATGTCCACCACCACCAGGGCGGTGTTGCCGCCGTGCAAGGCCAGCGGCTCGGGCCGCGCAGGCAGTACCAGCGGTGCGGGGCCGCCCGGCGGCGTGGGCACGCCCACGGGCGTGGTGGAGATGAGGGTGGCGTTCGTCTTGGCGCCGTGGGTCGTCATGGCGCGGGCCCTTTCATGCGGCAAGCGCTTCGGCCCGCGCGCGGCTCGGCACCGGCGTGTCGGCGTCGACACGGCTCTTCATGAGCGGCTGGATGCGCTCGCCGAAGGCTTCCACGCCCTGCACGAAGTCGTCGAAGGTGAGCAGCACGCCCTCGGTGCCCGGCACTGCGGCCATCTCGTCGAGCATGCGCGCCACGCTGGCGTAGGAGCCCACGAGCGTGCCCATGTTGATGTTCACCGCGGACGGCGAGGTCGGGTCCGTCATCTGGCGGACATTGGTGTCGGTGCCGGATTTCGTGTCCGCCGCACCCTGCGTGGCCATCCAGGCGATGGCCTCGGTGTCGGCGCCGGCCTTGTAGCGCTCCCACTTGGCCAGGGCGGCCGCGTCGGTTTCGTCGGCGATCACCATGATGAGCACGTAGGTCGTCACGTGGCGGCCGGTCTTGCGCGTTGCCTCGATCAGCTTCTGCGCCGCCGGGGCGAAGGCCGTGGGCGTGTTCACGCCCTTGCCGAAGCAGAAGTTGTAGTCGGCGTACTTGGCGGAGAACTCCATGCCCGCGTCGCTCTGGCCGGCGCAGATGACCTTCATGTCGGCCTGCGGGCGCGGGCTCAGGCGGCAGTCGTCCATCTTGAAGTGCACGCCCCGGAAGTCGCTGCGGCCCTGGCCCCAGAGGTCTCGCAGCACCTGGATGTATTCGCTCAGGTACTGGTAGCGCGTGGCGAAGAACTGGTCGCCGGGCCACAGGCCCATCTGCGAATACTCGGGCCGCTGCCAGCCCGTGACCAGGTTCAGCCCGAAGCGCCCGCCCGAGATGCTGTCGATGGTGGAGGCCATGCGCGCCACGATGGCCGGCGGCATCACCAGCGAGGCGGCGGTGGCGAACAATTTGATCTTGCTGGTGACGGCGGCCAGCCCCGACATGAGCGTGAACGATTCGAGGTTGTGGTCCCAGAACTCCGTCTTGCCGCCGAAGCCGCGCAGCTTGATCATGGACAACGCGAAGTCCAGGCCGTAGTGCTCGGCCTTGAGGGTGATTTCCTTGTTGAGCGCGAACGTGGGCTTGTACTGCGGTGCGTTCTCCGACAGCAGCCAGCCGTTGTTGCCGATGGGGATGAAGACGCCGACTTTCATGGTGTGGTTTCTCCAGACGATGGGGTGGGGGAGCAACGGGCGGCGGGCCAGCCCGCCGCATGCTCTGACGCAGGTCAAAAAGCATGTGGCGTGCCAGTTGTGAATCCTGTTATGAATCAAAGGGTTGCGAGATTCCCCGGATTCTTGTTTGACCAAATGGTGCAAATTGGAGCGCACCGGCCCGGGCGGCGTCACGCGGGTGGTGCAGGGGGAACGGTATCGGTGCGCGCGGGGCGGATGAGGGTGTGGTGGGGCCGCGCGCCCAACGCCACCCATGCCTTGCAGGGTGGCAATTCAGGAAAAATGGCCCTGGCGCTTTACCCTGGAAACAGCAGTTGACCGCTTTGCATCCCTTGCCAGGCCGCAGGCAATCGAGCGTTGACGGCTTCGATGGCGTTCACCTCGTGGGTGAGGGCGCCATGCACCTGCCAGCACCGCGCTCGGCGCGCCATGCGGCGTTGCTCCTCCTTGCGGGCAGCAAGCCCGCCGCGTCGCCCGGTCTTGCCTGGCACTCCGATCACGGCACCGGCAGGCGCATCCAACTGCCGTTTCCAGGTTACCCGTGGGCGGCAGATGAAATCGATGGTGCGCGCCACGTTCACAGCGCGAAAATCTTGCCCGGGTTCATGATGTTCAGCGGGTCGAGCGCGCGCTTGATCGTGCGCATCACCGCCACCGCGCCCGCGCCGGCTTCTTCCACCAGGAAGCCCATCTTGTGCAGGCCGATGCCGTGTTCGCCGGTGCAGGTGCCGCCCAGGCGCAGCGCGTGCGCCACCAGGCGGTGGTTCAGCGTCTCGGCGGTGGCGCGTTCCTGCCCGGAGTCGGGGTCGATCAGGTAGCCCATGTGGAAGTTGCCGTCGCCCACGTGGCCGACCAGGAAGTAGGGCAGGCCGGCGGCGTTGGCTTCCTCCACGGCGGCCAGCACCGCCTCGGCCAGCGCGGAGATCGGCACGCACACGTCGGTGGTCACGGCGCGGCAGCCGGGGCGCGACTGCACGCCGGCGAAGTAGGCGTTGTGCCGCGCCGCCCACAGCCGCGTGCGCTCCTCGGGCGTGGTGGCCCACGCGAAG
This sequence comes from Curvibacter soli, assembly GCF_029211125.1. Taxonomy (GTDB): domain Bacteria; phylum Pseudomonadota; class Gammaproteobacteria; order Burkholderiales; family Burkholderiaceae_C; genus Curvibacter_A; species Curvibacter_A soli. The sequence goes on from NZ_JARGEN010000043.1 coordinate 94,845, forward strand.
GCGCCTTCCTTGACGTTCACGCCATGTTCGGCGGCGATGTCCTGCACGGCGCGCGCCTGCTCCTGCACGCCAGCGGGCGTGCCATGGAATTCCATCAGCAGCATCGGCTCCTCGCGCAGGCCCAGGTGCGAATGCGCGTTGACCATGCGCACGGTGCTGGCGTCCAGCAGTTCCACGCGCGCGATCGGCACGCCGAGCTGGATGGTCTCGATGACGGTGCGCACGGCAGCGCCGATGTCAGGAAACGAGCAGACAGCGGCGGACACCGCTTCTGGCAGCGGGTACAGGCGCAGCGTGACCTCGGTGGTGACGCCCAGCGTGCCCTCGCTGCCCACGAACAGGCGCGTGAGGTCGTAGCCCGCGCTGCTCTTCCTCGCGCGCGTGCCGGTGCGGATCGTCTCGCCGCTGGCGGTCACCACTTCGAGCGCCAGCACGTTGTCGCGCATGGTGCCGTAGCGCACGGCGTTGGTGCCGCTGGCGCGCGTGGCCGCCATGCCGCCGATGGAGGCGTCGGCGCCGGGGTCGATCGGGAAGAACAGCCCGCTGTGCTTGATCTCCTCGTTGAGCTGCTTGCGCGTCATGCCCGGCTGCACGGTGACCATGAGGTCGTCCGCGGCGAGCGAGACGATCTTGTTCATGCGGCCCATGTCGATGCTGATGCCGCCCTGCACGGCAAGCAACTGGCCCTCGATGGACGAGCCCGCGCCGTAGGGGATCACGGGCACCGCGTATTGCGCGGCCAGCCGCACGGCGTCGACCACGTCCGGCGTGCTTTCGGCAAACACCACGGCGGCGGGCGGCGGCACGGCGAAGGGCGATTCGTCGCGGCCATGCTGCTCGCGCACGGCCTGCACGGTGGAGAGCTGCGCGCCGCCGAAGCGCTCGTGCAGCGCGTCGAGCAGCGCCTGCGGCACGGGGCGCTGCCGGACTTCGGGTACCAAGTGGGCAGGGTCGGCAGGGGCGTTCATGGGCAATGTCTGCGGCAATGGGGGCGCCAAGTTTACGCCGCGCGTGCACGGCCCCCGTCAGGGGCTGGGGCTGGAGGTCTTCACGCCCCGCTCGAATTCGGCGCGCGAGATGGCGCCGTCATGGTCGGTGTCGATGCGGTCGAACATCTGCGCCACGGCGGGCAGGGCCCCGGCCTCGCGGTGGCTGAGCTTGCCGTCCTTGTCGGTGTCGGCGCGGTCGAAGGCCACGGTAGTGGCAGTGGCAGTGGCAGCAGTGCCTTGGCGCGGCGCGGGGCCTGGGCCGAAGGTCTGCGCCTGGGCTACGGCGCCCAGCGTGAGGCTGGCGAACAGGATCACGCTGCGCGCGTCGAAGTCGTGCAGGCGGCGGCGGGAGGTCATGGGCGGTTTCCATGGGATGCGTTGAACCTGGAACCGGCAGTTGGATGCGCCTGCCGGTGCCGTGATCGGGGGGCCAGGCAAGGCGCGACGACGCGGCGGGCTACTGCCCGCAAGGAGGAGCAACGCCGCATGGCGCGCCGAGCGCGGTGCTGGCAGGTGCATAGCGCTCTCACCCACGAGGTGAACCCCATCGAAGCCGGCAACGCTCGATTTCATGCGGCCTGACAAGGGATACGAAGCGGTCAACTGCCGTTTCCAGGTTGAACACCGGAGCATTGCAACCCGACCCGCCGGCTGCGGCCAAGCACTTTTGCCGGGTGTTGCCGCGCTGACATGCGCATTGCCTTGGAAACAAATGCTTGCGCGGCGGGCCCGCCGCCGGGCAGCGCCGCCGCCAATCAAGTCACGACTCCCGCAAGACGGGGTTCCGGCGAGACGCCCGTCCTTTGGGCGCAACGGCTGGCCCAGCCTGGTTTGCGCAAGCCCAGAATTGATAAGCATATTTACAATCTACGCGATGATGAAAAGAGATTTCTCGCGCCGTTTCGGCTTCCTGGTCAACGACGTCGCCAAGCTGTACGGCGAGCAGTTCGACCGCCTGGCGCGCGAACGCATGGGTCTGACGCGCGCGCAGTTGCGGCTGCTGGGCGCGCTGTCCAGGCACGACGGGCCGCAGCCGCTGTCGCAGGCCGAACTGGCGCAGCGCCTGGACCTGAGCGCGATGGCGGTGGCGACGCTGTGCGACCGCATGGAGGCTGCGGGCTGGCTCCGCCGCGAGCCGTCGCCGCACGACCGGCGCGCGAAATGGGTGCGCGCGCAGCCGCCCGCCGAGGACGCGATCGACGAGGCGCTGGCGCTGGGCGACGCGGTGCAGGCGCGCGCCCTGGCGTGCCTGAGCGCGGCGGAGCGCAGCCAGCTCACCGCGCTGCTGGGCAAGGCGCGCCAGGGCCTGCTTGCGTGGCGCGCGGAGATCGCGCGGTGAACGCCCCCGCCGTCGAGGCGGCGCCGCAGCAGGCCGCGCCGCACCGCGGCATGATCACCGTGTCGGTGATGCTCGCCACCATCATCCAGGCGCTGGACACCACCATCGCCAACGTGGCGCTGCCGCACATGCAGGGCAGCCTGCAGGCGTCGCAGGACCAGATCACCTGGGTGCTGACCTCCTACATCGTGGCTGCGGCCATCATGCTGCCGCTCACCGGCTGGCTCTGCGGCCAGTGGGGGCGCCGCCGGGTCTTCATCGTCTCGGTGCTGGGCTTCACGGCCACCTCGGCGCTGTGCGGGCTGGCCACTTCGCTGGTGGGCATCGTGGGCGCGCGGCTGCTGCAAGGGCTGTTCGGCGCCGCGCTGGTGCCGCTGTCGCAGGCCGTGCTGCTCGACGTGAACCCGCGCGAGAAGGTCGGCCAGGCCATGGCCATCTGGGGCGCGGGCATCATGGTCGGGCCCATCCTCGGGCCGCTCTTGGGTGGCTGGCTCACCGACAACCTCAACTGGCGCTGGGTGTTCTTCATCAACCTGCCCGTGGGACTGCTGGCGTTCTGGGGCATCGCGCGCTACCTGCCCGAGAGCCGCCCGCAGAAGGAGCGGCTCGACATTTTCGGTTTCGTCACGCTGAGCCTGGCCATCGGCATGCTGCAGATGTTCCTCGACCGGGGCGAGCAGCTCGACTGGTTCGATTCATGGGAGATCCGCCTGGAGGCCGCCGCCGCGCTCGTCTCCTTCGCGTTCTTCGTCGCCCACACGGCCACCGTGCAGGGCGTGTCGTTCTTCGACCGCGCGCTGCTCAAGGACCGCAACTTCGTCACCGGCCTGCTGTTTGCCTTCATCGTGGGCATGATCCTGTTCGCCACCATGGCGCTGCTGCCCACCTTCCTGCAGAGCCTCATGGGCTACCCGGTGGTCTACACGGGGCTGGTCACGGCGCCGCGCGGCGTGGGCACCATGATCGCGATGATCGCCGTGGGCCGCATCGTGCAGACCGTGGACGTGCGCGTCATCATGGCGCTGGGCTTCAGCCTCACGAGCTTCTCGCTGTGGCAGATGACGCGCCTCACGCTGCAGGTCGACAGCTCGCTGATCGTGTTCTCGGGCTTCCTGCAGGGGCTGGGCATCGGCTTCACCTTCGTGCCGCTCTCGACCGCGGCGTTCGCCACGCTGGCGCCCGCGCTGCGGCACAAGGGCACGCCGGTGTTCAGCCTGCTGCGCAACATCGGCAGCAGCGTCGGCATCTCCGTCGTGCAGGCGCTGCTCACGCGCGGCACCAATGCAGCGCACGCCAACCTCGCGGCGCTCGTGGGGCCGGACAACCGGGGGCTCGCGCTGCTGCCGCCGCAGTTCTCGCTCGACAACGGCGCGGCGGCGCTGGCGCTGCTCAACGCAGAGGTGGACCGCCAGGCAGCCATGATCGGCTACCTGGGCGACTTCCACATCATGATGCTCATCACGCTGCTGTCCATCCCGCTGCTGCTGCTGATCCGCAGGCCGCGCGCGGTGGTGGCCTCTTCCGAGCCCGCCGAAGTGCCGCACTGAGCGCGGCGCAGTGTTGTGGGCCGGCGTGGAGGCGAGCACGCGCGGGCCGCAGGCGCGCGGCGCGCGGCATCGGACAATGCGGTGCCGGCACGCCACGTCGCCGTTTCTTCTTGCAGGAAGCCCCATGCCACTGACCCCATTCCACCTTGCAGTCCCCGTCTGCGACCTCGACGCTGCACGGCGCTTCTACGGCGAGGTCTTCGGCTGCGCCGAAGGCCGCAGCAGCCCGCACTGGGTCGATTTCGACTTCTTCGGCCACCAGCTCGTCATCCACTACCAGGCGCAGAGCGCGCTCCAGCAGGCCGCGCAGGCGTTCAGCCCCGTGGACGGCCACGACGTGCCGGTGCCGCACTTCGGCGTGGTGCTGGAATGGGGCCAGTGGCACGCGCTGGCCGAGCGGCTGCGCGCGCACGGCATCCGCTTCGTGCTGGAGCCCGGCATCCGCTTCGAGGGTCTGGTTGGCGAGCAAGCCACCATGTTCCTGCTGGACCCGTGCGGCAACGCGCTGGAGTTCAAGTCCTTCAAGGACCTGGGGCAACTGTTCGCCAAGTAGCCGCCCGATTCCCTGGTAATGGGGAGTATCCATCCATTGCGCGCATAAACATTGCGCTGGAGGCAAGCCATATGGGGAGTATATGTGCGTCAGCGCGCCCTGCGGGCAGGCGCCGAGATCGCAGGCGTGTTCTCGGTCCGCGCCGCTGCGCCGCTGCGGCCACCGCGCCACGGTGGCGCTGAGCGCCTCGCGGCGCGGTACAATGGCCGCCTGACATCCGCAGGAGAGCAAGCACCATGGGCAACCGCCTCACGCAGATCGCCACCCGCACCGGCGACGACGGCACCACGGGCCTGGGCGACGGCACGCGCGTGTCCAAGCACAGCGCGCGCCCGCACGCCATGGGCGACGTGGACGAACTGAACTCCCACATCGGCCTGCTGCTGTGCGAGCCGCTGCCCGAAGAGGTGTGTGCGCTGCTGGTGGAAGTGCAGCACCAGCTCTTCAACCTCGGCGGCGAGCTGTCGATCCCCGGCCACGAGATGCTCAAGCCCGAGGCACTGGCGCGGCTCGACGAGGCGCTCGCACACCACAACGCGCAACTGCCGCGCCTGGCCGAGTTCATCCTGCCCGCGGGCACGCGCGCCGCGGCCCAGGCCCATGTGTGCCGCACCGTGGCGCGCCGCGCCGAACGCGCGGTGGTGGCGCTGGGGCAGGCCGAGCCGCTGCGCGATGCGCCGCGCCGCTACCTGAACCGCCTGTCGGACCTGCTGTTCGTGCTGGCGCGCGTGCTCAACCGCATGGACGGCGGCGACGACGTGTACTGGAAGAGCGAGCGCCTGGCGCGCGGGTAAACGACCCACCCCCGCCGCCCTCCCACTTCGCGTGGAGTGCCTCGCCCCTCCAGGGGGCGCCGCCAGCGGCCCGGCAAGGCCGGCTCTGCGGCGTGTCTGCAGGCATGGCCTGCTCCGCGGCCTTCGCTGCTGCCGGGCTTCATGTGTCGCTGGCGGCGCTCTTCGCACCGGGTGAACCGCGCTCGGCGCGCCATGCGGCGTTTCTAGTGCAGTGTTCAACGCCAAGCAGCACATGAAACCGCGCCTTTTGCCGCATGGCGGCGTTGCAAATCCTCGCGATAGCGACGTTGCGACGGTTGCGACGGCTATCGCCGTGGTTTGCGCCTTGCCCTGCGCCACAACGCATCGCTTTTATTGGTGCCGCCAAGCATCGAACACTGCACTCGGTTGATTGCTCTATTTTTGATAGCTTCCACCGCTGGTGGAATAAGCACTGGAGGCCGATTTGGCTTGAACCTGGAAACGGCAGCAAGTCTCGCGCGCTGCGCGGGCTGCGCCAGGTTGGGGACAATGTCACCCCATGAAGATTCAGCACAACACCGTCGTCACCCTGCGCTACAAGGTGACGGACAGCGCGGGCAGGCTTGTCGAGGAAGCCCGCGAACCCATGTCTTACCTGCATGGCGGCTACGGCGGCGCGCTGCCGAAGATCGAGGCAGCGCTCGAAGGCCAGGAACCCGGCTACCAGGCCGCGCTCACGCTCGTGCCCACCGACGGCTTCGGCGAGCGCGACGCATCACTGCTGCGCACCATCGCCCGGCGCGACTTCCCGCCCGGCGTGAAGGTCGGCGGCCAGTTGCAGGGGCGCCTAGACGACGGGCGCGAGCAATTGTTCCATGTGGTGAAGATCAAGGGCGAGCAGGTGCTGCTCGACGGCAACCACCCCTGGGCCGGCAAGACGCTGCGGTTCGCGCTGCGCGTGCTGGACGTGCGCGCCGCGACCGAGGAAGAAATCGTGCACGGCCACGCGCATGGCGCGCACGGCCACCATCATCACTGACTCAGCTCTCGCACCGCGAGCGCCCTGAAACGCTGCGCCGCGCCGCTCTCGCGGTCGGACCGGCAGGCCAGTGCCATGCCGATGGCGGCGCTGGCCGGCATGTCCGTCACGGCGCGGAAGACGAGCTTGGGGCTCGTGAAGCGCTGCATGATCTCGGGCACCAGCGCCACGCCCAGGCCGGTCTCGATCAGCGACAGCACGGTCTGCACCTGCGTGGCCTCCTGCGCGATGTGCGGCATGAAGCCGCGCTCCTGGCAGGCCAGCATGGCCGCGCTGTGCAGGCCGGCGGCGTCGGTGCGCGTGTACATCACGAACGGCTCGTTGGCGAGCTCCTCCAGCCGCAGCTCCGCCTTGCGCGCCAGCGGGTTGCCGCGCGGCAGCGCGGCGACGAACGATTCGCGCGTGAGTGGCAGCAGGCGGCAGCGCGTGCCCTGCAGCAGCGGTGTGCGCACGATGCCGACGTCGAGTTCGTCGCCCTCGACCATCTGCACGATGCGCGCGGAGGTGGCCTCGCGCAGCGTCAGCTCCACGCCAGGGTATTCGCTGCGGAACAGCGGCACGAGCTTCTGCAGCATGCCGAAGGTGCTCGAACCGACGAAGCCCACGTTCAGCGTGCCGCTCGTGCCCGCGGCGGCGCCGGAGGCCAGCTCGAATAGCTGTTCGTTGTGGAACAGCAGCCGCCGCGCCTCGGGCAGCACGGCGCGGCCGCTGGGCGTGAGCTCCACGCCGGCGGGCAGGCGCTCGAACAGCTTGACGCCCAGCTCGCCCTCCAGCTTCTGGATGGAGACGGACAGCGGCGGCTGCGCCATGGACAGCCGCTCCGCGGCGCGGCGGAAGTTCAGCGTTTCGGCCAGCACCACGAAGTGGCGGATGCGGCGCAGGTCCATCGCCGGCATGCGTGGCGGCACGTCGCCAGCGTCGCGCGCGCCGGTTTCAGCCGCCATTGAACTGGGGCGGACGCTTTTCGAGGAAGGCAGCCACGGCTTCCCGGTGGTCGGCGGTCTGGTGCGACAGCGCCTGGAACGTGGCCGAGAGTTCGAGCAGCGTGTCCAGCCGCGTGTGCAGGGCCTCGCGCAACAGGCGCTTGGTCAGCCGCACGGCATGCGGCGGGTTGACCGCGATGCGTTCGGCCAGTTCGTAGGCCGCGGGCAGCAGCTCGGCATGCGGCACCACGCGCGAGACGAGGTTCCAGGCCAGCGCGGTCTGCGCGTCGATGGTCTGGCCGGTGAACGAGAGCTCGGCCGCGCGCGAGAGGCCGATGATGCGCGGCAGCAGCCAGGCGCCGCCGTCACCGGGAATGATGCCGACCTTGACGAAGCTCTCGGCGAACTTCGCCTGCTCCGAGGCGATGCGGATGTCGCACATGCAGGCCACGTCCAGCCCCGCGCCGATCGCCGGGCCGTTGACGGCGGCGATCACCGGCACTTCGAGGTTGAACAGCGCCAGCGGCAGGCGCTGGATGCCGGCGCGGTAGTCCTGGCGGATCTGCAGGCCGCTCACGGCGCCCGAGGACTGGTGCTGCATCGCCTTGATGTCGCCGCCCGACGAGAACGCCGGGCCCGCGCCCGTGATCACCACGGCGCGCACGCTGGCGTCGGCGGCGATGCGGTCAATGGCGGCAAGCAGTTCGGGCACTGCCGTGTTGCCGGTCAGGGGGTTGCGCTTTTCGGGCTGGTTCAGGGTCAGCGTGACCACGTGGCCACGCTGTTCGCAGATGAGGAAATCGGCCATGAGGCTCTCCTTGGGATTGACTATGGGTGAGGGGATGGGTGAGGGGATGGGGCCGAACCCTAGTGCAGTGTTCAACGCCAAGCAGCACATAAAACCGCGCCTTTTGACGCATCGCTTTTATTGGTGCCGCCAAGCATCGAACACTGCACTAGCGGTATCGTGGGTTGCAAATCAATATCGAAAATCGATATCGCCATACACGGCCAACATTCTATTCTTGGAAGATGGCTTCATTTGGCTTCAATTTCAGAGAAGGGGGACAGGGGACAGGGGACAGGGGACAGGGGACAGGGGACAGGGGACAGGGGACAGGGGACAGGGGACAGGGGACAGGGGACAGGGAGCAGGGAGCAGGGAGCAGGGAGCAGGGAAGGAACGCCGCCAATCGATACCGAATGAATATCAGGCGTTATATTTTTAATATTGGACATTGGTGGTTCCGCTTTTTACACTCGTCAATCGTCGCCATGCCGACCGGACGGGTCTGGCATGGAGGGAGACAAGAAGGAACCTTCGCCATGCAATCCGCGCTGGGGCACATCAAGGTGCTCGATCTCACCCGTGTGCTCGCGGGCCCCTGGTCCACGCAAATCCTCGCGGACATGGGTGCAGAGGTCATCAAGATCGAACGCCCGCAGGGGGGCGACGACACGCGCGCCTGGGGGCCTCCGTTCCTCAAGGATGCACAAGGCCGCGAAACCCGCGATTCCTCGTACTTCCTGAGCGCCAACCGCGGCAAGCAGTCGGTCACCGTCGATCTCGCCACGCCCGAGGGGCAGCAGATCATCCGCGACCTCGCGCGCGACGCCGACGTGGTGGTGGAGAACTACAAGGTCGGCACGCTGGCGCGCTACGGGCTCGACTACGAGAGCCTGAAGGCCGTCAACCCGCGCATCGTCTACTGCTCGATCACGGGCTTCGGCCAGAGCGGGCCCTACGCCGCGCTGCCGGGCTACGACTTCGTGTTCCAGGGCATGGGCGGGCTGATGAGCATCACCGGCCAGCCGCCCGGCACGCCCGGCGACGAGCCGATGAAGGTCGGCATCGCCATCACCGACCTGCTCACGGGCATGTACGCCACCACGGCCATCCTCGCCGCGCTGGAGCACCGCCATGTGAGCGGGCGCGGGCAGTACATCGACATGTCGCTGCTCGACTCCGTGGTGACGGTCAGCTCCTACCAGGCCATCAACTACTTCCTCTCGGGCCGCATCCCCCAGCGCATGGGCAATGCGCACTCGAACATGGTGCCCTACCAGGTGTTCCGCTGCAAGGAAGGCGACGTGATCGTGGCCGTCGGCAACGACGGCCAGTACCGCGCGCTCTGCAGGGTGCTCGGGCGCGACGACCTCGCCGTCGACCCACGCTATGCCACGCCCGGCGACCGCAACCGCAACCGCGCCGCGCTGATTCCCGAAATCGCGCAGGAGATGCTCAAGCGCACGATGGCCGAGTGGGTGGATCTGATGGAGGCCGCCAACGTGCCCTGCGGACCCATCAACAACATGCAGCAGGTGTTCGAGGACCCGCAGGTGCGCCACCGCGGCATGCAGTTGTCGCTGCCGCATGGCACGGGCGTGCAGGCGCCCGCCGTGGCCAACCCGATCCGCTTCTCGGACACGCCCATCGAATACGTCCGCGCCGCGCCCACGCTCGGCGAGCACACCGACGCCGTGCTGGCCGCAAAGCTCGGCCTTTCGCCTGAACGCATCGCTGCGCTGCGCAGCAAGGGCGTGGTCTGAGCAGGGCCCGCGCGCCGGACGTTTTTCCTTCCCCACCACTACGGAGACAAGCCACCATGCAACGTCAGATGTTCCTGCGCAGCATCGCCGCAGCGGCCTTCGCCGCGTTGGCCGCAGCCGCGGCGCCGCACGCGGCCCTCGCGCAGACGCGCGGGCCGATCAAGTTCGTCGTGCCCTACCCGGCCGGCGGCGCGGCCGACCAGATCACGCGCATCGTCGCGCAGGAGGCCGCCGGCATCCTCGGCACGCCCATCGTCATCGACAACCGGGGCGGCGCGGCGGGCATGATCGCGGCCGAAGCGGCGCTGCGCGCCGACGCCGACGGCGCCACGTTCTTCGTCGGCTCCAACGCGCCGATGGTCATCAACGCCGCCATCTACCCGAAGATGCCGTACGACCCCGAGAAGGACTTCGTGCCCGTCTCGGGCATGGGCAAGTCGCCGCTGCTGCTGGTCACGCGCAAGGACCTGGGCGCCACCAATCTGGCGGGCCTGATAGAGCTCGGCAAGAAACACCCCAACGGCTTCACCATGGGCTCGGCCAGCAGCGGCAACATCACCCATCTGGCTGGCGAATACGCTGCCGGCAAGCTCGGCCTCAAGGTCTCGCACGTGCCCTACAAGGGCAGCGCGCCGGCCATCACCGACATGATGGGCGGCAACATCGACATCATGTTCGACGCCTTGCCGTCGAGCATGCAGCAGGCCAAGGCCGGGCGCATCGTGCCGCTGGCGATTCTCGACAGCGCGCGCTTCCCGCAACTGCCCGACGTGCCCACACTCGACGAGCTGGGCCACAAGGGCCTGGAGGCAAGCGCCTGGTTCGGCGTGGTGGCGCGCACCGGCACGCCCAAACCCGCCATCGAGGTACTCAACAAGGCCATCAACGAGGCCCTCCAGCGCCCCGAGGTGGTGGAAAAGCTGCGCAACATCGGCGCCCAGCCCATGCCCGGCACGCCCGAGCAGTTCGGCGCTTTCATGGCGCGCGAGCGCAGCATCTGGGTGCCTCTGGCCAAGAAGCTCGGCGTGAAGGCCGATTGAACATGGTTGCGTTCGACTCCCTGGACGCGCTGCGCGCCTTCGTCGGCCAAAGCGTCACGAGCGAAGCCATCGTGATCGACCAGCCGACCATCAACGGCTTCGCCGACGTGACCGGCGACCATCAATGGATCCACGTAGACCCGGTGCGCGCCGCCGCCGAGTCGCCGTACAAGACCACCATCGCCCACGGTTTCCTCACGCTGTCGCTGCTGCCGGCCAGCTACAACACCTGCTTCAGCTTCCCGAACCGCAAGATGGCGGTGAACTACGGCCTCGATCGCGTGCGCTTCACCGGCCCGGTGCCCAGCGGGTCGCCGGTGCGCGGCAGCTTCACGCTCGAAAAGGTTGACGACCTGGGCCCCGGCGAGGCGCGCTGCACCTGGAAGGCTGAGGTGCGGGTCGTTGGCGCCGAGCGCCCCGCGCTGGTCGCGCTCTGGCTCGTGCAGATCAGATACTGAGGGGATATATGTCCGCCATAGACGTACAGCACCTGGGCGCCACGGCCATACTCACGCTCAACCGGCCCGAGGCGCGCAACGCGCTCGACCTTGCCATGCGGCAGGAACTGGCCGAAGCCATCCCCGCGCTGCGCGACGACCCCGCGGTGCGCGCCATCGTGCTCACCGGCGCGGGCGGGCATTTCTGCGCCGGCGGCGACATCAAGGGCATGGCCACGCCGGCATCCGGCGGCGCGCGCGACATGTTCGAGGGTCGCGAGCGCATCCGCGCCATGCACCGCTGGTTCGACGAACTGGTGGACATGGAAAAGCCCGTCATCGCCGCCGTCGAGGGCACGGCCTTCGGCGCCGGGCTGTCGTTTGCGCTGGCGGCGGACTTCGTGCTCGCCGCACCCGGTGCCACGTTCTGCTGCGTGTTCAGCCGCATCGGCTACGTGCCAGACCTGGGCGCCATGTACCTGCTGCCGCGCGTGGTGGGCCTGTCGCGAGCCAAGGAGCTGGCGTTTTCCGCCCGCGTGGTCGGCGCGCAGGAGGCGCAGGCGCTCGGCATCGTTCACCGGGTGGTCGGGCAGGGCGGCGTGCGCGAGGCCGCGCTCGAACTCGCCGCGCGCTTCCACAGCGCGCCCGCGGGCGCCATCGGCATCGTCAAGTCGGTCATGAACCATGCGTTCGAGTCCGATCGGCGCGATGTCTACGCGCAGGAGGCGCTGGCGCAGTCGCTGTGCCGCGAAAGCGCGTTCCACCAGGAAGCGGCACGCCGCTTCATCGCCAAGGAGCCGCCCTTGTACCAATGGCCTTCGGAGCAGAAAGCATGACCGACCCCCTTCAAACCGAGCCTCAGCCCGAGCGGGAATACTTCCAGTTCCTGGCCGAAGGGCGCTTCATGATCCAGCGTTCCGCATCGAGCGGCGAATACGTGTTCTACCCGCGCGTGGCCGCGCCGCGCACCGGCGCGCGCGACCTGCAATGGGTGCCGGCCTCGGGTCGCGGCACGGTCCATGCCACCACGGTGATTCGCCCCAAGCCGCCGCAGGCACCCTACAACGTGGCGCTGGTCACGCTGGTCGAGGGGCCGCGCATGATGAGCCGGGTGGAAGGCGTGGCGCCCGAGGCCGTGACCATCGGCATGGCCGTGCGCGCGCGCATCACCACCGAGGGCGACAAGCCCGTCGTAGTGTTCGACCCGCAGGCCGCGCAATGAGCAGCCGCGAACATTTCCCGCGCGGCAAGACCGCCATCGTGGCTTCGGCCACTTACGGCATCGGCGAGGCGCCAGGCCGCAGTTCGATGGACCTGGCCGTGGCCGCCAGCACGCGCGCGCTGCAGCAGGCGGGCTTGAAGCCGAGTGACGTGGACGGATTGTTCATCGGCCTGCCCGACGACTTTCTCTCGGGCCTGACATTCACCGAATACCTGGGCATCTCGCCGCGCATCACCGACAACAACCGCACGGGTGGCTCGTCGTTCCTCACGCACGCGATCTGGGCCGCGCTCGCGCTCGACGCCGGCCTGTGCGACGTGGCGTTGATCGCCTACGGCAGCAACCAGCGCAGCGCGGCGGGCGGGCTGGTCAGTTCCATGCGCCCGCCGCCGTACGAAGCCCCGTTCAAGCTGCTGCGCCCCGCGGGGGCCTATGCGCTCGCCACCTCGCGCTACATGCACGAATACGGACTGAAGCGCGAGCAGCTCGGCGCCGTGGCGCTGGCCGCGCGGCAGTGGGCGCAGCGCAACCCCGACGCCTTCATGCGCGACCCGCTGACGATGGAGGACTACCTGCGCGCCCGCATGGTGGCCGACCCGCTCTCGGTGCGCGACTGCTGCCTGGTGACCGACGGCGCTGCCGCCGTGGTGATGACGCGCGCCGACCGCGCCCGCGACCTTGCCCGGTGCCCGGCCTACCTCCTCGGCGGCGCGGCGGCGGCCTGGCACCGCGACATCACCAACATGCCCAACCTCACCGTCACCGCCGCGTCGCTCTCCGGTCCGCGCGCGATGGCGCAGGCCGGCGTCACGCCCGCCGACTTCGACGTGGTGGAGCTGTACGACGCCTTCACCATCAACACCATCCTGTTCCTCGAGGACCTCGGCTTCTGCAAGAAGGGCGAAGGCGGCGCCTTCGTCGAGGGCGGGCGCATCGCGCCGGGCGGCCAGTTGCCTGTCAACACCAATGGCGGTGGCCTGTCGTGCGTGCACCCCGGCATGTACGGGCTGTTCACGATGGTCGAGGCCGCGCAACAACTCGCCGGCATGGCGGGCGAACGGCAGGTGCCGGTCGCCAGGCTCGCGCTTGCGCACGGCAACGGCGGCGAACTGTCGAGCCAAGCCACGCTGGTGCTCGGCACCGAGGAAACCCTGTAAGGAGAGACAACCCATGAATGCCGCCACCGCATCTTCCGTGTTCCGCCTCGATGGCAGGAACGTCATCGTTACCGGCGCGGGCCAGGGTATTGGCCGCGCCATTGCCACCACCATCGTGGAACTGGGCGGCCGCGTCGTCGCGGTCGATCTCAACCCCGAGGGCCTGGCCGCGCTGCGCGAGGCGCTTGGCGCCGCCAACTGCGCCACCGTGGCCGGCAGCGTGGCCGACCCCGCCGTGGCCCAACAGGCCGTCGATGCCGGGGTGGGCGCGTTTGGCGGCGTCGAAGGGCTGGTCAACAACGCCGGCATCACGCGCACCGCGATGATCGACAAGATGGGCCTCGACGCCTGGCAGCAGGTCATCGACGTGCACCTCTCGGGCGCGTTCTACTTCCTGCAGGCCGTGGGCCGCCATTTGCTGGCGCGCGCCAAGGCCGGCGAGAAGATCAGCGGCTCCATCGTCAATATTTCGTCCGACGCCGGGCGGCGCGGCACCATCGGCCAGATCAACTACGGCGCGGCCAAGGCCGGCGTGCTGGGCCTGACCATGTGCGCGGCGCGCGAATGGGCCAAGTACAACATCCGCGTCAACACGGTCGGCTTCGGCGTGGTGGAAACGCCGATGACCGAAACCATCCGCAGCGAGAAGTTCCGCGACACCTACCTCGCGCAGATTCCGCTGGGGCGCTGGGCCGCGCCGGAGGAGGTTGCGCGGCCCGTGGCCTTCCTGCTGTCGGAAGGGGCCGCCTACGTGACCGGGCAGCATCTCTTCGCCAATGGCGGGTACACCATCGGAGTATGAACGCAATGGCGAACCTGCTGGACCAATTGCAGCCCGCCGCGCTCACGCCGCAGGCCGAAGCGTTCCGTGCCCAGATCCGCGCCTTTCTCGCGCGCGAACTGCATGCGCTGAAACCCCCGTTGCCGCCCGAGCGCCGGGCGCGCTCGTGGATGGGCTTCGACGCCGATTTCAGCCGCAAGCTCGCGGCCCAGGGTTGGGTCGGCGTCACGCTGCCCAAAGCGTTCGGCGGCGCAGAGATGGACGCCTTCTCGCGCTTCGTGCTGGTGGAGGAACTGCTGGCCGTGGGCGCGCCGGTGTCGGCGCACTGGATTGCCGACCGCCAGAGCGGCCCGCTCATCAACAAGTTCGGCAACGACGCGCAGCGCGCCTTCTACCTGCCGCGCATCTGCCGTGGCGAAGCCTTCTTCTGCATTGGCATGAGCGAGCCCAACGCGGGCTCCGACCTTGCCAGCGTGGGCACGCGCGCTACGCGCAAAGAAGGCGGCGGCTGGCGCCTGAACGGGCGCAAGATCTGGACCACCAACGCCCACCGCTGCCAGTACATGATCGCGCTGGTGCGCTCCTGCGGCGTGCCCGAGGACCGGCACAAGGGCCTGTCGCAGTTCGTCATCGACCTCGCGCTGCCCGGCGTGACGGTGCGGCCCATCACCGACCTGACCGGTGACGCGCATTTCTCGGAAGTGTTCTTCGACGACGTAGCGCTCGCCGACGACGCGCTCATCGGCAACGAAGGCGACGGCTGGATGCAGGTCAACGCCGAGCTCGCGTTCGAGCGCAGCGGGCCCGAACGCATCTATTCGAGCATCGTGCTGCTCGACCACTGGATCGCCTGCCTGCGCGCCAGCGGCAAGGCCGACGCCTATGCAACGGCCATCGGGCGCTACGCCACGCACCTGGCCACGCTGCGGCAGATGTCGATCGCCGTCACGGCCAAGCTGACGCGCGGCGAGAGCCCCATCGTCGAGGCCGCGCTGGTGAAGGACATCGGCACCGAGTTCGAACAGAGCATTCCGGCCTTCATCGAGGACGCCGTGGCCGCCGACCCCGCCGCGCTGCCCGACGCCGAATTGCTGCGCACCGTGGCCTATGTGAGCCAGGTCGCGCCCACGTTCTCGCTGCGCGGCGGTACGCGCGAAATCCTGCGTGGAATGATCGCGCGCGGGCTCGGGCTGCGCTAACAAAGGGGACGCATCCAACATGTTCACCGAAGCACTAGAAGACATCCTGCGTGACCACTGCACGCCCGCCGTGGTGCGCGCCATTGAGGCTGGCGGCCAGCCCGGCGCGCTGTGGTCGGCCATTGCCGACGCGGGCTTCCTCGAATTGCTCGCGCCCGAGGACGCGGGCGGCGCGGGGCTGACGCTGGCCGAGGCATTTCCCGTGTTCGCCCTGCTCGGGCGCTACGCCGTGCCGCTGCCCGTGGGGCAGGCCATCGTGGCGCGGGCGCTGCTGCCCGCGGGCGCGGTGCCTGCGGGCATCGTCACGCTCGCGCCCGCGCTGCGGCATACGGCTGGCGGCTGGCAGGCACCGCTGGTGCCGCACGGCTTGCAGGCCGGCCACGTGCTGGCCGACGACGGCGAAAGCCTCTGGCTGTTCGACGCCGCGCAGGCCCGGCGCGAGGCCACCGGCATCCACCACGACACACGCGCCCACCTGCACTGGCCCGCCGGTGCGCAGCCGCAGCGCTTCGAGCGCCCGGGCGACGCCTGCACGGCCTTCGGCGCAGCGCTGCACGCGGCGCTGCTCGCGGGGGCGCTGTCGCGCACGTTCGAGATCACGCTCGCCTACGGCAACGACCGCACGCAGTTCGGCCGCTCGATCGGCAAGTTCCAGGCCATCCAGCACCAGTTGAGCATCATGGCCGAGCACGTGGCCGCCGCGCGCATGGCCGCCGAGTCGGCCTTCGCCCACCGCTTGAACGCGCCCGCGCTGCTGTCCGCTGCCGTGGCCAAGGCGCGCGCGAGCGAGGCCGTGGTGCTGGCGGCATCCATCGCCCATGCGGTGCACGGCGCTATCGGCGTGACCGAGGAATACGACCTGCAGCTCTACACGCGCCGGCTGCACGAATGGCGCATGGCGCACGGGTCGGAATCGCACTGGCACCCGCTGATTGGCCGGGCCGTGCTGGCCGAGGGGCTGCCCACGCTGACCGAGTTCGTGCGCACGCTGCAGGAACACTGATATATGCCGGCTGCGGCAGGCTGAGACTGCCGCGGCTCCAGACCACCAAAACCCAAGGAAACAGAAACGTGGCATTACCGCATACCCTCTGGCGCCCCGCGCGCCGCCATCTGCTTGTGCTGGCCGCTGCTGGATTGGCCGCCATGGGCGCCGCCGGGCCTGCAACTGCGGCCGATGGCGGCTTCCCGTCGCGCCCCATCAAGTTCATCGTGCCGTTCGGTCCCGGCAGCGGCACCGACACCTCGGCGCGCTATTTCGGCCGCAAGCTGCAGCAACTCACGGGCCAGCCCGTGGTGGTGGAGAACCGCCCCGGTGCCAACGGCTTCATCGCCGTCAAGCAAGTGCTGGCGGCGCCCGCCGATGGCTACACCGTGTTCGTCGGCAGCAATTCCACGCTGGCTGTCAACGTGGCGCTGTTCAAGCGCCTGCCGTACGACCCGCAGACCGAACTGTCGCCGCTCACGATGATGATGCGCGCGCCCGCCGTGCTCGTGGTGCCGCCGGCGTCGCCCTACGCATCGTTGGACGGGCTCGTCGCGGCGGCCCGCGCGCAGCCCGGCAAGCTCAATTACGGCGCAGGCTCGGCGGGCTACCAGCTCATGGCCGAGTTGTTCAACGACATGGCGTACGTCGATACGCGCCACGTCCCGTTCAAGAGCGCGGCCGAGGCGCTCACCGCCGTGGCCGCCAGCACCGTGGACCTGTCATTCGCCGACATCACGGCGGCCTTCGAACTGGTCAAAGGCGGACGGCTGCGCGCGCTGGCCATCGCTGCCGACAAGCGTTCGCCCGCGCTGCCCGACCTGCCCACGGCGGCGGAACTGGGCCTGCCGGGCTTCACCGCCTCGGTGTGGGTGGGCGCCGCCGTGTCGGCCAAGACGCCGAAGGCCGAAACCGAGAAGCTTGCCAGCCTGCTCGCGCAGATCGAACGCCTGCCCGAGACGCGCGAGTTCTACGCCCGCCTCGGCGCGGAAACCATGGATGGCGGCGCCGAGGAAATGCGGCGCTTCCAGGCCGAGGAGATCGCACAGTGGAAGCGCATCGCCGTCAAGGCGAAAGTCGAGTTGCAGGAATAACCCTGGAAACGGCAGTTGACCGCTTTGTATCCCTTGCCAGGCCGCAGGAAAGCAAGCGTTGCCGGCTTCGATGGCGTTCACCTCGTGGGTGAGCGCGCCATGCGGCGTTGCTCCTCCTTGCGGGCAGTAGCCCGCCGCCGCCGCTCGCGCGCACCAGCCAGGCGCTGGAGTCGGCTGGCGCAGGCGTGAGCCGCTAAAATCGCCCCTCCCCCCAAGGAGCGTTGCAGCGGGCTGCCGACTGGCCCGTCAGGCTTGGGGCGGCATCCCTTTTTTGCGCAACGACGCTCGCCTGACAGCCCCACAGGTGAGCCATGCCCGATATTTCCCTGCCCCCCCTGAAGCTTTCCGGCCTGGAGCCCGTATCCATCGACCCCGGCAGCCTGTTCGTCAACATCGGCGAGCGCACCAACGTCACCGGCTCCAAGGCGTTCGCGCGCATGATCCTCAACGGCGAATTCGAGCAGGCGCTGGCCGTGGCGCGCCAGCAGGTGGAGAACGGCGCCCAGGTGATCGACGTGAACATGGACGAGGCCATGCTCGACAGCAAGGCCGCGATGGTGCGCTTCCTGAACCTGATCGCGGGCGAGCCCGACATCGCGCGCGTGCCGATCATGGTCGATTCGTCCAAGTGGGAGGTGATCGAGGCCGGGCTGCGCTGCATCCAGGGCAAGGGCATCGTCAACTCCATCTCGATGAAGGAGGGCGTTGACGAGTTCAAGCGCCAGGCGCGCCTGGTCAAGCGCTACGGCGCCGCCGCCGTGGTGATGGCGTTCGACGAGCAGGGCCAGGCCGACACCTACCAGCGCAAGATCGGCATCTGCGAGCGCGCCTACCGCATCCTGGTCGACGAGGTGGGCTTCCCACCCGAGGACATCATCTTCGACCCCAACATCTTCGCCATCGCCACCGGCATCGAGGAGCACAACAACTACGCGGTCGATTTCATCGAGGCCACGCGCTGGATCAAGCAGCACCTGCCGGGCGCGAAGGTGTCGGGCGGCGTCAGCAACGTGTCGTTCAGCTTCCGCGGCAACGACCCGGTGCGCGAGGCCATCCACACCGTGTTCCTGTACCACGCGATCGCCGCGGGCATGGACATGGGCATCGTCAACGCCGGCATGGTGGGCGTGTACGACGAACTGGAGCCCGTGCTGCGCGAGCGCGTGGAGGACGTGGTGCTCAACCGCCGCCCCGATGCGGGCGAACGCTTGGTCGAAATTGCCGAAAGCGCCAAGAGCGGCGCGAAGGACGACGGCAAGAGGCTCGAATGGCGCGCCGGCAGCGTGAACGAGCGCCTCTCGCACGCCATGGTGCATGGCATCACGGACTTCATCGTGCAGGACACCGAAGAGGCCTACCAGCAGATCGTCGCCAGTGGCGGCCGGCCGCTGCACGTGATTGAAGGCCCGCTGATGGCCGGCATGAACATCGTGGGCGACCTGTTCGGCGCGGGCAAGATGTTCCTGCCCCAGGTGGTCAAAAGCGCCCGCGTGATGAAGCAGGCCGTCGCCCACCTGGTGCCCTACATCGAGGAAGAGAAAAAGCGCGACGAGGCGGCGGGGCGCGACGTGCGCACCAAGGGCAAGATCATCATCGCCACGGTGAAGGGCGACGTGCACGACATCGGCAAGAACATCGTGACCGTGGTCTTGCAGTGCAACAACTTCGAAGTGGTGAACATGGGCGTGATGGTCCCCTGCCACGAGATACTGGCGCGCGCCAAGGTGGAGGGCGCGGACATCGTGGGCCTGTCGGGCCTCATCACCCCCAGCCTGGAGGAAATGCAATACGTGGCGGGCGAGATGCAGAAGGACGATCATTTCCGCATCAAGAAAATACCGCTGCTCATCGGCGGCGCCACCACCAGCCGCGTGCACACCGCCGTGAAGATCGCGCCGCACTACGAGGGCCCCGTCGTCTATGTGCCCGACGCATCGCGCAGCGTGGGCGTGGCGCAGAACCTGCTGAGCGAGCAAGCCGCCAAATTCATTGCCGAAGTCAACGCCGACTACGACCATGTGCGCGCCCAGCATGCGGGCAAGAAGCAGGCGCCGCTGTGGCCGCTGGCCAAGGCGCGCGCCAACAGGACGCCGATCGACTGGACGGGCTACCAGCCGCCGGCGCCCAAGTTTCTGGGCCGGCGCCTGTTCCAGCATTTCGACCTGGCCGAGCTGGCGAAATACATCGACTGGAGCCCGTTCTTCCAGACCTGGGACCTGGCCGGGCCGTTCCCGGCCATCCTGAAGGACGAGATCGTCGGCAGCGAGGCGCAGCGCGTGTTCAGCGACGGCCGGCGCATGCTGCAGCGCTTGATCGAAGGCCGCTGGATCACCGCCAGCGGCGTGGTCGGCTTCTGGCCCGCCAACACGGTGAACGACGACGACATCGCCCTCTACGCCGACGAGTCGCGCACCGGCGTGGCGATGACCTGGTACGGCATGCGCCAGCAGGCCCAGAAGCAGGCCATCGAGGGCGTGATGCGCCCGAGCCGCTGCCTGGCCGACTTCGTGGCCCCCAAGGCGACGGGGCTGAAGGACTACGTGGGGGTCTTTGCCGTGACCGCAGGCATCGGGGTGGAGGCGAAGGAAAAGTACTTCACCGATGACCTAGACGACTACTCCGCCATCATGCTCAAGGCCCTGGCCGACCGGCTGGCCGAGGCGTTCGCCGAATGCCTGCACCAGCGCGTGCGCACCGACCTGTGGGGCTACGCGCCGCGCGAGGCGTTCTCCAACGAAGACCTGATTGCCGAGAAGTACCAGGGCATCCGCCCCGCGCCCGGCTACCCGGCGTGCCCGGACCACAGCGTCAAGCGCGCCATGTTCGACCTGCTGGGCGCGTCGGACGTGGGCATGGGTCTGACCGAATCGCTGGCCATGACACCCGCGGCCAGCGTCAGCGGCTTCTACCTGAGCCACCCCGAGAGCCGCTACTTTAGCGTCGGCAAGATTGGCGAGGACCAATTGCAGGACATGGCGGCGCGACGCGGCATGGCCAAGGAGGCACTGCGCCGGGCGCTGGCGCCTAATCTGTGAGGCGTCGATCTGAGTTGGAACACTCCCCCAGGCTTGCCCACTGCGTGTGGCCGCCAACCCCCTCGCCGGGGGCGATACCAGCGGCCCGGCAAAGCCGGTTGCGCGGTATCCCTGGCATTGGGCTGCGCCAGTTTCATGCGTCGCGGGTGGCGCGCGAGCGCCATGGATAACTGAGCAGTCTGCGCAAAGACATGTTTGCGCAGAACCATTCGAGCCCGGTCCTGGCGCACCCGGCCACCTGACGGCTTCCATAGCACGAAACACAAGCCCTTGTTTGCGCAAGCGCACTGTACGAACATCAGAATGGACCTCAGAATCAGCCTACGCTGCGCGCATGGCCCCGCACTGCCCGCGCAGGGCTTTCGTCCCACTGTCATCACGCCACTTCGCAAGGAAACGACCCATGCCTTCATTGTTCGACCCGATCCAGGCCGGCGACATCGCCCTCGCCAACCGCATCGCGATGGCGCCACTCACGCGCAACCGCTCACCCGACGCCATTCCGCAGGACATCACCGCCACCTACTACGCCCAGCGCGCCACCGCCGGCCTGCTCATCAGCGAGGCCACGGCCATCAGCCAGCAGGGCCAGGGCTATGCCGACGTGCCGGGCCTGTACAGCAGCGAGCAGCTCGACGGCTGGAAGAAGGTCACGCAGGCCGTGCACCGCGCGGGCGGCAAGATCGTTACGCAGCTCTGGCACGTGGGCCGCATCTCACACCACTCGCTGCAGCCCGGCGGGCAGGCGCCGGTGGCGCCCTCGGCCATCGCCGCCCGCAGCAAGACCTACCTCGTGGACCGTGCCACCGGGCAGGGCAAATTCGAGCCCACGTCCACGCCGCGCGCGCTCGATGCGGGTGAACTGCCCGGCATCGTGCACGACTACCAGCGCGCCGCCCGCAGCGCCGTGGAGACCGCCGGCTTCGACGGCGTGGAAATCCACGCCGCCAACGGCTACCTGCTCGACCAGTTCCTCAAGACCGGCAGCAACCATCGCAGCGACGACTACGGCGGCGGCATCGAGAACCGCGCCCGCCTGTTGCTCGAAGCCACGCGCGCCGTGGCGGACGCCATCGGCGGCGGCAAGGTCGGCATCCGCCTGTCGCCCGTGACGCCGGCCAACGACATCGTGGATGCCGCGCCGCAGCCGCTGTTCGAGCACGTGGTGCGCGAACTCGCGCCGCTCGGGCTGGCCTACCTGCACATCATCGAGGGCGCCACCGGCGGCCCGCGCGAGATCGCCGACCGCCCCTTCGACTACGCCGCGCTCAAGGCCGCCTACCGCGCCGCCGGCGGCAAGGGCGCGTGGATGGTCAACAACGGCTACACGCGCGAACTGGCATTCCAAGCCGTCGCCAGCGGCCACGCCGACATCGTGGCCTTCGGCAAAGCGTTCATCTCCAACCCCGACCTCGTGGCCCGGCTGCGCGAGGACGCGCCGCTCAACCCCTGGGACCAGGGCACCTTCTATGGCGGCGGGGCCAAGGGCTACACGGACTACCCCGTGCTGGCCTGACGCGGGGTTCAACCTGGAAACGGCAGTTGGATGCGCCTGCCGGTTCCAGGATCATCCCGCGCACGGAAAAGGTCATCCACGCCGACGGGCGCTTCACCGGCAGCGCCAGTGTCTGGGCCATGGGCGCGCGGCACTGGGCCTGGCTGCGAGGCTGCGTGTCCGACGCCGCGCAGGCACGCCTTGACGGGGTTGCGTCACGGCATCCGTGCCAGTCCCGGCACGCGCAGCACGATGCGCGTGAAGAGCCGGTCGTAGGTCGGATCCCGCGGCACGCCCTGCGGGCCCAGCGGGTCGCGGTTGCGCACGAAGGCCACGTCCAGCTCGGCCCAGTCGGCGGGCTCCAGCACGCGCAGCGCCTCGGGCAACAGCTCGGCCTCCTCCAGGCGCATGTGCTCCAGGTAGAAGTCGCGGTACTCGCGCAGCGCGCGGGCGAAGTCATCGCGCCGCCGCTCGCCCAGCAGCTCCCAGCCCAGCAGCAAGTGCTGCAGTGCGCGCACCGCCGCCTCGCCATCCATGTGGTCGTGCTCCAGCCGCTCGACGACGTCCATCACCCGCGGCGCATGGCGCGCCACGCGTGGGAACAGCAGGTTCGACTCCTTCGGGTGGTGCTGGCGCTCGGCGAACTCGTCGATGTAGAACAGCATGGCCCGCATGCTGTCGAAGAACCCCTCGGCGCTATCGTCCGGGCCCTGCTCCAGCAGGTCCAGCAGCGCGCGCAGCACCGCCGCCAGCGAGGCGTGCTCCTCGCGGATGATGCGCACGCTGGTGGGAATGGCGGTCGGCATGGCGGTCGGCGGTGGTGACTATGTCCCAGCGTGCCATGTCCGCGCGCGCCGCGCAGTGATGCAGATCAACCGCGCCGCACTTCCCCCGCCCGCGCCAGTCAGCCGGGCAGCCGCCGATGGGCCGCCGACCCCGCGATGCCGGCCACACCCGCCCGCGTGGGCTGGGCGGCCTGCGGGGCCGCGGCAGCGATGTGCGACACGGCCTGCGCGTCGTCGATCTTGAACTGGTGGACCACGGTTTCCAGCCGGCCCGCCTGCTCGCGCAGCGACTCGGCGGCGGCGGCGGACTGCTCCACCAGCGCGGCGTTCTGCTGCGTCATGCGGTCGATATCCTCCACCGCCTTGTTCACCTGCCCGATGCCCGTGGACTGCTCCGCCGCCGACGCCGATATCTCGCCGATGATGTCGGTCACGCGCTGCACGCTCGCCACGATCTCCTGCATCGCCGCGCCCGCGTCCTCCACCTGGCGCACGCCGCCGTCCACCGCCGTCACGCTGGTCTTGATGAGGACCTTGATTTCGCTGGCCGCCTGGGCCGAGCGGCCCGCCAGGCTGCGCACCTCGCTGGCCACCACGGCGAAGCCGCGGCCTTGCTCGCCCGCCCGCGCGGCCTCCACCGCTGCATTGAGCGCGAGGATGTTGGTCTGGAACGCGATGGAGTCGATCACGCCGATGATGTCGCTGATCTTGCGGCTCGACGCCGAGATGTCGTGCATGCTCGACACCGCATGCCCCACCACCGTGCCGCCGCGCACCGCCGCCGACGAGGCCGTGGCCGCGAGCTGCGTGGCCACCTGCGCCGACTGCGCGGTCTGCTGCACGTTGCCCGTGAGCTGCGCGATGGAGGCCACCGTCTCCTGCACGTTGCTGGCCGTCTGCTCGGTGCGCGAGGACAGGTCGGCGTTGCCGCTGGCGATCTCCTGGCTGGCGGTGGCGATGTTCTCGCTGGAGTCGCGCACCTGCGCCACCATCGAGCCCAGGCCCGCCTGCATGTCGGCCAGCGCGCGCTGCAGGTCGGCCAGCTCGTCGCGGCCCTCGGCGGCGATGTGGCGCGACAGGTCGCCGCCCGCGATCGCCTGCGCCATGCCGCGCGCTTCCTCCAGCGGCCTGCAGATCGACTGCATGTTCAGCAGCGTCAGCGGCACCACGACCACGATGGTCAGCGCCACGGCGGCCACGAAGAACCACTGCGTCTGCGAGGCCACGGGGTCTTCCTCGGCCACCGAATTGGCGATGAACTTCTGCAGGTCGGCCTCGATGCGGTCGAGCACCTTGCTGGCCTCGTCGAACTGCGCCACCGCGCGCGCGCTCATGCGGCTGGCGGTGGTGGCGGACTCGTAGCCGCCGCTCTCGATCTGGTTGGCCAACGTGTTGAACAGTTCGCGGTAGGCGCCGAGCTTCTGCGCCAGATCCTTGACCGCCGCCGCGCTGTCCGCGCCCGCCGCTTCGCCGACGGCCGCCGCAGCCTTCTCGGCGCGCTGCAGGCTGTCGTTCCAGCGCGCCCGCGCGGCCTTCACGGCTTCGGTCTTCTCGTACTGGATGATCATCTCTTTTTCATGGATGCGGATCGACGCCATGTCGTTGCGCAGCGCCGCCGTTTTCTGCAGCGTGCCGAAAGCGGTGGTCATCACCTCGCCGCTCACGCTGTGGATACGCAACATGCCCAGCATGCCCGCGCCGCCCAGCAGCCCCAGCAGCCCCAGCACCACGGCAATGGCGCCCAGCATGCGGAAACGAATGGTGAACTGCCGCATCAGAAGTAGGAAATTCATCTCGCTCAACCCCAGAGTCATTTATTCATGAAGAAAAGGAAAGCCACGCGCGCACGCAGTCTGCCAGAGTTCCTGCGGGCCTTGGGCCCGTATTTGTCATTACGTCAGTCCGATAGGCAAAATGCCGACGTCGCGCGACCGGCGCCTTGAGCCATGTCAATGTCACATGCGGGCATGCATGCGCCACGCGCTTGACTCTCCCCCCGTGGCAAGGTGCAGGATGCTGCCATCCGCTTTCTTGAAAAGGAAACTCCCATGCAACAGAACTTCCAGGTCCAGGGCATGACCTGCGGCCACTGCGAACGCGCCGTCACCCAGGCCGTGCACAGCGTGGACCCGCAGGCCACCGTGCGCATCGACCGCGCCAGCGGCCAGGTCGAAGTGCAAAGCACCCAGCCGCGCGAAGCGCTGGCCCGCGCCATCGCCGAGGAGGGCTACCAGGTCGCCGCCTGACGCTATACATTCAATAGCTGCCACCGCAGTATTTTCGGCAGTTTCATACACAAATGTACCTGAAACCCGCAGAAATACTGCGGTGGCAGCTCATCAATCCATAGCACCACCCTCCGCCGCCATAGCGCCACCATGTCCGCCTTGCCCCCTGCGCCCATCGGCAACGCGCTGCTCCACAGCGCCTTCTACCGCTTCACCGAGCTGCCCGCGCCGGCGCAAGCCGCCGCGCGGCTGCGCGCGCTCGGCGCCGCCCTGGGCGATACGTTCGGCGGCAGCATCCTCGTCGCGCCCGAGGGCATCAACGGCGCCGTGGCCGGCAGCCCGGCCGACGTGGCCGCGTTCGAGGCGGCGCTCGCCCATGACCCGGCGTTCGCGGGCCGCTTCGCCGGCATGGCCTTCAAGCGCAGCGCCTGCGCCACGCCGCCCTTCGCGCGCCTGAAAGTCCACGTGCGGCCCGAGGCCGTGGCCGTCGGCATCCCCGGCGCCAGCGGCCTGCGCGCGGGCGGCACCGCACTGGCGCCGCAGGACTGGCGCACCCTCCTCGCGCGCAGCGATGTGGTGCTGCTCGACAACCGCAACAGCTTCGAACACCGCCTGGGCCACTTCCGCGGCGCGCTGGACCCCGGCGCGGCCCACTTCCGCGACTTCCCCGCCTACGTGCAGGCCCACGCGCCGCAGTGGCGCGCCGAAGGCCGGCCCGTGGCCATGTACTGCACCGGCGGCATCCGCTGCGAGAAAACCGCCGCCTGGATGCAGGACCAGGAGCTCGACGTCTACCAGCTCGCGGGCGGCATCCTCCACTACTTCGCCGCGCTGCCCGACGCCGAGCGCGACTGGGTGGGCGAATGCTTCGTGTTCGACAACCGCATCGCCCTCGACACCCGCCTGCGCGAAACCGCCACCACCGCCGAGCAGGTCTACGACAGCCCCGCCGACGCCTGGCGCCTGGCCCGCGCGCGCCGCCTGATGGCCGCCGCCTGAAACGCACGGCATGGGCCGGCGCCTGCACACCCAGCCCGCTGCGCCGCTGCCCCTGCGCGACGGCGTGGGCGCCAGCCGCGTGGAGCTGCCCAGCGCCGGCCTGCACGCCTGGCCCACGCTGGCCGACTTCTTCGCCTGGCGCTTCCCCGCCGTGCCGCGCGCCGACTGGGCCGCGCGCATGGAGCGCGGCGACGTCATCGATGCCCAGGGCCGCCCCGCCCCGCCCGGCGCGCCGTGCCGCCCGCAGGCGCGCTACTACTACTACCGCAGCCTGCCGCCCGAAGAGCCCGTCCCGTTCGCCGAGCGCGTGGTCTACCAGGACGAACGCATCGTCGTCGCCGACAAGCCGCACTTCCTGCCCGTCGCGCCCGCGGGCCGCTACCTGCAGCAGACACTGCTGGTGCGCCTCAAACGCCGCCTGGGCATCGCCACCCTGGCGCCAGTGCACCGCATCGACCGCGAAACCGCCGGACTGGTGCTGTTCACCGTGCAGCCCGCCCAGCGCGGGCTGTACCAAGCGCTGTTCCGCGACCGCGCCGCCGCCAAGCAGTACGAAGCCATCGCGCCCTGGCACGCCGGGCTGGCCCGGCCCCAGGTGCTGCGCCACCGCATCGTGCCCGCCGCCCACTTCATGCAGATGCGTCAGGCCGCGCCCGAAGAAGGTCCGCACAACGCCGAAACCCGGATCGAAATGCTGGAGGCCCATGGCGCCCTGGCCCGCTACCGCCTCATGCCCGCCACCGGCCAGCGGCACCAGTTGCGCGTGCAGATGGCCGCCCTGGGCGCACCCATCCTGCACGACCGCATCTACCCCGTGCTGCAGCCCGAAGGCCCGCCCGACTATGCGCACCCGCTGCAGTTGCTGGCGCGCGGGCTGGCGTTCACCGATCCGGTGACGGGCGCGGCGCTGGCGTTCGAAAGCGGGCTGCGGCTGGCGTGGCCGGCATGAGCCTTGGTGTTTGCCGCATTCTTACCAAAGCCCTATCGATCCCGCAAAGGTAGTACGACACAACGGGCCGACCAGGTCATCGCCTACACGCAGAAATGCGTAGTCGTGCCGCTGCACACCGCCACCGCCCTGCTGGCCGCCGACCTACACCCCAGCCGCCACGCCCATAGGGCCTGGCCGAGCTTGCTGGCGGCCTGGAGCATTCGCCCACCTTCCAGGGCGACCCCTCGGAATGGCGTTAAGTACCTGCTGGACACCAACTTCATCCTGGGGTTGTTGAACGCCCGGCGCCCCCATGTTTCGCTCCTGATTTCATAGCTGCTTCCGCAAGCAAATCAAGCGCCAGCGGCACATTTGACCCATAAATCCCGCGCCCCGGCCAGCCACCCCGGTGCGCGCCCGCGCCACGCATGCACAGGCCCTGTGCATTTTGTATGCAATCGTTGCGAAACCCTGCATACAAACCTGGCATGGCTCGTGCATGCATGCCGCGCCATGAACCCCGCCGCGCCCGCGCCGTACGCCGTCGAGCTGGTCGCGCTGACCAAGCGCTATGCCAGCGGCAGCGCCGCCGTGGACGGCATCGACCTGCGCATCGCCCAGGGCAGCTACTGCTGCCTGCTCGGGCCCTCGGGCTGCGGCAAGAGCACCACGCTGCGCATGATCGCGGGGCACGAGTCGGTGACCAGCGGCGACATCCTGCTGGAGAACCGCAACATCACCCGCCAGCCCGCCGCCGCGCGCGGCACGGCCATGATGTTCCAGAGCTTCGCGCTGTTCCCGCACCTGACGGCGCTCGACAACGTGGCCTTCAGCCTCAAGATGAAGGGCGTGGCCCGGGCCGAGCGCCAGCGGCGCGCGCAGGACCTGCTGGAGCGCGTGGCCATGGGCCACCTGAGCGCGCGCAAGCCCGGCGAGCTGTCGGGCGGCCAGCAGCAGCGCGTGGCGCTGGCGCGCGCCCTCATCACGGAGCCGCGCGTGCTGCTGCTCGACGAGCCGCTGTCCGCGCTCGACCCGTTCCTGCGCATCCAGATGCGCGCCGAGCTGCGCCGCTGGCAGAAGGAGCTCGGCCTCACCTTCATCCACGTTACCCATTCGCAGGAAGAGGCCATGGCGCTGGCCGACGCCATGGTGGTGATGAACAACGGCGTGATCGAGCAGCATGGCGCCCCGCACGAGGTGTACAACCGCCCGGCCAGCGAGTTCGTGGCGCGCTTCATGGGTGGCCACAACGTGCTGCGCCTGTCCGCGGGCGGCAAGGTCGCCGTGCGCAACGACCACATGCGCATCCAGCCCCTGGCCGCCGACGCGGGGGGCGGCGATGGCATCACCGGCACCGTGACCGACGTGGAATACCAGGGCACCTATGTGCTGCTCGGCGTGGACGCGCTCGATGCCGGCGGCAGCACGAGCGTGTCCGTGATGGTGCCCGAGGCCGCGTTCGACAGCCGCCCCTTCGCCCTGGCCGAGCCGGTGCACCTCTCGTGGGCCGCGGCCCATGCCCATCCGCTGTCCGCCGCGCCCGCCTGACGGTCCTTTCTTCCAGCCTCTGCCTTCCGACCCCCATCAACAGGAGCAAACCACCATGTCCGACGACACCATCGACCCCACCACCGCCCTGCCGCGCCGCGCGCTGCTCAAGGGCACCGCGGGCATCCTCGCCGCGGGCGTGTTCCCCGCCGTGCACGCGCAGGAAAAACCCGTGCTGCGCTACCTGGGCACGGCGGTAAACCAGGACAAGGACATCGCCGAGAAGTTCAAGGCCGACACCGGCATCACCATCCAGTACGTGGCCGTGACCACCGACGACGTGACCAAGCGCGCCGTCACCGCGCCCAACAGCTTCGACCTGATCGACACCGAGTACTTCTCGCTCAAGAAGATCGTGCCCACAGGCAACCTCAAGGGCATCGACGTCAGGAAGATCAAGAACGCCGGCAAGATCACTCCGCTGTTCACCACCGGCACCGTGGCCGGCAAGGCCGTGGGCGACCAGGGCACGGCGCCCAAGAAGGTGATCTTCCTCGAAGGCGAGCGCAGCAAGGCCTTCGCCAAGGCGCCCACCGAGTGGATGACGCTCATTCCCACCACCTACAACGCCGACACGCTGGGCATCCGCCCCGACCTCATCAAGCGCCCCATCGAAAGCTGGGCCGAGCTGCTCAACCCCGAGTTCAAGGGCAAGGCCGCGATCCTCAACATCCCCTCCATCGGCATCATGGACGCCGCCATGGTGGTGGAGGCCAAGGGCATGCACAAGTACGCCGACAAGGGCAACATGACCAAGGCCGAGATCGACCTGACGATCAAGACCCTGATCGAAGCCAAGAAGGCCGGCCAGTTCCGCGCCTTGTGGAAGGACTTCAACGAGTCGGTCAACCTCATGGCCTCGGGCGAGGTGGTGATCCAGTCGATGTGGAGCCCCGCCGTCACCGCCGTGCGCAGCAAGGGCATCGCCTGCGTGTTCCAGCCGCTCAAGGAGGGCTACCGCGCCTGGGCCTCTGGCTTCGGGCTGCCGGCCACGCTGTCGGGCAAGAAGCTGGACGCGGCCTATGAATTCATCAACTGGTTCCTCGATGGCTGGGCCGGCGCCTACCTGAACCGCCAGGGCTACTACAGCGCCGTGCTGGACACCGCCAAGACCCACATGGAAGCCTACGAATGGGCCTACTGGATGGAAGGCAAGCCCGCGGCGCAGGACATCAAGAGCCCGCACGGCGACGTGATCGCCAAGGCCGGCAGCGTGCGCGACGGCGGCAGCTACGAGCAGCGCATGAGCGGCATCGCCTGCTGGAACGCGGTCATGGACGAGAACGAGTACATGGTCCGCAAGTGGAACGAATTCGTGGCTGCCTGATATACGGCCCGGATCCGCCGCGCCCGCATGCCGGGGCGCGGCGGGGTTTATCGCTATATCTCCAAGGGTAACTTCCGCACGAACCCCGCCATGAACAGCAGCGCCGCCTCTCCCATGCCATCGCCCGCGCCAGCCCCCGGCCACAGCGGGCGCGCCTGGTGGCAGGCGGCGCCGTTCGCGGTGGTGTTCGTGCTTTTTTTCCTGGTGCCCCTGGCCCTGGTGCTCATGGTGAGCTTCTGGGACTTCAACGAATACGAACTCATCCCCGCCTTCACGCTGCGCAACTACGCGGCCATCTTCGAGGGCTGCTCGCACCGGACCGCCAACGGCGACCTCTGCGTCACCATCTCCACCTATCTCTCCACGCTCAAGTTCTGCCTGCTGGTGTGGGCCATCACCCTGGCGCTGGGCTTCGCGGTGGCGTACTTCCTGGCCTTCCATGTGCGCTCGCCGCGCATGCAGACGGCGCTGTTCGTGCTGTGCACGGTGCCGTTCTGGACTTCCAACGTGATCCGCATGATCTCCTGGATGCCCCTGCTGGGCCGCAACGGCCTGGTCAACCAGGGGTTGCAGGGGCTGGGCCTGACCGGCGCGCCGGTGGACTGGCTGTTGTATTCCGACTTCTCCGTGGTGCTGGCCTTCGTGCACCTCTACACCATGTTCATGATCGTGCCCATCTTCAACAGCATGATGCGCATCGACCGCAGCCTGCTCGAAGCCGCCACCGACGCGGGCGCCTCGGGCTGGCAAGCGCTGTGGAACGTCGTCGTGCCGCTGTCGCGCACGGGCATCATCATCGGCTCGATCTTCGTCATCACCATCGTCATGGGCGACTTCGTCACCATCGGCGTCATGGGCGGGCAGCAGATCGCCTCCGTCGGCAAGATCATCGAGGTGCAGACTTCCTACCTGCAGTTCCCGCTGGCCGCGGCCAACGCGGTGATCCTGCTGGCCGTGGTGCTGATGATCATCTGGGGCCTGACCCGGCTGGTGGACATCAGGAAAGAGCTATGACCCCGCGCGAACCCCGTCCCGCCGGCTTCTGGCCACTGGCCATCGTGTTCACGCTGTTCGTGCTGTTCATGTACGGGCCCACGCTCACCATCTTCGTGCTGAGCTTCCAGGGCCCCGAAGGCGGGCTCACCTTCCCGCTGCGCGGCATATCGCTGCACTGGTTCCGGCAACTGGCCGAGGGCCTGGGCACGGTGGACATCGGCGCCGCCATGCGCCGCTCGCTGCTGCTGGGCGCCACCGTGATGGCGCTGACCATCGTGCTCGCGGTGCTCGCCGGGCTGGCTTTCCGCAAGAAGCTCAGGGGCGGCAACGCGCTGTTCTTCGTCACCGTGGCCAGCCTCATCATGCCGTCCATCATCGTGTCGCTGGGCATCGAGCTGCAGTTCCGCCTGCTCGACGGCGGCATCAAGGCCGCGCTGGCCGCCCTGGGCGCGCAGAACGCGCTCGACAACTACGGCACCGCGCTCGGCCTCATGACCTCGGCGCTCGGCGCCCACCTCACCTGGACGCTGCCGTTCGGCCTGCTCATCATGTTCGCGGTGTTCAACCGCTTCAACCCGGCCTATGAAGAAGCCGCGCGCGACCTCGGCGCCACCCCGTGGCAGACCTTCCGCCATGTGGTGCTGCCGCTCATCGGCCCCTCGGTGGTGGGCATCGGCATGTTCGGCTTCACGCTGAGCTGGGACGAGATCGCCCGCACCTCGCAGGCCATTGGCGACGTCAACACCCTGCCGCTGGAGTTGCAGGGCCTGACCAGCACCGTCACCACGCCGGCCATCTACGCACTGGGCACCATGACGACCATCGTCTCGTTCGCCGTCATGGGCTTGGCGCTGGCGCTGGCTTCGGCCCTGGGCCGGCGGCGCCGCGCAGGAAGTTCCACATGACCGTCCCCATCGTCCGCGCACCCGCGCGACAGGCCCGCACATCCGCCGCCATGCCCGCCGTGGCAAGCGCCGGGGCCGCCAAGCAGCCCGCGATCAGCGACGCGGAGATCTACGACCGCATCGTCTCGGCCATCCTCGACCACCACCTGCCGCCCGGCACCAAGCTGGTGGAAGACCGCCTGGCCACGGCCTTCGGCGTCTCGCGCACACGCATCCGGCCCGTGCTGGTGCGGCTGGCCAACGAGCAGGTGGTCACGCTCACGCCCAACCGCGGCGCGGCCATCGCCCAGCCCACCGAGCAGGAGGCGCGCGAGGTGTTCGAGGTGCGCCGCATGATCGAGCCCACGCTGGTGCAGCGCTTCATCGACCGCGCCACCGGCGCCGACATGGCCGCGCTGGTGGCCTGCATCGACGAGGAAGAAGCCGCGCGTGCCGCCAACGACATGCGCCGCGCGATCCGCCTGTCGGGCGAATTCCACTTCCGCATCGCCGAGGGCGCGGGCCACCAGACGCTGCTGCGCATCCTGCGCGAGCTGACCTCGCGCACCTCCCTGATCCTCATGACCTACAGCCCCACCCAGGCGCGCGAGCGCTACGAGGCCACGGCCTGCGGCTGCCGCGAGCACCGCGCGCTGCTCGACGCCATCCGCCTGCGCGACGCGCGCGAGGCCGCGCAGCGCATGGTGGACCACCTGACGCGGGTCGAATCGCACTTGCATTTCCCCACGGCGGAGGCGCCGCAACCCGACCTGATCAGCCTGTTCGGCGCGCCGCAACCCGCCTGAGCCTTTCCCCATGAACGCCCCCGCCGCGCCCGCGCCGCACCGCCTGCTCGTCATCAACCCCAACACCACGGAGGCGATCACGGCACTGCTGCGCCAGCACCTGCACGCCGCGCTGGCGGCACAGGCGGTGCAGGTCGATTCCGTGACCGCGCGCTTCGGCGCCCCCTACATCGCCGACGAGGCCGGCTATGCCGTGGCCGGCCATGCCTGCCTAGACGCCTGGGCCGCGCGGCTGGCCCAGGTGCCAGGGCAGGCGCCCGATGCGGTGCTGATCGGCTGCTTCGGCGATCCCGGCCTGTGGGCGCTGCGCGAAAGCGCCCCCGTGCCCGTGACGGGGCTGGCCGAGGCCGCGTTCACCGAGGCCGCGCGCCATGGCCGCTTCGCCGTGGTGACGGGCGGCGCGCGCTGGCGACCCATGCTGGAGCGGCTGGCCCAGGCGCTGGGCTTCGGCGCGCAGCTCGCGCTGGTACACACCGTGGCGCCCAGCGGGGCCGCGCTGGCCGCCGACCCCGCTGCTGCCCACCAGTTGCTGGCAACGGCCTGCCAGGCTGCCGCCGTGCGCAGCGGCGCGCGCAGCGTGGTGCTGGGCGGCGCCGGGCTGGCCGGCATGGCGGCGCTGGTGCAGCCGCTGGTGAACGTGCCCGTCATCGACAGCGTGGCCGCCGGGGCCCGCCACGCCGCGACGCTGTTCGGCCAGCCTGGCGAACGGGCGCAGGCGGGCTTCGATGTGCCCTCGACGGGTTTGTCAGCGGAGCTGGCGCTGCTGGCTCCGCGGAGCGTCTGATGCTATCGAATTAATAGCTTCTACCGCAGGTAAATAAAGCGCTGGAGGCTGATTTCATCTAGAAATCAGCGCCCCCACCGGCCGCCGCGCCGCGCGGCGTTTCGCCATCGAGCGCGGCGATCAGCTCGGGCAGCAGGCCGCCCAGCTCGCCCGTGGCGATGGCCACGTCGGCGTCGAAGCCGCCGTCCTGGGCCCGGGCGCCCTCGAACACCACATCCTGGAACACGATCTTCTTGAGCTGCAGCCCTTCGGTCAGTACAAAGGACACACGGTCGTCCCAGGTCAGCGCGAGCTTGGCGGGCTGCTTGCCCTGCGCGATGTGCTGGCGGATCTCCTCGATGTCCAGCGGGTGCTTGGAATAGCGCACCACCGCCTTGCTTTCGTCACTGGCCTTCAGCTCGCACTCGCGGTCCACGCTGAAGCCCGCGGGCGGCTCCTGCGTCGTCAGCCATTGCGCCATGGCCGCCTGCGGCGACAGTTGCGTGTCGAGCAGCGCCAGCGACAGGCCGCTGCAGCGCTCCACCAGCGCCGTGGTCACCGCGTCGGCGCGCGACTGGCTGGCCGCGCCCACCACCAGCCAGCCCGCCTGGGCGTCGAGCCATACCGGCACGCTGGCCTGCTTGGTGAACGCCATGGGCAGCAAGTCGAGCCGCGCCTCGTCGCGGATGTCGCGCATCTCCTTCTTGCCGGGCTTACGGCCAGTCTCGGCCTCGATCTGCGCGGCGCGCTCCTCGACCCGGCGCTTGAGCACGGAGGCGGGCAGCATCCGCACTTCCACCATGAACTTCATGATCCACTGCCCGCCCACCGATTCGACCAGTGGCCCGTGGGCATCGCCGCGCGGCGGCACCCAGCCGCTGGACTGTTCCTGCGTGGCGCCGCAGGGCACGAAGCACGCGCCCTGCAAGGCTTCTTCCATTTGCGCGAGCGCCGAGGCCCATCCCGCCGCGATGCGGTAGACGATCACATTCTTGAACACACGAAAACCTTCCCTGGCAGCCAGGCCAGAATACCGGCAAAGGGTCGATTGTCCCTCCTGCCCAGGTGCGCGCCCCCCACATCGCGTGGCGCCATTTGTTCATGCAACTTTACACACCATGACGCGGCACGCACGGGGGCGACACAGACAATGGAGACACTGCTACTGAACCTGGTGCCATGTGCTGCACCGGGGGTTTCTCACGAAAGGAAGCTCTCATGAAACCACTGCAACAACGCCTGGCCATCGCCACCCTTCTCGCCGCCATGGGCGGCACCGCGGCCTTCGCCCAGCCCGCCAACACCGACGCCCCCAAGGGCCCCCCGCCCGCCGGCCACATGCGCCACGACATGCGCCATGGCGACCCGGCCAAGACCGAGGCGTTCATGGCCCGGCGCGAGGCCGCGCTCAAGGAAAAGCTGCAAATCACCGCCTCGCAGGAAGGCGCATGGACCGCGTTCACCACGGCCATGAAGCCGTCCACGCGCCCAGAACCACCCGCGCGCGACGAATTCGACAAGCTCACCACGCCCGAGCGCATCGACCGCCTGCGCGCGCTGCGCTCCGAACACCAGGCCCAGATGGACCAGCGCATGGACGCCGTAAAGACCTTCTACGCAGTTTTGTCACCGGCGCAGCAAAAGACCTTCGACGCCGAATTCCGCCACTTCGATGCGCCACGCAGGCATGGAAACCGCCCGGACGGCAAATCGCCCATGCCGCACAACAACTGACCCGCCACGCCAGCCCTGCAGCCGGCGGATGCCGACATCTTCAAAGGAGGTGCGGCATCCGCCGGCTTTTTCTCGAAAAAATCCGTCCCTGCTGGCAACGTTGTGAACATTTCCAGGACAAGTGGGAACTTATCCACAACCCATGGCAGGTCTGCCATGTTGTCGCCATTCACAGCCGCCTCGCACCATGCCGTACCCACATGCTTGTCGCGCTCGCAACCCCTTGTTCCGCCAGTGAAAACTTGCCTTGTCCACAAATACGGGGCTGCTCTACTATTGCTACTAATTAGAGGGACTTGCAGAATTATTTTTGCCGAAATTCGTCTAAATTTGCTTAAAATTTAAGCAAAATTTCTA
>NZ_JARGEN010000044.1 GCF_029211125.1 Curvibacter soli
GTCGCAGTCTATTTTGAGCGCACGTTGGCGCGTTTAAAAAATTCATCCGAATTCTGCAAGTCCCTCTTGCACACAAAATTTCTGACAGGCTCCAGTTTCATCGTCGTTCACGTCTTTCTTCATGCGCGCACCCCCGTTGGAGCATCATCCAACACATAGCTTGTACTGCGCCCGCCCGCATCCGATTTCCGCAGGACACCCCGCGCAAGCAGATCGTTGATGTCGCGCAGGGCCGTGTCCGGCGAGCATTTGGCGATGGCCGCCCACTTGCTGCTGGTGAGCTTGCCTTCGAACCCGTCGAGCAGCTTGTTCAGCAACTTCACCTGCCGCTCGTTGAGTGGTGTGGTCGCCCAGCGCTGCCAGAACCGCGTCTTGGTCAGCACGGCGTCGAGTGTGTGCTGCGCCTGGTCGACAGCGCGATGGAGCGTGTCGTGGAACCAGGCGAGCCACTCGGTGACGTCCAGCGATCGTTTCTGGGTCTGCTCCAGGATGTCGTAGTAAGCCTTGCGTTCGCGCTGGATCTGCGCCGACAAACTGTAGAAGCGCTGCGGGCTACCGTCGGCGCGTGCCAGCAGCAGATCACCAATGGCCCGGGCGATACGGCCATTGCCATCGTCGAACGGGTGCAGCGTGACGAACCACAAATGGCCGAGCCCCGCTTTGATCAGCGGCGGCTCGTTTGATGCACCATTGAGCCAGTCGAGGAAGCGGCTGGTTTCGGCCTCGAGGCGATCGGCGGGCGACGCTTCGAAATGCACCCGTTGGCGACCGATGGGGCCAGACACCACCTGCATCGGGCCGCTGGCATCGTCTCGCCAGGCGCCGACCTTGATCTTGGAGAGCCCGGAGTAGCCGGTCGGAAACAGTGCGGCATGCCAGCCGAACAGCCGCTCCCGCGACACCGGTGCCTGGCAGTTGGCCGTGGCATCCAGCACCATCTCGACCACGCCCTCGACGTGCCGATCGACCGGCGCAAGCGCGCCGATGCCGACGCCCAGCCTGCGGGCGATGGAAGAGCGCACGGACTCGACGTTGAGCTGCTCGCCCTCGATCTCGCTGGTCTTGACCACGTCCTCGGTGAGCGCCGCGAGGCTCGCCTGGTCACGCAGAGCCATGCCGACGTCAGCAAGGCGCCCCATCAACAGCCCCTGGGCACGACTGACCTCGGCCATGGGCCCGGCCAGTACCGCCAGGTCGAAGCGCCAGTTCGGCCAGTCACTGGCCTGCCAGATGTATTTGTAATCGCCGCTATTCATGCAGAGATTATGGGCTGCATTCTCCGCACACGCAACTCTTTCACCGCACAAAGCGCGGAGAAAGGTGACGCCAATCGCCGCACGACGGGTCGCCTCATCTCGAAATGGGTGTGAATGGGTGTGCTTTTGGTCGGGGCGTCGGACGCGGGTTCGATTTCCAAACAGGGAATTGAACCTATTTCCGGCAGTTGAGCCCCAGTAAAGCCGCGCAACGCTAGACTGGAAGCCAGTTTCAACG
>NZ_JARGEN010000045.1 GCF_029211125.1 Curvibacter soli
ACAACGCATCCTCAAAGGCATCGCAGAGATGAATGCATCGCCAGTGGTGTTTCGTTGGAACAAGTTCGACCTCGGCATGGTTTGATATGTATTTGTTTTAATGGAACGAAATACTAGAAACGGCAGTTGACCGCTTTGTATCCCTTGACAAGCCGCATGAAATCAAGCGTTGACGGCTTCGATGACGTTCACCTCGTGGGTGAGGGCGCTATGCACCTGCCAGCACCGCGCTCGGCGCGCCATGCGGCGTTGCTCCTCCTTGCGGGCAGTAGCCCGCCGCGTCGTCGCGCCTTGCCTGGCACCCCGATCACGGCACCGGCAGGCGCATCCAACTGCCGTTTCTAGGTTCATGCGCAACACCGGGCCGGTGTCGTAGACCGGCGTTCCGGCCACCGAGCCTGCTCGCCGGTCACGTTCTCCGGAATCGGCGGTCACGATGCCGGAATCAGCGGTCACGTTCGTCCGGAATACCCTGTTCACCCATCTGGTGACTCCTGCAAATCCGTTGAAACTGGCTTCCAGTCTAGCGTTGCGCGGCTTTACTGGGGCTCAACTGCCGGAAATAGGTTAAATTTTCGTGAGTCGTTTGCCTGTGGCAGTCCGTCCACGACGACTCTCGACTTCAAAGGGCCGGATCAATAGTGCCCCTCAAGTGGATGCGTGCCCAGATCGTGGGAGATCATCTGCGCTTGGGCGAGCAGCTCGGGGGCGACCTTGTCGCGCAACTTGCGCTCCACCGCCGGGCCTACGGCCATCGCCGTCAGGACGTAATCGACCTCGTTGCCAGCGTAGATCGGCGTAGCAATAGAACTGGTCTGGCTGGTGACCGGAGCGGCCATGAAGCACCAACCCTTCTCGTCCAGTTCATGGAACGCGGTCTTGACCTCGGACTTGCGCCGCGCGCCCTCGCCGTCGTCGTTGCTGTCGATTTCCAGCCACTTGCCCCGCTGCAGCTTGGGCTGCGCCCAGAGGTACGCGCGACCGGAGGCGGATCTGGACATCGGCAGTCGCGCCCCGGTGTCCAGTCCCAGCCGCACCTGACCCGCCGGCACGACGTGCTCTACCACTAGCATCTGCGTCTGGTCCCGCGTGGATAGGGTGACGTGCACCTCGAAGCGCTGCGACAGGGCCAGCATGCGTGGCTGCGCGGCCTGCAAGACGGGCAGTCCGCGCTTGACCGAGCGGCCAAGCGCGAGGCATGCAATGTGCGGCTCGAAAGCACCTTCCGGTCCGGCGGCGCGCAGGAAATTCTGGCTGACCAGTGTGCTCACCAGCTTGGCTGCAGTGACACGCGACAGCCCGAGCTTGCTCGCGATCTCGGAGACCTGCAGTGATCGGTGGCGGGCATCGAACAGCCGCAGCAGTTGCAGGCCCCGCCGCAGCGAGTCGACCTCCCCTGCCGGGTCATGCGCGAGGTGCGAGTCTCGGGCCAGCGTATCCGGATTCCGGATTCGAACCATCAAATCCCCACGGCCTGCGCCCCGGTACTCAATTCGGTCTCCAGTCTCTGCTTGAGTTTGAGCAGGCTTGGCGCCACTACGGATTCAATCCGTGCGACGCTCAGGATGTTCGAGGGTGCCGCGCAGCCTAGCGCAAACGAGTGCGGGCCCTCAGGCGTATCGACGACCACGGCCACGCCGTTCGTGCCGCGCTCCAGCGTGCCCGAGGCTACGCAGAACTGCCGACGCTGCATTTGAGCCACCAGCGACTTCACCTGGCTGTGCAGGGCCGACCAGCTTTCGGGGTCGGCCAGCGCCAGCTTCGCCAGCGTCCGATCCCTCTCGGCGTCTCCCATGGAGCCGATCAAGGTACGTCCCAGAGCGGACTGGCCCATGCGCAGGCGGGAGCCAGCGCGGATGCGCAACGTGAAAAGCATTGCATCGCTGTGCGCCACTTCGTTACACACCATGCTGTCGCGGTCCGGCGAAGCGAGCACGACCGAAACGTTGTGGTCGTCGGCGAACTCTTTCATCAAAGGTCGCGCGATCGCGACCAGATTGCGATGGGAGGCAGCAACAAAGCCGAGCGCCAGTACCGAAGTGCTCAGGCTATACGCGGCACGCTCTGTCGAATAAAGCAGGTAGCCGGCCTCGGTGAGATTGGCCGTGATGCGGGACACCGTGGGCTTGGGTACCCCGGTGACCGCGGACAGCTCCGAGTTGGTGCGCCATTCATTCGCAGGCTCGAACGCCCTCAGGATCGCCAGCCCACGCGCGAGCACCCGAACTTCGGATGTACGCTCGGATGCCTTCGGGAGGGTTGCCACAGGATTCGCTGCCATCGTCGGAATCAAATTTGCTCCAAGTTTATCAGCAGCGAGTGCATGCGAAGCTCACTCGATGTCGACGATAAGCTCTCCTGCCTTGACCGTGTCGCCGACACTGAACGCGATGGCACGCACGGTTCCGTCGCGGGCCGAGGCGACGCCGTGTTCCATCTTCATGGCTTCGACGATCGCCAGCGTGGCGCCCTGCGAAACGCGGTCGCCCACGCGCACCGGAAGCGCGGCGATCGTGCCAGACATGGGTGCTACAGCTAGGCCCGCCGTTGCAGCGGTATTGAAGCTGCGCGTACGCGCCGGTTGCAGCACGACGCGATCACCGTCCACTTGCATCTCCCACCGTCCCTGGTGCCATTGGGCGAACCAGTACCGGGATCCGACCCGGCCATGATGCACACCGTCGGCATCTCCGAGCGGGCAGACGTTCCAGATGGCACCATTGATCGCGACTCGGATCCCTTCAGGAGTGCGCGTCTGAAGCGCGCAAGAGAACCCGAGCTCCCCCTCCCACAGTTCGACGCGGCCCAACGGCGCTTCGGCGTCGAGGTCGGCGCGATCGCCGGCGCCGCGCAAGCCATCCGCCACCCAGGGGTTGGCGGCGTTGCATCCCGCAAGTCCGATCACCGACGCACACGCCGCTGCCAGGGCGCTGGCCTCGTTGGCGGTAAAGCGCGCGCCGTGCTCGTCAAGGTAGCGGGTATGTACCTGCCCCGCCTGAACGCTGGCATCCGCGAGAACGCGCCGCAGATAGCCGATGTTGGTGGTCAGGCCGACCAGAACCGTGTCTCCCAGCGCAGCATGCAGCCGGGTGAGTGCACCTGCACGCGTATCTGCATGGGTGACCAGCTTGGCCACCATGGGATCATAGAAGGAAGGCACGACGCCTCCGCTGGCGATACCCGATTCCACGCGCCCATCACGCGGCCAGCGCACCGTGCCGACATCCCCTGGGGACGGCCTGAAGTCGTTCGCAGGGTCTTCTGCATAGATGCGGGCTTCCATGGCATGGCCCGTGCAACGGATCTGCTCTTGCGACAAGGGCAGTGGCTCGCCAGCCGCCACCCGCAGTTGCCATTCCACCAAGTCCCGGCCAGTGACGCACTCGGTCACCGGATGCTCCACCTGCAGCCGCGTGTTGACTTCCAGGAAATAGAACTGGAAGTCGGGTCCCACGATGAACTCGAATGTTCCTGCGTTCAGATAGCCGACGCTGCTTGCACCGCGCACCGCCGCCTCGACCAGCCGCTGCCGCACCTCCTGCGGCAGGTTCGGCGCGGGCGCTTCCTCCACCACCTTCTGATGGCGCCGCTGCAGCGAGCACTCGCGCTCGAACAGGTGGACTACATTGCCGTGTGTGTCGCCGAAGACCTGAACCTCGATGTGCCTCGGCTTGTCGATGTAGCGCTCGACGATCAGGCGGCCGTCACCAAAGCTGCTGCGCGCGATCCGGATCGCCGAATCCACCGCGTCGCCGACCTCCGCGAGCTGGGTGATCACCCGCATGCCCTTGCCGCCCCCGCCCGCGCTGGGCTTCAGGAGAACGGGAAGCCCAACCTTGCGGACCATGGAGGCCACGATCTCGGGATCGTCGCTCGCGTCGCCGCCGCCCGGCACTACCGGGACGCGAGCCGCTTCCATGAGCGCCTTGGCACGTGCCTTGTCCCCAAGCGTCGCGATGGTTTGCGGCGTCGGACCGACGAACATCAGTCCTGCCGCCGTAACCGCCGCCGCGAAGCCGCTGTTCTCCGAAAGGAAGCCGTAGCCCGGGTGAACCGCGTCGCAGCCGGTTTCAAGGGAAGCCGCGATGATGCGTTCGCCTAGGAGGTAGCTTTGCGCAGCAGGTCCTGCACCGATCCGGACGCGCGCCACGGCGCCCTCCAAGTGCGGCGCACCGGCATCGACGTCGGCGTACACCGCCACATACTCGATACCCATGCGGCGGCAGGTGCGGGCAATACGGCACGCAATCTCGCCCCGGTTGGCAATCAATACACGCTGGAACATGCTTACATCCTGAAGACGCCGAAGCGGGTGCCCTGGCGGGGGCTTCCTGCAGCTAGCGACAGCCCCATGGCCAGCCACGCACGCGTGCTTGCTGGTTCAATGACGGCGTCCACCCAAAGCTTCGAGGCGGCGTTGAGCGCCGTGCTGTCGGCGTAGTACCGGTCGCGAATCGGCCGCTTGAAGGCTTCGACCTCTTCGGGCGTGGAGGACTGCCCCTTGCGCGCCAGCTGTTCTTCCCGCACGAGCGCCAGCACGGTCGCGGCCTGGTCGCCGCCCATCACCGAAGTGCGTGCGTTGGGCCACATCGCCATCAATCTCGGGCCGAACGCGCGGCCGCACATCGCGTAAGCGCCCGCGCCGTAGCTTCCGCCCAAGATGACGCTGAACTTAGGCACGCGGGAGGTGGACACCGCGTTCACCATCTTGGCCCCGTCCTTGGCGATGCCGCCCTGCTCGTAAGAAATGCCCACCATGAATCCGCTGATGTTGTGTAGGAAAACGAGCGGAATGTCGCTCTGGCT
Source organism: Curvibacter soli (assembly GCF_029211125.1). Lineage (GTDB taxonomy): Bacteria > Pseudomonadota > Gammaproteobacteria > Burkholderiales > Burkholderiaceae_C > Curvibacter_A > Curvibacter_A soli. The sequence continues at coordinate 4,807 of NZ_JARGEN010000045.1, forward strand.
GCAGAGTTCGATGAAGTTCGCCGCCTTCTGCGCGCTCTCGCTGAACAGCACTCCGTTGTTGATGAGCACACCCACGGGGAAGCCGCCTATGGCGCCGGTGCCGCATATCAGGGTGTTGCCATAACGTTCCCGATACTCATTGAGCTCGCTGCCGTCGAGCATGCGTGCCAGGATCTCGCGCGCGGGGATCGGATGCTTGGGGTTTTCCGGAATGAGGCCCGGGAGCTCGGCAAGGTCGTACAGTGGCGCGAGCGGCGTCAGCGGCGGCTTGGCCATGCGCCCCGGACCCGGCCGTGCGACGATCTCCCGCACGATGGAGAGTGCGTGGAGTTCGTCATGCGCCAGATGATCCGCCACGCCGGACATGCGGGTGTGAACGTCGGCGCCACCGAGCGTCTGATGATCGACGATCTCACCGGTGGCCGCCTGCACAAGCTGCGGGCCGCCCAGGTAGATCGTGCCATTGCCTTTGACGATGACAGTCTCGTCGCACATCGCGGGGATGTACGCGCCGCCTGCGGTGCAGGATCCCATGACGGCCGCAATCTGCTTGATGCCCAGCGAGGACATCTCCGCGATGTTCCGGAAGATGCGCCCGAAATGGTTCTCATCCGGAAAGATGTCTTCCTGCAGCGGCAGGAACGCGCCGCCGGAGTCCACTAGGTAGATGCATGGCAGTCCGTTCTCCCGGGCGATGGCCTGCGCCCGGATCTGTTTCTTGATCGTCAGCGGATAATAGGTACCGCCCTTGACCGTCGCATCATTGGCCATGACCATGCACGGGCGGCCTTCCACGATGCCGATGCCAGTGACGATGCCGGCGCTCGGCACCGTGCCGTCATACAGGCCGTGGGCCGCAAGCTGGCCGATCTCCTGGAAGCAGGTGCCCGGATCGAGCAAGGCGTTGATACGATGGCGCGGCAGGAGCTTGTTGCGCCTGAGATGCGCCTGGGAGGCCTGGGCGCCTCCTCCCGCCGTGGCGCCAGTGCGCGCCGCCGTGAGCTGTTCCAGCAGCCGCCCGTAGGCGCCTGCATTCGCTAGGTAGGCCGGCTCGGTCGTCCTCAGGGTTGAGCGCAAGATGCTCATCATCAGTCCACGACTGGGAGCCGCAGCAGGGCATAGCCCAGCGACTTGCCAGTCTGGTCTAGGCGCAGCGTCCTAGTCGCCCCGCCGCCGAGCGCGCGCTGCATCACGACGACCACCGCCTCGATGTTGTCCATGGAATGGCAGCTGACCTCGCCTTGCACCCAGTCCCCGTACAGCGCCTTGACCGAATCCGGGGTCACGCTGGCCTTCAGGGCGACATAGTCCTGCGGAGTGCGTGCGATCACTCCGGCCGTACAGACGTCGCCCTTGTCACCGGAGCGGACGTACGCGATGTCACGAACGATCTTCTTCATTTGCTTCTCCTCAGGCCACTAGGATTTCAGTCTTCTGCTCCACGAACGAGCGCGGGATGAGCGTGGGCCACAGCGAGATGATGGGCCGCGGCTTGATCGGCGTACCGAAGGACGTGCCGCCCGGCCCCATGATCCACAGGTGTGCTCCGGCGCGCCGGACCTTGTCGGCCTCCTCCATGGTGCGAGTCCGCACTGCGCAACGGATGCCTACTTCCGGGAGTTCATTGGCGATCAAGGGATCGGGTTGCGGCGCGGCGGGACCGTGCAGCGTGTTCAGTCCGATGAAATCGAAATGCACCTGCGAAGCCTCCAGACCCATTCGCTCGAAGCGCTCCAGCATGGTCTGCCTGGCCTTGACCGCCCGGTCATAGGCGTTAGGCCAAGGGAAGAAGGCGATGCTCTCGCCGATCCACCCGTCCTGATAGCCGACCACTAGCTTCAACATGTCGGGGGCGGGTCGGCCGGTGATGCCGCTGACGCGCACGCGGTCCTCGCCGACCTGCGTCAACGAAAGCGAAGTGAAATCCGCGATCGCATCAGGCATGAGATAGCTGCGCGGGTCTGCAATTTCGTAGACCAGGTGCTCCTTGATGGTGAATAAGTCGACGCGGCCTCCCGTCCCCTGCAGTTTCGTGACTTCGGCGCTGCCGTCAGCGGAGAATTCCACGATAGGAAAGCCTACGCGCCCCATGTGGGGCATCTCGGCGAAACGGGAAGACATTCCACCGGTGCAGGCAGAAGCGCACTCGACAATGTGCCCGAGGGTCACAGCGGCAGCAAAGCGGTCCACGTGCGCTTCATCATGCTTCCAGCCAAATTCGTGCGCCAGCGGACCCACATACACCGCGTTGTCCGAGACACGGCCTGCAATCACCACGTCGGCACCGCCCGCGAGCCCTTCGACGATGCCGACGCTGTCGGTGTAGACGTTTGCGGACACGACGCGCGAGCGGATGGCGGCGAAATTGTCGTCACCCGTGTCCATGTTCTCCAGCCGCACCCCCTGTGCGATGAGCTCGTCGAGCCGGTGCAGCAAGTCGTCGCCCTCGACGAGCGCGATGCGGCTTCCCTGCAGTCCGGCGGCTCGGGCTCCCTCGGCGATCCGCTCCGCCGCCGACCTAGGGTTGACGCCACCACCGTTGGAGATGAGTTTAGTGCCGCGATCCCGCGCCCCGTGCAGCATGGCGTTCATGTAGGTCACCGCGTCCGGCACATACCCGGCCTGCGGATTCTTGAGCTTCTGCCGCTGCAGCAATGCCATCGTAAGCTCGGCCAAGAAATCGAAGCACAGGTAGTCCAGCTCGCCACGCTCCAGCAACTCCATCGCCGGGTCCATGGCATCGCCCCAGAAGCCGGAGCCGGCACCCAATCGAATGACTTTGTTCATTTGCTCTCCTGAAAGCGACTCAAATTTCTTTTTGAATGATGTAATTTCATTATTATATCCCTGAATCCGTGACCACTCACCCCATAGTCAGCACCACGCGCTGGGCGCGGTAGCCCGCCGCGTTGCGCAGGTTGTACAGGTGCGCCACCGAGATCGATCCCAGCCGCTCGAAGCGCGCGTCGCCGAA
>NZ_JARGEN010000046.1 GCF_029211125.1 Curvibacter soli
TCGCTTCGTTCGCTGTGATCAACTTACGGCGGGACTTGCACCCGCAGGAGTGCGCCCGTGCCGGGCGCACGACGACGAAAGGCCGCCCCTTTGGGCGGCCTTTTGCACTGAACGGGCGGCTTGCCGACTTTAGTTGAGCGACACTTTCTTCCCATCCTTGTACGTCGACAAGGTCATGGCAGGATTCTTCAATTCGCCGTTCGGCTCGAACGCGATGCTGGCCGTCACTCCCTTGAAGTTGGTTTCGAGCAGCTTCGGCGTATAGACCTTGGGATCCACCGAGTTCGCACGCTTCATGGCATCGACCAGCACGAAGGTCGCGTCATAGGTGTAGGGGCTGTAGATCTGGAACTGGCCCGGGAACTTGGCGTCGTAACGTTTCTTCCAGGCTTCGCCGCCAGGCATCTTGGCGATTGAAGAACCGCCTTCCGCACAGATCACGTTGCTCAAGGTCTTCGCACCACCGGAAAGCTCGGCCAAGGTCGGCGTGCAAATGCCATCACCCCCGAAGTACTTGACATTCGACATGCCCAGTTGGTCCATTTGACGGAGCATGGGACCGGCTTGCGGGTCCATGCCCCCATAGAACACTGCGTCAGGAGCCTTGGCCTTGATGGAGGTCAGGATGGCCATGAAGTCGGTGGCCTTGTCGGTCGTAAACTGCTCGTCGACCACCCCCATGCCCTTGCTCGTCGCCACGCGCTTGAACACCTCGGCGACACCCTGGCCATAAGCCGTGCGGTCGTCGATGATGGCGACCTTCTTCAGCCTCAAGGTATCCGCCGCATAAATGGCCAAACCGGCACCCAGGGCGTTGTCGTTGGCGATGATGCGGTAGGTGGTTTTATAGCCGGGCTTGGTCAGGTTGGGGTTTGTGGCTGCACCTGTGATGTGCGGAATGCCGCAGTCGTTGTAGACCTTGGCTGCCGGAATGGTCGTACCAGAATTCAAGTGGCCCACTACCCCTGCAACCTTGCTGTCGCACAGTTTCTGTGCGGCCGCGGTGCCCTGTTTCGGGTCGGCCGCATCGTCTTCAGCGACCAATTCAAACTTGATCTTCTTGCCGCCGATAACGATGTTTTGCGTATTGAGGTCTTCAATGGCGAGGCGCGCGCCGTTTTCGTTGTCCTTCCCGTAGTGGGCCTGCGCGCCCGAGGTCGGCGCAACGTGTCCGATCTTGACCACTTGCACATCCTGTGCGGATGCCAACCCAGCCAGTGTCGCAACTGCAGCCGCCACGGTCAGTTTCAACTTCATTTGCATAAAAACCTCCAAAAGAGACATAAATAAAATTTGCTGAGAGAGATGTTTCTGATCTCAACCCAGCAAAACATATCGCAATTTCCGGGCCCGGAACAGAGGGAACACGATCACACCGACCCTTTGCCTTCATGCGCCATTCACTGCGAAAACGAATTTTCACTGCAGCAAAATAGGCTCTATTAGCCTGGCTTACCAGCCATGAAGTTGGCCGCAAGCTCTTCAGCCACCGCCTCATATACTGCTTGGCGCACAACCGATTCGATTTCTTCTCGCAACCGCGGTCCGATGGAGCGGGTCTGCTCCGCCACGACATGGGCGATGGCTTCACGCAGGCGGTATTCCAGCGCCACATCCACGCGCTGGATCACGCGGTGGACGATTTCCTCCTCCATGTCGGAGCGAACCACGGCGGACTCTAATGCCTGCTGCGGACGTGGCGGTGCAGCCGGACTCTCCGCTTGAGCGGAAGGAAGGCGCACCTCTTCGGTCAGCGTCGGGACGAAACGCGGCGGCTGCCTGGGCTGCTGCACTCAAGCACCCTTTTGAACCACATCGTGGCTAATGATGGAATAGCCTCGATCAGCATAGTGCCGCCACCGCTGGCGGGCTTCCTGCCGATCCCTTGCATCGTCCTGACTCACGATCTCTACCAGGCGTGCGAAACGCTCGAAGCCCTCGGGAATGCCCCCCAAAAGGTTCACGAGCACGTCATGATGCACCAGCCCCTCTACTTCGCGGGCCAGGACAATGGGTGACGACTCCAGCATGAGGCCATCTTCCTGCGCCATGCAGTGGGGCACGAATGCGTGCGGCGCCAACGACCATAGCGCACGGTCGAGCAATTGGAGCGCGTCGTCAGGCGCCACAACGGCCACCCGGGCTCCGCTGCCAGCCGCCTTGCGCAGCAAGCGGCAGACATAGCTCCATTTGTCGGGCGCGTTGAAATGAAAAGCGATCTCCGTCATGGTATGAATGGCTGGGTGCCAGTTCCACGCTCTCCCGCCTACGCGGACGCCGCCTTCCTGCGCACGGACTTGGGCTGCAGCGGCAGGGGTTTTGCGGCCTGTGCCAATACGTAATGCAGCAACAGCCCCACGGGCCGCCCCGTGGCCCCTTTGGCGGCGCCGCCCCGCCACGCAGTTCCCGCAATGTCGAGATGGGCCCACGGAGCCCCGCCCGAGAAGCGCTCTAGGAACTTGGCTGCGGTAACCGCGCCGGCAGGCCGCCCGGCCACGTTGGCCACATCGGCGAAATGGGTCTTGAGGCCGTCGGCGTATTCGTCGTCGAGCGGCATGCGCCAGCACTTGTCCTGTGCCGCCTCGCCTGCCGCCTGCAGCGTCGCCGCCAATGCGTCGTCCGCCGAGAACAGTCCGCTTCTCACGCCGCCCAGGGCGATCACGCAAGCGCCCGTCAGCGTCGCAATGTCGATCACCGCGCGCGGCTTGAAGCGCTGCGCATAGGCCAGCGCATCGCACAGCACCAGCCGGCCTTCCGCGTCGGTGTTCAGTATCTCGATGGTCTGGCCGCTCATGCTGGTCACGACATCGCCGGGCTTCACGGCCCGCCCGCCCGGCATGTTCTCGCATGCCGCGATCAGGCCCACTACGTTGATCGCGGGGCGCAGTTCAGCCAGCGCTCGAAACGTGCCCAGGACGCTCGCGGCGCCGCACATGTCGTATTTCATCTCGTCCATTTCCGCCGCCGGCTTGATGGAGATGCCGCCCGAATCGAAAGTAATGCCCTTGCCCACCAGCACCACGGGGGCATCGCTCTTTGCCGCCCCGCTGTAGCGCAATTCGATGAAGCGCAGGGGCTCCTGGGAGCCACGAGCCACTGCGGCGAATGCACCCATGCCGAGCCGGGCGACTTCCTTGGGGCCCAGTACCTGGCACTGGATGCCCGGCAACTTGGCCAGCGCCTGGGCGGCATCGCCCAGCATGGTTGGCGTCGCATGGTTGGCAGGGCGATTGCCCCATTCCTTGGCGAGTTCCACACCCAGCACCGTGGCCACCGCTTGCGCAAAGGCGGTTCTGGCCACTGCGGCATCGGGCACGCCGACCACGACCCTGGTCCATGCCCGGGCCTCGGCCTTCGGCTTGGTCGTGGTGTAGACATAGCTTGCGTCGGCCACTGCCTGCACGGCCGCGGCCACCGCATCGGGCTGCGCCGCCGCGCCCGCAAAAGCGACGAGCAGGCGCTTGGCGCCCGTACCCTTGAACGCGCTCACGCCTGCAGCAACGGCCTGCCGCACCTCTTGGGGACGGCCTTCGCCGATGCCCGCCAAATGGATGCGCGCCGCGGCAACGGCGGGCACGCGGTAGAGCGCGAGCTGCTTGCCCGGCTGGGTGCCGAAGTCCTCCGCTTTCTGCGCAGCGGCGATGCAGGCCGAGAGCGGATCGCGCGCGGCCTTGAAGCCGTTGGGCACCAGCACGATGGCCGCATCGCTCTTGTCGGCAGCCGCCACATCGAGCCCCAGGGATTTCAGTTCGAAGTTCATAATTCGGCTTTTCCTTCGGCGACGATGTTATTCCATTCCTCCCTCCGCAAAGAACTGGGACGCAGCTTCAGCGCGACGCTCGTGGTGCTGGCCACGGTCGTCATGACGATGATGCTAATCCGCACGCTCGGGCAGGCGTCGAAAGGCAGCGTCAACCCCTCCGAAGTGATGATGGTCATGGGCTACACGGTGCTCGGGCAGTTGCCGACCATCCTGGCGCTGAGCCTTTTCGTGGCCATCGTAGGCACCCTCTCGCGCATGTACCGCGACAGCGAGATGGTCATCTGGTTCGCCAGCGGGCGCGGCCTGGCGAGCTTTCTGCCCGTGCTGCTGCGCTTCGCGCTGCCAGTGCTCGTGGTGATCGGCGTGCTGGCGCTGCTGGTGTGGCCCTGGGCCAACCGGCAAGTGCAGGACCTGCGCGACCACTACGAACAGCGCGGCGACATCGACCGCGTCGCGCCGGGCCAGTTCCAGGAGTCTGCCAACGGCAACCGCGTGTTCTTTATCGACAAGGCATCCGAAGCCGACCAGGGCGGCAACAATGTGTTCGTCTCGGCCACCGACCATGGCAGTGAAGCCGTGACGTCGGCACGCAGCGCCCGGCTCACCACCCTCCATGGCGACCGCTTCGTGCTGCTGTCGAATGGGCAGCGGCTGGAAAACAACCTTGAAAAACCCGGCATGAAGATCAGCGTGTTCGCGGAATACGCCACCCGCATAGGCACTGCCACCCCAGTCGAGCAGGACGGCAACTCCACCAAATACCGCCCCACGCTGCAGCTTCTGCGCGACCCCTCCAACATGAATCTGGCCGAGCTTGCGTGGCGCATGAGCCTGGCGCTGGCCGCCGTCAACTTCGTGCTACTCGGCCTTTCGATCACCATGGTCGACCCGCGCGCGGGGCGCAGCGGCAACCTGATGCTGGCGCTCTTCACCTTCGTCGTCTACTACAACTTCATGACCCTGGGCCAGAGCTGGATCGAGTCGGGCCGCATCGATTTCGCGATCTTCATGGTTCTGTCCCATGGCGGGGCATTGGCGGCCGCGGCTTTCTTGCTGGCCAAGCGCCACAACAATTGGTCGCTGCGGAGTCTTCTGCGCAGGCACTCCGCTGCGCCGGTCCAGCCATGATTCTGCGCATCCAACGCTACATCTACCGCGAGGTGCTGACGGCCGTGGCCTTCGTCACACTCGGTTTTCTCGCACTGTTCTTCTTTTTCGACTTCGTGGATGAACTGCGCTGGGTAAGGCGCGGCAGCCCCGATGGCTACCAAGCCTCGCATGCCCTGCTCTACGTCATGCTGTCCATGCCCAGCCATCTTTACGAACTGCTTCCGATCACCGTGCTGATCGGCACGATTTACGTGATGGCACGCCTGGCCCAAAGCTCTGAATACACCATCCTGCGCACGAGCGGTTTCGGCCCTGCCCGCGCATTGCGCATGCTGGCGGGCCTGGGTGTGGCGTTCGTCGCGCTCACGTTCGCGGTGGGCGACTACGTGGCGCCCGTCACTGATCGTTTGGCGCAGTTCGTGAAGGCGCGCTACGAAGGCCGCATCACGCTGGGCCAGACGGGCGCGTGGCTGCGGGAACGCCAGGGTGGCAACACGTACTCGGTCAACGTGAGGGCGCTGCTGGGCGCGGGCAGCATGCAGTCGGTGCGCATCTTCGAGTTCGACCCTCAGGGCTATCTGGTGTCGATCACGCAGGCGCGCAGCGGCAACATCGCGCCTGGCGGCGGCTGGGACCTGGCCGGCGTGCAGCGCATGGTCTTTCACACCCGCGATGGCGACCACGCCCATGTCGAGCACCTACAACTCGACACCTGGCACTGGCCCACCCAGATCAGCCGCGAAATGACGTCTGCGGCGCTGCTGGACCCCGACCGCATGCGCACCATCGACCTGTTCAAATACATCCGCCATCTCGACGCCAACGGCCAGTCAGCCCAGCGCTACGAGATCGAGTTCTGGCGCAAGGTGTTCTACCCCCTGTCGTGTCTGGTGATGATGGTGCTCGCGCTGCCGTTCGCCTACCTGCATTTCCGCTCGGCGGGGCTCGCCACCTACGTGTTCGGCGGCGTCATGGCCGGCATCAGCTTCTTCCTGCTCAACAACATGTTCGGCTACATCGGCAACCTGCAGCACTGGTCGCCATGGCTCGCCGCGGCCTCGCCGGGCATGATTTACTCGGTGCTGTCGTTGGCCGCCTTCGGCTGGCTGGTGTTGCGGCGCTGATGGCTGCGTTCATGGCGCAGCGCCTGGGCATCGTGCTGTTCGCGCATGGCTCGCGCGACCTGCTGTGGCACCAGCCCCTGGAAACCGTGCGCGACCGCATCGCCGCAGCGCAGCCCGGTACGCTGGCTTGCTGCGCCTACCTTGGACTCACCCCCCCCACGCTGGGCGAAGCCGTTGCAAACCTGCTGGCCCAGGGCGCAAACACGGTGCGCGTGGTGCCCATGTTTCTCGGCATGGGGCTGCATGCGCGGCGCGACATCCCCACTCTGGTGCAGGCTCTGCGCGCCACCCACGCCGGCGTGGCAATCACGCTCGCCCCCCCTGTCGGCGAAGACCCGCGCATGGCGGCCTTGCTGACGCAAATCGCCCTGGAGGATACATGAGAGCCCTCCATCAACAGCTTCATGTCGCATAATGAAAGACGTTTTTAGCCGTAATTCGATATGAACCTGCACCAATTCCGTTTCGTCCAGGAGGCCGCGCGCCGCAACCTCAACCTCACGGAAGCGGCCAAGGCGCTGCACACCTCGCAGCCGGGCGTGTCGAAAGCAATCATCGAACTGGAAGACGAACTGGGCGTGGAAATCTTCGCGCGCCATGGCAAACGGCTCAAGCGCATTACAGAACCCGGCCAGCACGTACTGAAAAGCATCGAATTGATCATGCGCGAGATCGGCAACCTGAAGCGCATCGGCGAGCAGTTCAGCGCGCAAGACAGCGGCACGCTCTCCATCGCCACCACCCATACGCAGGCGCGCTACGTGCTGCCCGTGCCCGTGGCCCGGCTGCGCGAGGCCTATCCGAAAGTCAACGTCAGCCTGCACCAAGGCGCTCCGGACCAGGTGGCACGCATGGTGATCGACGAAGTGGCCGAAATCGGCATCGCCACCGAATCGCTGTCCGACTACACGGAACTGGTCACCCTGCCCTGCTACGAATGGCAGCACATGCTGGTGCTGCCTGAAGGCCACCCGCTGGCGCACAAGGAACGCTTGTCACTCGAAGACATAGCGCTCGAACCCCTCATCACCTACCACCCTTCGTTCACGGGCCGCACGCGCATCGACCAGGCGTTCGTGCAGCGCAAGCTGCACCCGCGCATCGCCCTGGAAGCCATCGATTCCGACGTCATCAAGACCTACGTGCGCCTGGGCCTGGGCGTGGGGATCGTGGCCGAAACCGCCGTGCGCGACGAGGGCCAGAACGCCGACCTCGTGGTGCGCCCGCTGGGCCACCTGATCGGCGTGAACGTGGCGCGCGTGGCTTTCAAGCGCGGCGCCTACCTGCGCAACTTCGTCTACAAGTTTGCCGAACTGCTCAGCGACCGCCTGACGCGCGACCTCATCGCCCAGGCCATGGAAGGCCGTACCAACCACTACGAGCTTTGACACCTCCACCCGCACCGCCTGATTCCGCCATGCGTACCGAAACCACTGCCTATACCCCGCCCATCACCACCAAGCTGCCCGCCGTGGGCACCACCATCTTCAGCGTCATGTCGGCGCTGGCGGCCGAGAAGAACGCCGTCAACCTCGGCCAGGGCTTTCCCGATTTCAACTGCGATGCGCGGCTCGTGCAGGCCGTCACCAGCGCCATGGAGCGCGGCCTGAACCAGTACCCGCCCATGCCCGGCGTGCCGGCGCTGCGCGATGCCGTGGCCGGCAAGATCGCCGCGATGTACGGCCACCGCTACGGCGCCGCCGATGAGATCACCATCACCGCCGGCGCCACGCAGGCCATCATCACCGCCATCCTCGCCGTGGTGCGGCCCGGCGACGAGGTGATCGTGCTGGACCCGTGCTACGACAGCTACGTGCCCAACATCGACCTGGCCGGCGGCACCGCCGTGCGCGTGCCGCTCACGCCCGGCACCTTCCGTCCAGACTTCGACCGCATCGCCGCAGCCATCGGGCCGAAGACGCGCGCCATCATCGTCAACTCGCCCCACAACCCCAGCGCCACCGTGTGGACGCAAGGGGAAATGCTGCACTTGCAGGAACTGCTGGCGCCCACCGACGTGCTGCTGATCAGCGACGAGGTGTACGAGCACATGGTGTTCGACGGCGAGCGGCACCAGAGCGCGGCGCGCTTTCCCGGCCTGGCGGCGCGCGCCTTCATCATCAGCAGCTTCGGCAAGACCTACCACGTGACGGGCTGGAAAGTAGGCTACGTCGCCGCGCCCGCGCCGCTGACCGCAGAGTTCCGCAAGGTGCACCAGTTCAACGTGTTCACGGTCAACACGCCGATGCAGCACGGCCTGGCAGCGTACATGGCCGATGCCGCACCGTACCTGGAACTGCCGGCCTTCTACCAGCGCAAGCGCGATCTCTTCCGCGAAGGGCTGGCCACCACCCGGCTGCGCCTGCTGCCCAGCCAAGGCAGCTACTTCCAGTGCGTGGACATCTCCACCGTCAGCGATTTGAGCGAGTCGGACTTCTGCCTCTGGCTCACGGGCGAAATCGGCGTGGCGGCCATTCCGCTGTCTGCGTTCTATCCCGATGGCTTCGACCAGCGCGTAGTGCGCTTTTGCTTCGCCAAGAAAGACGAGACGCTGCACAGCGCGCTCGAACGCCTGCGCAGGCTCTGAAAAGTTACAGCCAAAACAGGCGCTACCGCTTATGGATAAAGCGGTTGCAGCTATTATTTAAGGAGCAAAATCCTGCCGAAGCGGATGCTCACTGGTCATCCGCCTCGCAGGCCGGCCCCATCTTCGCTAGTGCAGTGCTCGATGCTTGGCGGCACAAATTAAAGCGATGCGTTTTGGCGCAGGGCAAGGCGCAAACCACAGCACCACAACGATAGCCGTCGCTATCGCGAGGATTTGCAACGCCGCCATGCGTCAAAAGGCGCGGTTTTATGTGCTGCTTAGCGTTGAACACTGCACTAACAGTTCGGCCACGAAATCGTCGAGCAGCGGCAAACTCGGCTGCACCACAAGTTCGACACCTTTTTGCCAAAATTCCGGATTTTCCGCCCCGACCTGCCAATAGATTCAAC
>NZ_JARGEN010000047.1 GCF_029211125.1 Curvibacter soli
AGACCCCACACTAAGAACCAAAACAAGGACGGCTACGCCGTCCGCGCTATCCTTCCCCGCCCTGAACGGCGGGGCTGGTCGCGCACCGGGTCAAAAGGCGTCGCAGGTGGCTGAAGCATGTTTTGCGTAAGCCCTTCCTCCGTGCCAGCGTGCCGCGCGGATAACGTGCGGCACGCATGGATATCCAGAGTTTCATCCTGAAAAAAAGAGGGCCGGCGCGCAGGCCGGCCCGATCCAGGCTCACTGCTTCTTGCGCTGGGAGTCGTTGAACTGGAGCATGCCGATGATGGGCTCGTAGTCGGCGGCGCTGACGGCCACGAAGCCCAGGTCCTTTCCGTCGGAGAGGCCGTCGAACGTCTTCTTGTCCTTCTGCGGCATGTCCAGCAGGGCCTGCTTGATCGCCTGGCGCAGGTCGGCGGGCAGCGAGGTCAGCACGGCGAACGGCCCTTCGGGCAGCAGCGGCGACTTGTAGATCACGCGGAAGTCGTCCATCGTCAGCGTCTTGCCCGAGGCGTCCTTGAGCAGGCCGCGCGCGGTCAGGCGCGCGGCCGTGTTGCTGGTCGGCGACTGGAACTCGGTGGCTGCCACATCCGCCGTGCCCTGGGCCAGCGAGAGCAGGGAGTTGTCGTGGCTGCCGGCATAGAAGGTCTTGCCGAAGAAGCTGTCCACGCTGATGCCTTCCTTGGACAGGAAGAAGCGCGGAGCGTTGTTGCCCGAGGTGGAGTTGGGGTCCACCAGCGCCAGCGTCTTGCCCTTGAGGTCCTGCACCGTCTTGTAGGGGCTGTTGGCGCGCACCCAGAGCACCGAGTGGTAGCCGTTGACGCCGGTGTCGCGGCGCTGGTTGACCAGCGGCTCGGTCTTCACGCCGGTCATCACGGCGCGCGCATAGGAAGCCGGGCCGTAGAAGGCGATCTGGGCGTTGCCGGCGCGCTGGGCCTCGATGACGGCGGCGTAGTCGTTGGCGATGCGCAGCGTGACCGGGATGCCGATGGCCGCGGAGAGGTACTTGGCCACCGGCTCGAAGCGGTCGGTGGTGGTCGAGGCGTTCTCGACCGGGATCACCGCCAGGGTGAGTTGCGTGGGTTTGCCCTGGGCGAGCGCCAGGCCGACGGGGGACAGGCCCGCCAAAGCCGCTGCGCCAGCGACCACTGTACGACGTGAGACCATTTTCGACTCCTCGGTTGATTGAAAAAGTGAACGGAAAGAAAGGGATGCGACAGGCTCATGCCAACTGCGCCAGCGGCGGCTGCCAGCCACTCGTCGCCTGCCGCGGCGCGAAGCCGGGCGCACCGATGGCCTCGTCGGCCTCGATGCCGTAGAGGTTGCGCGCGGCGGCGTCGGTCAGATCCTCAGGCGTTCCGTCGAAGACGACGCGGCCCGCCGCCATGCCGACCAGCCGCCCGCAGTAGGCGCGCGCCAGATCAAGCGAATGGAGGTTGCAGATCACGGAGATGCCGTACTCGCGGTTGATGCGCCGCAGGGCCTCCATGACGGCGATGGCGTTGCGCGGGTCGAGCGAGGCAGTGGGCTCGTCGGCCAGGATGATGCGCGGCTCCTGCACCAGCGCGCGGGCGATGGCCACGCGCTGCTGCTGCCCGCCCGAGAGGGTTTCGGCGCGGTGCGCGGCGAGGCCCCCGATCTCGAACTGCTCCAGCACCGAGAAGACGACGGCACGGTCGTGCTCGGCCCACAGCCCGAGCAGCGAGGCCAGCATGCCCGCGTGGTTGAGGCGGCCCATCATCACGTTGGTCAGCACGTCGAGCCGGCCCACGAGGTTGAACTGCTGGAACACCATGGCGCACTCGGCGCGCCAGGCCCGCAGCGCCCGGCCCTTGAGCGCGGTGATGTCGCGCCCCTCGAAGTCGATGCGCCCGGCCGTCGGCGTCTGCAGGCGGTTGATCATGCGCAGCAGCGTCGATTTGCCCGCGCCCGAACGCCCGATGACGCCCACGAAGCTGCCGGGTGAGACCGTAAGACTCACGTCGTCCACGGCGGCCTTGTCGCCAAAGCAGCAGGTCACCCCGGTCATCGTCAACATAGACCACACATCCCCATTCGTGCGGTCACTGTAGGCAGGAACGAAGGCAGATTGGTGACAGCGTCGGCGCGCCCCTTCCAGCGACGCCCGGCGAGGCGTGCTCTACCCGGCCCGGCGCTGCGCCTGCTGCGGCGCGCGCCACAGCGCCATCAGGTCGGCCCAGCGGGCGCGGGCGGCGTGCAGGTTGCGCTCCTTCACATGGCCGTAGCCCTTGATCTGCTCGGGGATGCGCGCGATGTCCACCGCCACGGCGTGGTTGCCGGGCTGCAGGCGGGCCAGCACTTCCTCGATGCTGGCGCGGTATTCGCCGATCAGCGCGCGTTCGGCGCGGCGCTCCGCGGTGCGCCCGAACGGGTCGAAGGCGGTGCCGCGCAGGCCCTTCAGGCGGGCGAGCAGGCGCAAGGCCGTGAGCATCGCCTGGCCGTATTTCTTCTTCTGCAACTCGCCCTTGTCGTTCTTCTTCGCCAGCAGCGGCGGCGCGAGGTGGTAGGCGAGCTTGTAGTCGCCCTCGAACATGCCGGCAATGCGGTCGAGGAACGACCGGTCGGCGTGCAGGCGCGCCACCTCGTACTCGTCCTTGTAGGCCATGAGCTTGAACAGGCAGCGCGCCACCGATTCGGTAAGCGTGGTACTGGCGAGCGGCGCTTCGGCCGTCCGCACGCGCTCGACGAAGTCGCGGTACTGCTGCGCGTAGGCGGCGTTCTGGTAGTCCGCCAGGAATTCGGCACGGCGCCGGATGACCGATTCCAGCGTCTCGCGCGGGCGCAGCGCCACCACCTGTGCCGGGGTGAAGGCGCGCTGCACGGCGGCGCCGTCATGCGCGGCGTGGCGCCCCCATGTGAAGGCCGCCTGGTTGGCCTCGACGGCCACGCCGTTGAGTTCGATGGCGCGCATCAGCGACGCATGCGACAGCGGCACCCAACCCTTCTGCCAGGCGTAGCCCAGGATCATGGGATTGACGTAGATGCTGTCGCCCATCAGGCGCGTGGCCGCGGCATCGGCGTCGAACAGGCTCACGCCCTGCGTGCCCGCAGCGGCAATGATCGCCGCCGCGCAGGCGTCTGCCGGGTTCTGCCACTCGGCATCGCGCACGAAGG
Source organism: Curvibacter soli (assembly GCF_029211125.1). GTDB lineage: Bacteria > Pseudomonadota > Gammaproteobacteria > Burkholderiales > Burkholderiaceae_C > Curvibacter_A > Curvibacter_A soli. Next base: position 3,136 of record NZ_JARGEN010000047.1, read on the forward strand.
CCGCCGTGGGCGTGCTGTGGCCGTTGAGCGCCACGCGGGTGCGGCCTTCGCGCATGCGGGACACGGTTTCCTTGGCCGCGCCGACCAGCGGGTCGCAGGCCAGCACCAGGTCGGCGGCGGCGGTGCCCACGCGCGTGGTGCGGATGTCGTCCTGCGTGGCGGCGATGAGCACGTGGCTCCAGGTCGCCCCGCCCTTCTGCGCCAGGCCCGCTGCGTCCTGCGTGACGATGCCCAGGCCCTCGATGTGCGCGGCCATGCCCAGCAACTGCCCGATGGTGATGACGCCGGTGCCGCCCACGCCAGCCACGACGATGCCGTAGACGTCGCGCAGGCCCGCCAGCGCGGGCAGCGTGGGCTCGGGCAGCGTGCCCATGTCGGCGAGCGTGGCGGTCCTGGCCTTGTCCTTCTTGCGGAGTTGGCCGCCCTCGACGGTCACGAAGCTCGGACAAAATCCTTTCAGGCAGCTCATGTCCTTGTTGCAGGTGCTCTGGTTGATGGTGCGCTTGCGGCCGAATTCGGTCTCCAGCGGCTCCACGCTCAGGCAGTTGCTCTGCACGCCGCAGTCGCCGCAACCCTCGCACACCAGATCGTTGATGACCACGCGCTTCGCCGGGTCGGCCAGGGTGCCGCGCTTCCTGCGGCGGCGCTTCTCGGTGGCGCAGGTCTGGTCGTAGATGATGATGCTGGTGCCCTTGATCTCGCGGAACTCGCGCTGGATGTGGTCGAGGGCGTCGCGGTGGTGCACCGTCACGCCGTCGGCGAGCTTCGCGCCGTCGTACTTGGCGGGCTCGTCAGTCACGATGACGAGCCGGGCCACGCCTTCGGACACCAGGCTGTTCATGATCTGGAGCACCGAATGCCCCTCGGGCCGCTCGCCCACCTGCTGGCCACCGGTCATCGCCACGGCGTCGTTGTAGAGCACCTTGTAGGTGATGTTCACGCCCGCCGCGATGGCCTGGCGGATCGCCAGCAGGCCGCTATGGAAATAGGTGCCGTCGCCCAGGTTGGCGAAGATGTGCTGGTCGGTGGTGAAGGGCTGCTGGCCGACCCAGGGCACGCCCTCGCCGCCCATCTGCGTGAAGCCGATGGTGGCGCGGTCCATCCAGGTCGCCATGTAGTGGCACCCAATGCCGCCCATGGCGCGCGAGCCCTCGGGCACCACGGTGCTGGTGTTGTGCGGGCAGCCCGAGCAGAACCAGGGCACGCGGTCCGCGCCCGGCACGCCGCCGGCATTGAGAACCTGCATCGCGCGCTCCTTGGCCTCCAGGATCGCGAGCTGCGCGTCGATGCGCGCCACCATGTCGGCACCGCCGGCGGCCAGCACGCCGGTCTTCTTGAGCCGCTGCGCCAGCGCCTGCGCGATCAGCGCCGGGTTCAGGTCGGCGTTGGCGCGCAGCAGCGTGTTGGCCGTGGGGTTGGGCATGGCCCATTCGCCGCCAGAGAAATCGCCGTCTAGCTCATTGAACTTGCCCAGCACCGTGGGCCGCACGTCGGCGCGCCAGTTGTACAGCTCTTCCTTGAGCTGGTATTCGATGACCTGGCGCTTTTCCTCCACCACCAGGATCTCCTGCAGGCCGGTGGCGAAGTCGCGCGTGAGCTGCGCCTCCAGCGGCCACACCACGCCGACCTTGTGCAGCCGGATGCCGAGCTGGCGGCAGGCGGCGGCGTCCAGCCCCAGGTCGGCCAGCGCCTGGCGCGTGTCGTTGTAGGCCTTGCCGCTGGCCATGATGCCGTAGCGGTCGTTGGGCCCCTCGATCACGTTGTGGTTGAGCCGGTTGGCGCGGATGTAGGCCAGCGCTGCGTACCACTTGTAGTGCATGAGGCGCGCCTCCTGCTCCAGCGGCGCGTCGGGCCAGCGGATGTGCAGGCCGCCGGGGGGCATCTGGAAGTCCTCGGGCAGCACGATCTTCACGCGCTCGGGGTCGATGACGGCGGTGGCGCTCGATTCGACGATCTCCTGGATCGTCTTCATACCCGACCACACGCCCGCGTAGCGGCTCATGGCGAAGGCGTGCAGGCCCAGATCCAGGATTTCCTGCACGTTGGCCGGGAAGAACACCGGGGTGCCGCAGGCCTTGAAGATGTGGTCGCTCTGGTGCGCGGCGGTGCTGCTCTTGGCTACATGGTCGTCACCCGCGACGGCGATCACGCCGCCCCAGGGCGTGGTGCCGGCCATATTGGCGTGCTTGAACACGTCGGAGCAGCGGTCCACGCCCGGCCCCTTGCCGTACCAGATCCCGAACACGCCGTCGAAGCGGTTGCTGCCTGGCGGCGCGTAGCCCAACATCTGTGTGCCCCAGAGCGCGGTGGCGGCCAGCTCCTCGTTCACGCCGGGCTGGAACACGATGTTCTGCGCCTTGAGGTATTTGCCGGCTTTCCACAGGGCCTGGTCGTAGCCACCCAGCGGCGAGCCGCGGTAGCCGCTGATGAAGCCCGCGGTATTCCTGCCCTGCTGCGCGTCGCGCAGGCGCTGCAGCATGGGCAGCCTGACCAGGGCCTGCACGCCGCTCATGAAGGCGCGGCCATGGTCCAATGAATACTTGTCGTCGAGCGTTACCGTTTCGAGCGCGCGAAGAATGTGCTCCGGCAATGGGGCGTTCATGATGTCTGGTTTCCTGCTGCGTTGGCGAAGGGCGCTGCCTTGTGGGCCGCGCCCGGGCTACTTCGTTCGTCGCGCGCGGTGACGCACGCGGCCTCCTGGGGTTTGACAAAGTGTAGGTGTGGCGGTCAGATATGTCTTTGCGTTCTTTGCCTGATCACGCATACCATGCGCAAGATTCTTTCTTGAAAGAACAAAAAATGGAGACTTTGGACAAATTCGACATAGCCATCCTGCGCGAGCTGCAGGCCGACGCGCGCCTGACCAACGCCGAGCTGGCCCAGCGCGTGGGCCTGTCGGCCGCGCCATGCTGGCGCCGCGTGCGGGCGCTGGAAGAAGCGGGATACATCAAGGGCTACCACGCCGAGATCGACCGCCACAAGATCGGCCTGGGCGTGCTGGCCTTCGTGCGGCTGGACGCCGACCGCAACTCGGGCGACGTGACGCGCGAGCTGGAGGAGGCCATCCGCCGCCTGCCCGAGGTGGTGGCGTGCCACTACATCAGCGGCACCGGCACCTTCGAGTTGCAGGTGGTCTCGCGCGACCTGGCGAGCTTCTCGCGGTTCGCGCGCGAGGTGCTCATCAACCTGCCCAACGTAGGGGACCTGCACACCAGCTTCTCGCTCGGCGAGGTCAAGGCCAGCAGCGCGCTGCCGCTCGGGCACCTGCGCGGCGGCAACGCCTGATGCTCCTATTACGATAGCTACTACCGCCCGTATCCATTGCGCCAACGGCCAATTTCATCATTAAAACGCCATGCCTCCACCACCCGAAGAAGCCACCGTCGCCGCAGCGCCCGCCACCGACGCCGACCTGTCCCCGCTCGCCCCGCTGCGCACGCCAATCTTCCGCATGCTCTGGCTGACCTGGTTGGCGGCCAACACCTGCATGTGGATGAACGACGTGGCCGCGGCGTGGATCATGACCACGCTGACCACCTCGCCCATCCTGGTGGCGCTGGTGCAGTCGGCCTCCACGCTGCCGGTGTTCCTGCTCGGGCTGCCCAGCGGCGCACTGGCCGACATCCTGGACCGGCGGCGCTACTTCATCGCCACCCAGTTCTGGGTCGCCACGGTGGCGGTGGTGCTGTGCGCGGCCATTCTGCTGGGCGGGCTCACGCCGGCGACGCTGCTGGCGCTCACCTTCGCCAACGGCATCGGCCTGGCGATGCGCTGGCCGGTGTTCGCGGCCATCGTGCCCGAGCTGGTGAGCCGGCACCAGCTTCCAGCGGCGCTGGCGCTCAACGGCGTGGCGATGAACGCCTCGCGCATCGTGGGGCCGCTGCTGGCCGGCGCCATCATCGCCAGCGCGGGCAGCGCCTGGGTGTTCGTACTCAACGCGGTGCTGTCGGTGGCGTCGGGCTACGTCATCACGCGCTGGCGGCGCATTCACGTGCCGAGCCCGCTGGGGCGCGAGCGGCTGGGCAGCGCGATGCGCGTGGGCGTGCAGTTCGTGCGCCAGTCGCAGCGACTGCGCGCGGTGCTTTGGCGCATCGGCGTGTTCTTCCTGCACGCCACGGCGCTGCTGGCGCTGCTGCCGCTGGTGGCACGCGGACTCGAAGGTGGCGGCGCGGGCACCTTCACGCTGCTGCTGGCCGCCATGGGCGCGGGCGCCATCATGGCGGCCATGTTCCTGCCGCGCTTGCGCCGCGCCATGGCGCGCGACACGCTGGTGCTGCGCGGCACGCTGCTGCAATCCGCCGCCATGGCCACGGTGGCGCTGGCGCCCAGCGCCTGGGTGGCGGTGCCCGGCATGGTGGTGACCGGCGCGGCCTGGATCACCACGGCCAACACGCTGATGGTGTCGGCCCAACTCGCGCTGCCGGACTGGGTGCGCGCGCGCGGCATGGCGATCTTCCAGATGGCGCTCATGGGCGCCAGCGCGGTGGGCGCGGCGCTCTGGGGCCAGGTGGCCACGCTCACCAACGTGCATGTCAGCCTGGGCATCGCCGCGGTGACGGGCGCCACCGGCATGGCGCTGCTGCAACGGCTGGTGCAGGACCGCGAGCTGATGGAGGACCTGACGCCCTCGCGCGCCTTCAAGGCGCCGGTGGCCGATGTACCGCCCGCAGCCGGCCAGGTGGTGGTGGAGATCGAATACCGCATCGAGCCGCGCCGCGCGGCGGAATTCCGCGCGCTCATGCAGGAGAGTCGCCGCAGCCGGCTGCGCCAGGGCGCGCTGGAATGGCGGCTGCTGCACGACATCGGCGAGCCCGCGCGCTACGTGGAGCAGATCGTCGACGAGTCGTGGACCGAGCACCTGCGCCGCTTCGACCGCGTGACCGCCTCCGACGTGGCGCTGCGCGAGCGCAAGCTGGCCTTCCACGTGGGCGAATCGCCGCCCGTGGTGACGCGCTACCTGGTCGAGCGCGATTGAGCACAGCCCATGGGGAATGGCCCCCACGCTTCGCCGCTGCGCGGGTCGCTGCCCCCCGAGGGGGCCGCTTTTCATCTTGGGGCGGCCCGGCGATGAAAAATGTGGCCCCCACGCTCCGCCGCTGCGCGGGTCGCTGCCCCCCGAGGGGGCCGCTTTTCATCTTGGGGCGGCCCGGCGATGAAAAATGTGGCCCCCACGCTCCGCCGCTGCGCGGGTCGCTGCCCCCCCGAGGGGGCCGCTTTTCATCTTGGGGCGGCCCGGCGATGAAAAATGTGGCCCCCACGCTCCGCCGCTGCGCGGGTCGCTGCCCCCCGAGGGGGCCGCTTTTCATCTTGGGGCGGCCCATCGGCATAGGGGGCCTCCAGCATAGGAGGCACCCCTGCCACACCACCCGGCATGCGGGTCCGCACCGGGCGGTTCGAGAGCTTGAGGTCACGACAGCTTGGGCACCCCCAGTCGGTTCTGTCTCGTCAGCGCCGCTTCCAGCAGGCCACCAGTGCCCGCCATCTGCTTTGCCGACCCCGTGCCCGGATGTTCACGCGGCGGGTCGCTGGCTTCGTCGCTGACAGGATCACGCGCGGCTTCACCGCGCGCTACGCCCGCCCGCCCGCATCGCTGCGGCATCTGACGCATGGCCTTTGACATCACACGTGTCCTCGGTCACTCACTCT
>NZ_JARGEN010000048.1 GCF_029211125.1 Curvibacter soli
AAACGCACGAGATCGCCTCCAAATCAATTTTCCCAAAATGGCCTCTAAAAATTCTCGTCAAAATTCATCAAATCTTAGAAATTTTGCTTAAATTTTAAGCAAATTTAGACGAATTTCGGCAAAAATAATTCTGCAAGTCCCTCAACCTGGAAACGGCAGTTGACCGCTTTGCATCCCTTGCCAGGCCGCAGGAAATCGAGCGTTGCCCGCTTCGATGGGGTTCACCTCGTGGGTGAGCGCGCTATGCACCTGCCGTTTCCAAGTCTAGGAGAACATGAAGCCAAAGCAGGGCCGTCGGAGCGGCCTGGATCACCTGTGGAAAAACCTGGGTATGAAAACCATGGAATCAGGGAGTTATCCCCAAAATCTGCACGCCCTGAAAAGTTGTTCATCTCCAGCCATGGCGGCACCGCCATGCTGTCTACAGCCTTGGCGGCCAGCCAACTGCCTGCGCCCATTGGCAAAAAGGGGCTTGTCCACAGTGCGGGGGCCCCTCTACTACTACTACTAATCAGAGATATAGAAACAAAGGGAAAGTCAGGGGGCGAAAGCTGCGCGTGCGCAGCGTGCCGGGCGCTTCAGCGCGGCGCTTGCCGCAGGAAGGCCCGCAGGCATAGGGCGGCTGAAGCGTACGTGCGCGGCAAGGCCGAAGAACGGCTTCTTGAAGCGGAAGAAATACATACTCCAGAGGGACTTGCAGAATTCCCCAAACCTGCCGAATTACCCGCGATCTGATGCAGAAAAAAGGTGCGGGCACC
>NZ_JARGEN010000049.1 GCF_029211125.1 Curvibacter soli
AATCATGTAAAACCTCATCCGAGCATGGCTTACAAGGGGTGACATGGCTTAACTTCGGTGGATTGCCCGCGTAGCACGCGCCGGGCAATGTGCCCGTGACGATGATCCGGTCGTAGCACGACAACACGCCGTGCAGGTTGGGGGCGTAGCGCTCAGTCAATCCCGTCGCAGCCATGGTCGATCACCCTATTTCCGGCAGTTGAATCCCCAAAATTCGAGCAAGTGCCTGTCACGCATTGAGTTTCCATGCTTTCCAGACTCACCCATTTGGAACTGCTCTGCAGTCACGCGAAGTCTTTGGAAACCCGCATGGATATTGGGTTTCTTCAGTTTTTCGGTTGGGTCAACTGCCGGATTTAGGATCACTCCGCAATTGGGTCGGCGGCTATCGTATTCCCTGTTTGGTTCCGGCTCTGCCGGCTTGGGTTGAATCGGCGCCAACACTCGTGAGCCACATCGTGCGCGACCTGTTCCTGGTTCTGGCCGACCCCGAGGCGCAGGCAGCACGGATGACGGCGCCGGTGGCGGAGGATTTTGGCCGCGAGGACTGCGAGCGCCTGTTTGCCGCCGCTGTAGCGCAGTAGTCACGCGCTACGTGGGGCGATGCCCCAGCGACTCGGAGATCTGCCGCGCCGTGTCCTGAAGCTTCGAGAGCCAGCCTTCGTCGAGCCGGTCGGCGGGCGCGGAGATGGACAGCCCCGCGATCAGCCTGCCTTGGTCATCGTGGATGCCGGCGGCCATGCAGCGCACGCCGAGTTCCAGTTCCTCGTTGTCGCGGGCGATGCCGTACTGGCGGGCTTTGGCCAGTTCCCGTTCGAGTCCTGGCAGTTGCGTGATGCTGTTGCGCGTGTGCCCGGGCAGGCCCGTGCGCGTGGCATAGGCACGCACGCGCTGGGGGTCATCGGCGGCCAGGAACAGTTTGCCTGTCGATGTCAGGTGCAAGGGCGCATGGCCGCCGATGGCGCGCACCACCTGCATGCCCGAGCGCTCGCTGTAGGCCCGCTCGATGTAGACGATCTCGTCGCCCTGACGCACGCTGAGGTTCACCGGCTGCTGGATCAGCTTGTGCAATTCGCGCATTGGCCCCAGCGCGGCGTCGCGCACGTTCAATCGGGCCTTGACGAGGTTGCCCAACTCCAGCAGCCGCATCCCCAGGCGGTAGGTGCCCGATTCAGGCCGGTCGACGAAGCGGCCGATCGTCAGATCGTTGAGGATGCGGTGCGTGGTGGACGGGTGCAGGCCGGTTTTTTCGCTGATCTCTTTTAGCGACATTGCTTCCTCACGCGAAGCCAGCACATCGATCAGCGAGAACATGCGCTCGATCACCTGGACACTGGGCGTGGCGGGAATGCTGCTGTCGATTTTTCTCATTTACTGCGCTTTCAGGGGCGCTCTATTTTATGTTGTGAAATAGGAGCCGCGTACCCATCGGCCGCCGGCCAGAACCTCGTGGGGGCTGAAACGGGCCTTGTAGTTCATCTTGGCGCTGGCGGCGATCCAGTAGCCCAGGTAGACATACGGCAGATTCAACTGGCGCGCCTGCTCGATCTGCCACAGTACGTTGTAGGTGCCATAGCTGGCCGTGTGATCGTCGGGCTCGTAGAACGTGTAGACGGCGGACAGGCCGTCGCCCAGCACGTCGAGGATGGAAACCATCTTGAGCAGGCCCGGTCCGCCGTCCGCCGCAGGCGCGCGGAACTCCACGAGCCGCGAGTTGACCCTGCTTTGCAGCAGGAACTGCGTGTACTGGTCGATGCTGTCGTGGTCCATGCCGCCGCCCGCATGCCGGCCCGCCTGGTAGCGCAGGTAGAGCTGGTAGTGCTCGGGCACGAAGCACAGCCGCAGCACGCGCGCCTGCAGGCCGGCATGCCGCGCCAGAGCGCGGCGCTGGCTGCGGTCGGGGTGGAATTCGGGCGCCACCACGCGCAATGGCTGGCAGGCGCTGCAGCCGTCGCAATAGGGGCGATAGGTGAACATGCCACTGCGCCGGAACCCGCGCCCCACGAGGTCGGTGTAGGTGTCGTTCTGGATCAGGTGGCTGGGCGTCGCCACCTGTGAGCGTGCCTGGCGCTGCGGCAGATAGCTGCAGGGGTAGGGCGCTGTCGCATAGAACTGCAGCGTCTGGATCGGGAGGTCGTTGAGTTGCGTCACACCGTTTCCGCCTTCAGGGCCAGGAGCATATTCCAGTATACGGGATCGAACGTCCAGGCCGGGCCGGGCTGGCCGCGCTGCGCCTGTACCACGTCCAGAAATGCGCCGCGGGCGATCGCGCGCGCGCCCAGCGACGCCAGGTGGCGCGTGTTCTGCTGGCAGTCGATCAGCGGCACGCCGCCGCGCCGGCACAGGCACACCAGGGCCGCAAGCGCGATCTTCGACGCATCCGTGGCGCGGGCGAACATCGATTCGCCGAACACCGCGCGGCCCACGCCGACGCAGTACAGGCCACCCACCAGTTCGCCATCCACCCATGTCTCGACGCTGTGCGCATGGCCTGCCGCGTGGAAGGCCAGGTAGGCATCGATCATCTGCGGCACGATCCAGGTGCCCGACTGGCCGTCGCGCGGGGCGCCCGCGCAGGCGCGGATGACCTGCTCGAATGCCGTGTCCACGCGCACCGCGCAGCCGGGGGTGGCGCGAAAGCGCTGCAGCGTCTTGCGCAGCGAGCGGTGCAGGCGGAATTCATCGGTGAACAGCACCATGCGCGGATCGGGCGACCACCACAGGATCGGCTGCCCCTGGCTGAACCATGGGAAGATGCCCTGGGCGTAGGCGCTGCGCAGGTGCGCGACCGTCAGCGCCGCGCCGGCGGCCAGCAGGCCGGGGGCGGGGTCGCGCTCGCCCCACGCGCGTGAAGGCGGGGGAAACGGGTCGTCGGGTTCAAGCCATGGAAGGGACATGCGGCATGTGGTGCGCGAAAACGCGGATGCTGCATTGTCATGCCGAAATTGCAGGCTGCGGCGCTTGTACGGCGGCGCCGCTTTCAGCGCGGCAGGAGGCGCAGGGGGGTGGCTCCTCGACCTGGGCTCGAACCAGGGACCTACGGATTAACAGTCCGGCGCTCTACCGACTGAGCTATCGAGGAATGTCGGTGACGGCGCCGCGTGTGAAAGCGGGCCACGGGAATCTGGCTCCTCGACCTGGGCTCGAACCAGGGACCTACGGATTAACAGTCCGGCGCTCTACCGACTGAGCTATCGAGGAATGAGCCTTAAATTATATACACGAAAGCAGCGCCAGAAGTTCGTGGGCGGCCTGCTCCGGGTCGGGAGCGGCCACCAGGGCACGCACCACGGCGATCGATCCGACGCCGGTGGCCAGCACGTCCTGGAAGCGGGCGGCGTCAATGCCGCCGATGGCCACGCGCGGGTAGTGGCGCAGCAGCCCCGCATAGGCCGCGAGCCGCGCCATGCCCTGCGGCGCGGTGGGCATTTTTTTCAGTGTGGTGGGGAACACCGCGCCCATGGCGATGTAGCTGGGCCCTACGGCGTCGGCGCGCTGCATCTCGGCGTAGCCGTGGGTGCTGAGCCCCAGGCGCAGGCCGGCGGCGCGCAGCGCGTCCAGCGCGCCGCCAGGCAGGCCATCGAGGTCCTCCTGGCCCAGGTGCACGCCGTAGGCGCCCGCGTCGATGGCGGCCTGCCAGTGGTCGTTGATGAACAGCAGCGCGTGGGTGCCGCGCACGGCCTGCACGGCGGCCCGCACCTCGCGCGCCACGGCGGCGGGATCGGCGGACTTGAAGCGCAACTGCACCGTGGGCACGCCCGCGCGCGCCATGCGGCCCACCCAGTCGGCGCTGGGCAGCACGGCGTACAGGCCCAGGCGCTGCGGACAGGCGGGGAATGCGTGCGCGCGCGGCAGCGGCTGCAAGCCGAAGTCCACGGGCTCGCCGGGCCAGGCGGCGGCGTCGAAGGCGCCGGTGCGCGCCGTCTGCGCAGACCAGGCGCGGGCGATGGTCTCGGCGTCAGTGGCGATGAAGCCCAATACGCTCGCGGCGCGCAGCGCGGCGCGGTACACCGGGTCGTCGAGCGTGGGGGCGGGCGCGGGCTGGGCGGGGAAGCCCGCGAAGCGGGTCCCGTGGGCCTGCGCGATGCGCGCGGCCAGAGCATCGGTATCGTGGGCTTCAGCCATGGTCGTGGTGCCAGAAGGGCGTGCCCAGCACGGGTGTGCTGGGCTGGGCGCTGTCTTGCGCCTGCATGGCGCCGGCCAAGTACGCGGCGCGGCCCGCGGCCACGGCGCTGGCAAACGCGCCGGCCATGGTCACGGGTTCTTGCGACAGGGCCACGGCGGTGTTGAGCAGCACGCCGTCATACCCCCATTCCATGACCTGGCAGGCGTGAGAAGGCAGGCCCAGGCCCGCGTCGATCAGCATGGGCACGGCCAGCCGCTCGCGCAGCGTGCGCAGCGCATAGGGGTTGACGGGGCCGCGCCCGGTGCCGATGGGCGCGGCCCAGGGCATGACGGCCTGGCAGCCCACGTCCACCAGGCGCTGGCACAGCACCAAGTCTTCCGTGCAATAGGGCAGCACCTGGAAGCCTTCGCGCACCAGCAGGCGCGCGGCTTCCACCAAATTCAGCGTGTCGGGCTGCAGCGTGTAGTCATCGCCGATCAGCTCCAGCTTGATCCACGGCGTGGCGAACAGCTCGCGCGCCATCTGGGCGGTAGTCACGGCTTCCTGCACGCTGTGGCAGCCGGCGGTGTTGGGCAGCACGGGCACGGCCAAGCGCTTGAGCAGCGCCCAGAAGCCGCCGCCGTTTTCCGCCGGATGGGCGCCCTGGCGGCGCAGCGACGCGGTCAGCATGGCCGGCTGCGCGCGCCGCACGGCAGCCTCCAGCACGGCGGGCGAGGGGTAGCGCGCCGTGCCCAGCAGCAGGCGGCTCTCGAAAGCCTGGCCGTACAAAACCAGTGGATCGGCCAGCGGACTGGAAGTGGGTGATTCCATGGGAGAGAACTTCAGCCGCCCGTGACGGGCGCGATGATTTCCACGCGGTCGCCTTCCTGCAGGGCATGCAGGGCATAGCGCGTGTGGGGAACGAAGGCTGTGTTGACGGCCACGGCCAGCGGCGGCTTGGCGCCGATGCGGGCGATGGCGTCGGCCACGCTGGCGCCTGCGGGCAGGTCGTGGGTGGCCTGGTTGATCGTGACTTGCATGGCTGCTATTGTCCCGCGCCCGCCTCGACGCGCAGCGCCAGCCGTTCGGCCAGCGGCGACGCGCCCGTGGCGATCAGCTCCAGCGTGGCGTCCAGCACGGCGGGCGAGACCATGTAGCCGTGCCGGTACAGGCCGTTGACCTGCAGCGTGCGCGGCCCCAGCCGGCGGATGGCGGGCAGGTTGTCGGGCAGCGTGGGGCGGCACTGGGTGGCGATCTCCAGGATGCGCGCCTCGGCGAAGCCCGGGTGCACGGCGTACAGCGCGCTCAGCAACTCCAGTGCCGAGCGCACGCTGGCGGGCGACATGTCGTCGGATTCGATCTCGGTCGCGCCGACGACGAACAGGTGGTCTTCCTTCGGCGCGATGTAGATCGGGTAGCGCGGATGCACCAGCCGCGTGGGCCGCGCCAGCGCCACGTCGGGCGCGTGCACGCGCACCACCTCGCCGCGGATGCCGCGCAGCGCGCCCCATTCGGGCCGCGCGCCCAGGCCGCGGCTGTCGATCAGCCAGCGGCCCTGGTCGCAGGGGGCGCCCAGCGCGCGCGGGCTGTGCCAGTGCATGCGCACGCCCAGGCGCTCCATCGCAGCCAGCAGCGCGGCCAGCAACTGGCGGTTGTCGAGCTGTCCCTCGCCCGGCAGGTACAGCCCCTGCGCGAAGCGGCCCGCCACCGTGGGCTCGGCCTGGGCCAGCGCGGGCGCGTCCAGCGGACGCGGCGCGGGCAGCTCGGGCACGGCCTGGCGCGTGTGCGCCAGCACGCCGGCGAAGCGCGCGGCCTCGGCGGCGTCTTGCCGGTGCCATAGCACCAGCGTGCCGTTCTGCTGGAAGAACACGTGCTGCTCCAGCCCGGCGATGATCTGCGGCCAGCGTGCCAGCGCGTAATGGCCCATGCGCACCACGCTCGGCTCGGTCACGGCCGACTCGGCCAGCGGTGCCAGCATGGCGGCGGCCACGCGCGCGGCGGCGCCGTCGGCCTCGGGGCCATGGGCGTCGAAGATTTCCACCGCATGGCCCGCCTGCGCCAGCGACACGGCCAGCAGCCGGCCCATCAGGCCAGCGCCAAGGATGGTGAAGGAGGAAGAGGGGGATGCCATCGTATGCTATTTTATTGATAGCTCCTACCGCAGGTGAAATAAGCGCTGGAGCCGTTTTTTATTCATAAACCTGATCGTGCCCCCCATGTGCCGGCAGGGCTCATAATTTTCGCCATGACCGATTCGACAGTATTTGCGGCGGCGCAAGGCCAGCCGCCGGGCCGCTATGTGCGCGTGCTCTCCATCGCCGGCTCCGACTCGGGTGGCGGCGCGGGCATCCAGGCCGACCTCAAGACCTTCGCCGCGCTGGGCTGCTACGGCATGACGGCCATCACCGCCATCACGGCGCAAAACACCCAGGGCGTGCGCGCCATCCACGGCGTGCCGCCGGACATCCTGCTGGCGCAGATCGACGCGGTGCTCGAAGACATCGGTGCCGACGCGGTCAAGATCGGCATGCTGCACGCGCCCGAGGTGGTGCGCGTGGTGGCCGACGCTATCGCGCGCCACCGGCTCGACCGCGTGGTGCTCGACCCGGTGATGGTCGCCACCAGCGGCGACCGCCTGATCGCCGAGGAAACCGTGGACGTGCTGGTGCGCGAACTGTTCCCGCACGTGGCGGTCATCACGCCCAACCTCGACGAAGCCGCGCTGCTGCTGGGCCGGCCCGTGGGGGCGATTGCCAGCGCGGACGAACTCGGCGCCGTGGCCGGCGGCCTGCTCGCGCTCGGCGCGCCCGCCGTGCTGGTCAAGGGTGGGCACCTGCCGGGGCAGACCGTGACCGACCTGCTGGCCCTGCGCGACGGCACCCGGCACGCGCTGCAATCGCCGCGCATCGCCACGTCCAATGGGCACGGCACGGGCTGCACCCTGTCGTCGGCCATCGCCGCGCATCTGGCGCTGGGGCTGCCGCTGCGCGAAGCGGTGGAGCGTGGGCGCGCCTACATCCTCGGCGCCATCGCCGCAGGCGCGGCGGTGCGCACGGGGCAGGGCGCGGGGCCGCTCAACCACGGCTTCGCGCCGCTGGCGCAGAAGGTGCTGCCGGTGGGGTGATGCGTTGATCCTGGAAACGGCAGTTGGATGCGCCTGCCGGTGCCGTGATCGGGGTGCCAAGCAAGACGCGACGACGCGGCGGGCTACTGCCCGCAAGGAGGAGCAACGCCGCATGGCGCCCCGAGCGCGGTGCGGGCAGGTGCATGGCGCTCTCACCCACGAGGCGAACCCCATCGAAGCCAGCAACGCTCGATTTGACGCGGCCTGGCAAGGGATACGAAGCGGTCAACTGCTGTTTCCAGGATGATTGCATTGTAGGCAATGACTGTGGATCGGATGCCGTATGCTCCGGCAGGGATTCAGCGTGCGTGCTGGCGCGTAAGCCGTGCCAGCACGAAGGTGACCGCCAGCGTGGGCAGCGCGCTGCCCCATTGCGGGGCCCACTGCGCCATGGCGTGGTAGAGCGCGATACCGGCGATCCACAGCGCCGCCGGCACGCTGTCGACCGCCTGCAGGCTGGCGCGCCCGCCCCAGGCCAGCCGGCCCAGGATCACGCCGTACAGCGGCACGAAGACCGAGCTCAGCATCAGCAGGAACGGCTCCAGGCTGTGCATCGGCAGCACCAGCGCCAGTAGCGTGCAGGCCACGGCCAGTGCCAGCCCCCAGCGGCGGATGCTCCAGCGCGGCAGCAGGCTGTGGGTGCTGACGGCACCCGAATACACGTCGCCGTAGGCATTGTCGAGTTCGTCGATCAGTATCAGCCCCAGCGCCGCCAGCCCGCCCTGCGCCAGCAGCAGCGCGGCCACGAGGTCGGCGCCGGGCTCGGACACGCTCGCCACCACCACCCCCAGCCCGTAGCACCAGACGTTGGCCACGAAGTAGCCCGCCCAGGTACCGCCGAGCGCGCCGCGCCCGCTTTTGCCGTGGCGCGCGTAGTCGGCCACCAGCGGCAGCCACGACACCGGCATGGCGATCACCAGATCCAGCGCCGACAGCATGCCCATGCTGCCGGCGCCTGCGCGCTGCCAGAACGCCGCCAGGCCCTGGTCCGCCAGCCGCTGCGCGAACTGCCACGACAGCCACAGCAGCGACAGCACCACCAGCGGCAGCCCGAAGCGGCCCACGAACCGGCGCACCAGCGTGAGCATCGAGCCCGCGAGCAGCAAGGCCAGTACCACGCCCCACAGCCCGGTGAACAGGAGCGCTCCGGCAATGCCCCCGTCCACCCCGAATGCGCTGCGGGCGATGGCCGCCGTGCCGTCGCGCATCACCACCAATTCGAACGTGGTCCAGCCGACCAACTGCACGATGTTGAGCAGCACCGGCAGCCGCGCGAACGCGCCGCCATAGGCCGCGTGCATGAGCCCGGCGCTCGACAGCCCCGTGGCGCAGCCCAACCGCGCCGTGCAGGCCAGTAGCCCCGCGCCGATGGCCGAGCCGAGCACGATGGCGAGCAGCGCGTCGCGCGTGCCCACGGCGGGCACCAGGTAGGCGCCGACCTGCATCACCAGCAGCCCCACGCCGAGGCTGAACCACAGCGCGGCGTGCGCCGGCCAGCCGAACACGCGCCCGGCCTGGGCCACCGGGGCCAGGGCTTCGTTGACGACGGGGAGGGAAGAAGAAGGATTCGCCATGCGGCCGGTGCTCCAAGTGCGGGGCGCGCGCGGAGTCCGATAGGGCAGAGGGGTACGAGGTCCTGCTGCCGGTATCGGTTCCCTGCGCGGGGATTACCCCAATCAGGTTCAAAGGGACTCTCTCAGTCGCGGCCGGAAGGTGGCCGCAACACCCCTAGTGTTGAATTGCGTAAATTAGCGATAGTTTTTAAGCTGGGTTCCGCGAACCTCGCGCTTGCGCCACACGAAGTGGGCAGTCTTGTCGTTGTATGCAGCGGTGAAATCATGGATGGCTTGGGTGAGTTGCCCGGCGCTTGAGAAGCTTGCATTGTTCATCAGCGTCTTGCGCTGGAAGATGCCCAACCAGATTTCGAGCCAGCTTGCGCTGGTGAGCGTGAAGTGCAAGGTGATGCTCGGATGGCGCAGCACGAACAGGTGTTCGTCACGTCAGTTGCCCGTCAACGCCCTGGCGATGTCTTGCTCGCTGGCCTTGACGCGGCTGTGGCGATGGCGGGCCGGTACCTTGGGGGTGCGCGCGCCGGCAACGATGGTGCGGATGATACTCCAGCACCTCGAACACCAGCATCCTTCCAGTACACGCCAGTGGATTCCAACGCCACCGTGTCCATCCCGCACGCCAGCAGCCACTCAGGCCGGGAGAACCGTTGCAGCTTATGCCATACCGAGAACGTAATTTAACATAATATACATTGTATCAAGTAGGACACACTCTCACGGGTCGCCAAATAGATCGCCAGTGCCACGCCGCCAGCGAAAGCGCTCACCGCGCCAGTCGCTGGCAAAAGTTTTCCGTCTTCCTTCCCATGAGCTTTCAGGCCCAGCGCATCGTGCGCCTGGCCGCTTTCCTGACCTGGAGGCAGACAAGGCCCCAAAGCAGCGAATATCCTTTCCGGCCAAGAAGACTGCGTCCAAGAAGTGAACAGAGTAGGACCGCACCATGGAACTTGAAATTTTTGAGGCGCTCACCGCCGTCAATGTCCCTGCGGACAAAGCCCGCGCTGCTGCTGCATCCGTCAAGCGTGAAATCGATGAGCGTTACAGCCTTCATGCGGCCCAGCTTGCCGCCAGGGGCAATATCGAAGGTGCTCGCCGCGAGGTCGCGGACACTCGGACTCAGATCGCTGACATGAAGGCTGAAATGGTCAAATGCTTTGTCGGCACCATCATTGCTGTTGGTGGCATCACTGCCGCTCTACTCAAGCTCATGCACTGACCTTGTCAGCGTCAACATCGCAGCCGCCATCGGGCGGCTTTCTTTTAGCCAAAACCTATTAAGACGCGCTGGAAAAGGCCGCGACCTGGGCTTGCTCAGCGATGTTTTGATAGACGCTATCTATTGCAACATCGTGCCCGGTGCTTCCTCGCAACCTGGGAGGGCCGGTGCAAATTTGTGGATTTGACTACCATTTCCCTCGATTCGGCTGCATCCGCTGTATGGCAACCGTGATTCTGTCGACGACGGATTTCCTCTGCGACCGGCTGGCGAAGTCCAGCGCGGTCAGTCCCTGTTGATTTTTCAGGCGCGGATCGGCTCCTTCATCCAGCAGCAACTGCACCGCATCCTCCGATCCGTAGTACGCAGCCATCATCAGCGGTGTGGTGCCATTGGGCGATGCGGCGTCGATGTAGGCGCTGCTGTCCAGCAGCACGCGCATGATCGCAAGCTGATCCGGCGGATTACCCGTCACCGCATAGTGCAGCGGCGTCCAGCCGGGCTTGTTCACGTCGGCATCGCGCGCGATCAGGGTCTTGACGAGCGCCAGGTTGCCCTTGATTGCGGCAATCATCAGCGGGCTTTCATCCTTGGTATTGCGCTGCTCAACCCGGGTCTTGGGCGACTGCAGCAAGGCGTCAATGACATCCGGCGACGGCTCGCGCACGGCGATGATCAATGCAGTCTGGCCCTTGGGATCGAGCGTGTTGGGATCGAAGCCGCGCTCCAGCAGGCGCGCGATGGTCCGTCCGTCGTTGCGAATGGCAGCTTCGAAGAAATCCTCGTAGGAGCCGGCGGATGCCGACGGCACGACCACCGCGATGAAACAGCCCAGCAGGCTCCGGCGGCGCATGGAGTCGTTACCCATCGTCATTGCACCTTGAACAGGGCGTCGAAGTTGCGGCTCGTGGCTTCGCCCACTTCTTCGGCGCGCATCTGCCGGAGTTCCGCGATCTGGCGGGCCACGAAGGGCACGTAGGACGGGCTGTTGGTCTTGCCCCGGTACGGCACGGGTGCCAAGTACGGGCTGTCGGTCTCGATCAGCATGCGCTCCAGGGGTACAAATGCCGCCACTTCGCGCAGATACTGCGCGCTCTTGAAGGTCAGGATCCCCGAAAACGAGATGTAGAAGCCCCGGTCGAGCGCGGCGCGCGCCACCTGCGCAGTTTCGGTAAAGCAATGGAACACGCCGCCCGCCGCGCCCGCGGAGCCGTCCTCGCCCTCTTCCCGCAGGATTGCGAGGGTGTCGTCCGATGCGTTGCGTGTGTGGATCACCAGGGGCTTGCCGCATTTCCGCGCGGCACGGATGTGGATGCGAAAACGCTCCCGCTGCCACTCCATATCGGCCACGCTGCGCCCGCCCTTGCGCTCGTCCATCTGGTAGTAATCGAGCCCGGTTTCGCCAATGCCCACCACGCGCGGCAGCGCCGCGCGCTCCAGCAGGCCTGCCAGCGTGGGCTCCTGCACGCCTTCGTTGTCGGGATGCACGCCCACGGTGGCCCAGAAGTTGTCGTACTCCAATGCCAGCGCATGCACGTCCGCGAATTCTTCCAGCGTGGTGCAGATGCACAGCGCCCGGGTAACGCCGGCCTGCGCCATGGCGGCGCGCACTTCGGGCAGGTGCCGGGCCAGTTCAGGATAGGTCAGGTGACAGTGGGAATCGGTAAACATGCCGGGCAATATGGACCAAACCGCCGCGCCGGCCGGGCGCTGGCGGTCAGATCGTCTGGGTGGCGCGGTCGGAGGCGAGCGAACTGCCGAGAATCTCTTCGATCCTGGCCTTGAGCTGGCGCGACTTCTCGTCCTTTGGAAACTGGATGCCCACACCCTGCGTGCGGTTGCCGGCGGCGCGCGCCGGCGTGACCCAGGCCACGCGCCCGGTCACGGGGTGGCGCTGCGTATCCTCTGGCAGCGCCAGCAGCACGTACACGTCATCGCCCAGCTTGTATTCGCGCGTGGTGGGAATGAACAGCCCGCCTTCCGCAAACAGCGGGATATACGCCGCATAGAGCGCCGCCTTTTCCTTGATGGCAAGTTGCACGACGCTGGGGCGGGGCGCAGAGGGCGAATTGCTCATGGGCGTGTAGGGGAATGTCTGGCTGCTAGGCTCTGGAGTTTAGGACGTTTCGCGCCTGGCTCACAAGCATTTCGAGCATCAGGCCCGCATTGAACGGATGCTCGGCGGTGCGCGCGGTGCGCGCGAGTTCGCGTGCCCAGCGGGTCAGCCGGCCCAGTCGGGGTGGCTTGGGCAGGTCGGATGCGCTGAAATAGCGCGGCTGCGCGCCCACCGCGGCGGCGAGCATGTCGTGGCAGAGCTTTTGCAGCACGGCGACCGCATCGGCGGGAGAGGCGTCGGACAGCGCGGCCACGTCGCCGCGCGCCAGGGCCCGTGGCAGGCTGGCCCAGCGTTCGGGCGTGAGCCCGCCGCGCGCAAGGGCCAGCGCGTCGCCGGGCCGCCCGCCCGCCGCGCGCAGCAGCGCCTCGGCCTGCGCCGGCGCCACGCCCTGCTCCGCCAGCCAGCCGCGCATGGCGTCCAGTTCCGGCCAGACCATGGTGTGGCCCAGGCAGCGGCTGCGGATGGTGGGCAGCAGCAGGTGCGCGGCCTCGCTGGCCAGTACGAAGCGCGTGTCGCCCGGCGGCTCTTCCAATGTTTTCAGCAGAGCGTTGGCGGTCACGTGGTTCATGCGCTCGGCGGGGTAGACCAGCAGCGCCTTGCCGCGCCCGCGCGCGGAGGTGCGCTGGGTGAACTCGACCGCATCGCGCATGGCCTCCACGCGGATTTCGCGGCTGGGCTTGCGCTTCTTGTCGTCGATCTCGGTCTGGGCTTTTTCCGACAGCGGCCAGCCCAGCGCGATCATGTCGGTTTCGGGCATGAGCACGCACAGGTCGGCATGCGTGCGCACGTCGATGGCGTGGCAGCTCGCGCAATCGGCGCAGGCGCCCTGCGGCGTGGATGCCTCGCACAGCCAGGCGCGCACCAGCGCCAGCGCCAGGTCGTACTGGCCCAGGCCCGACGGGCCTTGCAGCAGCCACGCATGGCCGCGCTGGGCCAGCAGCGCGGCGCTTTGCCGCTGCAGCCAGGGCGCAAGCGCCGCCATCGGCGTATCCACCCCGCTCATGGTGCGCACGCCTGCAGCCAGCCGCGCCGCACGACCGCCGCATGGACCAGCGCCCACACCGCATCGCGCGCAAGCGCGGCGTCGATGCGCACGAAGCGGCCCGCGCTGGCCGCGGCGCGCTGCGCATAGCCGGCGGCCACGCGGCGGAAGAACTCTTCGGGCTGTGTCTCGAAGCGGTCGGGCACGCGCGCACCGGCCAGGCGCTGCGCCGCCAGCGCAGGCGGCAGGTCGAACCACAGGGTCATGTCCGGCTGCAGCAGCGGCGCGCCCTCGCCCTGCCGTTGCACCCATTGCTCCAGCGTGCCGAGCACGGCTGCATCGAAGCCGCGCCCCGCGCCCTGGTAGGCGAAGGTGGCGTCGGTGAAGCGATCGCACAGCACCACGTCGCCGCGCGCGAGCGCGGGGGCGATCACCTGTTGCACGTGGTCCCGGCGGGCGGCGAAGATGAGCAGCGCCTCGGTCAGCGCGTCCATGGGCTGGTGCAGCACCAGTTCACGCAGCGATTCGGCCAGCGCCGTGCCGCCGGGCTCGCGCGTGAGCACCACCACCCTGCCCTGTGCGCGCAGGGCTTCGGCCAGCGCCTCGATGTGCGTGGACTTGCCCGCGCCGTCGATGCCCTCCAACGAGATGAAGATTCCCGCCCCGGCGTTCATTTGCTGCTTCCCTGCGCCGGAGCGCGCTGGTACTGGTTGACCGCGCGGTTGTGCTCATCGAGCGTGGCGCTGAAATGGCTGCTGCCGTCGCCGCGCGCCACAAAGTACAGCGCCTTGGTCGCATCGGGCTGCACGGCGGCCAGCAATGCCGCCTTGCCGGGCATGGCGATCGGCGTGGGCGGCAGGCCGGCGCGGGTGTAGGTGTTCCAGGGCGTATCGGTCTGCAGGTCCTTCTTGCGCAGGTTGCCGTCGAACCTGTCGCCCAGGCCGTAGATCACGGCGGGGTCGGTCTGCAGCGGCATGCCGATGCGCAGGCGGTTGGCGAACACGCCGGCCACCAGCGGACGGTCGCCGGCCACGCCGGTCTCCTTCTCGACGATGCTGGCGAGGATGAGCGCCTCGTCGGGCGATTTCAGCGGCGTGTCGCCGCTGCGCTGCGCCCAGGCGGCTTCGAGGCGGCGGTCCATGGCGCGCAGCGCGCGCTGCAGCACGGCCACGTCGCTCGACCCCTTGGCGTAGGTATAGGTGTCGGGAAAGAACCGCCCTTCCGGGTGCATGCCGGGGCGGCCCAGCCGCGCCATGAAGGCCGCGTCGTCCAGCCCCTGCGTATCGGCCTTCAACTGGTCGGCGCGGGCCAGCGCCTCGCGCACCTGGCGGATGTTCCAGCCCTCCACCAGCGTCACGGCGCGCAGCGCCTCCTCGCCGCGCGCCAGCTTGTCGAGCAGCGCGCGCGGGGTGATGCCGCGCGCCAGTTCGTAGCTGCCGGCCTTGATCTGCCGGTCGCGGCCCGAGAAGCGAAACCACAGGAACAGCACGCGCGGGTCCACGCGAACCCCGGCATCGGCCACGGCGCGCGCCACGCCGCGCGGCGAAGTGCCTGGGTCGATGGACAAATCCACGCTGGGCTGAGCGGTGTCGAGCGGCGCGTTCAGCCACCACCAGGCGCCGCCGCCCAGCACGCATGCCAGCACCACGATGTATGCGAAGAATCGCCGCAAACCTCAGAACCCCACAGTATTTGGAGCGGGCATGATAATTCAGGCATGCATTCCCTCCTCCATGGCATCACCCCCCTGCCGCGCCTCGGCATCATCCGCGCCGAGGGCGAGGAAGCCGCCCAATTCCTCCACGGCCAGCTCACGCAGGATTTCCTGCTGCGCCAGCCCAACGAGGCGCGCCTGGCGGCGTTCCTGTCGGCCAAGGGCCGCATGCAGGCGAGCTTCGTCGCGGTGGCGCGTGCGCCCGGCGACATCCTGCTCGTCTGCAGCCGCGACCTGCTGGCCCCCACGCTCAAGCGCTTGCAGATGTTCGTGCTGCGCGCCAAGGTCAAGCTGACCGATGCCAGCGAAGCCTTCGCGCTGCGCGGCCTGGCGGGCAGCGCCGTGCAGGCCGTGGCCGGCGGCGTGCAGCCGCCGTGGCACCAGACCGACGCGGGGGCGGCCAGCATCGTGCACCTCTACCCGGCGGACGGCCAGCCGCGCGCGCTGTGGCTGGCGCCGGCGGATACGCCGCCGCCCGCGGGCGAGTCGCTGAGCGAGGCGCTGTGGCAATGGGGCGCCGTGCGCAGCGGCGTGGCCCTGTTGAGCGCACCCGTGGTGGATGCCTTCGTGCCGCAGATGCTCAATTACGAATCGGTGGGTGGCGTGAACTTCAAGAAAGGCTGCTATCCGGGGCAGGAAGTGGTGGCGCGCAGCCAGTACCGCGGCACGCTCAAGCGCCGCACCTACCTGGCCCATGCCGACGCACCACTGGCCGCCGGGGCCGAGGTCTTTCATTCAGGCGATGCCAGCCAGCCCTGCGGCACCGTGGTGCAGGCCGCCGCCGCGCCCGCTGGCGGCTTTGATGCGCTGATCTCGATCCAGATCGTCGCCACCGCATCGGGCAGCCTGCACGCCAGCGCGCCGCAAGGCCCGCTGCTGGCACTCGAGCCGCTGCCTTATGCGCTGCTGGCCGAGGTCTGAGCCGCGTAGATTCAGTGCCAAATCGGGCTTTGGCGCCTTCAAATCAAGCACTTGTGGCTATCAAAAGAATAGCAATCAGATATTCACATCGCCGCCACTCGCTGCGCGAACACTTCCTTGGCCGCAGACAAACCGTTGAGTGCGGCGGGATAGCCCGCGTAGATAGCCATCTGCATGATGACCTCTACCACCACATCCTGCTCGGGTTGATCGCCGAGGGCCAGGGCCTGGCGCTCATCCCCGCGTCGCTGCGCAAGAGGCGCGTCGCCAGGGCGTGGTGTTCCGGGCGCTGGCACCCGCGTCTGCCGGGTTGTCGATGAGCATCGCCGTGACCCATGCGCAAGGCAACAACTCCCCCGTGCTGCGGGCGTTGCTGGAGCTTGCGATGGTGGGAAAATTGGCCGCAAGCGCGCGCTACTCAAGCGGTTAATGCTCTTAAAACAATAGCGTTTGTGTGCTACCGCGCTGGTGGGTTGAACCTAGTGCAGTGTTCAACGCTAAGCAGCACATAAAACCGCGCCTTTTGACGCATGGCGGCGTTGCAAATCCTCGCGATAGCTACGGCTATCGCTGTGGTTTGCGCCTTGCCCTGCGCCAAAACGCATCGCTTTTATTGGTGCCGCCAAGCATCGAACACTGCACTAGAAACGGCAGTTGATGCACCTGCCAGCACCGCGCTCGGCGCGCCATGCGGCTTTGCTCCTCCTTGCAGGCAGCAAGCCCGCCGCGTCGCCTCCCTTGCAGGGCGCAGGCCTGTCGGAGACAGGCCTTCTTCGCACTAGGTTGAAATGCTCCGTCATTTGGCATATACTTTGGTATATACCAGCCCAAAAGGGACATGCCATGACCCAAGTCGCCAAGCTTTTCACCAATGGCCGCAGCCAGGCGGTGCGGCTGCCTGCCGCCTACCGCTTCGACGCCAGCGAGGTATTCATCCGCCAGGACAGCGTCACCGGCGACGTCATCCTCTCGCGCAAACCGCCCGACTGGGATGGTTTTCTGGCCGCGCTCCAAGGCGCCGAGGTGCCCGCCGACTTCCTGGGCCCACGGGAACGCAGCCAAAACCCGCAAAACCGCGACCCTTTCGACGGCTGGGTTGAACCTGGGAACAGCAGTTGACCGCTTCGTATCCCTTGCCAGGCCGCATGCAATCGAGCGTTGACGGCGCCGATGGGGTTCACCTCGTGGGTGAGAGCGCCATGCGCCTGCCAGCACCGCGCTCGAGGCGCCATGCGGCGTTGCTCCTCCTTGCGGGCATCAACATCAAGCCCGCCGCGTCGTCGCGTCTTGCCTGGCACCCCGATCACGGCACTGGCAGGCGCATCCAACTGCCGTTTCCAGGTTGAATGACCCGCTACCTGCTCGACACCAACACGGTAAGCCTCCTGATCCGGCAACACCCCGCCGTGCTGCGCCGCGTGGTCGCGACCCCGATGGCCAACCTGGCTATCTCGGCCGTGACCGAAGCAGAGTTGTTGTTCGGGCTGGCGAAACGGCCGCAGGCACAGCACCTGCACGCTGCCGTGCATGAGTTCCTGCGCCGCGTGGACGCCATACCGTGGGATAGCGCCACAGCGGCGCGCTACGGGGCTCTGCGCGCCAGCCTGGAGCGCCAGGGCCGCATGCTGGCAGCGCTGGATTTGCTGATTGCCGCGCATGCGCTGGCTTTGGGCGCCGTTCTGGTCAGCAACGACCAGGCGTTCGCCCAAGTGCCCGGCCTGGCACTGGAAGACTGGAAGACTGGACTATCTGAAAGCTGAAAGCGCTACAACACCCGCCGCATGGCGATATGCACAATGCCCGCTTCGTCAAACGGCTCCCCATAAGGCGCGAACCCCGCGCGGGCATAGAAACCTTCGGCATGGCGCTGCGCATGCAGGATGGCCTCGTGGTCACCGCGCTGGCGGGCGCGTTCCAGCAGTGCTTCGAGCACCATGCGCCCCAGTTTGCCGCCACGCGCCGGGCGGCAGACCGCCATCCGGCCGATGCGGGCCACGCCCGGCGCGTGGTGCAGCAGCCGCCCGGTGGCCAGCGGCTGGCCTGACGGGCCCAAGACCACGGCGTGCACCGCGCTGGCGTCGTCGGCGTCCCATTCCTCGGCGGCAGGTATGCCTTGTTCGTGTACGAAAACTTCGGTGCGCACCTGCGCAGCGGCCTGGCCGAGTTCGGCCCAGGTGCCTGTATGTATATGTATATGTAGTGTGGCTGTCATCTGCAAATCACTCAACGGGAGAAAAGGCGTTGCGCAGGGCGCGTGCGGCGTCGTGCTGGGCCTGGCGCGCTTCGGGAAGGGCGCGGCCCATCTTGATGAATTCATGCGTCACGCCGCGGTAGATCTCCAGATCCACCGCCACGCCGGCGGCGCGCAGCTTGTCGGCGTACTGCACGCCCTCGTCCACCAGCGGGTCGCATTCGGCCAGGCCCACCCACGCCGGGGCCACGCCGTCCACGTCGGGCGCATTGAGGGGCGCAAAACACCAGTCGTCGCGGTCGGCCTGGGTGCGCACGTATTGGCTGAAGAACCAGGTGATGGCCACCTCTTCCAGCACCAGCCCGTGGGCGTAGCGCCGGTGCGAGGGCGTGTCCTGGTGCGCCGTGGTGCCGGGGTAGATCAGCAGTTGCAGCGCCAGCGGCACGCTGGCGTCGCGGGCCAGGATGGCGCACACCGCCGCCAGCGTGCCGCCCGCGCTGTCGCCGCCCACGGCCAAGCGCGCCCGGTCGGCGCCGAGCGCGGCGGCGTGCGCGGCCAGCCAGGCCAGCGCGTCCCAGGCGTCGTCGCTCGCGGTGGGGAACTTGTATTCGGGCGCCAGCCGGTAGTCCAGCGACACCACCATGCAGCCCGCCAGCCGGGCCAGTTCGCGGCACAGCACGTCGTGCGTGGCGATGCTGCCGATGGTGAAGCCGCCGCCGTGCAGGTACAGCAGCAGCGGCAGGCCGGCCTCGGCGGTGGGCGCGTAGAGCCGCGCGGGCAGCGCGAAGCCGTCGCGCGCGGGGATGGAGAAATCTTCCACGCGCGGCAGCGCGGCGGCGGGCAGTTCCAGCACGCCCGCGCCTTTTGCGTAGGCGGCGCGCGCCTCGGCGGGCGGCAGGCTGTGCAGCGGCGGCCGGTGGGCGCGCGCCATGCGGTCGATCACGCCGCGCATCTCGGGCGTGAGGCTGGCGGGGAGCGCGTGACCTGTCTTGGTCGAATGAACGGGGTGAAGCATTCCCCCGAGCTTATGGGAAACGGGCGCTCTACCGGCAGTGCCCCCTGTGCAATTCCTGGCAGCGCGCACGGCCCGCAAGGCATGGGCGCGCGTCGCGGCGGCGATGAGGGTTTGAACAGGTCGAATAGAATCTATCCATATCCATGCTAATATCCCCTAGATGGAGAGATTGGTAGGCATAGGCGAAGCCGCACAAGCACTTGGCGTGTCGATCACGACACTGCGGCGCTGGGAAGCGGCTGGGCGGCTGAGTGCGGAGCACACGGCTGGCGGTCATCGTCGCTACGATCTGGCGAAGCTCCGCCCGGAGATGTTTCGCGCAGAAGACGAGGCGAGGCGTCGCACCATCGCCTACGCCCGTGTGTCCAGTCACGACCAGAAAGACGATCTGGAACGGCAGAAGCAGGTACTGGAACTCTACTGCGCCCGCCAGGGCTGGACGTTCGAAGTCATCGCCGACCTGGGCAGCGGCATGAACTATCACAAGAAGGGCCTCAAGCGGCTGCTCGATGCCATCATCGACGGCGAGATCGGGCGGCTGGTCATCACGCACAAGGATCGGCTGCTGCGCTTTGGCGCGGAACTCGTCTTTGCCGTCTGCGAGGCCAAGGGCGTGGAGGTGGTGATTCTCAACCAGGGCGATGATTCGACCTTCGAGGAAGACCTCGCCAAGGACGTGCTGGAGATCATCACGGTGTTCAGTGCCAGGCTGTACGGCAGCCGTTCGCGCAAGAACCAGAAGCTGCTCGATGGCGTTCGGACCGCCGTGGAGAATGCTGCATGCTGATTGCCCACAAGATCGCGCTTGACCCGAACAACGTGCAGACCACTTACTTTGCCCGCGCCGCTGGCACCGCCCGCTTTGCCTATAACTGGGCGCTGACCGAGTGGAAACGGCAGTACGAGGCGTGGAAAGCGGACAACAGCCAGCCCAAGCCATCGCAAGCGGCGCTGCGCCGCCAATTGAACGCGCTCAAGCGCGAGCAATTCCCGTGGATGCTGGAAGTCACGAAGAACGCGCCGCAGATGGCGATCATCCAGTTGGGGCAGGCGTTCCAGAACTTCTTTGCAGGCCGCGCCAAATACCCGCAGTTGCGCAAGAAGGGCGTGCATGACCGCTTCACGCTCACCAATGACCAGTTCAGCATCGACGGCTGCCGCATACGCATCCCCCATCTGGGATGGGTGCGTATGCGCGAGTCGTTGCGTTTCGCGGGCAAGATCTTGTCGGCCACTGTCTCCCGTGTGGCCGATAGGTGGTTTGTCAGCATTGACGTGGATACCCAGGATGATTCACACCTGCCCAAAGCCGAAAACCAAGGCGCGGTGGGCGTGGATTTGGGTGTCTCGGCACTGGCGACGCTCTCGACGGGAGAAACCATCGACGGCCCGAAGCCGCACAAGGCGCTGCTGGCCCGCCTGCAACGGCTCTCGCGCAGTCTGAGCCGCAAGCAAAAAGGATCGTCCAACCGCAAGAAGGCCAAAGGCAAGCTGGCCAAGCTGCATGCCCGCATCGCCAACATCCGGCAGGACGCGCTGCACCAGCTCACGATCGATCTGACGCGGCGCTTTCACACCATCGGCATCGAAGACCTGAACGTGCGCGGCATGGTGCGTAACCGCCATCTGGCGCGCTCCATCGCCGACATGGGCTTTTTCGAGTTCCGAAGGCAGATGGAATACAAGGCGGCGATGCGCGGCGGCCAGGTGGTGGTGGCGGCTCGCTTCTACCCGAGCAGCAAAACGTGTTCGGGCTGCGGGCACAGGCTCGAAACCCTGTCACTGGCCGTGCGCGAATGGACGTGCCCCGCCTGCGCAACGCACCACGACCGGGATGTGAATGCGGCGGTCAACTTGAAGAACATGGCGGTGAGTTCCACCGCGTCAGCCTGTGGAGAGGATGGCGCTGGCCGCGCTCGCAAGAGCGCGGTGAAACCAACCTCAGTGAAGCAGGAAGCAAGCAGCATATTTAGTCAGAAATGACTAGGTTTGCATAGGTATTGCGGAACGGTTTGCTTCATTCCCATGGCCTTGCCCGCCCTGTAGAGTTTTGTCCTGTTCCATCCCATTCCCCGCATTTGGCACGGCACCCCATGGCTCTCATCTACTACATCACCCAGGTCCAGTTCGATTTTGGCGCCGTCCGGCTGCTGCGGCAGGAATGCGAGCGCGTGGGCATCGCGCGCCCACTGGTCGTCACCGACCCCGGCGTCAAGGCCGCGGGGGTTTTGCAAAAAGCACTGGACGCCCTGCCCGGTCTGCCCGTGGCGGTGTTCGACCAGACGCCGTCCAACCCCACCGAAGCCGCCGTGCGCGCCGCCGTGGCGGTGTACAAGTCGAATGGCTGCGACGGCCTGATCGCCGTGGGCGGCGGCAGCGCCATCGACTGCGCCAAGGGCATCGCCATCGCCGCCACGCACGAAGGACCGCTGAAAACCTACGCCACCATCGAGGGCGGTTCGCCGCGCATCACGGAGCGCGTGGCGCCGATCATCGCCGTGCCCACCACCAGCGGCACCGGCAGCGAGGTGGCGCGCGGCGCCATCATCATCGTGGACGACCACCGCAAGCTCGGCTTCCATTCGTGGCACCTGGTGCCCAGGGCGGCGATCTGCGATCCGGAGCTGACGCTGGGCCTGCCGCCGCTCTTGACCGCCGCCACGGGCATGGACGCGATCGCCCACTGCATGGAGACCTTCATGGCCCCGCCCTTCAACCCGCCCGCCGATGGCATCGCGCTCGACGGGCTGGAGCGCGCCTGGGGCCACATCGAGCGCGCCACCCAGGACGGCGGTGACCGCGAGGCGCGGCTGAACCTCATGAGCGCCAGCATGCAGGGCGCGATGGCGTTCCAGAAAGGGCTGGGCTGCGTCCACAGCCTGAGCCACAGCCTGGGCGGCGTGAACCCGCGCCTGCACCACGGCACGCTCAACGCGCTGTTCCTGCCCGCCGTCATCGCCTTCAACGCCGAGGCTGAATCAGTGCGCAAGCAACAGTGCCTGCGGCGCATGGCGCAGGCGATGCACGTGGACACGGCGGGCGACATCGGCGAGGCCATCCGCGACATGAACGCGCGGCTCGGCCTGCCCAAGGGCCTGGCCGCGCTCGGCGTGACGCCCGCCCTGTTCGAGCAGGTGATCGACGGCGCCATGGCCGACCACTGCCACAAGACCAACCCGCGCACCGCCTCGCGCGAGGACTACCTGGCGATGCTCGAAGCGTCGCTGTAGATTCCAAACAAAATAGGCCCGCAGCGCTTGATCTGCCTGCGGTGGCAGCTATCAAA
This sequence comes from Curvibacter soli, assembly GCF_029211125.1. Classification (GTDB taxonomy): domain Bacteria; phylum Pseudomonadota; class Gammaproteobacteria; order Burkholderiales; family Burkholderiaceae_C; genus Curvibacter_A; species Curvibacter_A soli. Next base: position 22,242 of record NZ_JARGEN010000049.1, read on the forward strand.
AAAGAAGCGCTGTCTGGCTATGCGAACTGGCTCGCCTCCTGGCCCGAAGTCCAGTCGATCGGTTCCTGCTGCAGCACCATGTCAATGTCGAGCGTGAGCGCCAGGCCCACCACGTCGGGGAAGGTGACGGCCATTTCCTTTTCGTCGAGCCGCGCCTCGCGTGCGCGGGCGCGCCAGGTGGCCAGGTGCACCACGCCGGCCAGCGGCTCGTAGGCGTCTTCCTCGAACGGCGCAGTCTGGTATTCCAGCGCGTCCACGATGGACTCGGGGAACTGCCATTCGCGCGCGAACCCCGCACTCACCTGCGCGTAGCAGTAGCCGAACGCGCGCTGCTCGGCCTTGGCGCGGCGCAGGTCCAGCGGGGGCATGGCCTCGTTGAGCTGCACCATCTCGGCATGCATGCCCAGGTGCATCACCAGTTCGCCCACGGCATGCAGCAAGCCGGTGGTGAAGGCGGCGTTCTGGTTGAGCTTGACGATGCCCGCGAGCAGGCGCGAGAGCTTGGCCACGTCGAGGCTGTAGCGCCAGAACTGCTGCATGTTCATGCCCGGCACCGACTTGAACGTGGTGCCCAGCGCCGCGCCCGCCACCAGCGAGCGCACATGCTCCATGCCCAGGATGGCCAGCGCCTCCGACACGCCGCCGATGCGGCGCGCGAGCTGGAAGTACGCCGAATTGGCCAACTGCAGCATGCGCGCCGTCAGTGCCGGATCGGTACTGACGAGCTGGCCCACGCGCCGCAGGTCGGGCTCGTCGCGGTCCAGCTCGGTCAGCAGCAGCGCGACCACACGCGGGATGCTGGGCAAGGCGGTGCGCGATGCCAGCAACTCGTTCAACTCCATGGCCATGGGGCGGCGGTTCCTGGGTGGGTAGAGGGGGCGGAGGAAGGATTATGCGGCCAGCCGCCGCGGCGTCAACGCGCTCGGCCCACCGGGCAGCCGGGCGAAGACCGATGCCAGCGCAGTGCAAGGCAGATAAAGCGCAAGGCGCCATCGGACAGCGAATAGTCCTGCCTGGAGCAGTTTGGGGTGGCCATCGGGGAGATCGCCTGATTCCAGTTCGGCACTCTCGATGGATTTGAAGCCTTCGACTTTTATCTTGCGCAAGGTCTTTACCATGCCTCACCGTCTGGCCGGGGCGGGCTTTGACGGCGGGAATGCATTCTTCTTGCCAAGTCGTGGCTACTTACGCAAACCCTGCAGCTTGGCGAACGCATCCGCCATCGCGCTGCCGCCCACGGCCGGCCCGCCCCCCTGCCAGCGCCCGGCGCCCCGCCCTGCCCCTTCGAAGCGATTGTCGCGCGGGCCGTCCCTGCGCGCGGGTGCGGCGTCGAGCTTCATCGTCAGGCCGATGCGGCCCCGGCCCACGTCCACTTCCATCACCTTCACCTTGACGATATCGCCGGTCTTCACCACCTCGCGGGCGTCGTTGACAAACTTGTGGCTCAACTGGCTCACGTGCACCAGCCCGTCCTGGTGCACGCCCAGGTCCACGAAAGCGCCGAACTGGGCCACGTTGCTGACCGTGCCTTCGAGCACCATGCCTTCCTTGAGGTCCTTGATGTCTTCCACGCCCTCGTTGAAGCGCGCCACCTTGAAGTCCGGGCGCGGGTCGCGACCCGGCTTTTCCAGCTCGCAGAGGATGTCCCTCACGGTGATGACGCCGAACTTCCCGTCCGCGAACAGCTCGGGCTTGAGCGTCTTGAGCATCTCGGCGCGGCCCATCAGCTCGGCCACGGGCCGGCCCGTCTGTTCGATGATGCGCTCCACCACCGGGTAGGTCTCGGGGTGCACGCCGGTCATGTCCAGCGGGTTGGCGCCGCCGCGGATGCGCAGGAAGCCTGCGCTCTGCTCGAAGGTCTTGGCGCCCAGGCCGGTGACCTTCAACAAATCCTGCCGGCTGGCGAAGGCGCCGTTGGCCTCGCGCCAGCGCACCACGGCCTTGGCCACGCTGCCGGAGAGCCCCGACACGCGACTGAGCAGCGGCGCGCTGGCGGTGTTCAGGTCCACGCCCACGGCGTTCACGCAGTCTTCCACCACGGCGTCGAGCGTGCGCGCCAGCTCGCCCTGGTTCACGTCGTGCTGGTATTGGCCCACGCCGATGCTCTTGGGGTCGATCTTCACCAGCTCGGCCAGCGGGTCTTGCAGGCGGCGGGCGATGCTGGTGGCCCCGCGCAGGCTCACGTCCACGTCGGGCATTTCCTGGCTGGCATATTCGCTGGCGCTGTAGACCGAGGCTCCGGCCTCGCTCACCACTATCTTTTCGATAGCTGCCACCGCAGTATTTATGGGCGCTGCGGCCTGTTTTCCCAATAACTTGATGAGGTCGGCGGCCAGCTTGTCCGTCTCCCGGCTGGCGGTGCCGTTGCCGATGGCGATCAGGTTCACGCCGTGCTTCATGCACAGCCGGCCCAGCGTGGCGAGGGCGCCGTCCCAGTCGCGGCGCGGCTCGTGCGGATAGACGGTGGCGGTTTCCACCAGCTTGCCCGTGCTGTCCACCACGGCCACCTTGACGCCGGTGCGGATGCCCGGGTCCAGGCCCATCACGGTGCGCGCGCCCGCCGGAGCGGCCAGCAGCAGGTCGCGCAGGTTGTCGGCGAAGACCTTGATGGCCACCTTCTCGGCCTCCTCGCGCAGGCGGGCGAACAGGTCGCGCTCGGTACTCATGCTGAGTTTGACGCGCCAGGTCCACGCCACGCACTTGCGGATCAGGTCGTCCGCCGGGCGGCCCGCGTGGCTCCAGCCCAGGTGCAGGGCGATCTTGCCTTCCGCGATGCTGGGCTTGCCGGGTTCGGGTTCGACAGGAAGCACCAGCCTGGCCTCCAGGATCTCCAGCGCCCGGCCCCGGAACACCGCCAGGGCACGGTGCGACGGCACGCGGCCTATCGGCTCGTCGTAGTCGAAATAGTCGCGGAACTTGGCCACCTCGGGGGCGTTTTCATCCTTGCCGTCCACCCTCCTGGATGCCAGCAGGCCCTCGACCCAGAGCCATTCGCGCAGGGACTGCACCAGCGCGGCGTCCTCGGCCCAGCGTTCGCTCAGGATGTCGCGCACCCCGTCGAGCACCGCCGGCACGGTGGAGAAATCAGCGCCGGGCCTGCCGTCGTCGAGCACCTCGGGCGGGCGCAGGAAGGCCCGGGCCTCGACGGCCGGGTCGAGCGTGGGATCGGCGAACAGCCTGTCGGCCAGCGGCTCGATGCCGGCTTCGCGCGCGATCTGGCCCTTGGTGCGGCGCTTCTGCTTGAACGGCAGGTACAGGTCTTCCAGCTCCTGCTTGGTCGGTGCGGCGGCTATCTGCGCGCGCAGCGCGTCGGTCAGCTTGCCCTGCTCGTCGATGCTCTTGAGCACGGTGGCGCGGCGGTCTTCCAGTTCGCGCAGGTAGGACAGCCGCGCCTCCAGTTCGCGCAGCTCGATGTCGTCTAGCCCGCCCGTGGCCTCCTTGCGGTAGCGCGCGATGAAGGGCACCGTGGCGCCGCCGTCGAGCAGATCCACGGCGGCCTGCACCTGGTGCGCGGCAACACGGATTTCAGCGGCGATCTGGGCGATGATTTTCTGCATGTCGGGCAAGATGAAACGGAAAGCGGGCGAGTGTGCCACAGGCGGCGCGGGCGCTTGGGATACTATGTTTTTGATAGCTGTCAGCGCAGATATATCAAGCGCTGGAGGCACATATTGCCTCTGCATCCTCCAGGGAAAATAGGGGTCAGATTCGAATTGTTCCGCCTACTACCCGTACAGCGAGGAAGGGCTGGGAACCTCTTGAAACCGCCGTTTTCCTGCCCATCACTGGCTGAGATTGCCTGCAATTTTCGGATCTGCTGATTTTTTTGGGCAACCTCATGTTTCCCTTCCTGTCCGCCGGACTCGACGCCTGCGTCGAAAAGGCCGTTCCCGAACTGAAGCGCCGCGGCATCTTCCGACGCGAATACGAGGGCCGCGCCCCGCGCGAGAACCTGGGCCTGCCCCGACCGGCGAACCGGTTTTTCTGAATGGGCGACGGAAAGCGCCGACAATCCAGCGCCATGAAGACCTTGCAGCCGCCTCCGAACCGCTGGCCCCTGCCAGTCCGCGCCGCCGGCGCGCTGCTGCTGGGCGCGGCAACCTGCCTGGCGGGCCGGGCGCAGCAACCGTCGGCGGCCCCGCCGCCCTCCCCGCCACCCTCCCCGCGCTTCCAGCCCGCGCCGGGCGGCGCCTCCGTGATCGACACCACCTACCGGCTCGAATGGCAGCGCTGCGTGGAAGGCATGGCGTGGAATGGCAAGACCTGCACCGGCACGCCCCTGCGCATGGCGTATGCGCAGGCCCAGACGCTGGCCCTGGAGCGCGGCAAGGCCGACGGCACGGGCTGGCGGCTGCCGCGCGCCAACGAGCTGCGCCGGCTGTGGGACAAGTCCGCCAAACCGCCGGGCCTGGACATGCGCTACTTTCCCGCCGCGCCGCTGGACTGGCACTGGAGCAGCACGGTCAGCATCGCCACGCGCCTGAACAACCCCTACAGCTACGGCACCGCCGCGCAGGGCAACCAGGCCGGCGGCGCCGTCATCGGCACACGCCAGGCCTGGGCCGTGGACATGGCGAGCGGCGAAGCAAGCGCGAACATGGGGCGCGGCGAGGAACTGGTGGTACGGCTGGTGCGTTCGCTGGCGCAATAGGCCAGCCCACGCCGACAGCCACCGGGATTCGCCCTGCCGGCCAAGCCGACCCGGACCGACCCCGATTCCCACGCTGGAAACCGGGTAAAGGTCATGGTGATGCAATTCACAAGGCAAAGAATCGATACATGGACTTGTACAAGCCAGGCGCCCGCTTCCTGCTCCAGGGCCGGGAGGTCACGGTTGATTTCGTGCTGATGCAGCGCGGCAGGATGCGCGTCTATCTGCGCGGGGATCCCAAGGCGCACGACCCGTCGGAGCTGCAGCCCCTGGCCCCCATGCCGGCAAAGGCCAGCGAATCCACCGTGCGTAAAAAATAGGGCCGGCATCGTTCAAATTTTTGGAACGCTCCATCCAAACGGCAGCCATCGACTCCCGGGTGGATGTCCCTACATTCAACCTGGAAACAGCAGTTGACCGCTTTGTATTCCTTGACAGGCCGCATGAAATCTATCGTTGATGACTCCGATGGCGTTCACCTTTTGGGTGAGAGCGCTATGCACCCGCCAGCACCGCGCTCGGCGCGCCATGCGGCGTTGCTCCTCCTTGCGGGCAATAGCCCGCCGCGTCGTCGCGTCTTGCCTGGCACCCCGATCACGGCACCGGCAGGCGCATCCAACTGCCGTTTCCAGGTTCATGGCAAGGAATCACGCAAGCCATGACGCAACACACCACCCTTCCCCGCCTGCCCGTCTACTTCATCTCCCACGGTGGCGGCCCCTGGCCCTGGATGCGGGCCGAAACGGGCGGCGCCTACGACAAGCTGGCCGCTGCGCTGGCCGACATGCCGCGCCAGGTGGGCCGCACGCCCCAGGCCATCCTGATGATTTCCGCCCACTGGGAGGAAGACGTGTTCACCGTGCAGGGCAGCGCCCAGCCCGGCATGGTCTACGACTACGGCGGCTTTCCCGAGCACACCTACCACGTGCACTATCGCAGCGCCGGCTCGCCCGCGCTGGCGCAGCGGGTGCTGGACCTGCTGGGGGCCGCCGGCCTGCCCGCCGGCTTGGATGCCAGCCGCGGCTACGACCACGGGATGTTCTCGCCCATGCGCGCCATCTACCCCGAAGCGCAGGTGCCCGTGGTGCAGCTCTCGCTCAAGAGGGGGCTGGAGCCGGCGGCGCACCTGGCGCTGGGCCGCGCCCTGGCGCCCCTGCGCGACGAGGACGTGCTCATCATCGGCAGCGGCCTGACGTACCACAACCTGCGCGCCTTCGGCCCGCAGGCGCGCGCGCCTTCCAAGCTGTTCGACGACTGGCTGCTGCAGACCGTTGTGCAAGCGCCGCCGCCGGCGCGCACCCAGGGCCTGCTGGACTGGGCCGCCGCGCCCGCTGCGCGCTTGTGCCACCCGCGCGAGGAGCACCTCATCCCCCTGATGGTGGCCGTGGGCGCTGCCGAAGCGGAGCCCGCCAGCCGCGTGTACCACGAGGACGCCTTCATGGGCGGGCCGGCGGTGTCGAATTTCCGGCTGGGCTGACGCGTCCGGCGGATGCGCCGGCAACTACCATTTTGATAGCTGGTGCCGCAGGCAGATCAAGCGCGAGGGGCTTGTTTGATGCTCAATGCCCGGCCCACGGCCCGACCAGCAGCAAGATGGCCGGCAGCGCCACGGTGGCGGGGTGGTTCACGCGCAGGGCCCAAGCAAAGCCGGCAATGGTAGCGGCGCCCGCCTCGCCCTGCTCTGCGCGCCCCGCGTCAGAAACTCGCCTGCAGGCCGATCTTCAGGCTGCGCCCCGGCAGCGGCGCTTTCGGAAACGCGGTGCTGGTCAGGATCGACGTGGCGCTGTAGGCCAGCTTGTCAGTGATGTTGTCCAGCCGCGCATACCACAGCAGGCTGGCCGGGGTGGTGCCGGCCTGCACCTTGGCACGGTAGGTGAAGGCCGCCTTCCACAGCGTGTAGGCGTCGGTGGCGCGGCTGCCGTCGTCGGGCACGCGGTTTTGCGCGGCCAGGTGGTCGAAGCCCAGCCGGGCGCCCCACGGTCCTTCGCCCCAAGCCAGCGTGGCGCCCAGGCGAGCGGGCGCGATGCGCGGCAGCGGTTCGTTGGTGTCGAGGTTGGTGGCGCGCACTAGGTCGCCGCGCAGGTCCAGGTCGAGCACCGAGCCGTCCGCCGCCCTGCCGGCCACGCCGCGCTCACCCAGCAGGCGCACGGTGCCGCTGGCCTCCAGCCCGGTGAAGCGGGCGCGCACACCGTGGTAGGCGTATTCGGGGAAGGCTTCCTCGCCGCTGGCGGGGTCGGGGTTGCGTTCTCCCTCGCCGCTCAGCGTGTCGCCCGTGGGCACCAGACCGATGTAGTTGCCGAAGCGGCTGATGTAGGCATTGACGTTGAACTTGTGCGGGCCGTCCTTCCAGCCCGCGCCGATGTCGAAGTTGGTGGAACGTTCCTTCTTCAGGCTGGCATCGCCGGTTTCCCAGGCCGCGGTGGCCACGTGGGGGCCGTTGGCATACAGCTCGTAGTCCTTGGGCGCGCGCTCGGTGTAGGCCAGGTTGCTGGTCAGTTGCCACTGCGGCGCCAGCCACACCAGCGCCCCCACCGCCGCGCTGTGCGGGCTGAACTTGTGGCTGTCGGGCGCGAAGCGGTCCACGTCGGGGTTGCCGAACGAATCCACCTTCACCTGCTCGGTGCGCGCGCCGAAGCTCAGGCGGCCCCAGCCGGTGGCGAGTTCTTCGTGGATGAAGAGCGCGTCGCTGCGCGTGCGGCTGAAGGGGACGAATGCCTCTTCGCCCACGGCGGAGAAGCGGGTGGCGTCGCTCTGCAGGCCCACCACGCCTTCCAGCGGGCCCAGCCTGGCGTGGCGCACTTCCACGCGCAGGTCGTTGCCGTCGTTGGCAAAGCGCGTGCCGGGCTCACCGCCCTCGAACTCGGTGTGCTCGTAGCTGGTGTGGCCGAACTGGGCCTTGATGTTCTGGATGAAGTCCATGGGGTTGCGCCACAGCCCTTCGAGCGCGTAGCGGTCGCTCTGCATGCCAATGCGCACGTCGTCCTCGGCCACCGTGCCGTAGCTGCTGCGGTAGGTGGCGGCCGATGCGCCCAGATAGCCATGGTCGAAGAACAGCGTGCCGCCCACCGCGCCGCCGTGCGTGCTGCTGGCGGAATTGCAGATGCGCCGCCCGAAGCCGGGCGTGGCAGAGTTTTCGCAATCCAGGTCCGTGGGCACCTTCACGTCCTGCGTGTGGCGGTCGAACGCATCGACGTGCAGCGCGAAGCGGTCATTGCTGCCCTCCACCAGCACGCCGGCGCTGCGCTCGTGGTTGCCGGTGGCGGCGCCCAGGTCGGCGCGGCCCATCACGCCGTCGAGCGGCTCGGTGGGGATGCGGTTGTCGATCACGTTGACCACGCCGCCCACGGCGCTGCCGCCGTACTGCAGTGCACCGGGGCCGCGCAGCACTTCGATGCGCTCGATGGTCAGCGGGTCGATCGGCACCGCGTGGTCGTAGCTCAGCGCCGAGGCGTCGAGCGTCGCACCGCTGTTCTGCAGCACGCGGATGCGGTCGCCGTCCTGTCCGCGGATGATGGGCCGGCTGGCGTTGGGGCCGAAGTACGTGGCCGATACGCCGGGCGTGCCGTCGAGCGTGTCGCCCAGCGTGGTGCCGCGCCGCAGCGTGAGTCCGTCGCCGCTGTAGGTGGCCGCCGGGGCGATCAGGTCGCTGCTGCCCAGGGGGTTGCCGGTGACGGTGACTTCCTTCAGGCTTTGCGCGTCGGGGGAGGCGTCCTGCGCGGACGCGAGGGAGGGTGACAGGAGGGCCGACGACGCGGCCCAGGCGAGGATGGCAGCGCTGACGGCGCTGCGGCGGAATGCTGGATTCATGGGTTTTCCGAAAAAAGAGACGCAACCAGGGGCAGCCAGCCGCCGCACGCGCGGTGCGTGGGAAGCGGGCCCTACGGAGGGAAGCGGTTCAGCGGAAAACCGGCGGCGCGCGTGCCTGGAACGCGGCGGCCAGCGCCACGGCCAGCCGGCCCGTGGCAGGCGCGGCAAAGGCTTGCACGGCAGGCAGCAGCGGCAGCGCCTGCGCCAGCACGGGCGCTGCGCCGCCGCCGTGGCTCAACTGGTCGAACAGGTGGCAGTCGGCAGCCGTGCCATGGCCGGCGAACAGGGCGGCCCAGCCATGGGCATCGTCATGCGCCTCGCCGGCATGCGCGCCGTGGGCATGGGGCCCGTGCAGCACCTCGTGCATCTGCCCCAGCGCGGGCGCCAGGCACAGGGCCAGCAGCAGCGCCCACAGCCAGCGCGGGCTGGCAGCGCCGCGCAGGCGCTGCAGAAGGGGCACGGATGAAGGCGCGGGCATGGAGGGCGATCATTCTAGTGCAGTGTTCAACGCTAAGCAGCACATAAAACCGCGCCTTTTGACGCATGGCGGCGTTGCAAATCCTCGCGATAGCTGGGGCTATCGCTGTGGTTTGCGCCTTGCCCTGCGCCAAAACGCATCGCTTTTATTTGTGCCGCCAAGCATCGAACACTGCACTAGTCGCCCTCCCCCGGTGCAGGCAGCGCTGCGCGGCTCAGGCGCCCGTTGGCGCGATCTGCCCGAAGCGTCCGCTGTTGAAGTCCGCGATGGCCTGGCGGAGTTCTGATTCGCTGTTCATCACGAATGGCCCGTATCCGGCGATGGGCTCGTCGATCGGCTCGCCGCCGAGCAGCAGCAGCGTGGCGTCGGTGTCGGTGTCGGTGTCGGTGTCGGCCACGATTTCAACCCCGCCGCCGGCACGGTCGAACTGCGCGAGTTCCACCTCGCGCACCACCGTTTCGCCGTTGACCCGCACCGTGCCGTGCAGCACGACCAGCGCCAGCGTGTGGCCGTCGGGCGTTTCGAAGCGGGCCGTGCCACCCTGGGCGAGCCGCACGTCCCACACGTCCATGGGCGTGAAGGTGCGCGCGGGCCCGTGCCGGCCACCGAAGGCGCCGGCGATCACGCGCACCCGGCCCGCGCCGCCGGGCAGGGCCACGCCGGGAATGCTGGCGTCCGCCAGGGTCTGGTAGCCCGGCGCGGCCATCTTGTCCCTGGCCGGCAGGTTGACCCAGAGCTGCACCATCTCCAGCGTGCCGCCGCGCCCGGTGAACGCCTGGGAATGGAATTCCTCGTGCACGATGCCGCCCGCGGCGGTCATCCATTGCACGTCGCCCGGGCCGATGTGGCCGCCCGCGCCCGTGGAGTCGCGGTGCTCCACCTCGCCCTGGTAGACGATGGTCACGGTCTCGAAGCCGCGGTGCGGATGCTGGCCCACACCGCGCGGACGCGATGCCGGGGCGAACTGCGCCGGGCCCGCGTAGTCGAGCAGCAGGAACGGGCTCAGTTGCCGGCCCAGGCCGTCGTAGCTGAACAGCGAGCGCACCGGGAAGCCGTCGCCCACCCAGTGCGGGCGCGGCGCGGCGTGGACGCCAAGGAGTTTCTTCATGGATGTCATTCGGGCTTGAGATGGCGCGCAAAGGTCTTGCGGAACTTCTCCACCTTCGGGCCGACCACGAAGGCGCAATAGCCCTGGTTCGGGTGCTTGGCAAAGTAGTTCTGGTGGTAGTCCTCGGCGGGCCAGTAGTTCGCCAGCGGCTGCACCTCCGTCACGATGGAGGCGCCGCCGAACAGCCTGTCGGCGGCCATCTGGCGCAGCATGGCCTCGGCCTGCTGCTGCTGCTCGGGCGTGTGGGTGTAGATGCCGCTGCGGTACTGTGTGCCCACGTCGTTGCCCTGGCGGTTGAGCGTGGTCGGGTCGTGCGTGGCGAAGAAGATTTCGAGAATCTCGTGCAGGCTGATCTGCTGATCGTCGAACTCCAGCCGCACGGCTTCGGCGTAGCCCGTGTCGCCCGTGCAGACCTGCTCGTAGCTCGGGTGCGGCACGCGGCCATTGGCATAGCCGCTTTCCACGTCGGTCACGCCGCGCACGCGGTCGAACACGGCCTCGGTGCACCAGAAGCAGCCGCCCGCCAGTGTGATGGTTTGTGTCGTCATTGCCCTCCTCCTGGGGTGTGCTGGCGCATTGTGGCCCGCAAATCCGATGCCGGTGTGGCAGCATGCAAAAACCTTCCACGCGCCGGTAGTTCAACATCGAAAATGCCATCCAGCGCTTGCTCTGCCTGCGTAGGATGCTATTTTTCTGATAGTCCCGCAGCCCCTGCCGGCCAACCGTCTGGAGTCTGGTTGACGCTGCAAGGCAGGATGTCTACATTGATCCTAAATCCGGCAGTTGAACCAACCGAAAAACTGAAGAAACCCAATATCCATGCGGGTTTCCAAAGACTTCGCGTGACTGCAGAGCAGTTCCAAATGGGTGAGTCTGGAAAGCATGGAAACTCAATGCATGACAGGCACTTGCTCGAATTTTGGGGATTCAACTGCCGTTTCTAGGTTGATAGCCAATCAGTCATCAATACGACTTACGCGAAACAGGTCGAAGCCAGTCGTCCTCTCCCTGGCGCAGCCCCTTGCCGCATCCTTCGATTTGCGTAAGTCCTCATGAAACCGCATGCCGCTCCCCCAGCTCCTCTGCCGTGCCAAGACCGACGCCGCGCCGCCGTGCCGCCGCGCCGCGAGCGCCGCAAGGAGGCCCGCCCCGGGGAACCGCTGGACGCCGCGCTCGACCTCTTCGTCGAGAAAGGCTTTGCCGCCACCCGCGTCCGCGCCGAGGTGGTGGGGCCGGCGCAGGGCCTGCTGCACCAGATGCTGGAGCGCGGCATGGCGCGCGCGGCGAGTTCCGCACGGAGTCGATGCCGAGCGTGCAGCCGCCTAGTGCAGTGTTCGATGCTTGGCGGCACCAATAAAAGCGATGCGTTTTGGCGCAGGGCAAGGCGCAAACCACAGCGATAGCCGTAGCTATCGCGAGGATTTGCAACGCCGCCATGCGGTCAAAAGGCGCGGTTTTATGTGCTGCTTAGCGTTGAACACCGCACTAGAATCGAAAAGCTTGCCCCCCGCGCGACATGCCCCCCACATCCCATTCTTTCTTTTTTCTCCCGGAGCCCTGACCGCCATGAACCTGCCCTTGAACACCGAAGCAGACATCGCCGACCCGCTGGCGCAGGCCCGCTTCAACATGGTGGAGCAGCAGATCCGCCCCTGGCATGTGTCGGACCCGCGCATCCTCGACCTGCTGGCCGAAGTGCGGCGCGAGGATTTCGTGCCCGCCGAGCACGCCGCGCAGGCGTTCATGGACCTCGAAATCCCCCTGCCCGGCGGCCAATGCATGCTGGCGCCCAAGGTAGAGGCGCGCTTCCTGCAGGATCTGCAGATCCAGCCGCACGAGCGCGTGCTGGAGATCGGCGCCGGCTCGGGCCACATGGCCGCCCTGCTCTCGCGGCTGGCCGCCAGCGTGGTCAGCGTGGACATCCGGCCCGAACTCGTGCGCATGGCCCAGGCCAACCTGCGCAAGGCCGGCATCGCCAACGTGCAGGTGCTGCAGGCCGACGGCGCCGTCGGCGCCATCTCGGGCGGCCCGTTCGACGTGATCGTGGTCAGCGGCTCGGTGGCCCGCGTGCCGCAGAACCTGCTCGACCAGCTCAAGGACGGCGGACGGCTCGAAGCCGTGGTGGGCGACGAGCCCATGATGCGCGCCACCGTCGTGCGCCGCACGGGCAGCAGCTTCGTCGTTTCCGAGCCGTGGGACATCGTCGTGCCCCGGCTGGAGCACTTCCCCGAGCCTTCGCACTTCAGCTTCTGACGCGCCCGCAGATGATCGCCCAGGTCCGCCCCGCCCAACTGTCCGACTGGCTCGCCGCGCAGGCCGGCGCCCCGGACGCTGAACCACCCGTCGTGCTGGACGTGCGCGAACCGTGGGAGCTGCAGACCGCCAGCGTGGCGCCCGAGGCCGGCTTCCGGCTGGTGGCCATCCCCATGGGCGAAGTGCCCGCCCGCCTGGGCGAACTGGAGCCCGAACGCCCCGTGGCCTGCCTGTGCCACCACGGCGCGCGCAGCCTGCGCGTGGCGTCGTTCCTGGCGGCCAACGGCTTCGCGCAGGTCGCCAACATCGCGGGCGGCATCGACGCCTGGTCGCATGAGCGCGACGCGGGCGTGCCGCGCTACTGAAAAGCCAGCCGAACCGCGCGAATAGCCCTCAAGTTCTTGCGCCGACCGAAGCCGCCAACAATGCCGCCGCTGCGGCCATGCGGTCAGCGATGCCTTGCTGCGCCGATGCAAACTCCGATGCGGCGCGCACCATCGCTTCATGCCGCTGCGGATTCATGGCCCAGGCATAGGCCTGGGCCACGGCAGCATCCAGCGATGCAACGCGGGCGGCAGCCCCCAGGCGCTGCGCTCGCTGCGCCGCCTCGGCGAAGTTGAAGGTGTGCGGCCCCATCACGACCGGGCAGCCGCAGGCCGCTGCTTCAATCAGGTTCTGCCCGCCCAGCCGGGCGAAGCTGCCCCCGAGCAGCGCCACGTCGGCCAAACCGTAGTACAGCGCCATCTCGCCCAGGCTGTCGCCGAGCCAGATGTCGGCGGGCTGCGGCGGGCCGTCGCCCCATGTGCTGCGGCGCGATACGCTGAAACCGGCCTGCCTGATCAGCGCCGCCACGGCATCGAAGCGCTGCGGGTGTCGCGGCACGACCAGCCACTGCACGCCGCTTGCTACTGGATTGATAGCTGCCAGCGCTTGATCCACCTGCGCTGGAGGCCGAAAACGCTTCAAGCTTTCCAGCCACATCGCCTCCTCGCCCTCGCGCGAACTGGCCAACAGCAGCACGGGCCGGCCCATGGCGGCACGCCAGGCACGGCCTTGCGCGAGCTGCGCCGCGTCGGGCGCGGCGTCGAACTTCAGGTTGCCGAACACGCCCGCCACCGGCGCGCCCAGGCTGCGCAGGCGCTCGGCGTCGGCCTCGGTCTGCGCCCATACCGCCGTGAGCGCGCCATAGGCGGGCCGGGCCAGCGCGGCCAGCCGCTCGGCTTGCCGCAGCGACTTGGCGCTGAGCCGCGCATTGGCCAGCGCCAGCGGCACGCCATGGGCGCGGCAGCCGGCAACGAGGTTGGGCCAGACCTCGGTTTCCATGAGGATGCCCATCGTCGGCTGGAAGTGGCGCAGGAAGCGCCGCACGGCGCCCGGTGTATCCCACGGCTGCCAGACCTGCACGTCGCCTTCGCGCAGCAGCTTTTGCCCCTCAACGCGGCCCGTGGCGGTGCCGTTGGTGAGCAGCAGGCGCATGCCGGGCAGGCGTTCGCGCAGTGCGGCCAGCAGGATGGCGGCGGCATGGGTTTCGCCGAGCGATACGGCGTGGATCCATATGTAGCCGCTGCCGGGCGGCTGGGTGTAGCGGCCGAAGCGCTCGTCGACCGCCTGCAGATAGCACGGCTCGGCCACCCCGCGGCGCGCGAGCTTGGCACGCAGCCACGGCTGGCCCAGCCAGGTGGCGAGGCAATACAGGCCGCGCAGCAAGCTCAGTGGGCGCAAGCACCGAGCTTTGCGTCGGGCTTCACTTGCCGCAGCAGCCCGAGCATCGCACCCTCGATGCGGTGCAGCGCCTCGGGCGTCTGGCCCTCGAAGCGCAGCACCAATACAGGCGTGGTGTTCGATGCGCGGATCAGCCCGAAGCCGTCGGGCCAGTCCACGCGCACGCCGTCGATGGTGCTGACTTCCGCCGGGGCGTCGAAGCGGGCGATCTCCACGAGCTGCTTGACCAGCGCGTGCGGTTCGCCCTCGGCGCAGGCCACGTTGAGCTCGGGCGTGGAATGGCTCGTGGGCAGCGCGTTCAGCACGGCGCTCGGGTCTTTCTCGCGGCTCAGAATTTCCAGCAGGCGCGCGCCGGCGTAGGTGCCGTCGTCGAAGCCGTACCAGCGCTCCTTGAAGAAGATGTGGCCGCTCATCTCGCCGCCCAGCGGCGCGCCACGTTCGTTTTTACTGTCGCGCATGCGGGCCTTGATGAGCGAGTGGCCGGTGCGGTACATCACCGGCACGCCGCCGGCCTCGCGGATGGCCGGGGCCAGGCGCTGGGTGCACTTCACGTCGAACACGATCTCGCCGCCCGGCACGCGCGAGAGCACGTCGCGGGCGAACAGCATCAACTGCCGGTCGGGGAAGATGTTGTTGCCGTCCTTGGTCACGATGCCCAGCCGGTCGCCGTCGCCGTCGAAGGCCAGGCCCAGCTCGGCGTCGCTGGTCTTCAGCGCGGCGATCAGGTCCTGCAGGTTGGCGGGCTTGCTCGGGTCCGGGTGGTGGTTGGGGAAGCTGCCGTCCACCGCGGTGAACAGCTCGACCACCTCGCAGCCCAGGGCGCGGAAGATCCCGGGGGCAGAGGCGCCGGTCACGCCGTTGCCCGAGTCGATGATGACCTTCATGGGCCTGGAGAGCTTCACGCCCGTGGCGATGCGCTCCTTGTAGGCCGGCAACACGTCGGCCTGGCGCACGCCGCCGCCCGCGCGCAGCGTCCAGCTCTCGGCCTCGATCGTCTGGCGCAGGGCCTGGATCTCGTCGCCGTAGATGGCCTTTCCCGCCAGCACCATCTTGAAGCCGTTGTCGTCGCGCGGGTTGTGGCTGCCGGTGATCTGGATGCCGCTCTGGCACAGCGTGGCGGCGGCGAAGTACAGCATGGGCGTGGTGACCATGCCGATGTCGATCACCTGCACGCCCGCCTCGGTGAGCCCGCGCACCAGGGCGGCTACCAGCGCCGGGCCGCTCAGGCGCCCGTCGCGGCCCACGGCGACGGTGGTTTCGCCCGCCGCCAGCGCATGGGTGCCGAAGGCCCTGCCGATCGCGTGGGCCACCTCTTCATTGATGGTGACGGGTGTGGTGCCGCGGATGTCGTAGGCCTTGAAGATCGACGGGGTGATCTGCATCGGGAAATCCTTCGAGGGAGTAGATGGTGTGGACAGCAGCGACCATTGTAGGCACCGGGCGCGGGCTCGCATGTCCGGAAATGGCGCATCCGCGCGGGGTACGCGGCCTATCATCCATGCATGCAAGACACCCCTGGCTCCATCGACGACGCAGCCGAGCGCGACGTCTGCTGGCGCGCGCTGAAGGCGCACGACGCGCGCTTCGACGGCAGCTTCTTCACCGCCGTCATCTCCACCGGCATCTACTGCCGCCCCGTGTGCCGCGTGAAGCTGCCGCGCCGCGAGAACTGCCGCTTCTTCCACCTGGCAGCGCAGGCCGAGGCGGCGGGTTTCCGCCCCTGCCTGCGCTGTCGGCCCGAACTGGCACCGCGCGCGGGCCCGGGGCCCGCTTGGAGCACCGAGGACGCCACCCGCATCCTCGCGCTGCAGGCCGCGCGCCTGATGGACGAGCCCGACGCCTGGGCCGCTGGCGAGCCGCCCGGCGCCGCCCGCGTGGCCGCGCGCCTGGGCGTGAGCGACCGGCACCTGCGCCGCATCTTCGAGGCGCATTTCGGCGTGTCGCCGCTGCAGTACCTGCAGACGCGCCGTCTGCTGGCGGCCAAGCAGTTGATCGCCGACACGCGACTGCCCATGGCCGAGGTGGCCGCCGCCAGCGGCTTCGCCAGCGTGCGTCGATTCAACAGCGCCTTCTCGGGCCGCTACGGCCTCAACCCCAGCGCACTGCGCCGCGCGGGCGCGGCGGCGCCGGGGCCGCACGCCACCGTGGTGCGCCTGGGCTGGCGCCCGCCCTACGACGCGGCGGCGATGCTGGATTTCTTCGCCCGCCGCGCGCTGCCGGGCATGGAGGCGGTGGACGGCGCCCGCCTGATGCGCACGCTGCGCGTGGGCCAGGGCGCGCAGGCCCGCTGCGGCTGGCTGGCATTGCGCTTCGACGTGCCGCATGCCCGCGTGCTGCTGGAGGTGGGCGATGCGCTGGCCCCGGCACTGCCCGCGGTGATCGCCCGCGTGCGCGCCATGCTCGACCTAGACGCCGACCCGCAGGCCATCAACGCCGCGCTGCACGCCCGCTTTCCGCTGGGCGACGGCCTGCGCGTGCCGGGTACGCCGGACGGCTTCGAGCTGGCGGTGCGCGCCGTGCTGGGCCAGCAGGTCACCGTAGCGGCGGCGCGCACGCTGGGCGGGCGGCTGGTGGCCGCGTTCGGCGAGGCGGTGGAAACGCCATTCGCCGGCATGGCGCGCCTTTTCCCCACCCCCGCCGCGCTGGCCGCGGCCAGCGGCGACGCGCTGGGCCGGCTGGGCATCGTGCGCCAGCGCCAGGCCGCATTGCAGGCGCTGGCGCGCGAAACCGCCGCGGGCCGGCTGGCGCTGTACCCGGGCGCCGACGTGGCCGCCACCTGTGCCGCGCTGCGGGCGCTGCCCGGCATCGGCGACTGGACGGCGCAGTACGTCGCCATGCGCGCGCTGCGCTGGCCCGACGCCTTCCCGGCCGGCGACGTGGCGCTGCAAAAGGCGCTCGGCGTCGCCACGGCGCGCGCCGCCGAAGCCGCAGCGCAAGGCTGGCGGCCCTGGCGCAGCTATGCGGTGCTGCGGGCCTGGCATGCGCCCTGCACGGATACTCCTGAATTGATCCTGGAAACGGCAGTTGACCGCTTCGTATCCCTTGCCAGGCCGCATGCAATCGAGCGTTGATGGCTTCGATCGCGTTCACCTCGTGGGTGAGAGCGCTATGCACCTGCCAGCACCGCGCTCGGCGCGCCATGCGGCGTTGCTCCTCCTTGCGGGCAGTAGCCCGCCGCGTCGTCGCGTCTTGCCTGACGCCCCGATCACGGCACCGGCAGGCGCATCCAACTGCCGGTTCCAGGTTGATAGCTGCCAGCGCAGGTAAAACAAGCGCTGGAGCCTGATTTGACCATGAAAAAACTATTCCCCCCCCTCTACACCATGCACCTCCAGAGCCCGCTGGGCGGCGTGCGGCTGGCCGCCAGCGACGCGGGCCTGGCGGGCCTGTGGTTCGACGGGCAGCGCCACAGCCCCGACACCACGGGCTGGCGGGATGCGCCCGCCGGCACACCCGCCGCCGCGCTGCTGCGCGAAGCCGCCGAACAATTGCTGGGCTACTTCGCGGGCCGGCGGCCACAGTTCTCGCTGCCGCTCGATTTGTCGCGCGGCACCGCGTTCCAGCAGGCCGTGTGGCAGGCGCTGCAAGCCATTCCGCGCGGGCGCACCACGACCTACGGCGCGATTGCCGGGCGCCTGGGCCGGCCCGCCGCCGTGCGCGCCGTGGGCGCCGCCGTGGGGCGCAACCCGGTCAGCGTGGTCGTGCCCTGCCACCGCGTGCTGGGTGCCGACGGCGGCCTCACGGGCTATGCGGGCGGGCTGGAGCGCAAGTCGGCGCTGCTGGCGCTCGAAGGCGCGGGGGGTGCGCAGTGAGCGCCGCGCCAGAAGCCTGGCGTGCCACGGATATTTTTGATACTCCCAGGGAGTATGCATATATACCGCCCTTATCTAGGGCGACAGCAAGGTGATGCATGGGGAGTATGCAGTTTCCGACGCCTGCATCGCGCCGGCCACCACGTCGATGCTCAACGCCAGCACCAGCATGTTGCAGGCCAGGCGAGGGGCCAGGGCACGGCCAGCGTGAGCGGCCCCGCCGCGATGCTGTAGAACAAGCGGCGGGTGCTGGCGTTTTCCGCGAAGTGCTGGTGCAGGCGTCGTTTGCGCATGCAGCCATTGCGGCGCCTGGGGCGCGGCGCTATCCCTGCGCCAGCGCCCTCGCCTGCTCCAGCGCGGCGGGGTCTTCCATGGTGGTCAGGTCGCCCGGGTCGCGCCCCTCGCACACGGCCTGCAGGGCGCGGCGCAGCAGTTTGCCGCTGCGCGTCTTGGGCAGCAGCGCGACGATGTGCACGCGCGCGGGCCGCGCCACGGCGCCGAGCTGGCCGTCCACCAGCTTCATGATCTCGCCCTCCAGCCGCAGCCGCGCGGCAGCGTCTAGACCCGTGGCATCGCGCGCCACGGCGAAGGCCATCGCCACCTGGCCCTTCAGCGCGTCGGCCACGCCGACCACCGCCACCTCGGCCACGCCGGCGTGCTGGGCGATGCATTCCTCGATCTCGCGCGTGCCCAGGCGGTGGCCGGCGACGTTGATCACGTCATCGGTGCGGCCCAGGATGAAGTAGTAGCCGTCCTTGTCGCGGATGCCCCAGTCGAAGGTGCTGTAGATCTGCCGGCCCGGGATGCTGCCCCAGTAGGTGCCCACGAAGCGCGCGTCGTCGCGCCAGACGGTCTGCATGCAGCCCGGCGGCAGCGGGCCTTCGATGGCAAGGACGCCCTTCTGGTTGGGCTCCTTCAAATCCTCGCCAGTGGCCTCATCGACCAGCCGCACGTCGTAGCCATACATCGGAAAGCCGGGGCTGCCCAGGCGCGTGGGCAGCTTCTCGACGCCGCGCGCGATGGTCAGGATGGGCCAGCCGGTCTCGGTCTGCCAGTAGTTATCGACGATCGGCACGCCCAGGGCGTCGCTGATCCAGTGCGCCGTCGGCTCGTCGAGCGGCTCGCCGGCCAGGAACAGCGCGGTGAGGCTGGAGAGGTCGTACCGGCGCAGGTACCGCGGGTCCTGTTTTTTCAGCACGCGCACCGCCGTGGGGGCGGAAAACATGTGCGTGACCCGGTACTTTTCCACCAGGCTCCACCAGACGCCGGCGTCGGGCCGCGTCGGCAGCCCCTCGTACAGGATGGTCGCCATGCCGGCGATCAGCGGGGCGTAGATGATGTAGCTGTGGCCGACGACCCAGCCAATATCACTGGTGCAAAAAAAGACCCCCACGCTCCGCCGCTCGCGCGGGTCGCCGCCCCCAGGCGCAGGCGCGTCCTGCGCTCCGCTTGGACATGGGGCCGCCTTTTCACCTTGGGGCGGCCCGGCGGTGAAAAGAGTCTGCCCGGCCTCGGCGTCGAAGATGTGGCGCATGCTCGCCGCCAGCGCCACGGCGTAGCCACCGGTGTCGCGCTGCACGCCCTTGGGGCGGCCCGTGGTGCCGCTGGTGTAGAGCGTGTAGCTCGGGTGCGTGGCATCGACCCACTCGCAGGCCACCTCGGCATTCAGGTGCTGCTCGCGCAGCGTGGTCCAGGCGTGGTCGCGCCCCGGCACCAGGCTCATGGGCGCCAGGCCGCGCTCCACCATCAGCACCTGGGCCGTCTTGTGGTGCGCGATGCGCAGCGCCTCGTCGAGCAGTGGCTTGTAGGGCACGACCTTGCCGCCGCGCGAGCCGGCGTCGGCGCTCACGATCACCGTGGGCTCGGCGTCGTCGATGCGCGAGGCCAGCGAACTCGCCGCGAAGCCGCCGAACACCACCGTGTGCAGCGCGCCGATGCGCGCGCAGGCCAGCATGGCGAACGCAGCCTCGGCGATCATCGGCATGTAGAGCAGCACGCGGTCGCCGCGGCGCACGCCCAGGGCGCGCAGCACCGCCGCCATGCGCTGCACCTCGACGTGCAGCTCGCTGAAGGTGTAGCTGCGCTCCTGCCCGGTTTCGGTGGAAACGCAGATCAGCGCGGGCTGCAGGGCCCGTTGCGACAAGTGGCGGTCCACCGCGTTGTGGCACAGGTTGGTGGTGCCGCCCACGAACCAGCGCGCGAACGGCGGGTGGCTGTAGTCGCAGATCTGCTGCGGCGGCTGCTTCCAGTCGATGAGTTCCGCCTGCTCGGCCCAGAAAGCATCGCGCTCGTCCAATGAGCGCCGGTAGAACTGCGCGTAATCCGCCATGGGTGTCTCCTGGTCATTGTCGCGGGCCACGTGGCATGGCCCTTGCGACGCCCCCATTATTGATGACAGACTGTCTGAATATCGTGCTAAAAAAGTTTTGTTTCTTGTGAGAGACTAACATGGTCACGGAGTCGCAACGCAACACGCATTTGCGCCCAAACCAGGAGAATACCCATGCCAAGTTTCGGATCCCCCTTTTCAGGGCTCGCCAACGACAGAAAACTCACTCCCCAGGAACTGGTCAGAGCCATTCGTTTCATGGTGGCCTCGGAGTATGAGGCCACCCAGCTCTACATGCAGCTGGCCGAATCCACCGACCACCCGCTGGCCATCAAGGTGCTGACCGAAATTGCCAACGAAGAACTCGTCCATGCGGGCGAGTTTCTCAGGCTGCTGCATGCGCTGGCGCCGGAGGAGGCGAAGCTGTATGCCAAAGGGGCCAGGGAAGTTGAAGAAAAAATCGAAGCATGGCAAGGCAAAGCCCAAGCTGAAACACCCGCCCACCAGCCAAGCAATTGATTGTGCTTGGGTGCGATGACGAACAGATTGAAGCGCGTCGCGCGCCTATTCTCAAAGTGCACATCAAGCCTTTGGTGCTGCTTTTGATTCACAACAACCCTTCAAGGAAAGCAACTACTCACCCCCATGAAAAGGATGCGCGAAAATCCAAAGCAATGCAAAAACTACCCGATTTGAGTGAACTCAGCCACAGCGATAAAGACGAGTTGATTCGTCTTTTGTGGTCGATGCTTCAGGGTCAGTCGAAACAGGTTTCCGTATTGCAAGGGCAGGTTGGCGCGCGGCACACGTGGGCTTCATCTTCATGCTTGTGTGCTGTTATTTGATGAGCGTCAGGGCTTCGCGGAACAGCGGGTGCTCCGCGGTGCGCAGCCATTCGAAGGCCACCATCTCCATGGTCACGAGTTCCGCGCCGGCACCGGCCAGGCGGTCGAATGCCGCATCGCGGTTGCGCTCGGTGCGCGAGCCGCAGGCATCGGTCACCACCCACACGTCGAACTCGTCCTCGATCAAATCGAGCGCCGTCTGCAGCAGGCACACATGGGCTTCGCAGCCGGCGATGACGATGCTGCCGCGCTCGGGCGCCTGCGCCTGGGCGGGCTTCTGCAGGTGCCGCGGCAGGCTGCGCGCGTTGCCGCCCTGCGGGCGCGCGGGCGGGCGCAGCCATTCGCCCAGGCCTTCTTCGGCGGCGCTGAAATGCATCTTGGCCAGCGTCCTGGCGCACAGCGCGCGCAACTCGGGCGCGTTCTCACCCAGGCGCGAGGGGTTCTGCTCTGTGCCCCACACCGGCACATCGAGCATCCGCGCGATCCGCGCGAGCCGCAGCGCCTGCGCGAGCACGGCGGCGCCGTCGTGGATGGCGGGCATCAGGCGGGCCTGGTAATCCACCAGCACCAGTTGGGATTCGCAAGCGTCGAGCAGCATGGGACAGGTCTTTTTCTCAAATGTAATCAGCCCGTATTTTCGCTTGACGCCCCGGACTGGGGTCGATTACCCTTGCGCCCCATGTCCCGATGGTTCTGCGTCTTGTTACTTGTCTGCGCAAGCGCCCATGCGGCGCCGGCGGCCTCCCCCTCCCCCTCCGCCCCCACCGCCCCCACGGCGGACGACATCCACCAGCTTCTCGCGGACCAGGGCCTGATCGAGCGGATCGACCATGTGCGCCAGTCGGTGCGGCAGCGCGCCTCTGAACTCGTCGTCAACGCCATGGGCTTCCTCGGCGTGCCCTACCGCCGCGGCGGCAACGATGCCGACACGGGGTTCGACTGCAGCGGCTTCGTGCGCGCCATCTATGAACAGACCGTGGGCCTGCTGTTGCCGCGCCGCGCCAACGAGCAGGCCGCCGCCACGCAGAAGATCGACAAAAACGATCTGCAGCCCGGCGATCTGGTGTTCTTCAACACCCTGCGCCGCGCGTTCAGCCACGTGGGCATCTATGTGGGCGACGGCAAGTTCATCCATGCGCCCAGGCCCGGCGCGCAGGTGCGCGTGGAAGACATGGACCTGGGCTACTGGCGCCGCCGCTTCGACGGCGCGCGCCGCGTGGTCACCGACCACGACACGCCCGCCGCCGCCGCGGACGAAGCGGACGCCGTTCACTGACCGCGAGGCCCGGGCGCCCTTTCGCCAAGGCACCGCCCCCACGCGCCATGCGCAACCGGCTCATGAAATCCGAGCCCGGCGAGTGCGCCCGACAAGTCCAAGCTCAGCGCGTGGCGCAACAGTTGGACGACAAGTAGGGGCGACTCCGGTTCGGTGTGCTTCACGCAGACATGGCAGCGACCACGAGCACGGTCATATTGGCCGCCACTCCAGCCGGTAGCAATAGCCTGAAACCGTGACCACCCCATTACGAATCAGCCTCAGTAGGTTGGCAGTGATAATCTGGGACACTCCCGGATCAATGAAATCAACGACCTCTGGCACCAACTGAGGTTCTGATTATCCCTCAGAATCGCCGTTTTTCATAGCCGCAGTCTTGTCCAACGAGGTATGAGCCTGGAGCCGGGCTCGTGATTCCACTGAGCAATGAGCCTGGC
>NZ_JARGEN010000005.1:0-1696 GCF_029211125.1 Curvibacter soli
CACGGCCAGCCCGGCCAGCGCCCACGGCCAGGCGCCGCGCGGCGGGCGCGGGGCGGAAAAGGAGCGCGGGGCGGACGGCACGGGCGGGGTGCGGTCAGGACGCGGGCAGCAGCAGCAGCAGCGTGCCGTCCCAGCCGCCGCGCGCGTTGCGCGCGAGCTGCGCCTGCGCAGGCACGGCGCGGGCGTTGGCGCGCGCCTGCGCCAGCCAGCGCGCCAGCGCATCGGCGTCGGCGTTCTGCAGCGCCACCGTGGCGCGGTCGCCGACGATGGACAGGCGGGCCGTGGCGCCCAGCGTCTGCTGCACGGCGGCTTCGAGCGCGCGCTGCGCGTCGGCGCGGCTGGCGCGCGGCAGGCCCTGCAACTGCAATGCCTGCGACCGCAGGGCCTGCATGCGCTGCATCTGCGCGTCCAGCGCCGCGTGCTGCGCGGGCGCGGCATGCAGCACGCCCACCGCCGGGGCGATGGCCGTCCACCACAACAGCGCGGCGGCCACCAGCAGGGCGGCGGAGGCCGCCAGCGTGCGTTCGCGCGCCGCCAGCGCGGCCCAGCGGGCACGCAGGACTGCCAGCACGGCGTTCATGAGGAAACCTCCGTGCTGCGCACTGCGGTGCGAGCGCCTTCGGGCGGCCGGGCGGCGCTCATGAGGAAACCTCCGTGCTGCGCACTGCGGTGCGAGCGCCTTCGGGCGGCCGGGCGGCGCTCATAGGGAAACCTCCGTGCTGCGCACTGCGGTGCGAGCGCCTTCGGGCGGCCGGGCGGCGCTCATGGCGTGCCTTCCGCCTGCACGGTCAGTACATCGCCGTCCATGCGCGCCGCGTAGCCCATGGCGGCCAGGCGCGCGGGCAGGGCCTGCGCTTCCTCGGCGCTCAGCGCCAGGCCGCGCAGGCGCGCCTCGCCCCCGGCATAGTCCACGCCCGCGGGCACGCGGCCCGGCGGCAGCGCCGCGCCCAGCGCGGCGAGCAGCGGCTCCAGGTCGCGCGGCGACAGCGCGCCCGTGGCCTGGCGCAGCGCGTCCACCTCGCGCGCCATCTGCACGGGCGCGTCCACCACCACCTTCACCTGAGGAAAGGTGGCGGTGAGCACGCCGCGCACGCCGGCCTGCTTGGCGGCGAGCGCGGCTTTCTCCTGCCAGGCCCAGGCGTTCAGGCCCCCGAGCTGCGCCGCCGCGAGCGCCACCACGCCCCAGCGCGCGGCGCGCCACTGCGGCGCGCGCAGCAACTGCTGGCTCGCGCCCGCGGCGCGGCGCAGCACGCGCGTGCCGCCGGTGCTGGCGAACTCGAACTGCGCCAGGTTCCACGGCGACTGCGCGGCCTGCAGCCAGCGCGTGGCGGCG
Organism: Curvibacter soli; assembly: GCF_029211125.1. GTDB lineage: Bacteria > Pseudomonadota > Gammaproteobacteria > Burkholderiales > Burkholderiaceae_C > Curvibacter_A > Curvibacter_A soli. The sequence continues at coordinate 1,334 of NZ_JARGEN010000005.1, forward strand.
GTCTGGATCTGCGCGGCGCGGCCCAGGGCCTTCTCGGCCAGCGCGGCGACGGCGGGTTCGGCGTACAGCGGTATCTGCGCGTCGGCCTGCGCCTGCGCGGCGGCGGCCAGCGGCCACAGCACCACGGCCTGGCCGGGCGCGCTGGCGGCGATGCGCGGGTCCTCGGGCGTGCCCACGGCATACAGCGCGGGTGCGGCGGGGTCCGGCGCCCATTCGGGCACGACGCGCGCCACGGGCAGGCCCACGGCTTCCAGGGCCTGGAGCGCGCCGCGCAGCCAGGCCCGGTCGCACACGGCCACCCAGGCCGTTGCGCCCGCGTGCGCGCCGGGTTCCAGCGCGAAGTGCAGGCTGGCCGGCTCGTCG
>NZ_JARGEN010000005.1:1755-59573 GCF_029211125.1 Curvibacter soli
GCGCCCGCGCGGGGGCCAGCGCCACCACCTCGCCGCCCGCGCGCCCCGGCTTGGGCAGCAGCGCGGCGGGCGCGCTGGCCTGCCGCGCCACGGCCTGGCCGTCGGGGCTTTGCACGTAGGCGTAGTCCGTGGCCGCAGGGGCGCCGGGCGGGGGCAGGTGGACGATCAGGATGCTCATGCGGGATTCTCGCGGGGCATTGTACGGAGTGGGTGTGGCAGGAGGCCGGCCCCCGCGCCGCGTTCAGCGCGCCAGGATGTCGGCGTCCATGCCGCCGATGGCGCCGCGCTCGCGCCAGAGCGTGCGCACGGTGGCGCCGTCGCGGCGCAGCACCGAGCGCTCCTCCACCGCCACGCCGCCCAGCCGCAGCCGGCCCCGGGCCTCGAAGAACATCGAGGCCACGCCGAAGTCCGTGTCGGGCAGGACGGTGTCGCCGCCCACCAGCTTGCCGGCCGCGGCGAGGTTGCGGAAATGGTCGCTGCGCCGCGCCTGCACCAGCAGCTCCGCGCCCGCGCGGTCCAGGCCCGCGGCGCTGGCTTGCAGCACCTCGGCGCTGGCGGTGTTGATGTTCACGCGCGTGCGCAGCGGCAGCAGCGTGGCGTAGGGTGCCAGCGCCCGCAGCGTGGCGGGCGACAGGCCCAGCCATGTGAGCTGCTCGAACTTCTGCGGCATCAGCGGCGCGTCGGCGTCGCCGCTGGCGCTCGACTGGGCCCGCACCAGGTTGCGCGCCAGCAGTTCCAGCTCGCCTTCGGGCAGGCCGAGCTGCGCGAACAGGCGCTGGAACTGCCGCAGCGCGGCGTCCTGGCGCTGGCCGCCGTCGGCGATGTTGTAGACGTTCATGCGCGACTGCAGGTCGATCATGCGGCCCGAGAGGAACGTGTCCTGCGCGGCATCGCCCGCGTCGGCGCTGGCGGTGCCGCCGGCATCGGCGGCCAGGAAGGTGGACAGACGCGCCTCCTGCAGCGGCACGGCCCAGGGCTCGTCGAGGTGGTCGATGCCGCTCGCGCGCGCGTCCTCGCGCAGGATCACGCGCGACCAGTCGACCGCGCCCACCAGGATCCAGCCGGCCTGCACGCGCGCGCGCTCGGCGGTTTCCACCTCCACGCCGCGCCACTGGCGCCACAGCGCCGCGGAGGCGAAGGTGGCAACCAGCGTGACGGTGAGCATGGCCAGCAGCAGGGCAGCGCCGCGGCAGCGGTTGCGGCGCAGCGGCGGGGCGGTCTTTTGCGCGTTCATGACGGCTTGTTGGGGTTGCTGCCCTGCTGCGCCCAGTCGCGCACGATGCGCCCCGTGGCGGCCTGGCCCGGCGGCAGCACCAGCACCAGGCGCACGCCCTCGGGTGCGGTGGCGCTGGCGTTCGGGGCGGCGCTGGCGTCGGCGCCGGCATCGGTGCCCGCGCTGGACTGCGGGTTGGTCCAGGCGTTGCCGCGGAAGTAGAAGACCTGCCAGTCGTCGAGCGGCAGCACCGGCACCTCGGCGCCCCGCTCGGCATCGCCCGGGTTCTGGGCCCAGGCGGCGGCCTGCTGCCAGGCCTGCTGCCAGGCGCCGCGCGTGGTGAGCGGCGGCGACTGCCAGCGCAGCCATTCGCCGCTGCCGCCCACGCCGCGCCGCGTCCAGGCCGCGACGACCAGGCCGGTATCGGGCACGGCGCTGCTGCGCCGCGTGATGCGCAGCGCGCGCCCGTCCCAGTCGATGGGCACGGTGTGCGGCACGCTCGCCATGGCGTCCAGGTCCGCGCCCCATTGGCCCAGGCCGGCCTGCAGGGCCAGGGCGGCGTCGGTATGGCGCTGCACCACCTCCTGCGTGCGCGCCATGCCGTCGAGCGCGCGCCAGCCCAGCATGGCGATCAGCGCCATCACGCCGAGCGCGACCAGCAGCTCGACCAGTGTGAAGCCGTGTTGCGTGCGCGGGGCGGTTGCGCGCATGGCTAGTACTTGCTCACGATGGTGGACAGCCTGAGCACCGGCAGTTCGCCTTCGCGCACCTGCGCATCCACGCGGCGGAAGCTCGGGTTGAGCGTGGGGCGCACGCTCAGTGCCACGCTGAAATTGCGCCCGCCCTGCCCGCAGTCGAGGGTGCTGTCGCCCACGCCGGGCATTTCGGCGGCCAGGCGCACGCGGGCCAGCTCGTTCTCGGCGCAGACCTGGGCCAGCAGTACGCTGCTCTGGCGCTCGGCGTTGGCGGTCAGGGCGCCGGTGGCGCGCAGGCCGGCCATGAGCGCGATGGCGACGATGCCCAGCGCCACCAGCACCTCCACCAAGGTGAAGCCGTTGCGCCGCCGGGCCGCCCCAAGGCGGAACGCGGCCCCTTGCACCAGCGAAGCGCAGGGCCAGCCTGCGCCTGGGGGCAGGGAGCTGCACGCAGTGAGCGACCGTGGGGGCCACGTTCTCATGGCTGTACGGCGAAGGGCCGCAGCCCGTCGGTGGCCACGCGCAGCACGCGGTCCGGCTGGCGCGCGCTGACCAGCAGCACCTGCTGCGCGCCGATCAGCGGTTCGGGCCCGAGCACCAGGGTGCCGTTGCCGGGCCCGGCAACGCCGGTGGATGCGTCGAGCCAGCCGGCGGGCAGCGTGCCGGGCGGCAGGCCGTCGAAACGGAAGCCGCCGGCCACGGGCACCCAGCGCACCGCGATGCCGCTGGCGCGCGACTGCGCCCGCGCGGCTTCGAGCAGCGCGGCCAGCCGGTCGGCCTCGCGGTCGAGCCCGCCCTGGCTGCCGTCGCGCAGCGCCAGCCCGACGCCCGCGCTGGCGAAGGCGATGATGGCGATGACGACCAGCAGCTCGATGAGCGTGAAGCCGCGGACGCTACGTTTTTCATAGCTGCCACCGCACGTGTTTCGCCGGTTTCCATATGAAAACCACTGGAACATGGCGTTCAAACTGCGGTGGAAGCTATGGTTTAAGGAGCGCAGTGCGCAAAGCGGGCAAGCATGGAAGCCTGCCCCGCTGCCGGGCCGCGAACCCCGCGCAGTGGGGAGCGTGGGGGTTTTTCATTGCCAGCTACCGATGTCCGCGTCCTTGCCTTCGCCGCCCGATTGGCCGTCGGCGCCGAAGGACATCACGTCCACCTCACCCTTCACGCCGGGGTTCAGGTACTGGTACGGGCGGCCCCAGGGGTCGCTCGGCAGCTTCTCGACGTAGGGGCGCCAGTTGGGCGGCACCGGCTGCGCGGTGGGGCGGGCGATGAGCGCCTGCAGGCCCTGTTCGCCGGTGGGGTAGCGCTGGTTGTCCAGGCGGTAGAGCTTGAGCGCCTGCATGAGGTTGTTGACATCGGTGCGCGCGGCGGTGGCGCGGGCGTCGTCGGCGCGGTCGAGCACGTTGGGCACGATCAGCGCGGCCAGCACGCCGATGATGACCAGCACGACCATCAGTTCGATCAGGGTGAAGCCGGCCTGGACGCGGCGGCGCGGGGAAGGGACGGTAGAGGTCATCGCAGTCGAAAAGGAGCGGGGTGGGGCAGCGGAGCCGTCCATCATAATCGCCGCATGGTGACGACTTTGCAAAGCCGCTGGGTGGTGGGAACGGGCACGTTCGCGGTGTGGGCGCTGGCCGCCGCGAGCGCCGTGTACTGGGGGCTGCGCATGGCACCCGCGGACACGGGCATGGCACCGCCGCCGCCGCCCGCCGCTGCCGCGCAGCCCGATGCGCAGGCGCTGGCCCGCCTGCTCGGCGCGGGCCCGCAGGCCGCCGCGCCCCAGCCAGGGCTGGCGAGCCGGCTGGCGCTGGTGGGCGTGCTGGCGGGCCGCTCCAGCGGCGGCGCGGCGCTGATCGCCATCGACGGCAAGCCGGCCCGCCCGTTTCGCGTGGGCACGGCGGTGGTCGACGGGATGGTGCTGCAGTCGGTTTCCACGCGCCAGGCGCGGCTGGGGCCGGACGCGGCGGGGCCGGCGGCGCTGACGCTGGAGATGCCGGCGCGGTTCAAGTAGTAGTCGCAGCGCGGTCCCGGAGTTCAAGCCAACATTTCCCAGGTGCCGAAGGCCGGCGCCGCCACGGGCCAGTCGCCGGCCTGTCGCACCTCGCGTCTGCCTGCCGCCCGCAGCGCCACGGCGCGCGCCACGCCGGCATGGGTGATCCACAGCATTTCGCCGCCAGCCGCGCGGTCATGGGCATCGTCGCAGGCCGCGTTCACGCGCGCCAGCAAGGCCGCCACTGTCTCGCCGCCGCCCGGCGCGTGGTGGGCGAAGCGCGCGGTCCAGGCGTCGATCTCCGCGCGGGCGATGCCGCTCCAGGGCCGGCCCTCCCAGGCGCCGAAGTCCATCTCCACGAGCCGCGCGTCGGCCTTGCAGGCCACATCGGGCCGCAGCGCTTGCAGCGCCTGCGCAAGCTGCTCGCATCTGCGTAGCGGCGAGAACCAGGCGGGCACGCCCGCGGGCAGCGCGGCAGCGAGCGCCTGCGCGGCCTCGCGCGTGGCCTGCGGGTCGGCGGGCACATCGAGCCGGCCGTAGCAGATGCCCGTGTCGAGCAGGGGCCGCGCGTGGCGGGCGAGCCAGAGCTTCACCGCCCCGGCAGCGCCAGCGCGGCACCGAGGTAGAAGGCGATCTCGCAGACCTGCTGCGTGGCGCCCAGGCAGTCCCCCGTGAAACCGCCCAGGCGCCGCACGAACAGCCGCCGCAGCCACAGCAGCGCGATGCCGCTGGTGATCGCGGGCACTATCAAAAACATAGCTGCCACCGCAGGTAATACAAGCGCTGCGAGCGGAAAACACCATAAGAGAGCCACGCCGAGCGCGGGCCCGGAGATGCCGTCGGCCAGCGGCTTGCTCTTGGAGCGCGCGCTGTCGCCCACGTGCGCCAGCGTGCGCATGAGCAGCAGCGGCCAGAAGCGCGAGAGCACGTGCGCGCCCGCCAGCGCCACCAGCGCCGGCCCGGCGCCGTGCGCGCCCAGCGCGGCCAGCAGCGCCACCTTGGCCAGCAGCGCCAGCGCCAGCGCCATGGCGCCGAACGCGCCGATGCGCGAGTCCTTCATGATCTCCAGGGCCCGGTCGCGGTCGGCGCTGCCGCCCAGGCCGTCGGCCACGTCGGCCAGGCCGTCCTCATGAAAGCCGCCGGTCAGCAGCACGGTGGCGATGGTGCAGGCCACCGCCGCCGCCAGCGGCGCGAACGGGTTGCCGGCCAGGCCCCGGTGCAGCGCGAAGTAGGCCGCGCCCGCCGCCGCCGCGGCGAGCCAGCCGATGGAGGGGAAGTGCGCCGCGCTGGCGCGCAACTGCGCCGGGCCGTAGCCGACCCAGGCGCCGAGCCGGCCCGCGACCGGCACGCGCGTGAAGAACTGCAGCGCGGTGAGCCAGTGGCGTGCGAAGCGGGTCAGCACGGGCGCTTCTCCGCTGGTGCGTCAGCTTTGCAGGAACAGCCGGTACGCGGGGTTCCCCGTTTCCTCCACGTAGGGGTAGCCCAGCGTGTCGAGAAACTGCTTGAACGCCTTGTTGTCGGCCTGCGGCACCTGCATGCCCACCAGCGTGCGGCCGTAGTCGGCGCCCTGGTTGCGGTAGTGGAACAGGCTGATGTTCCAGTTGGGCCGCATCAGGCTCAGGAACTTCAGCAGCGCGCCGGGGCGCTCGGGGAAGACGAACTGCAGCAGCCGTTCGTGCTGCGCCAGTGCGGAGTGGCCGCCGACCATGTGGCGCAGGTGCTCCTTGGCGAGGTCGTCATGCGTGAGGTCCAGCGCCTGGAAGCCCTTGCGCGCGAAGTTGGCGGCGATCCTGGCCGACTCGCCGGGGCCGGAGATGCTCAGGCCCACGAACACGTGGGCGTTCTTCGCATCGCTGATGCGGTAGTTGAACTCGGTCACGTTGTGCGGACCGCCGGGCAGCGAGCCCACGGTCTCGCAGAAGCGGCGGAAGCTGCCGCGCGCCTCGGGGATGGTGACGGCGAACAGCGCCTCGCGCTCCTCGCCCACCAGCGCGCGCTCGGCCACGAAGCGCAGGCGGTCGAAGTTCATGTTGGCACCGCAGAGGATGGCAACGTAGGTCTGGCCCTTCGTCTTGTGGCGCGCCACGTACTGCTTGATGGCGGCCACGGCCATGGCGCCGGCGGGCTCGACGATGCTGCGGGTGTCGACGAACACGTCCTTGATGGCGGCGCACACGGCGTCGGTATCGACGCGGATGTATTCATCGACCAGGCCGCGGGCGATGCGGAAGGTCTCCTCGCCCACCAGCTTGACGGCGGTGCCGTCGGAGAACAGCCCCACGTCGGGCAGCGTGACGCGCTTGCGGGCGGCGACCGAGCGCGCCATGGCGTCGGAGTCGTCCATCTGCACGCCGATCACCCTCACCTCGGGCCGCACGGCCTTGACGTAGTTGGCCACGCCCGACACCAGCCCGCCGCCGCCGATGGCGACGAACACCGCGTCCAGCGGGCCCTGGTGCTGGCGCAGGATTTCCATGGCGATGGTGCCCTGGCCGGCGATCACGTCGGGGTCGTCGAAGGGGTGGATGAAGGTCAGGCCCTGCTTCTTCTCCAGCGCGGCGGCGTGGGTGTAGGCGTCGGAATAGCTCTCGCCCGCCAGCACCACCTCGCCGCCCAGGGCCTTGACGGCGTCCACCTTGAGCTGCGGCGTGGTGGTGGGCATGACGATGACGGCGCGCGTGCCCAGGCGGCTGGCGCTCAGCGCCACGCCTTGCGCGTGGTTGCCCGCCGAGGCGCAGATCACGCCCTTCCTGAGCTGCTGCGGCGTGAGCCTGGACATCTTGTTGTAGGCGCCGCGCAGCTTGAAGCTGAACACGGGCTGCTGGTCCTCGCGCTTGAGCAGCACCTTGTTGTGCAGGCGCCGGCCCAGGGTGCGTGCGGCTTCGAGAGGGGATTCGACGGCCACGTCGTATACGCGGGCGGTCAGGATGCGCTGGAGGTAGTCTGCGGGGGAGAGGTGCTTCTTGGTCATTGTGCTCGGATGTTCTCGCAGCCCGGCGCACGCGGCGCGGCGGGCTGGCGCATCATAGGCGCTCCAAGAAAAAAGCCCCGAGTCGTGAGACTCGGGGCTAAATCCACCAAAGGAGGAGGTGGAGGAGACAACCGGTGCATGAGGCGTTTGCCGCATGCGATAGGCCGTATTCTATCGAGTGCATGCTGCATTGCAACAAGCAACGGTTCGAAGTGTTGCAAAATTGGCAATATCAGTTTGATTTATAGGCCATTAGAAAAGTCTGAAAGTAGAGGTGCGCATGGAATGCACGGTAAGTTGGACGGGGAACGCGGGCACGCGCTCGGGCATGGGTTTCGTGGCGGAAACCGGCAGTGGCCATGTACTGGCGATGGACGGCGCGCCCGATGCCGAGCGGCCCGGGAACGGCGGCCAGAACCTGGCGCCGCGCCCCATGGAGACGGTGCTGGCCGGCACGGGCGGCTGCACCGCCTACGACGTGGTGCTGATCCTCAAGCGCGGGCGCCACGACGTGCGCGGCTGTTCGGTGCGCCTGACCTCGGAGCGCGCGCCTGCCGACCCCAAGGTGTTCACGAAGATCCACATGCACTTCACCGTCACGGGCAAGGACGTGCCCACGTCGGCGGTGGCGCGGGCCGTGGCCATGAGCCACGAGAAGTACTGCTCGGCCACCATCATGCTGGAGAAGACCGCCGAGATCACCACCAGCTTCGAGGTGCTGGACGCTTAGATGTAATGCGCCGTCGCGGTCATGGCCCTGGCCGCGGCGCGCATCAGCATCCGTACCGGGCGCGGCAACTCCACTGCGCCGGCCGCGCGTGCGTCCGCCGCGTGGCGCTCCTCGTCGGTTCTCATCTGCGCCACGATGGCACGGGAGGCCTGGTCGTTCACCGGCAGCCGGCCCAGGTGGCCCTGCAGGTGCTCGGATACCTGGCGCTCGGTTTCGGCGACGAAGCCCAGGCTCACGCGGTCGCTCACCTTGCCGGCCACGGCGCCCAGGGTGAAGGCGCCGGCGTACCAGAGCGGGTTCAGGAGGCTGGGGCGCGCCTGCAGTTGGCCGAGCCGCTGGCGCGTCCAGGCCAGGTGGTCGGCTTCTTCCTTGGCGGCGCGCAGCAGGTGGGTGCGCAGCGCGGGGTCGCGCGTCACGCTTGCCTGGCCCGTATAGAGCGCCTGCGCGCAGACTTCGCCCACGTGGTTCACGCGCATGAGGGCGGCGGACAACTGGCGCTGGCGCTCGTCGAGTGGCGCAGCATCCGACGCGCCTGCCGGCGTGGGGCGCGCTGGCCGGGGTTCGGCAAACAGCGTGCGCAGCGCGGAATCGGCGGCAGACAGCAAGCGGTCCATGGCTATTTCTCCTGATGGGCGCCAAGTGTAAGCCGCCATAAATTGCACCAGAGTGGTGCTGCTTTGAGAGGGTGCATTCAACGTTGCACCACAACAACGAAACAATGCTTTTCTGTTCATCAGAGAAGCAAATTCTTTGCGCATCGCCTTGGCGTCTGTTGCAATGTGCATAGCTTCCATAAAGGAAGTTGGCGCGGCACCTTGGCGGACCTGACGATAAAGAGCCCCCAAGCCGGCGCCCGATGTTCAACCTTGGAGAAACTCGCAATGAAAAAATCCCTAATCGCCTTGGCTGTGCTGGCCGCATCCGGCGCCGCCATGGCCCAGTCGTCCGTCACGGTGTTCGGTGTGGTCGATGAGGCCGTTCAACATGTGTCCAACAGCGGCGCCGGCAACTCTGTCACCCGCCTGGTGAGTGGCGGCCTCAGTACCAGCCGCATTGGTTTCCGCGGCGTGGAAGATCTTGGCGGTGGCTTGAAGGCTGGTTTCTGGCTGGAAGCCGGCATCGCTGCTGACACGGGCGAAGGTAACGTCAGCGGCGGCGCCGGATCGGGCTTGGAATTCAAGCGCCGTGCCACGGTCAGCCTGCTGGGCAACTTTGGTGAAGTGCGCCTGGGCCGTGACTTTCTGGCCAGCTACAACACGTTGAGCTCCTATGATCCGTTCGGCGATAACGGCATTGGCGCCATCGGCTTCATCTACAACAGGGCCAATCCGACGGGCTCCACCTCGGGCAATGGCACCTTCGAAAACCGCAAGGGCAACACGATTGCCTACTTCCTGCCGTCGAACCTGGGTGGTTTCTTCGGCCAGGCGCAAATCATCATGGGTGAACAAACCACTGGTCCCAAGGGCAACGGTTTCAGCATTGCCGGCGGCTATGCCAATGGTCCTCTGAGTGTCAGCGGCGGCTACACCAAGCTCTACGAAGGCCATGCCCCGACCAACAAGACCGTTGGCAATACCGCGGATGCCGATTCGTACAACATCGGCGCCAGCTATGACTTCGGCGTCGCCAAGGCAATGTTCGTGTGGAATGAAGAAAAGCTCAAGGTTCCGACCGAAGTCAAGTTCTCCAGCTACCTGGTCGGCCTGACCGCTCCCGTGGGCAATGGCGTGGCGAAGATCTCGTACCAAGACCTGGACAACAAGACTTCTGGTTTTAACGGCAACGACGCCTCGAAGTTTTCCGTGGGCTATGTCTACAACCTGTCCAAGCGCACGGCCTTGTATGGCACGGTTGCCCACATCAGCAACGATGGCGGGGCTGCCATCTCTTTGGCTGGTACGGCAGCCGCTGGCAAGAACAGCACCGGCTACGAGTTCGGTCTGCGTCACTCCTTCTGATGCGCGCCAGGCATTCGCCTGGTTTGCATGAGATGCAAAAGCCAGCCAGAAATGGCTGGCTTTTTTCATCGGTGCGCCCCAAGATGAAAAGCGGCCCCCTCGGGGGGCAGCGACCCGCGCAGCGGCGGAGCGTGGGGGCCACATTTTTCATCGCCGGGCCGCCCCAAGATGAAAAGCGGCCCCCTCGGGGGGCAGCGACCCGCGCAGCGGCGGAGCGTGGGGACTACATTTTCATCGCGTGAAGCAGCCACGCACATGCCGCACGGCATGTGCCGCCGCAGGAACCGCCTGCGCAAACTTTTATCCCTGTGCAGGCACCGGAGCCTTTGACGCCTTGCATGCCGTTGCTGCATAGTGCCTCCATTGGGGAGAACGCCATGCGCATGCGCGCGTTTTTGCAAGCCTTGTTGATGATCGTTGTGCTCGCCGGCATGTCGCTGGCCCAGGCCAGAACGCTCACGTGGACCGCGGCCAGCGACATTCCGTCGCTCGACATCCATGCGCAGATCAGCGCGCTCGGTAGCGGCGTCCACGCGGCCATCTATCCATCTATGAGTCGCTGGTCTATTACGACAGCCGGACGTTCAAGCCCGAGCCGCAATTGGCCACGCGCTGGGATGAGGTGTCGCCCACGCAGATACGCTTTACGCTGCGGCCCGGTGCGCTGTTCAGCGATGGTTCGCCGGTCACCGCGGACGACGTGGTGTTCTCGCTCAACCGCGCCATGGCCCGGACATCCACCTATGCCATCTACACCCAGGGCATAGACCGCGTGGCCGCCGTGGATGCCGCTACGGTGGATATCTTCCTCAAGGGCCCCAGCCCGGTGTTGCTCAATCAGTTGACGGAACTGCGCGTCATGAGCCGCGCCTGGGCCGAAAGGCACAAGGCAGTGCAGCCCAAGGACATGCAGTCGTCCGGCGGGCACTATGCCCACCGAAACGCCATGGGCAGCGGCCCTTTCATGGTCAAGGAATGGGCGAGGGGCCAGCGCTTGGTGCTCGTGCGCAACCCGCGCTGGAGCGGGGGGCCGCTGGAAACCAACGTGACCGAGATCGTCTTCCTGCCGGTCAAGGAGGCAAGTGCCCGCATCGCCGCGCTGCTGTCGGGCCGGGTGGACCTGGTGCTCGACCCGCAGCCGCAGGATCTGGCCAGCGTGCGCGGCGATGCGGCGCTCAAGGTCATCGACGGCATCGAGAACCGCACCATCTTCCTGGGCATGGACCAATACCGCGACGAACTGCCCGGCACCAAGGGCGCCAATCCCTTGAAGGACTTGCGTGTGCGCCGTGCGCTCTACCAGGCCATCGACGTCCAGGGTCTCGTGCGCGGCACCATGCGGGGCCTGGGTCAGATCACGGGCGCGCTTGTGGCGCCGCAGGTCAACGGCTGGAGCGAGGAAGTGCACCGCCGCCCGCCCTATGCACCTGACGCCGCGCGCAGGCTGCTGGCCGATGCGGGGTATCCGGATGGCTTCACGGTCGATTTCGCCTGCCCCAAGAATCGCTACGTCAACGATGCGGAGGTATGCCGCGCCATCACCGCCATGTGGGCCCAGGTTGGCGTGCACGCCAGGTTGCGCACGCTGCCCTTCGTCGCCTACATGCAAGTGCTGCAACGCTACCAGGCCGAGGTCTATTTGCTGGGCTGGGGCGTGCCCACCTTCGATGCGCTCTACACCCTGCAGTCGCTGGTGCGCACCGTGGGCGCGGGCGGCGACGGCAACTTCAACGCGGGCCGCTACAGCAACCCGCGCATGGACTCTCTGGTGGACCGGGCCAAGACCGAATCCGACCGTCAAGTCCGCACACGGCTGCTGACCGAGGCGCTGCAACTGCAAAACGACACCGTGGCCCACATCCCGCTCTACAACCAGCTCATCCCCTGGGCCATGAAGAAGAACGTCGATGTCATCCACCGGGCCGATAACCGCATCGACTGGCGCCGGGTGCAGATCCACTGAAACACCCGCATCCATGACAGGCGGCTCTGAGAGTCCCGGCATGCGACTTGCTCTGCTAGCATGGCCTCTTTGCGGCTGAACACTTGATGCTGGCATTCCTACTGCGTCGGCTTGTGCAAGCGGTGATCGTCATGGTTGCCGTCGCGCTGATCGCGTTCCTGCTTTTCCAGTACGTGGGCGACCCGGTCGTGTTCCTGCTGGGGCAGGACGCTGCGCCGCAGCAGATACAGGCGCTGCGCGCCGACCTGGGGCTCGACAAGCCGTTCTTCGTGCAGTTCGGGCACTTCCTTGCCAATGCCGCGCAGGGCGAGTTCGGTCTGAGCCTGCGCCAGGGGGCCAAGGTGTCGCGCCTGCTGGCCGAACGCTTTCCCGCCACGGTCGAACTGGCGCTGGTCGCCGCCATCATGGCCGTGGCGCTGGGCGTGCCCATGGGTGTATACGCGGCCCTCAGACGCGGCAGCGCCATGGCGCAGGTGTTCATGACCGCATCGCTGATGGGCGTGTCGCTGCCCACCTTCCTCATCGGCATCCTGCTGATCCTCGTGTTCGCGGTGCACCTGGGCTGGTTCCCGAGCTTCGGGCGCGGCGAGGTGGTGCCGCTGGGCTGGTGGCGCACGGGGCTGCTCACCGCCGATGGCTGGATGCATGTCGTGCTGCCAGCGGTGACGCTGGCGGTATTTCAACTCACACTCATCATGCGCCTCGTGCGCGCGGAGATGCTGGAGGTGCTGCGCACCGACTACATCAAGTTCGCCCGTGCCCGCGGCTTGCACGAGCGCACCATCTACTTCGGCCATGCGCTGAAGAACACGCTGGTACCGGTCATGACCATCACCGGTCTGCAGCTCGGCGGCCTGATCGCCTTCGCCATCATCACCGAGACCGTGTTCCAGTGGCCCGGCATGGGCCTCCTGTTCATCCAGGCCGTCACCTTCGCCGATATCCCGGTCATGGCGGCCTACCTGTGCCTGATCGCGCTGATCTTCGTCGCGATCAACCTCGTCGTCGACTTGCTGTACTTCGCGGTAGACCCACGGCTGAGGCTGTCGCGCACCGGAGGCCATTGATGCAGGCAGCCGCCTTCCGCTACAGGGCCAGCGGGCCCGCGTTCGCGCAGATCGCGCAGTTCCATCCAGAACTCACTGCGCTGCGGCGCGATCTGCATGCCCACCCCGAACTTGGCTTCGAGGAGCACTACACCGCCCGCCGCGTGCGCGAGGCGCTGCTCGCCGCTGGCGTGGACGAGGTCCACGACGGCCTGGGCCGCACCGGCGTCGTCGCCGTCATCCGCGGGCGCAGCACGGCCAGCGGCCGCATGACCGGCCTGCGTGCCGACATGGACGCGCTGCCCATGGCTGAGCACAACGACTTTCCCTGGAAGTCCGCCACGCACGGGCTCATGCACGGCTGCGGCCACGACGGCCACGTCGCCATGCTGCTGGGCGCCGCTCGCTACTTGGCCGCTACGCGCCGCTTCGACGGCACGGCGGTGCTGGTCTTCCAGCCCGGCGAGGAGGGTTTTGCGGGCGCGCGCGTGATGATCGAGGACGGTCTGTTCGACCGCTTTCCCGTCGATGCCATCTATGCCATGCACAACTGGCCCGCCATGAAGCCCGGTATGGTCGGCATCAACCCCGGCCCCATGATGGCCGCCGCCGACCGCATCACCATCGACATCACGGGCCGCGGCGGCCACGGCGCCCATCCGTACCAGACGGTGGACACGGTGCTCGTGGCGGGCCACATCATCACTGCCGTGCAGAGCATCGTCTCGCGCAACGTGCGCGCCATCGACAGCGCCACCATCAGCATCTGCGCCATGCAGGCCGGCGACCTGGGCGCCATGAGCGTGCTGCCCGGCAAGGCCACTCTCGTGGGCACCGTGCGCACTTTCGCCCCCGACGTGCAGGAACTGGTCGAGCGCCGCCTGTCCGAGCTCTGCGGCGCCGTGGCGCTGGGCTTCGGCGCCACGGCCAGCGTGAACTACGAGCACATCTACCCCGCCACCCTGAATTCCGAACGCGAGTCCCTGTTCGCGGGCGACGTGGCCGAGTCCATCGTCGGCCCCGAGCAGGTGGTGCGCGACATGGAGCCCAGTATGGGCGCCGAGGACTTCTCCTTCATGCTGCAGATCAAGCCCGGTGCCTACCTGCGCATCGGCCAGGGCGCCGGCAACAGCCTGCTGCACAACAGCCGCTACGATTTCAACGACGATATCCTGCCATTGGGCGCGGCGCTGCACGCGGGCCTGGTGGAACAGGCCATGCCCATGCAGCCCGTTTCCGATTGATTTCCACCCACCCTTTCCGAAGGAGCCCGCCATGCATCCCAAGAAGACATTGCTCGCCGCCGTTGCCGCCTGCGCACTGGCAGCGGCGTGCTTGCCGGCCCAGGCCCAGACGGTGCGCATTGCCAACCAGGGCGACGCTCTTTCCATGGACCCGCACTCGCTCAACGAGTCGCTGCAGCTCAGCATCACCGGCAATGTCTACGAGCCGCTCGTGGGCCGCAACAAGGACCTGAGCCTCGCGCCCGCGCTCGCCACGGGCTGGAAGCAGACATCGCCCACCGTCTGGCGCTTCGAACTGCGCAAAGGCGTGCAGTTCCACGACGGCACGCCGTTCACGGCCGACGACGTGCTGTTCACTTTCGCGCGCATCGCGGGCGAGGGCTCGGACATGCAGAGCTATGCCAACGACATCAAGGAGGTGCGCAAGGTGGGCGGCTACGCGGTCGAGATCGAGACCAAGGGGCCGTTCCCCATCCTGCCCGATGTCCTCTCGCAGGTGCTCATCATGAGCAGGAAGTGGTGCGAGGCCAACAACGCCACCAAGCCCGTGGACCGCCGCAAGGGCATCGAGAACACCGCCTCGTTCAAGGCCAACGGCACTGGCCCGTACCGTCTGCGCGAGCGCCAGCCCAACGTGCGCACGGCCTTCGTGCGCAACGGCAACTACTGGGGCAAGATCGAGGGCAACGCGCAGGAGGTGGTGTTCACCCCCATCGCCAACGCCGCCACGCGCGTGGCGGCGCTCGTCTCGGGCGAGGTGGATGTGATGGAGCCCGTGCCGGTGCAAGACATCGCGCGCATCAACGCCAGCCCCAACGCGCGCGTCATTACCGGGCCGGAGCTGCGCACCATCTTCCTCGGCATGGACCAGAAGCGCGACGAACTGCTGTATTCCAGCGTCAAGGGCAAGAACCCGTTCAAGGACAAGCGCGTGCGCCAGGCCTTCTACCAGGCCATCGACATGAATGGCATCCAGCGCACCGTGATGCGCGGGGCATCGCGCCCCACGGCGCTCATGGTGGGTCCTGGCATCAATGGCTGGACGGCCGAGCAGGACAAGCGCCTGCCCTACGACCCCGAGGCCGCCCGCAAGCTCATGGCCGAGGCCGGCTATCCCAACGGCTTCGAGGTGGCGATGAACTGCCCCAACGACCGCTATGTCAACGACGGCCAGATTTGCCAGGCCGTGGCCGCCAACCTCGCGCGCATCGGGGTCAAAATCAACCTGCAGGCCGAGACCAAGGGCACCTACTTCCCCAAGATCCTGCGCCGCGACACCAGCTTCTACCTGCTGGGCTGGACGCCCTCCACCTACGACGCGCACAACGCGCTGAATGCCCTGATGCGCTGCGCGGACGACAAGGGCGCGGGCCAGTTCAACCTCGGGGCCTACTGCAACCCCAAGGTGGACGAGCTGACGTTGCAAATCCAGGCCGAAACCGATAAGACCAAGCGCGACGCCATGATCCGGCAAGCCTTCGCCATCCACGCCGAGGACATCGGCCACCTGCCGCTGCACCAGCAGTCGCTGGCCTGGGGCGTTTCCAAGAAGGTCGAACTGGTACAGCTCGCCGACAACTACATGCCCTTCAAGTGGATGAGCATCAAATGACCACCCCGTTGCCCGGATGCCGCGCATAGCGATGGCCAGGACGCTCGCCCGCTGGCTCGACAGCGACGTCGTCTACAGCTTCCGCCATGCGCCCATGGCCATGCTGGCGGCGCTGATCGCCTTCGTTTGCATCTTCTGCGCGCTGTTCGCGGGCTGGGTGGCGCCGCACGATCCGTTCGACCTCGCCACGCTCGAACTCATGGACGCGCGGCTGCCTCCCGCGTGGTACCCCGAAGGCACCGGCAAATACCTGCTCGGCACCGACGACCAGGGCCGCGACATCCTTTCGGCGGTGATCTGCGGTGCGCGCATTTCTCTCATAGTGGGCGTGGCGTCGGTCGCGCTGTCGGTCGTCGTCGGCGTGTCCCTGGGGCTGCTCGCGGGCTTCCTGGACGGCTGGGTCGATACGCTTCTCATGCGGCTGTGCGACGTGATGCTGTCGTTCCCCGCCATCCTCGTGGCGCTGCTCATCGCGGGCGTGGGGCGGGTGCTGTTTCCCAACGCGCACGAATCGCTGGCCTTCGGCGTGCTCATCCTCTCCATCTCGCTCACCGGCTGGGTGCAGTACGCGCGCACGGTGCGCGGCTCCACGCTGGTGGAGCGCAACAAGGAATATGTGCAGGCCGCCCGCGTGACCGGCGTGGCGCCGCTGCGCATCATGCGGCGCCATGTGCTGCCCAACGTGCTTGGGCCGGTGCTGGTGCTGGCCACCATCCAGGTCGCCACGGCCATCATCACAGAAGCCACGCTCTCGTTCCTTGGCGTGGGCGCGCCGCCCACCGCGCCCTCGCTGGGCACGCTGATCCGCGTGGGCAACGACTACCTGTTCTCGGGCGAATGGTGGATCACCGTGTTCCCCGGTGCCATGCTGGTGCTCATCGCGCTCAGCGTGAATTTGCTGGGCGACTGGCTGCGCGACGCGCTCAACCCCCGGCTCAGATGACCACGCCCCTGCTCGAAGTCCGGAACCTCGTCGTCGAATTCCCGGGCCGCCACGGTACGTTGCGCGCGCTCGACGACATTTCCTTTTCCATCGCGCCGGGCGAAATCCTCGGTGTGGTGGGTGAATCGGGCGCTGGCAAGTCGCTCACCGGGGCGGCCATCATCGGCCTGCTGGAACCTCCAGGCCGAGTGGCCGGTGGGCGCATCATGTTCGAAGGCCAGCGCATCGACAACCTGCCGCCGCAGCGCCTGCGCGCCATCCGCGGACGGCGCATCGGCGCCATCTTCCAGGACCCGCTGACTTCGCTGAACCCGCTCTACACCGTGGGCCGCCAGATTGCCGAGACCATCCAGGCCCACCTGCCCGTGGGCTCGGCCGAAGCGCGTCGGCGCGCCGTCCAACTGCTGCGCGACACCGGCATTCCCGCGCCCGAGCAGCGCGTGGACCACTACCCGCACCAGTTCAGCGGCGGCATGCGCCAGCGTGTGGTGATTGCACTCGCGCTGGCCGCCGAACCGCAGCTCATCGTGGCCGACGAGCCCACCACGGCGCTCGACGTCTCCATACAGGCGCAGATCATCACGCTGCTCAAGCGCGTGTGCCGCGAGCGCGGCGCGGCGGTGATGCTCATCACGCACGACATGGGCGTGATCGCCGAAACCTGCGACCGCGTAGCGGTGCTGTACGCGGGCCGCGTGGCCGAGGTCGGCCCGGTGCACGACGTCATCAACCACCCGGCGCACCCGTATACCGCAGGCCTCATGGCCTGCATACCGTCCATGGACGAGTACCGCGAGCAACTGCACCAGATCGACGGTGCCATGCCGCGCCTGAACGCCATTCCGCGTGGCTGTGCCTTCAACCCACGCTGCGCGCGCGTGTTCGACCGCTGCCGTGCCGAACGGCCCGATCTGATGGCTGCGGGCGCCACGCGCGCGGCCTGCTGGCTGCACGACTCGCAGGCGTCCTGCCTGGCAACTGTTGCGCAGCCGTTGCCGCAGGCCGTGCGATGCGTGCTGCCGCAGGACGTGGCGCAAGCCGCTCCGGTGCTGGTGCAGGCCAACGACCTGGCCATGCACTTCGACGTTTCCGCGCCCTGGCTCAACCGCATGCTCGCTCATGCCCCGCGCACCCTGCTGCACGCCGTGGATGGCGTGAGCTTCGACATCGAACGCGGCAAGACGCTGGCCCTGGTTGGTGAATCGGGCTGCGGCAAGAGCACCGTGGCGCGGCTGCTCGTGGGCCTGTATGCGCCTACGCGCGGCAACTTCCGTTTCGAGGGCCGGGATGTGCACGCCACCCTGCGCACGCCCCAGGGCCGCGTGCTGCGGCGGCGCATCCAGATGATCTTCCAGGACCCGTACGCCAGCCTCAACCCGCGCTGGAAGGTGGAGGACATCGTGGGCGAGCCGCTGTGCGAGCACGGCATCGTCACCGCACGCGCCGCACTGGCCGAGCGCGTGGGCGCGCTGCTGCAGTCGGTGGGGCTGTCGCCGCACGACGGGGCGAAGTTTCCGCACCAGTTCTCGGGCGGGCAGCGCCAGCGCATCTCCATCGCCCGCGCGCTGGCCACCGAGCCGGAGTTCCTGGTCTGCGACGAGCCTACCTCTGCGCTCGACGTATCGGTGCAGGCCCAAGTGCTCAACATCATGAAGGAGCTGCAGCGCAAGCAGGGCCTGACGTACCTGTTCATCAGCCACAACCTCGCCGTTGTGCGCCATGTGAGCGACGACGTGGGCGTGATGTACCTGGGCCGCCTGGTGGAACTGGCGCCCAAGCGCACGTTGTTCGCGGCACCGTGCCACCCCTACACGCGCATGTTGCTCGACGCCATTCCCGCTCTGCACGACACGGGCCGCGCCCGCACGCCGGTGCAGGGCGAGGTGCCCAACCCGCTGGCGCCGCCCGCAGGCTGCGCCTTTCACCCGCGCTGCCCGCATGCCAACGACCGCTGCCGCGCTGAGCGACCCGTGTTGCTCAGGCGCGACAGCGTGCGCGTGGCCTGCCATGCGGTGGAGGAAGGGCGCGTGTGAAGGAACGGCCCCGGCGACCGCCACATGCGAGAAGCGGCTTTCAAGCTCGACGGCAATGGCATGGCGGGCACGTTCACGCTGTCGCTTTACGAACTCGGCGACGGGTTCCAACTGACCCGTGGCGCCGGCCCTCGCCACGGCGACGCTGGGCGGCTAGGCCGGCGTGGCGGACAACGTCTACGACAGCGGGCAGTGGGGCGGGATCATCCTGGAAACGGCAGTTGACCGCTTCGTATCCCTTGCCAGGCCGCATGCAATCGAGCGTTGATGGCTTCGATCGCGTTCACCTCGTGGGTGAGAGCGCTATGCACCTGCCAGCACCGCGCTCGGCGCGCCATGCGGCGTTGCTCCTCCTTGCGGGCAAGTAGCCCGCCGCGTCGTCGCGTCTTGCCTGACGCCCCGATCACGGCACCGGCAGGCGCATCCAACTGCCGGTTCCAGGATCATCGGCCAGACGCTCGTGCCCGGAAAGAAATACGACCTGATTCTCTCGGCGCCCAGAGTCTACGACCCCGATGCGCCCACTGGCTCGGGCTGCGGCACTGGCTCGTGGTGGACCTGCCGGCCGGCGTGACGCAGCTCGCACCCGATGCCGGCGCCAAGGGGAGGCGCCAGGCTGCCAGCACCCGCGCGCCAGATCCGCAACGACTACGGTATCGCCGCCTGGGGTGGCGTCTGCCCGCCGCCCGCCGCCCGCCGACAAGCCGCACCGCTACATCTTCACCGTGCATGCGCTCGGCGTGGAAAGCCTGGACCTGCCCGAGGACGCTACCCGCCGAGCCTGCTGGTTTCATGGTCAACGCCAACACGCTTGCCAAGGCCAACTTCACTTCCACCTACGCGCGGGCCTGAGGCCGCGCGCGCCACTGCCTTCTTCCCTTCTTTATCCTGGCTACGGTTCGTGGAGTGGCTCACGCATAGCGCTTGCTGCGCAGGTTCTGCTTGATTTCCTTGAGCCTGGGCGGCAGCGCGCTGCCCAGGCGCAGCGCCACGCAGGTGGCCAGCACGTCGATGACGAGCAGATGCAGCAGTCGAGACACCATGGGGCTATAGCGGTCGTAACCCTCGGGGTGGTCGGCGGCCAGGTGGATGTGGCCGGCGGCGGCAAGCGGCGAGCCGCTGGCGGTGACGATGATGGTGGTGGCGCCGTTCCTGCGCGCGATGTCGGTGGCGTCCATCAGGTCGCGCGTGCGGCCCGAGTTGGAGATCACCACCACGCAGTCGCCGGGCCCGAGCATCGACGCGCTCATCACCTGCATGTGGCCGTCGCTGTAGGCGATGGCAGTGACGCCCAGGCGGAAGAACTTGTGCTGCGCGTCCTGCGCCACGATGCCCGAATTGCCAACGCCGTAGAACTCGATGCGCCGTCCGGTCTTGTAGGTGGCGGCGATCGCCATGGCGGCGCGCTCGATGGCGGCACTGCTGGCGTCGTTGCGGTACTTGAGGAAGGCGGCGACGGTGTTGTCCACCACCTTGACCAGCACGTCGGCGGTCTTATCGTCGGCATCGACGCTGCGGTGCACGAAGGGCACGCCCTCGCTCACGCTGCCCACGAGCTTGAGCTTGAAGTCCGACAGCCCATCGTAGCCCATGCTGCGGCAGAAGCGCACCACGGTCGGTTTGCTCACGCCCGCGCGCGCCGCCAGCTCGGCCACGGGCAGGCTGGAGAAGGCGCGCGGGTCGGCCAGCACCAGTCGCGCCACGCGCTGCTCGGCGGGCGCGAGCGAGGGGAGGCTGGCCTTGATGCGGTCGAGCATGGCGGTTCAGGACTCCTCTAACCAGCAGGAACCGTCCCGGGCGATCATGGCGCTGGCCGCACTCGGCCCCCAGGTGCCGGCGGGATAGGGCCGCAGGCCGTCGCCGCCGGCGTGCCAGGCGTCGAGGATGGGCTCGACCCAGCGCCAGGCTTCTTCCTGCTCGTCGCTGCGCACGAACAGGTTCAGGCGTCCGGCGATCACGTCGAGCAGCAGCCGCTCGTAGGCGCCCACGCGCTCGGAGCCGAAGCGGCGGTCGAAGTCCAGGTCCAGCTGTACCGGCGCCAGCGTCTGCGCCGCGCCGGGCGACGTGCGGCTCTGCTGCCCTTCGGCCAGCAGGTGCAGCGTGAGCCCGTCGCGCGGCTGCAAGTTGATGACCATGCGGTTCGTCGCCCCCGCCAGCGGCGTGCGGAAGATCGGGTGCGGCGTGGGGCGGAAGTTGACCACGATGTGCGCGTCGCGCCCCGCCAGCCGCTTGCCGGTGCGGATGTAGAACGGCACGCCGGCCCAGCGCCAGTTCTCGATCTCGGTGCGCAGGGCGACGAAGGTCTCGGTGGTGCTCTGCGGGTTCACGCCGGGTTCGCCCAGGTAGCCCGGCACGGCCGCGCCGCCCGCCCTGCCGGCCGCGTACTGGCCGCGGATCACGTGCTGCGACAGCGTCTCGGGCGTCCAGCGCTTGAGCGAGCGAAGCACCTTGAGCTTCTCGTCGCGGATGGCGTCGGCGTGCGCGCTGATGGGTGGCTCCATGCCGATGGCGCACAGCAGTTGCAGCGCGTGGTTCTGCACCATGTCGCGCAGCGCGCCGGTGCTGTCGTAGAAGGCTCCGCGCTTTTCCACGCCCAGTTCCTCGGCGATGCTGATCTGGATGTTGGCGATCAGCTCGCGCCGCCACACCGGCTCGAACAGCGCGTTGCCGAAGCGAAGCGCGAACAGGTTCTGCACCGAGGGCTTGCCCAGGTAGTGATCGATGCGGAACACCTGCCCCTCGCTGAAGGTCTGCAGCACGGTGGTGTTGATGGCGCGGTTGGATGCCATGTCGTGGCCCAGCGGCTTTTCCAGCACGATGCGGGTGCGCGGCGTGTTCAGCCCGGCAGCGGCGAGTTGCTCGCACACGGTGGTGAACAGCGCGGGTGCGGTGGCCAGGTACAGCACCACCGTGGCTGCGTCGCGCTGGCGCAGGCTTTCAGCCAGGCGGGCATAGGCAGCGGGTTGGGACAGGTCCATGCGCACGAAGTGCAGCAGCGCGGCAAAGCGCGCGAATTCCTCGGCGCTGGGGCGTTTGGCACCCTCCACCTGGTCGAAGCGCGACTGGATCAGTGCGCGGTAGCGCGCGTCGTCCAGGTCGTCGCGCGCCACGCCGATGATGCGTCCGCCCTCGGGCAGCGTGCCATGGCGGAATGACTGGAACAAGGCGGGCATCAGCTTGCGCCAGGCCAGGTCACCGGTGCCGCCGAACAGGACGAGATCGAAACTCATGGATGATGGGTGCGTTGTGTTGTCGTGTTAATGTAACTTGGTTTCACCATAATCCGCACGGTAGATAATTTTTTCATCCATATGCTGAGACGGCGGTATTTATATAGGTAATCGAATTACCTACCATCGGCGCTCACGCTCGATAATGCCAGCCATGAACCAGCTCGACGCCCTCAAGCAGACCACCACCGTCGTTGCCGACACCGGCGACTTCAAGCAGCTCGGCACCTTCCGCCCGCAGGATGCCACCACCAACCCGTCGCTGATCCTCAAGGCAGTGCAGAAGCCCGACTACGCGCCGCTGCTGGTCGAAACCGTGACGCGCTTCCGGGGCAGGCCGCAGGACGAAGTGATCGACCGGCTGCTGGTGCGCTTCGGCTGCGAAATCCTGTCCATCGTCCCGGGCCGCGTTTCCACCGAGGTCGATGCGCGCCTGTCGTTCGACACCGAGGCCACCTACACGCGCGCCGAACGCATCGTCGATCTGTACCAGGCCGAGGGCGTACCGGTGGAGCGCGTGCTCATCAAGGTCGCAGCCACCTGGGAGGGCATTCAGGCCGCCGCGCGGCTGGAGCGGCGCGGCATCCATACCAACCTCACGCTGCTGTTCTCGTTCTGCCAGGCCGTGGCCTGCGGGCAGGCCCGGGTGCAGCTCATCTCGCCCTTCGTGGGCCGCATCTACGACTGGTACAAGAAGACCGCCGGCGCGGCCTGGGTAGAGGCGGACAACGCTGGCGCCAGTGACCCTGGCGTGCGCTCGGTGCGCCGCATCTTCGACTACTACAAGCACTTCGGCATCGCCACCGAAGTCATGGGCGCGAGCTTCCGCAACACGGGGCAGATCCTGGCGTTGGCGGGCTGCGATCTGCTGACCATCGCCCCCGAGTTGCTGGCGCAACTGGCCGAAAGTGCCGCGCCCGCGCCGCGCGCGCTCGACGCGCAGGCGGCACGCGGCCTGGCGCTCGAGCCCGTGCAGTACGACGAGCCGGCATTCCGCTTCGCGCTCAACGAGGACGCCATGGCTACCGAGAAGCTGGCCGAGGGTATCCGCGCCTTCGCCGCCGACGCGGTGCAGCTCGAAGGCCTGATGCGTGCGGCGTGATGGACACACCGGGAGAACGCATTCCATGACCCGTACCCGCTGCGACCGCACCCCCGCCTGGGGCGCCCTGTGCCGCCACGCCGAGGGCGGTGCCCATGCCTTCGACGCGCGTGCAGCCCTGGCCGACGACCCGGGTCGATTCGCCGCTTTCAGCCAGCAGGCCCCGCGCGTGTTCGCCGATCTGTCGAAGAACCGCATCGACGCCGCGACCGAGGTGCTGCTGTTGCAATTGGCCCGCGAATGCGGCGTGGAGCAGCACCGCGACGCGATGTTCGCGGGCACGCACATCAACAGCACAGAGGACCGCGCCGTCATGCACTGGCTGCTGCGCGCGCCCGCGGATGCGCCCGTGCCCGCGGCGCTGGCGCCCGCGCTGGCCGAGGTGCACGCCACGCTGGCCGCCATGCTGGCCTACGCCGAGGCTGTGCGCGCGGACGCCGCCATCACCGACGTGGTGAACATCGGCATCGGTGGCTCCGACCTCGGCCCGCAGATGGCCACGCTGGCGCTCGACGAATTCGCCGTGCCGGGCAAGCGCATGCATTTCGTCTCCAACGTCGACGGCCACGAACTGGCCGCCGTGCTGCGCCGCGTGCAGCCGCACGGCACGCTGTTCCTGATCGCCTCCAAGACCTTCACCACGGCGGAGACGATGGCCAACGCCAGTTCGGCGCGCGACTGGTTCATGCAGCAGGGTGGCACCGATGTGGCGCGCCACTTCGCCGCGCTGACCACCAACGTGCACGCCGCGCGCGCCTTCGGCATCAGCACCACCTTCGGTTTCTGGGACTGGGTGGGCGGGCGCTATTCGCTGTGGTCGGCCATCGGCCTGCCGATCGCCATCGCCATCGGCGCTCCGGCCTTCGGCGAGCTGCTGGCCGGTGCGCACGCCATGGACGAGCACTTCCGCAGCGCGCCGCTGGCGGCCAACCTGCCCGTGCGGCTGGGTTTGCTGGACGTGTGGTACCGCGACTTCCTGGGTTTCACCAGCCGCTGCGTGGCGCCCTACCACCATGGGCTACGGCGCCTGCCGGCCTATTTGCAACAACTGGAGATGGAAAGCAACGGCAAGCGCGTCGATCTGGCGGGCCAGCGACTGCCCTTCGCCACCTCGCCCGTGGTCTGGGGCGAGCCCGGCACCAACGGCCAGCATGCATTCTTCCAGATGCTGCACCAGGGCACGGACGTGGTGCCGGTGGAGTTCATCGCCGCGCGCCACGCCGCCCACGGCCTGCCGGGCCACCAGCCCAAGCTGCTCGCCAATGCCTTGGCACAGGCACAGGCGCTGCTGCAAGGCAGGGCGGACGCGGGCGGGCACCGCGATTTCCCCGGCAACCGGCCCAGCACGTTCCTGCTGCTGGAGCGGCTGGACCCGGCCAGCCTGGGTGCGCTGGTCGCGCTATACGAGCATCGCGTGTTCGTGAGCGGCGCGGTGTGGGGCATCAACAGCTTCGACCAGTGGGGCGTGGAGCTGGGCAAGGTGCTGGCCCAAGACATCGAGCCGCGCCTGGCCACGGGCGACGTGACGGGGCTCGACGCTTCCACAGCGAGCTTGCTGCTGCGGCTGTGCTGAGGCCAATTCCCCGTCTCCCGGAAATCTACAGGGTTCGAGCGCTTCTACCGCGCCGCGCCGGGCACCGAGGGCACGGGCCTGGGTCTGTGGGTCTGGCCATCGTGCGCGAGCCGGCGCGCGGTGCATGGGCTGCTGGTGGCAGTGCGGTTCCCGGTCAGCGAGGCGGACGCCCGGAATTAACCTGGAAACGGCAGTTGAACCAACCGAAAAACTGAAGAAACCCAATATCCATGCGGGTTTCCAAAGACTTCGCGTGACTGCAGAGCAGTTCCAGATGGGTGAGTCAGGAAAGCATGGAAACTCAATGCGTGACAGGCACTTGCTCGAATTTTGGGGATTCAACTGTCGGATTTAGGTTAAAAAAACCCCGCAGGCCGGGGGCCTGCGGGGTTGGCGCCATATGCGCGCCGCGGTTGAGCCAGCGCGCCAGGCAGGCAGTTCTTACATGCCCATGTCGCCCATGCCACCCATGCCGCCGGGCATGGCCGGAGCGGCCGCTTCGTCCTTCGGCGCTTCTGCGACCATGGCTTCGGTCGTCAGCAGCAGCGAGGCCACGGAGGCGGCGTTCTGCAGCGCGGTGCGGGTCACCTTGGTCGGGTCCAGGATGCCCATTTCGATCATGTCGCCATAGGTGTCGTTGGCGGCGTTGAAACCGTAGTTGCCCTTGCCGTTCAGCACTTCGTTCACCACGACCGAAGGCTCGCCACCGGCGTTGTAGACGATCTCGCGCAGCGGGGCTTCGATGGCCTTGAGGATCAGCTTGATGCCGGCGTCCTGGTCGGCGTTGTCGCCCTTGATCGTGCCGGCGGCCTGGCGGGCGCGCAGCAGCGCCACGCCACCACCGGCCACGATGCCTTCTTCCACGGCGGCACGGGTGGCGTGCAGCGCGTCTTCTACGCGGGCCTTCTTTTCCTTCATCTCGACTTCGGTGGCGGCGCCGACCTTGATCACCGCCACGCCGCCGGCCAGCTTGGCCACGCGCTCTTGCAGCTTCTCGCGGTCGTAGTCGCTGGTGGCTTCCTCGATCTGCACGCGCACTTGCTTCACGCGGGCTTCGATGTCGGCAGCAGCGCCGGCGCCGTCGATGATGGTGGTGTTTTCCTTGGCCACTTCGATGCGCTTGGCCTGGCCCAGGTCGGCCAGCGTCACTTTTTCGAGCGTCAGGCCGACTTCTTCGGCAATCACCTTGCCGCCCGTCAGGATGGCGATGTCTTCGAGCATTGCCTTGCGACGGTCGCCGAAGCCAGGGGCCTTGACGGCCACGACCTTCAGGATGCCGCGGATGGTGTTGACCACCAGCGTGGCCAGCGCTTCGCCTTCGACTTCTTCGGCGATGATCAGCAGCGGACGTCCGGCCTTGGCCACTTGCTCCAGCGTGGGCAGCAGGTCGCGGATGTTGCTGATCTTCTTGTCGAACAGCAGCACGAAGGGGTTGTCCAGAATCGCGGATTGCTTGTCGGGGTTGTTGATGAAGTAGGGGCTGAGGTAGCCTCGGTCGAACTGCATGCCCTCGACGACGTCGAGTTCGTTGTTCAGGCTCTTGCCGTCCTCGACGGTGATCACGCCTTCCTTGCCGACCTTGTCCATGGCCGAGGCGATGATCTCGCCGATGGAGGAGTCGCTGTTGGCCGAGATGGAGCCGACCTGGGCGATTTCCTTGGACGTGGTGGTGGCCTTGGAAGCCTTCTTCAGCTCATCGATCAGGGCGGAAACCGCCTTGTCGATGCCGCGCTTGAGGTCCATCGGGTTCAGGCCGGCGGCCACGTACTTGGAGCCTTCGCGCACGATGGCCTGGGCCAGCACGGTGGCGGTGGTGGTGCCGTCGCCGGCGTTGTCGCTGGTCTTGGAAGCCACTTCCTTCACGAGCTGGGCGCCCATGTTCTGCAGCCTGTCCTTGAGTTCGATTTCCTTGGCCACGGACACACCGTCCTTGGTCACGGTGGGGGCGCCGAAGGAGCGCTCGAGCACCACGTTGCGGCCCTTCGGGCCCAGGGTCACCTTGACCGCGTTGGCCAGAATGTTCACGCCTTCGACCATGCGGGCGCGGGCTTCGCCGCCGAAGACTACGTCTTTTGCTGCCATGTTGGTTTCTCCAGAAATTCGGTTAAATCAGATGCGGATGTGGGCGAAGGCTTACTTCTCGACCACAGCGAACAGGTCTTCTTCCTTCATCACCAGCAGCTCGTCGCCATCGACCTTGACGGTCTGGCCGCTGTACTTGCCGAACAGGACGCGGTCGCCGACCTTCACGCCAACGGCGAGCAGTTCGCCCTTGTCGGTCTTCTTGCCCGGACCCACGGCCAGCACTTCACCCTGGTCGGGTTTTTCGGCGGCTGCGTCGGGAATCACGATGCCCGAGGCAGTCTTGGTTTCGCTGTCGATACGCTTGACGATCACGCGATCGTGCAGAGGACGAAGTTTCATTGCATCTCCTGGTTTGCAACTGGAAAGTTTCGATCACCACGCGGGCGGACGAGCCGACCGCTGTTGGCAAGTGGCGGAGGCGGCGCACCAGCGTTGCTAGCACTCACAGCCTTCGAGTGCTAATCATATAGGCATTTCACGTAGTTTCAAGTCGGGCCGGTGCGAAGAAAGAACGAAGAACTGGCTGGAAAAAGAAGAGGGGCCTATAGCCCTGCCGCGGCGCGCAACGCTGCCGCCTTGTCCGTCCGCTCCCACGTGAACTCTGGTTCCTCGCGCCCGAAGTGCCCATACGCGGCGGTCTTCTCGAAGATCGGGCGCTGCAGGTCCAGCATCTGGATGATGCCCTTGGGCCGCAGGTCGAAGTACTCGTTCACCAGCGTGGCGATCTTCTCGTCGGGGATGACGCCCGTGCCCTCGGTGTAGACCGTCACATTGATGGGCCGCGCCACGCCGATGGCGTAGCTGACCTGGATCTGCGCCTGGCGCGCCAGGCCGGCGGCCACAATGTTCTTGGCCACGTAGCGCGCGGCGTAGGCGGCTGAGCGGTCCACCTTGGTCGGGTCCTTGCCGCTGAAGGCGCCGCCGCCGTGCGGGCAGGCGCCGCCGTAGGTGTCGACGATGATCTTGCGCCCGGTCAGGCCGCAGTCGCCCTGCGGGCCGCCGACGACGAAGCGGCCCGTGGGGTTGATGAGGTACTTGGTGTCCTGGAGCCACTCCTTGGGCAGCACGGGCTTGATGATCTCCTCGATCACGGCCTCGATGAAGCTGGCCTTCATCTTCTTGGGGCTTTCGCTCTGGTCCGGATGGTGCTGGGTGGAGAGCACCACCGTGTCGATGCTGTGCGGCTTGCCGTCCACGTAGCGCATGGTCACCTGGCTCTTGGCGTCGGGGCGCAGGAAGGGCAGGCGGCCGTCCTTGCGCAACTGCGCCTGGCGCTCGACCAGGCGGTGCGCGTAGTAGATGGGCGCGGGCATCAGCTCGGGCGTTTCGTCGCAGGCGTAGCCGAACATCAGGCCCTGGTCGCCGGCGCCGGTGTTCAGGTGGTCGTCGCTCGCCTGGTCCACGCCTTGCGCGATGTCGTTGCTCTGCTTGTCGTAGGCCACCAGCACGGCGCAGCCCTTGTAGTCGATGCCGTAATCGGTGTTGTCGTAGCCGATGCGCTTGATGGTGTTGCGCGCCACCTCGATGTAGTCCACGTGCGCGTTGGTGGTGATCTCGCCGGCCAGCACCACCAGGCCGGTGTTGCACAGAGTTTCGGCGGCCACGCGGCTGCGCGGGTCCTGCGCGAAGATCGCGTCGAGGATGGCATCCGATATCTGGTCGGACACCTTGTCGGGGTGTCCCTCGGAAACCGATTCGGAGGTGAAGAGAAAGTCGTTCGCCATTTGAATAAACTCCAGTCTTTGCACTTGCGGCTTTTGGGCGCTGCCCAAGCTGTCTGGAGCTTTGGCGAACGCTTTAGCAGTTGTGTTTAACGTCGCCCTGCAAGTTGCTCGAATTAACTCGGCGACGCGCCCATTCTAAAGATTTCCTGCATGCCCTTGGTGTTTCGCCTGTTTTCGCTGTGCCCGCTGTGGCTGCTGCATGGCATGGGGGCGCTGCTGGGGTGGGCCGCATTCCTCGCATCGCCGGGGTACCGCGCGCGCTTCCTGGCGAATGCGCGGCAGGCGGGCTACGGGTTCGCCGAGGTGCGCGCGGGCGTGGCCCATGCGGGGCGCATGGCCGCCGAACTGCCGCGCCTGTGGTTCGGCGCGCGCCTGCCCTATGCGTGGGACGACCCGGGCTTGATCGCGCGCGCCTACGAGGCCGGGCGCGGCATCGTCTTCCTGACGCCGCACATCGGCTGCTTCGAGATATCGCCGCAGGCGGCGGCTTATGACTATGGTGCGCGGCACGGGCCCATCACCATCCTGTACCGGCCCGCGCGCAAGGCCTGGCTGGCGCGCGTGATGGCCGGCGCGCGTACGCGCGCCGGCCTGCAGGCCGTGCCCACCACGCTGGCCGGCGTGCGCCAGATGGTGCGCGCGCTGCGCCGCGGCCAGGCCGTGGGCCTGCTGCCCGACCAGGTGCCGCCTGCGGGGCAGGGCGTGTGGGCGCCGTTCTTCGGGCGCGATGCCTACACCATGACGCTGGCCGCGCGGCTGGCCCTGCAGACCGGCGCCGCGGTGCTGCTGGCCTGGGTCGAGCGGCTGCCGCGCGCGCGCGGCTTCGTGGTGCACGTGCGCGGCCTGGGCGCGCCGCTGGCCGGGGACACCGCACAGGCCGCCGCCCAGCTCAACCGCGAGATGGAGCGCATCATCCGCCAGTGCCCGCAGCAGTACCTATGGGGCTACGCGCGCTACAAGGCGCCGCGTGGCGATGCGCCTGGAGAGGCGGCGTGACCGGACGCATCGTGGTGGCGTTCATGCGGTTGATGGCGTGGCTGCCGCTGCGCGCGGTGCGTGCGCTGGGCTGGAGCATGGGCATGGTGTTGTATGTGCTGGTGGTGCCGCGGCGCCGCGTGGTCATGCGCAACCTGGCGCTGTGCTTCCCGGCGCTGCCGCCGCGCGTGCGGCGAGCGATGGCGCGGCGCAACTTCGTCTATTTCTCGCAGGCGTGGCTGGACCGCGGCTGGCTCTGGCACGCGCCGCGCGCGGTGCTGGAGCGCCGCGTCGTGCTGCGGGGCGCGGTGCGCGAGTTGGAGGGCGATGCGCCCACCATCATGTTCGCGCCGCATTTTTACGGCATGGACGCGGCGGGCACGGCGCTCACGCTGCACACCATGCGGCCCTTCACCTCGATCTTCAAGCCGCAGCCCGACCCGGCGCTCGACGCCTGGCTCAAGGCCGGGCGCACGCGCTTCGGGGACGTGCGCATGCTCAACCGCGACGAGGGCATCAAGCCCATCATCGCGGGCCTGCGCAAGGGGGGGCTGCTGTATCTGCTGCCCGACATGAACTTCGGCGCGCGCGAAGCGCTGTTCGTGCCGTTCTACGGCATACCCACGGCCACCGTGCCGTCGCTGCCGCGCTTCGCCCGCCTGGGCCGCGCCAAGGTCGTGCCCATCGTGGGGCGCATCACGCCCGCGGGCTACGAGGTGCGGGTCATGCCGGCCTGGGATGGCTACCCCAGCAACGACTTGGAGGCCGACACCGCCCGCATGAACGCGGAACTGCAGGGCTATATCGACACCATGCCCGACCAGTACTACTGGGTGCACAAGCGCTTCAAGACCCGGCCTTCGGGCGAAAAATCCCTGTACTGACAGCCATCCTGTTTGCTACTAATTTAATAGCTGCTACCGCCCG
Organism: Curvibacter soli; assembly: GCF_029211125.1. GTDB lineage: Bacteria > Pseudomonadota > Gammaproteobacteria > Burkholderiales > Burkholderiaceae_C > Curvibacter_A > Curvibacter_A soli. The sequence goes on from NZ_JARGEN010000005.1 coordinate 31,776, forward strand.
TTTTTATTGCGCTGGAGGCCGATTTGGCTATGAGTTCCGGCTTCAGGCGGGCGCGGCCGCGGTGATTTCCGCAGCGGCCTCGGCGGCCGGGTGGGTCCAGTCCCAGAGCCGCTGCGCCGTCTCTTCCACGCCCTGGCGCTTGAGGGCCGAGAACAGCATCGCCTGCCCGCCGCCGGCCTGCAGCCGGGCGATGGACAGCGCCTTCTGCGCCTCGGCGCGCGTGAGCTTGTCGGCCTTGGTCAGCAGCACGAGAAACTTCAGCCCCTGCTCGACGCGCGGGCGGATCACTTCGAGCAGGATCTCGTCGAGTTCGGTCAGGCCCAGGCGCGGATCGCACAGCAGCACCACGCCCGTCAGGTTCCCGCGGCTCATGAGGTAGTTGGCCATCACCCGCTGCCAGCGCACCTTGTCGGCCTGCGGCACCGCCGCGTAGCCGTAGCCGGGCAGGTCGGCCAGCACCGCGTCCATGACGCCCCCGCGGCCGAGCTGGAACAGGTTGATGTGCTGCGTACGCCCCGGCTTCTTGGAGGCGAAGGCCAGTTGCCGCTGCTGCGCGAGGGTGTTGATGCAGGTGGATTTGCCCGCGTTGGAGCGGCCCACGAACGCGATTTCGGGCACCTCCAGCGCGGGAAGCTGGTGGAGCTGGGCGGCGGTCGTCAGGAACCGTGCCGTGTGCATCCAGCCGAGAGCTTTGTTGACGTCGCGCAAAGGCGGTGCGGGAGGGTTAATCATAGAGCGCGCTTCATGGGCCCCCATTGTAGAATTTAGAATTTGCTGGATTTGCGCCTACACCCATAAAGCCCTCGATATGAAGCTGCTCGTCCCCGCCTTGATGGCTGCCATGCTGGCGGCGCCCGCGTTGCCCGCCTTTGCCGCCGCCGAAAACCCCGCGCAGACGCCCGCCAAGGTCGCCAAGCCCGACCTCGTGAAGGGCGAGGCCAGCTACACCGCCGTATGCGCGGCCTGCCATGGCGCCGACGGCAATTCCAGCGTGCCCGTGCAGCCCAAGCTGGCGCAGCAGCACCCCGAATATCTGGTCAAGCAGTTGCAGGAGTTCAAGTCCGGCAAGCGCAACAACGCCATCATGAAGGGCTTCGCCGCCATGCTGAGCGACGAAGACATGCGCAACATCGCCTACTGGGTGACCGCCAAGCCCGCCAAGGCCGGCTTCGCCAAGGACAAGGACCTCGTGGCCCTGGGCGAGCGCATCTACCGCGGCGGCATCGCCGAGCGCCAGATCGCCGCCTGCGCCGGCTGCCACAGCCCCAACGGCGCCGGCATCCCGGTCCAGTACCCGCGCCTGTCGGGCCAGCATGCCGACTACACCGCCGCCCAGCTCGTGGCGTTCCGAGACGGCGTGCGCGCCAACAGCCTGCCGATGGGCCAGGTGGCCGCCAAGCTCAACGACCGCGAAATCAAGGCAGTGGCCGACTACATCGCAGGCCTGCGCTGATTTGGCCGCCGCGTGAACTAACCGCCGACAACCAGACCCAAGAAGGGCGGGTCCATCACCGGATGGCCCGCCCTTTGTTTTCAGTCCCCCTCCATGCGCCCATCGACCCACGGCCTGCGCCTTGACACCCGCTCGCACGCGCTGCGCGCGGCGGTGGAGCTGCTGTCGTCCATGCGGTTCGCGATCTCGCTGCTCACGGTCATCTGCATCGCCTCGGTCATCGGTACCGTGCTCCAGCAGCAGCGGCCATACCCCAACTACGTCAACCAGTTCGGGCCGTTCTGGGCCCAGGTGTTCGACCTGCTGGGCCTGTATTCCGTATACGGTGCCTGGTGGTTCCTGCTGATCCTGGCCTTCTTGGTGACCAGCACGTCGCTGTGCATCGCGCGCAGTACGCCCAGGATCGTGAAGGATCTGAAATCGTTCAAGGAAGGCATACGCGAGCAGAGCCTGCGCGCCTTCGGCCAGCGCGCCGAGGCCGACGTGGCGGACGCGCCCGAGGCGGCGGCGCGCCGCCTGGGCGAAGCGCTGGTTCGGGGCGGCTGGAAGGTGCGGCTGCAGCAGCGCGAATCCGCGGCGGGCGGGGAGGCGGCGGGCAGCGGCTGGATGGTGGCCGCCAGGGCGGGAGTGGCCAACAAGCTCGGCTACATTGCCGCGCACGGCGCCATCGTGCTGATCTGCCTGGGCGGCCTGCTCGACGGCGATCTGGTCGTGCAAGCGCAGATGTGGCTGCAGGGCAAGACGCCTTACACCGGCGGCGGCCTGGTGGCCGACGTGGCGCCCGAGCACCGCCTGTCCGCGCGCAACCCCACGTTCCGCGGCAACCTGCTGGTGGCCGAGGGCACGCAGTCGGCCACCGCCATCCTGAGCCAGCCCGACGGCGTGGTGCTGCAGGACCTGCCGTTCTCGGTGGAGCTCAAGAAGTTCGTCATCGAGTACTACTCGACCGGCATGCCCAAGCTGTTCGCCAGCGACATCGTGATCCACGACAAGGCCACGGGCGCGCAGGTGCCCGCGCGCGTGGAGGTCAACCACCCGGTGCGCTACGACGGCGTGGAGATCTACCAGTCCAGCTTCGACGACGGCGGCTCCAGCGTCCGGCTGCGCGCCATGCCCATGGCCGCGGGCGTGCAGCCGTTCGAGGTCGAAGGCGTGATCGGCGGCTCCACGCAGCTCGCGCGTGCCTCCGGCGGCGAGGCGATGACGCTCGAATACGCCGCGCTGCGGGTCATCAACGTCGAGAACATGGCGGGCGCCGAATCCGGCGGCGCGGTGGACGTTCGCCGCGTCGACCTGCACGCCGCCATCGATGCGCGTCTGGGCGCGGCCAACAAGACGAAGGCGAAAAAAGAGTTGCGCAACGTCGGCCCCAGCATCACCTACAAGCTGCGCGACGCCGCCGGTCAGGCGCGCGAATTCCACAACTACATGCTGCCGGTGGACATGGGCGACGGCCAGTCGCCGGTGTTTCTGCTCGGCGTGCGCGACACGCCTGGCGAGCCGTTCCGCTACCTGCGCGTGCCCGCCGACGACCAGGGCGGCATGGATGGCTTCGCGCGCCTGCGCGCTGCGCTGGCCGACAAGGCGCTGCGCGAACAGGCGGTGCGCCGCTACACGGCGCAGGCCATCGATGCGTCGCGGCCCGAACTGGCACAGCAACTGGCCACGTCGGCAGCGCGCGCGCTGGCGCTTTTCGCGGGCGAGGGCGGCATGCCGGACGCGCAGGGCCGCCGCCCTGGCGGGCTGCAGGCGGTGTCCGAGTTCATGGAAGCCAACGTGCCCGAGGCCGAGCGCGCGCGGGCCGGCGACGTGCTGGTGCGCATCCTGAGTGGTGCGCTGTTCGAGCTGAACCAGCTCGCGCGGGCCCAGGCGGGCCTGCAGCCGCTGGCACCCGGCGAGCAGGCGCAGGCGTTCATGACGCAGTCGGTGCTGGCCTTGTCCGACGTGTTCGCCTACCCGGCGCCCATGGCGTTCACGCTGCAGGATTTTCGCCAGGTGCAGGCCAGCGTGTTCCAGGTGGCGCGCGCGCCGGGCAGGAACGTCGTCTATCTGGGCTGCGGCTTGCTGATCCTGGGCGTTTTTGCCATGCTCTACGTGCGCGAGCGCCGGCTCTGGATCTGGGTGGCGCCGCGCGCGGGCGGCGGGGCGCATGCCATGATGGCGTATTCCTCCAACCGCAAGACGCTGGAGACGGACCGCGAGTTCAACCGCCTTGCCGCCAAGCTGCTGAATACCGAGCCCCTGAAAGCCATTCGACCATGATGAATACCTCCGCCGCAGCCACGACCGCCACCATCACGCTCCAGGACGGCTATTTTTCGCGCCGCAACGCCTTCGACTGGGTGTTTGCCGTGCTGGCCGTGGCGGGCGGCTGTTTTGCATTCGCGCGCTACGGCGCCTTCATGGACGGCTACGAGAAGGGCATCCTGCTGGCGGCCATTCCCGCCGCCGTGTGGCTGGGCTGGTTCTGGCGCCCGCTGGCGGTGCTGATGGTGGCGGTGGCGGGCTTTTCGCTGCTGGCCATCCGCTCCTACACGGGGGCGGACGGGCAGGCCGGCCTCGCGCGGGCCGACACGGTGTTCTGGCTCAAGTACTTCCTCTCCAGCCAGTCGGCCATCCTCTGGATGAGCATGCTGTTCTTCATGAGCACGGTGTTCTACTGGATCGGCATGTTCGCGCGCGGCCAGTCCGCCGCGATGGAGCGGCTGGGTTCGCGCCTGGCCTGGGCGGCAGTCGGCATGGCGCTCATCGGCACCATGGTGCGCTGGTACGAGGGCTACCTGATCGGCCCCGACATCGGCCACATCCCGGTCAGCAACCTCTATGAAGTGTTCGTGCTGTTCTGCTGGATGACCGCCACGTTCTACCTGTACTTCGAGGCCCAGTACCGCACGCGCGCGCTGGGCGCGTTCGCCATGCTGGTGGTCAGCGCGGCGGTGGGCTTCCTGCTCTGGTACACGCTGGTGCGCGAGGCGCACGAGATCCAGCCGCTGGTGCCGGCCCTCAAGAGCTGGTGGATGAAGCTGCACGTGCCGGCCAACTTCATCGGCTACGGCACCTTCGCGCTCGCCGCCATGGTGGCCTTCGCCTACCTCGTCAAGCAGCAGGCCGGCATACCTCCTGATGAACAGCGCTGGTACAAGCTGGCGCCGCTGTGGCTGCTGGGCGTGGTGCTGTGTTTCGAGCCCCTGGTCTTGCGCAAGACGACCACGGAGGCGGGCGGCGGCTACTGGGCCGTGTACTTCGGCATTGCCGCGCTGGTGGTGGGGGGCATCCTGTTCGCGCGGCGGCGCATCGCCGCGCATCTGCCATCGGCCGAGGTGCTTGACGACGTGATGTACAAGTCCATTGCGGTCGGCTTCGCCTTCTTCACCATCGCCACGGTGCTGGGGGCGCTGTGGGCGGCGGAAGCCTGGGGCGGCTACTGGAGCTGGGACCCGAAGGAAACCTGGGCCCTGATTGTCTGGCTCAACTACGCGGCCTGGCTGCACATGCGGCTCATGAAGGGCCTGCGCGGCAGCATGGCGGCCTGGTGGGCGCTCATGGGGCTGGTGGTGACGAGCTTCGCTTTCCTGGGGGTCAACATGTTCCTCAGCGGACTGCACAGCTATGGTACGCTGTAGGCGCTATTAAAACAGTAGCTGCTACCGCAGATACTGCAAGCGCTGCGGGCCGATTTGGCTTACATTTTTGGGCTGTTGCGACCACCGGCGAACTATCTCTGCCGGCGCCTGTCCAACAGCCCAGCACTTTGCGCAAAAGGCCCGCCATGCTGATTCCTTCCCGCGACTCCGGTTGCGTCCACCCGCATGCCAGCGAAATCACGCCGCGCGGCGTCTACGAAGCGCGGCGCGCGCTGCTGGCGCGCATGGCGGGCGGCGCGGCAGGCCTGGCGCTGGCCGCGTGGGCGGCACGCGACGCGCGCGCCCAGTCGGGCAGGCTGGCGGCGCTGCCGGGCGCCAGGTCGGCGGTGGCCGGGGCGGCGACGATGGAAAAAACCACCGCGTACCAGGACGCCAGCAGCTACAACAATTTCTACGAGTTCGGCACCGACAAGGCCGACCCGGCGCGCAATGCCCACACGCTGCCGGTTTCGCCCTGGGCGGTGGAGGTCGAGGGGCTGGTGAAGAAACCCGCCAAGTTCGCGCTGGAAGACCTGCTCAGGCTCAGCCCCATGGAAGAGCGCATCTACCGTCTGCGCTGCGTGGAGGGCTGGTCCATGGTGATCCCGTGGGTCGGCTATTCGCTGGCCGCGCTGATCCGCAAGGTCGAGCCCCTGGGCAGCGCCAAGTACATCGAGTTCCTGTCGCTGGCCGACCCCAAGACCATGCCGTTCGTGGGCTCTCGCGTGCTCTCCTGGCCCTATGCCGAGGGGCTGCGCATGGACGAGGCGCTGCACCCCCTGACCCTGCTGGCATTCGGCATGTATGGCGAGGTCCTGCCCAAGCAGAACGGCGCACCGGTGCGCATCGTGGTGCCGTGGAAGTACGGCTTCAAGAGCGCCAAGAGCATCGTGAAGATCCGCTTCACCGAGCAGCAGCCCGGCACGGCCTGGAACAAGGCCGCGGCCAACGAGTACGGCTTCTATTCCAACGTCAACCCCGACGTGGACCACCCGCGCTGGAGCCAGGCCACCGAGCGGCGCATCGGCGAGGACGGCCTGTTCGCCAAGAAGCGCAGGACGCTGCTGTTCAACGGCTACGAGGCCCAGGTCGGCGCGCTCTACGCTGGCATGGATCTGCGCCGGAACTTTTGAGCGTGCCGTGGTGGTGAATGCGCTGCTGCTGCGCCGCGAGGCCAAGCCGCTGGTGTTCGTGCTGTGCCTGCTGCCGTTCGCCTGGCTGCTGGCGGGAGCGCTGACCGATGGACTGGGGCCGAATCCGGCCGAGCGCCTGATCCGATCCACGGGCGACTGGACCCTGCGCATGCTGTGCATCGCCCTGGCCGTCACACCGCTGCGCGTGCTGGCCGGCTGGGCCGCGCTGGCACGCTACCGCCGCATGCTGGGTTTGTATGTCTATTTCTATGCGGCATGGCACCTGCTGTGCTATGCGTGGTTCGACATGGGTTTCGCCTGGGGCGATATCGTGCGCGACATCGCCAAGCGGCCCTTCATCCTCGTGGGGTTCAGTGCGTTCGTCTTGCTGACGCCGCTGGCGGCCACCTCGTTCAACCGGGCCATCCGCGCCCTGGGCGCGCGGCGCTGGCGCATGCTGCACCGGCTGGTGTTCGCGGCGGCGGGCCTGGCGCTGCTGCACTTCCTCTGGATGCGTGCGGGCAAGAACAACTTCACCGAAGTCGGCGTCTACACGGCCATCGTCGCCGTGCTGGTGGGCTGGCGCCTTTGGCGCGCTATCGCGACACGGCCCGCAACTGCGCCCGGGTATCGTTGATCGCGGGATCGATGCGCGCCGTGGGGATCTGGTAGGCGCGGTCGTCGAACAGGTCCACGCCGCACATCAGGTTCTCGATCCAGTCGAAGAAGTCGTTGATGGCCTGCCGGCCCACGATGGGCGCGCCGTGCTGCGGCACCAGCATGGCGATATCGAGCTGGCGCGCCATGCGTGCCCACAGCCGCAGGATCTTGTTGGACACCATGTAGCGGCGGTGGAAGCCTTCCATGCGCGCAATGTGCGGAGCCAAGTCGGTCACGGGCCGGCTCGCTTCCGCGCCGGACACCATCGATGCGGCCAAGTCACCGGTGAATAGGATGCGGCTGATCGGGTCGTAGAAATGGAAGTTGCCTTCCGAATGCATGAAGTGCGCGGGCAGCAGCCACAGCTCGGATTTCCCCAGCGGCAGCAGCCCGCCGGCATCGGGCACGCCGATCACCCGGTCCTCCGTTTTGCCAACCTTCGTGAAATGGGGGGCGAAACGCGCCCACAGGCGCGAAATGACGAGCTTGGCCCGCGGCGTGCTCGTCATCCAGCGGTCCAGCGAGGCGATGATGTCCGGGTCCGCGTGCGAGGCGATCAGGTAGGACAGGTGCTGCGGCGAGAAATGCCGCGACATGCTGAGGTACAGCTCGTTGAAGGCCAGATTGCCGCCCGGGTCGATGACGGCGCCGGTGCCGCTGTCCACCACGAGGAACTGGTTGGCCTGCACCGCCTGGCCGTCTTCCTCGATGAGGTCGGTGAACATCAGGCAGGCGTGCTGCTTGTCGCGGTAGAGTTCGATGGACATGGAGAGCCCTGACAGGTGCTGTTGGAAGCGATGTGCCACTGTAGGCCGCGCTGGCGCAAGCAGGCTTGAGCAAGATCAAGCGCGATGCTTCTATTGATCCGGCCCTTTGAAGTCGAGAATCGTCGTGGACGGACTGCCACAAGCAAACGACTCACGAAAATTCAAAATCCATGGGGCCGGATCAATAGGCCAGCAGCCTTTCATGCCGGAATACATCGGCAACGGTTTCGCGCTCCCGGATGACATGCACGCGCGTGCCGTCGACGAGCAGTTCCGCGGCGCGCGGGCGCGAGTTGTAGTTGCTCGACATGGACATGCAGTAGGCCCCTGCGGAGAGCACGGCCAGCAGGTCGCCGGCCTGCACGGCCAGGCTGCGGTCGTGGCCGATCCAGTCGCCGCTTTCGCAGACCGGGCCTACGACGTCGTAGGTGGCGGGCGCGGCAGCGCGCGTGGCGAGCGGCACGATTTGGTGGAACGCCTGGTACATGGCGGGGCGCGGCAGGTCGTTCATGGCTGCGTCTACGACGCAGAAGTTCTTGTGCTCGCCGGGCTTGAGGTACAGCACTTGCGTAAGGCAGACGCCGGCGTTGCCGACCAGCGAGCGCCCGGGCTCGATCATGAGCCTGCGGCGACCGAAGCCGCGCGCGTCGATGCGGCCCAGCAGTTGCGCCCACAGAGCGTCCGCGGCGGGTGGGATGTCGCCGTGGTAGTCGATGCCCAGGCCGCCGCCGAAGTCGAGGTGGCGGATGGCGATGCCCTGGGCCTCGATGGCTTCCACGAGGTCGAGGATGCGGTCTACCGCATCCAGGTAGGGGCCTGCCTCCGTGATTTGCGAGCCGATGTGGCAGTCGATGCCCGCGACGCGCAGGCCGCCCAGGCCGGCCGCGTGGCGGTAGGCCGCGACGGCGCGGTCGTGCGGGATGCCGAACTTGTTGTCCTTGAGCCCCGTGGAGATGTAGGGGTGGGTCTTGGCGTCCACGTCGGGGTTCACGCGGATGCTGATGTTCGCGCGCTGGCCTGCCGCGAGGGCCACTTCGTTCAACACGTCCAGTTCGGCCTCGCTCTCGACATTGAAGCAGCCGATGCCGGCATCCAGTGCGCGGCGCATCTCGGCCCGGGTCTTGCCCACGCCGGAGAAGATCACCGTGGCCGGGTTGCCGCCTGCGGCGAGCACGCGTTCGAGTTCACCGCCGGAAACGATGTCGAACCCGCAGCCCTGGTGCGCGAACAACTGCAGTACCGCCAGCGACGAATTGGCTTTCATGGCATAGCAGATCTGCGCATCGCGCCCCGCGAAGCCGCGCTGGTAGGCCGAGAGTGCGGCCAGCATGGCCGCCTGCGAGTACACGAACAGCGGCGTGCCAAAATGCGACGCCAAGTCTGCAAGGCGCACGCCCTCCAGATAAAGATCGGCGCCCTGGTAGGCGATGTGGGGATGCCCGGGTAGCACGGGTGGATTCATGGCGCGGTGTTGGACGAGGGGCGTGGCGGGGTGGCTTGCGGGGATGTGGTGGCAGGAGTTGCCGGCGCATGGGCCGGCGGAACTGCCGGCGGCGGTGGGGGCAGGTACAGCGGCCCTTTTTGCCCGCAGCCACCAAGAGCCACCGTGCTGGCCGCAAGGACAAGGCCCCTGCATAGAATTTGGCGAACATTCAACATCGCGGAATTGTAATGACCGATACAGAATTCATGGACCGTGCGGAGCGCTTGTTGCTATCCATCGAGGAGGGGTGCGACCGCATCAACGACACGACCGATGCCGACATCGACAGCCAGCGGGTCGGGGGCATGGTGACGCTGACCTTTCGCAACGGCAGCCAGATCATCGTCAACCTGCAGAAGCCCCTGCACGAGATATGGCTGGCCGCCCGATCGGGCGGCTACCACTTTCGTTTCGAAGACGAAGGCTGGCGCGACACCAAGGGCGCGGGCGAGTTTTATGCAACCTTGTCCGACAACGCGACGACCCAGGCTGGGCTAGCCCTCAGATTCGCAGCCTGAGCCGCGCCTAATTGCGGAACAGGTCCAGGATGCGGTTGCGCTCCTCGGACGCAGGCGGCGTTGCGGCGCCGCTGTCGGGCAAGCCGGCAGGGGCGCCTTGGGCGTGCTCTTCCAGGCCCACGCTGGCGATGCCCGCATTGCGTGCATATTCGTCATAGAACCATTCGCCGCCCACGTTCACAACACCCTCCGGCACGGGCGGCTCCATCACGGGCACTCCCTTGAGTGCGGTTTCCATGAAGCTGATCCACACCGGAAGGCTGAGCCCGCCACCGGTTTCCCGACTTCCCAGATTGCGCGGCGTGTCGTAGCCGATCCACGTGACCGCCGCGAGCGTCGGCTGGTAGCCTGCAAACCATGCGTCCATGGCATCGTTGGTGGTGCCTGTCTTGCCATACACGTCGGGGCGCTTGAGCGTGGCCTGGGCACGCGCCGCGGTTCCTGCGCGCGTGACTTCCTGCAAGAGGCTGCTCATGATGAAGGCATTGCGCGCCGGGATTGCGCGCTGGTCTTCGGTCGGCGCGGCAGGTGCCGTTTCGGAGAGAACGCGGTCCTTGTAGTCCGTGACCTTGCTGATGACCCATGGATTGACCCGGAAACCGCCGTTGGCGAACACCGAGTACGCGCCCACCATCTGCATGGGTGTGACCGAGCCCGCTCCCAGCGCCATGGTCAGGTAGGCAGGGTGCTTTTCCGCTTCAAAGCCGAAATGCGTGGCCCATTCCTGTGCGTTCTTGGGGCCCACGGCTTGCAGCACGCGGATCGAGACCATGTTCTTGGACTTCGCCAAGCCGGCTCGCAGGGTCATGGGGCCTTCGAACTTGCCATCGAAGTTCTTGGGCTCCCAGGGCTGGCCGCCGGTGACGCCGGCATCGAAGAAGAGCGGCGCGTCGTTCACCACGGTCGCTGGCGTGAAGCCTTTTTCGAGCGCGGCGGAATAGATGAAGGGCTTGAAGCTGGAGCCCGGCTGCCGCCAGGCTTGGGTGACGTGGTTGAACTTGTTCTTGCCGAAGTCGAACCCGCCCACCAGTGCCTTGATGGCGCCGTTGCGCGGATCCATGGCTACGAAGGCGCCCTCGACTTCGGGCAGTTGCGTGATTTCCCAGGTGTCCTTGGGCGTGTGCACGACACGGATGATGGCGCCTCTGCGGATCTTGATGTGCGGGGGGGCCTTGTCGGCCAGGCCGGACTGCGCGGGCTTGAGCCCATCGCCCGTGATCTCCACGCTGTCGCCATTTTGCCGCACGGCGAGGATCTTCTTGGGCGTGGCGTCGAGGACCATCGCGGACATGACATCGCCATTGTCGGGATGGTCGGCCAGCGCGTCGTCGATCGCGTCTTCCAGTTCCTTCGGGTCGGTGGGAAGGTCGACAAACTTTTCCGGCCCGCGGTAGATCTGCCGACGTTCATAGTTCATGATGCCTTGCCGTAATGCGCGGTAGGCCGCCTCCTGGTCGGCGGCGTTGATGCTCGTATAGACATTCAGGCCGCGGGTGTAGGTGTCATTGCCATATTGCGCAAAGATGAACTGGCGCGCCATCTCCGCTAGGTATTCGGCATGCACGCGGGTACTGTCATTGCTCGCGGATCGGAGCTTGAGGCTTTCTTGCCGCGCGGATTCGGCTTGCGCGTGGGTGATGAAGCCTGTTTCCTCCATGCGCTCGATGATGTAGAGCTGCCGCGCGCGCGCGCGCTTGGGGTTGTTGATGGGGTTGTAGGCAGAAGGGGCCTTGGGCAATCCCGCCAGCATGGCGGCTTCAGCAACCGAAATGTTCTTGAGCGGCTTGCCGAAATAGGCTTCCGATGCCGCGGCGAAGCCGTAGGCGCGGTTGCCCAGGTAGATCTGGTTCATGTAGATCTCCAGAATCTGGTTCTTGCTGAGCAGATGTTCCAGTTTGAAGGTCAGCAGGATTTCGTAGATCTTGCGCGTGAACGTCTTTTCGGAAGAGAGATAGACGTTGCGCGCGACCTGCATGGTGATGGTCGATGCCCCCTGACTCTTCATGCGGCCAAGGTTGGCCAGTCCAGCTCGCAGCATGCCTTTGTAGTCCACGCCGCTGTGTTCAAAGAACCGTGTGTCCTCGATGGCGAGCACGGCATCCTTCATGACCTGGGGGATGTCCTGGATCGGTGTCAGGTTGCGGCGCTCTTCCCCGAACTCGCCCAGCAATGCCCCTTCGCTGGAAAACACGCGCAGCGGGAGTTTGGGCCGATAGTCGGACAGCGCCGAAATGTCGGGGAGGTTCGGGTAAGCCACACTCAATGCGACCGCAACCACCAGCATGGCGGCAATGGCGGAAGCTGCGAAAAGCCCCAGGGCCCAGGCGGCGAGCCGCAGACTCCATGAAAGCCAGCGAGGTTTTGGTGAGGCGGGGTGGGCTGAGGCAGCCTTTTCGGAGCCGATGGGACGGGAGGGCGGCATGACACTCCGAAGGAAAGGGAAGACCGGCATTATAGAAAACGGGTGATGCGCAAACCGGGGGGCGCCCACCATGGCGGCAGAAGGCCTGCGTCGGTCAATGGCCCAGAGTCAGCGCAAACGTCGGGTTTTGACAACGATGCGAAACGATTGCAAAAGGAAAATCCTTTGCCCGATAGCTATCTTACTGATAGCATTCATGTGAACTGTTAAGTTTTGTTGCCTCTTTTTGGCGTGTTTCGGGGGACCAATCTTGATCTCTTTGGGGTCGTTATTCAGTCGGCAGGCAGCACCATTGCTGGGCATCGACATCAGCTCTTCCAGCGTTAAGCTGGTGGAGCTAGGGCGCGACAAGTCGGGCGGATTGGTGCTGGAGCGCTGCGCCATCGAGCCGCTGGAGCGGGGGTGGATCACCGATGGAAACATCGAAAAATTCGATGAGGTTTCCGATGCCTTGCGGCGGCTCGTCAAGAAAAGCGGAACGCGTACGAAAAATGTGGCGCTGGCATTGCCGCCTTCTGCCGTCATCACCAAGAAGATCATTCTTCCTGGGGGAATGAGCGAGCAGGAATTGGAAGTGCAGGTGGAGTCCGAGGCAAACCAATACATTCCGTTCTCGCTAGACGAAGTGAGCCTCGACTTCTGCGTGGTGGGGCCCAACACCAATTCGACAGGGGATGTCGATGTGCTGATTGCCGCGTCGCGTCGCGAGAAAGTCCAGGATCGCCAGGGGCTGGCGGAAGCGGCGGGCCTGAAGCCTGTGGTGATAGATATCGAGTCGTATGCATCGCGGCTGGCCGCAGGCCGGCTCATCGAGACATTTCCCGGCAAAGGCAAAGGCGTGATGGTTGCACTTTTCGAGGTGGGCGCCTTGACCACCAGCATGCAGGTGATTCGTGACGACGAAGTCCTGTATGAACGCGACCAGGCATTCGGCGGTGCGCAGTTGACGCAGTTGATCGTGCGCCAGTACGGCTTTTCACCGGAGGAAGCCGAAAGCAAAAAGCGCAGCGGCGAACTCCCGGAAGACTATGACTCCGTCGTCTTGCGGCCCTTTGTCGAAAGTACGGCACAGGAAATAGCGCGTGCGCTGCAGTTTTTCTTCACGAGCACGCCGTACAACAGAATCGATCAAGTCATGCTTGCCGGGGGCTCTGCTCCGCTACCCGGCTTGACGCAAGCGGTCAAAGAGCAGACTTCTTTTGCCTGTACTTTGGTCAACCCGTTCGAGGGCATGGCCATGGGAAGTTCAGTGCGCCTCAAGAAAATGGTGCGTGAAGCGCCTTCCTATCTGACATCCTGTGGTCTGGCAATGCGGAGGTTCCTGCAGTGATTTTAATCAACCTGCTTCCGCACAGAGAGGCGGCCCGTAAGCGGAGGAAAGAGGCATTTCAAGCGACGATGGTTGCTTCTTTGCTGCTGGGCTTGGTAATCGCTGGCGGAATTCATTTGGCTTTTCAGGCCATGATTACGAGTCAACAGGAGCGCAATGCGGTTTTGCATCGGGAAATCGCAATTCTTGAAAATCAGATCAAGGAAATTGCCAATATCGAATCGGAAATTGCTGCGTTACGTGCGCGCCAAAAAGCGGTGGAAGATCTGCAGTCCGATCGTAATATGCCGGTTCATTTGCTGAATGAGATTGTCCGGCAATTACCAGATGGGGTGTACGTCACCAACATGCGCCAGGAAGGCCAAAATATCGCAATTCAGGGCATGGCTCAGTCTAACGAGCGAATTTCTGAAATGCTGCGGAATTTTGGAAGCGGTACGCCTTGGCTTTCCAAGCCGGAACTTATCGAAATTGTTGCCAGTAATGTGAGTTTGAGCCCGAAGGAGCAGCGCCGTGTTGCAAGTTTCAACATGCGAGTCCGTTTGCTGAATTCAGGCGAGGTGCAAAAGGCGCAAGAGCCCGCTGCGCGGGGCGTGTCGACGTCGGGAAAGTAGGCTGCACATGGCAAAAAAAACGATAGTCAATATAGATTTTCCTGCCATTGGTAGATCTTTAAGTCGGCAGTTTAAGAATCTGGATCCCAAAGATCCGTCATTGTGGCCAATCGTCCCTAGATTACTCTTGTGCATAGTAATCGCTGTTGCTGTAGTTATTGTGCTTTGGTTTATCAAACTATCCGAGTCTCAAGATGAATTGGATAGGGAGCGAGCCAAAGAAGTTGGCCTTCGCGAAGATTATCAAAAGAAGCTGACAAAGGCCGTCAGCCTAGAAGCACTGAAAAAGCAGCGTGAACAGGTACAGCAGTACGTGCTCCAATTGGAGAAGCAGCTTCCCAGCAAAGCTGAAATGGCGGCGTTGCTGTCCGACATCAACCAGGCGGGATTGGGGCGAAGCTTGCAGTTCGAGCTTTTTCGACCGGGACAGATTGTGGTGCGAGAGTACTACGCTGAATTGCCAATTGCAGTACGGGTGACGGGAAAATATCACGACATGGGAGCTTTTGCCTCTGACATAGCGCATCTGTCTCGGATTGTGACACTGAACAATATGGCGATTACGCCAACCAAAGATGGTGGCCTTGCCTTGGACAGTACGGTGAGAACATTCCGTTATCTCGATGGCGACGAAGTTGCGGCTCAGCGTAAAGCAACGGGAGGCAAGAAGTGAGGAAGATAGGTGGATTATCTATTTTACTATGCTTTGGTATATTTTCCCTTGCTGGGTGTGGCTCATCGGATGATGACCTACGCCAATGGATGGCAGAATTGCGTAGCCAAACCAAGCCTCGTGTGACACCCATCACAGAGCCGAAGAAATTTTCTCCTGAAGATTACACACAGGAATCGGCATTGGAGCCATTTAATCGGCAAAGACTCACTCAGGCGTTGCGGCGCGACAGTAACCAAGCCGTGGCAAATACCTCTCTTATCAGCCCCGAGTTAACACGTAGAAAGCAGCCTTTGGAAGCTTTCCCGCTAGATGCAATGGCCATGGTGGGAAGCCTTGATAAAAATGGCACTCCCATAGCGTTGTTGCGGGTGGACAATCTGTTGTACCAAGTTCATGTTGGTGATTATCTTGGGCAAAATTACGGAAGAGTTTTGAAAATCACCGAAACTGCGATAGTAATGCGTGAAATAGTTCAGGATTCCACGGGGGACTGGATTGAACGACCGACCACGCTGGAACTCCAAGAGGGAAAAAAATGAATCATTGCCTCGTCAAATATCAGCCGCTGTGGGCCTGCCGACTCATGTTGGCGTTAGCTGCGTTTTTAAGCTGTCAGATGGCTTATGCGCAATTAACGATTGAATCTGTATCAGGTTTAATGCAGGCCGGATCAGATGTTCTTCGTATTGATTTGAATCAACCGCCCTCGGCACTTCCCTCGGGGTTTGCAATCCAGTCACCGGCGCGTATTGCTCTGGATTTTCCTGCTACTGGAAATTCCACTGGGCGTAACTCTTTTGACATTTCGCAGGGAAATATCAAAAGTGCAAATGTGGTGCAGGCAGGCGACCGGACCCGGATTGTCCTGAATTTGAAGCAGGCCACCTCGTACAAGGCTGAAATAAAAGGCAATAGTGTTTATGTTATTTTGGAGCCTGTTGCTGGTCCTGCAGCGGTAGCGTCCTCAGGAGCAACTGTTTTCGCTGAGGGGAAGAACACGGATGTCTTGCCGATTAAAGACATTGATTTTCGCCGTAGCGCAGATGGTTCTGGGCGAGTGATTGTTTCTTTGCCTAATAATCAGGTTGGTGTGGATTTGCGGCAGCAAGGCAAAGGGCTGGTAGTGGAATTTCTGCGATCATCCTTGCCGGAAGGCCTGCGCCGCCGGATTGATGTGGCGGACTTTGGTACGCCCGTGCGGGCCGTTGCGTCGACGCAGGCGGGCGATAGGGTACGGATGACTATCGAACCAGTAGGCGACTGGGAGCACAGCGCCTATCAAAGCGACAATCAATTCGTAGTTGAGGTGCGGCAGAAAAAAGTGGATCTATCCAGACTGACGCAAGGCCCTGGGTACAGTGGAGAAAAGCTGTCGCTGAATTTCCAAAATATCGATGTGAGATCTTTGCTTCAAGTCATTGCCGATTTCACGAATTTCAATATTATAACTTCCGATAGCGTGAATGGTGCCTTGACTCTTCGCTTGAAGGATGTGCCATGGGATCAGGCATTGCAGATTATCATGGATGCCAAAGGTCTTGGCATGAAGAAAACCGGAACGGTTTTATGGATTGCTCCCAAGGATGAAATTGATGCACGCACCAAAAAGGACTATGAAGCAGCGATAGCAATCGAAAAACTTGAGCCTTTGCGGACGCAATCGTTCCAACTGAATTATGCCAAGGCCGGGGACATGATAAAACAATTGAATGGGACTGGAACTGGCCAATCTGGTGGGTCGAGTGGTACTAATGCCAGGTTCTTGAGCGATCGAGGGACAGTAATTGCTGAGCCTCGAACGAATCAGTTATTTGTATCTGATACGGCAACCAAGCTTGAGGAGATCAGGCAATTGCTGGCCAAATTGGATGTTCCAGTTCGGCAGGTGCTTATTGAGGCACGTATTGTGGAGGCTTCTGATACATTCGGCCGTTCACTGGGAGTGCGTCTTGGCGGCACGGATTTACGGGCTCAAAATGGCGGTGATGCTGGGTATCGGGTGAGCGGCAATAACCGGATTGCATTTGGAACCAGTTATAGCAATGCAATCGCAACAAGTGGAGCGGGTGGCACGGTCAACACTGCCGGAAGTTTTGTAAATCTCCCCGCAGTTTCCCAGGGGGGGGCTGATCCAGCATCTTTTGCTGTGTCTATATTTAATTCTGCGGCAAATCGATTTTTGAATTTGGAAATCTCTGCACTGGAGGCTGATGGAAAAGGACGCATTGTTTCCAGTCCCCGTGTGATTACGGCAGACCAGACCAAAGCGCTGATAGAGCAAGGCACCGAATTCCCCTATCAGCAGGCCACGTCCAGTGGCGCTACTTCGATTGCATTCAGGAAGGCCAATCTCAAGCTAGAGGTTACTCCCCAGATAACTCCAGAGGGAAACATAATTCTTGATCTTGATATAAATAAAGACTCCAAAGGTGAAGAAACTACCCAGGGAGTTGCCATTAATACCAAGCATATTCAGACCCAAGTTCTGGTGGAAAATGGAGGCACGGTTGTGATCGGTGGTATTTTTGAGCTAACAGAATCTGAAAATGAAAACAAGGTCCCTTTATTGGGTGACATCCCGGCGGTAGGTAATCTCTTCAAGAGCCGTTCTCGCTCATCGAATAAACAGGAAATGCTGGTTTTTATTACTCCCAAGATGATTGCGGAGCGTTCTGCGGCTCGGTGAGGCGATGATTAATTCAAAAGTGGAGAATAGTATGTTAAGAAAAGCTGTAATGCAGATGCGGCAGTATCTGTGGGGCGCTTGTTTATTGGCCTTGCTTTCAGGCTGTGGAGGTGGGGGGGGGAGCGCTGGCACACCAACGGGAGGGAGTGGTGGCGCTGACAAACCGGTTGTCGCATCGGTGGATCTGTTGGCTTCGGCGGAATCCCTTGCCTCCGCTGCTGGTACTGTCACGGTGACTGCGATTGTGAAAGATGCCACAAATAATGGCATGGCATCCCAGGCTATCAGTTTTGCAGCTAGTTCAGGCACACTCCAGAATGCAACCGCTACTACCGATAGTAGTGGGGCGGCAACCGTGACTTTGAGTCCTGGCGTCGATAGATCGAACCGCATGATTACCGTGACCGCGACGGCCAACTCCAAGAGCGGCAGCATCGAGATTCCTGTCGTCGGAACGACGTTAACCTTGGCGGGTAACAGCGCGCTGCTGTTATCGAATACACCGGCCCCATTGACCGCACGGGCGCTGGACTCTGCAGGTGCGCCGATCGCCAATGCCATCTTGGCCGTGAAGTCGGCTCTTGGAAATCCTCTGAGCCCTGCCAGCGTAACGACGGATGCCTCGGGTTATGCTTCCATTGCCTATACGCCTGCGAATTCGGGTACGGATACGGTGACGCTGACCGGTTTGGGGGCCCAGGCTCAATTGAGAATATCAGTATCGGGCCAAGGGCAGGACTTCTCGTTCGTGAAACCTACAAGTGGCGCTACTGTTGCCATCGACGTGGACACCGATATGACGGTGCACCTGCTGTCTTCGGGGGTTGGTGTGGCCAACCAAGTGGTCACGTTCAGCACCACGCGCGGGAGTGTGACTCCCACCCAGGCCACGACGGACGCCAATGGCGTCGCGACTGTCAAGCTTCGCTCGACGACGGCTGGGCCCGCCACGCTCACGGCTCGACAAGGCACGACCTTGACGGCTACGCAGCAAATCGAATTCGTTGCGACAGAACCTGCAACGCTGATTTTGCAGGCGAATCCGAATGCGGTGGCTCCCAATGTCGCTGGCAGCAGCGCGAACCGTGTGACTTTGCAGGCATTGGTGCGTGATGTGAACGGCAATCCAGTCAAGGATGCGATCGTGAACTTTGCCGCTAGCAAGGATCTGAGTGGCGGCACCATCAATCCTGCCTCCGGGATCACGAATTCGAACGGTACGGTGGAAGCCAACTTCATCCCGGGCACGCTATCGACTGCGGCGAATGGGGTGGAGCTTTACGCATTCGTCGCCAGCAATCCCAGCGTAACGGGCACCACGACCCTCACGGTCAGTACCAAGGCCCTTTTCATCAGCATCGCGACGGGCAACGAGATCACGAATCGCGACACCAATACCTATAGCAAGCCATTCACGCTCTACGTGACCGATGCAAATGGTGCCGCTGTTGGAAACCAGGCCATCGTGCTTTCGGTCTACATGGACTACTACGGCAAAGGGGCATTGGCTTATGACGGTTCACAATGGCATTACGCTAGCTTGACTCAATGCGTCAATGAGGACGCCAACAGGAACGGGTTTTTGGATCCGGGAGAGGATAATCCCCCCCCCGGAAACAGTGATGGCCACCTGACCCCAGGAGGAGTGGTGCTGATTGCGTCCGATGCGACAACCGGTACGACCACCGGATTGTCCGGTACCGTGACTACCGACAGCGATGGGTTCGCAACCTTCAGCCTGCTGTACGGTGAGCAGTATGCCAACTGGGGTTTGACGACTATCAATGCCAGGGCATCCGTGTCGGGCACCGAGTCGACCTCTGCGTATAACTACACGCTGGCTGCGTCGGCCGAAGACATGAAGTCGGACGTGCCTCCGGCATCTGCCGTCAGCCCGTTTGGTGTTTCCACTGACTGTACCAATCCGAATTGATCGTTTCGCTGGTCGGCCTTCCAGGCTCGGGCAAGACTACTATTGGACGGCAGCTAGCCCGGCGCCTGGGGTGGCCATTCGTGGACAGCGACCATGTGATAGAGCAGCGCATCGGCTGCTCCATCCGCGAGTACTTCGCGCGTAATGGGGAGTCAGCGTTCCGTGACATCGAGGAGCAGGTCATCGATGAGTTGACCGCTGGCTCAGACGGCGTGGGCGTCCTGGCCACGGGGGGGGGCGTGGTGCTGCGCCCAGCAAACCGCCAGCGCTTGCGCGAGCGCTCCCGCGTCTTCTATCTGCATTCCACGCCCGAGGACATCTTCCGCCGTCTGCGGCATGATGCGAGCCGCCCTTTGCTGCAGGGGGACGACCCGCTGGAGCGCTTGCGGCAGTTGCAGGAAGAACGCGATCCCCTGTATGCGGAGGTGGCGCACTTTACTTTCGAGACCGGGCGTCCCACGGTCAACATACTGCTCGGCAAGATTCTCATGCAGTTGGAACTGTCTGACTCGGGGTCGCATAAGTTCGACACTTCCTGAATGTAAGTGTTTGATTCCATTAGAAATGGATGTCAAACCGCAGACTACAAAACGTGTTTGGCGAGGTCTGATGGGGTGGTTGGAGTCAATTCCAAGGCCGCAAACAGCGACTTTTGAACGGGCGTGATCTCGGTCAAGCCGGTCAGCGTTTGGCCCTCGGTGGTCTCAACGGTCTTGAAAGCGCAGTTGTTCAGTACACGATTGACGAAGACAAAAAACGCTACCTGGAACTGCTCGAGGACAAGCTGCTGCTGGTGACCAACACCAAGGCAACCCGCAGGCCGCGCAGCAGATCATGGCCCAAGGCGGCCATAGCCACGCGCGGCCTGGTCAGCGGCGGGCAGATCACAACCAATCCGCATGGAACACGCCTGGGTGCCGGCGTATGAACTGAACCTAGAAACGGCAGTTGACCGCTTTGTATCCCTTGACAAGCCGCATGAAATCAAGCGTTGACGGCTTCAATGGCGTTCACCTCGTGGGTGAGAGCGCTATGCACCTGCCAGCACCGCGCTCGGCGCGCCATGCGGCGTTGCTCCTCCTTGCGGGCAGTAGCCCGCCGCGTCGTCGCGCCTTGCCTGGCACCCCGATCACGGCACCGGCAGGCGCATCCAACTGCCGTTTCTAGGCTGAATGCTCAGTCGCCTCGCGCCAGTGCGCGATTCACCCCGGTCGCTTAAAATCGCCACCCCCAAGGTCCATGGGCGCGCAGCGCCCAGCCCAGGTCTACCCCATGAATGCTCCCACTGCGCTGACCGCCCTGGTTTCGCAGGCCGCCGAGCCTGTTCGACTGCGCGAGATTCCCTATAACTACACCTCGTTCTCCGACCGCGAGATCGTGATCCGGCTGCTCGGCTCCCGCGCCTGGGAGGTGCTGAACCAGTTGCGCGAGGAGCGCCGCACGGGCCGCTCCGCCCGCATGCTCTACGAGGTGCTGGGCGACATCTGGGTGGTGCAGCGCAACCCCTACCTGCAGGATGATCTGCTGCACAGCCCCAGGCGCCGCCGCCTGCTGGTGGAGGCGCTGGAGCACCGGCTTGCCGAAGTGGAGCGCCGCCGCACGCCGCAGGCTGACCCCGCGCGCGACGCGCTCGTGGGCGAGTTGCTGGCCGCCGCCCGCGGCGCGGTGCAGGCGTTCGACGCCACGTTCGAAGAAGCCGCCGCGCTGCGCCGCCAGATCCAGCGCACGCTGCACCGCCAAACGCGGCGCGACAACATCAAGTTCGACGGCCTCTCGCGCGTGGCCCACGTCACCGACGCCACCGACTGGCGCGTGGAATATCCCTTCGTGGTGCTCACCCCGGATACCGAGGTGGAGATGGCCGCCCTGGTCAAGGGTTGCATCGAGCTGGGCCTGACCATCATCCCGCGTGGTGGCGGCACCGGCTACACGGGCGGCGCGATTCCGCTCACGTGGAAGAGCGCGGTCATCAACACCGAGAAGCTCGAAGCCATGACCGAGGTGGAAATGGTGTCGCTGCCCGGCCTCGACAAGCCCGTGCCCACCATCTGGACCGAGGCCGGCGTGGTGACCCAGCGCGTGGCCGACGCGGCCGAGCGCGGCGGCTTCGTCTTCGCCGTCGACCCCACCAGCGCCGAGGCAAGCTGCATCGGCGGCAACATCGCCATGAACGCGGGCGGCAAGAAGGCCGTGCTGTGGGGCACGGCGCTGGACAACCTGGCGAGCTGGCGCATGGTCACGCCCGATGCGCAGTGGCTCGAAGTCACGCGCATCGGCCACAACCTGGGCAAGATCCATGATGCAGAGATGGCCAGCTTCGAGCTGCAGTATTTCGAGGCCGACGGCAAGACCCCCATCCGCACTGAACGGCTGGACATCCCTGGCAAGACCTTCCGCAAGGAGGGCCTGGGCAAGGACGTGACGGACAAGTTCCTCAGCGGCCTGCCGGGCATCCAGAAGGAGGGCTGCGACGGCCTCATCACCAGCGCACGCTGGGTGGTGCACCGCATGCCCGCGCACACGCGCACCGTGTGCCTGGAGTTCTTCGGCAACGCCAAGGATGCCGTGCCCAGCATCGTCGAGATCAAGGATTTGATGTTTGCCGAGCAAAAGCGCAGTGGTGTGCTGCTCGCTGGACTGGAGCACCTGGACGACCGCTACCTGAAAGCCGTGGGCTACGCCACCAAGAGCAAGAAGCATGGCGGCGGCCTGCCCAAGATGGTGCTGTTCGGCGACATTGCGGGCGACAACGCCGACGACGTGGCACGCGTGACCAGCGAAGTGGTGCGCATTGCCAACTCGCGCCGGGGCGAAGGCTTCATCGCCATCAGCCCCGAGGCGCGCAAGAAATTCTGGCTGGACCGCAAGCGCACGGCCGCCATCAGCCGCCACACCAACGCCTTCAAGATCAACGAAGACGTGGTGATTCCGCTGCCGCGCATGGCCGAATACACCGACGGCATCGAGCGCATCAACATCGAGCTGAGCCTGCGCAACAAGATCGCGCTGTGCGACGCGCTCACCGCCTTTTTTGAGCGCGGCAACCTGCCGCTGGGCAAGAGCGACGATGCCGACGAGATACCGTCCGCCGAGTTGCTGGAAGACCGCGTGGCGCAGGCCGTGGCCCTGGTGGCCGAGGTGCGCGCGCTGTGGGCGCAGTGGCTGGCCGACGCGGACCCGCTCTTTCCCCAGTTGCAGGACCACACCCTGCGCGCGAGCTGGAGGGCGCAGATTCGCCAGCCGCTGCAGCAGATATTCGCCGGCGCGCCGCTCCAGCCCATCCTAGACGAATGCGGCGCCATCCACAAGCGCGTGCTCAAGGGCCGCGTCTGGGTGGCCCTGCACATGCACGCGGGCGACGGCAACGTGCACACCAACATCCCGGTCAACAGCGACGACTACGAGATGCTGCAGACCGCGCACGAGGCCGTGGCACGCATCATGGTGCTGGCGCGCTCGCTCGATGGCGTGATCTCCGGCGAGCACGGCATCGGCATCACCAAGCTCGAATTCCTGACCGACGAGGAACTGCGCCCGTTCACCGAATACAAGGCCCAGGTCGATCCCGAAGGCCGCTTCAACAAGGGCAAGTTGCTACGAAATAAGGAGCTGCCAGCGCAGGCTGGACGGGCGATGGAGGCCAAAAACGCTTCAAACAACCGTTTGCATGCCCCCCTGATGGCGGACTTGACCAACGCCTACACCCCGAGCTTCGGCCTGATGGGGCACGAGTCGCTCATCATGCAGCAGAGCGACATCGGCGCCATTGCCGACAGCGTGAAGGACTGCCTGCGCTGCGGCAAATGCAAGCCCGTGTGCGCCACCCACGTGCCGCGCGCCAACCTGCTCTACAGCCCGCGCAACAAGATCCTGGCCACCTCGCTGTTGGTAGAGGCGTTCCTGTACGAAGAGCAAACGCGGCGCGGCGTCAGCATCCGGCACTGGCAGGAATTCGAGGACGTGGCCGACCACTGCACGGTCTGCCACAAGTGCCTGTCGCCCTGCCCGGTGAAGATCGATTTTGGCGACGTGACGATGAACATGCGCAACCTGCTGCGCAAGATGGGGCAGAAGAGCTTCCGCCCCGGCAACGCGGCGGCAATGTTCATGCTCAACGCCACCAACCCCGAGACCATCAAGTTCGCACGCGGCGCCATGGTTGGCGTGGGCATGAAGCTGCAGCGCCTGGGCAGCGACCTGCTGCGCGGCCTGGCGAAGCGGCAGACCGCGCACCCGCCGGCCACCGTGGGCATGCCGCCGGTCAAGGAGCAGGTGATCCACTTCATCAACAAGAAGATGCCGGGCAACCTGCCCAAGAAGACCGCGCGCGCGCTGCTCGACATCGAGGACAACGAGGTCGTGCCCATCATCCGCAACCCGCAGGCCACCACGGCCGAGACGGAGGCAGTGTTCTACTTCCCCGGCTGCGGCTCCGAGCGCCTGTTCAGCCAGGTGGGCCTGGCCACGCAGGCCATGCTGTGGCACGCGGGCGTGCAGACGGTTTTGCCGCCCGGTTACCTGTGCTGCGGCTACCCGCAGCGCGGCAGCGGCCAGTTCGACAAGGCCGAAAAGATCATCACCGACAACCGGGTGCTGTTCCACCGCGTGGCCAACACGCTCAACTACCTCGACATCAAGACCGTGGTGGTGAGCTGCGGCACCTGCTACGACCAGCTCCAGGGCTACGAGTTCGACAAGATATTTCCGGGTTGCCGCATCGTGGACATCCATGAATACCTGTTGGAGAAAGGCATCACGTTGCCGACGCAAGGACAGGGCGCCTACCTGTACCACGACCCCTGCCACACGCCGATGAAACTGCAAGAGCCGATGAAGACTGTGCGGGCGCTGCTGGGGCCCCAGGTGCTCAAGAGCGAGCGCTGCTGCGGCGAATCGGGCACGCTGGGTGTTACCCGACCAGACATCTCCACGCAGGTCCGCTTCCGCAAGGAGGAAGAAATCAGGAAGGGCGAGGCCGCGCTGCGTGCATCGGGGGCGATAGGGGAGAACGCCGACGTGAAGATCCTCACCAGTTGCCCGAGCTGCCTGCAGGGCCTCTCGCGCTACGGCAACGACCTGAGCAACGGCCTGCTCGAAGCCGACTACATCGTGGTCGAGATGGCGCGCAAGCTGCTGGGCGAAGACTGGATGCCGCAGTACGTGGCTGCCGCCAACGCCGGCGGCATCGAGCGCGTGCTGGTGTGACCGCGGTGCCGCACCAGCCCGGTTGCCCCCTGTGCAGCACCGACGGCGGTGCGCTGGTCTGGCGCGGCGCACGGCTGCGCGTCATCCGTGCCGACGAGGCGGGCTTTCCGGCCTTTTACCGCGTGGTCTGGAGCGGCCATGCGGCGGAATTCTCCGACCTCTCCGCGCCCGAGCGCATCCACTGCATGGAGGCGGTGACCGTGGTGGAGCAGGTGCTGCGCGAGCACCTGGCGCCGGCCAAGGTC
The DNA here is from genome assembly GCF_029211125.1 of Curvibacter soli. Taxonomy (GTDB): domain Bacteria; phylum Pseudomonadota; class Gammaproteobacteria; order Burkholderiales; family Burkholderiaceae_C; genus Curvibacter_A; species Curvibacter_A soli. The sequence goes on from NZ_JARGEN010000005.1 coordinate 56,524, forward strand.
AACCTCGCGGCGCTGGGCAACATGGTGCCGCACCTGCATTGGCACGTGATTGCGCGCTTCGGCTGGGACAGCCACTTCCCCGCATCCGTCTGGGCGTCCGCGCAGCGCGAGCGCCAGCCCGCGCGGGAGGCCGCCGTCAGCGCGGCGCTGCCGGCGGTGGAGGCCGCCGTGGCGGCACGGCTGCAGGCGATGTACTGACGAGGCCTTGCGGCTCCTGCATTTGCGGCGCAGGCGCGGCGGTTGGCGGCTCGGGCTGCGTCGGCGTCGACGGGGGATGCGGCTCTTCTTGCCGCAGCAGCGTCGATGCGAAGCTGCAGTCCAGTCCCAGCCACACCAGGATGGGTGCCAGCGTGGGCATCAGCAGCACGCCCAACTGGTAGCAGAACGCCAGCAGTTCGATCTGCCACTGTGCGAAGCCCGTTTGCGCCAGCACGCCGGGGCCGCCGCCGAGCACCATGTCCTTGAGCAGCGTGGCCGCGATGCTGAAGGCGTGGAACGGAACCAGGCAGGCCGCGCCCACCAGCGCGTTGCGCAGCAGGTGCCGGCGCGAGCCCGCCACCAGCAGCGCCAGCAGCAGCGGCAGGCTGTAGCCATACTTGGCCGGGTCCACCTCGCCGGTCAGCTCGGCCACCATGTTGCGCGGCATGCCGGGCTGCTGCGGCATGCGCACCGTGAGCCGTGTCTCCACCTCCAGCTTGTGCGGCGAGGACGACGTGCGGCGCACCCAGCCATCGAAGGCGGTTTCCAGCACGACGCGCGCCACGAAAGCCGCCGGGCGCGATGCGTAGTCCGACACCGGCCACCACAGCGCGGTGGCTGCCAGAAACGCCGCCACGGCCCGTGCGAAGAAGCGCGTCAGCGGCGAAAAGCGCGGCGCGCGCCGTTGCGGCTCAGGCTGCTGCGGCATGGACGGAAGGCCCGGTGGGCGGGCGGGCATAGCGCCGCGCCCAGACCATGAACACCACCAGCACGTCGAGCATGATCAGCGCCTGCCACAGATAGCTGTGCGCGAAGTTGAACCACGCCATGTTCCACTGCCCCAGGTAAAACAGGCTGATGACGCGCACGATGTTGAGCAGTTGCACCGCCACCAGCCCCACGCCCAGGCCGATGAGCTTGTGCGTCCAGGTGGATGGAAAGGCCACGATGGCCGCCAGCAGCACGATGCAGGCCTCGATGCCGTTGCAGCCCGGCTCGATGGAGATGCCGAAGCCCGTCTTCGGGTTCATCAGCACCTTGCCGTAGGCCACGGCGTTCGCGTCCACCGCGCCGATGAGCGACGAGCACACATGCGCCAGCAGCGCCGTCACAGGCAGCACGAAGTGCGTCTGCACGGGCTCCAGCAGCTCGATGCCGAACAGCAGCAGTTGCAGGCCGATGAAGACCACGAAGAAGCGGCGCATGGTGGCGGATTCTAGGCCAGCGCCACGCCGTTGCGCACGCGCGCGGCACGGGCCGCGGCTGGTCGGCGATGGGTGGGACAATGCCGTCCCCGACTTGTCATTTCGTGAAAGCCCCATGCCCGGCACAACCCCCGACGACATTCCCGCGCCGCAGTCCATCACCGTGCACGGCCAGTCGCGCGTGCTGGAGGTGGCGTTTGCCGACGGCGCGGCGTTCCGCATCCCGTTCGAGCTGCTGCGCGTGTATTCCCCCTCCGCCGAGGTGCAGGGCCACGGGCCGGGGCAGGAGGTGCTGCAGACGGGCAAGCGGCAGGTGCTGATCGCCGCGCTCGAACCCGTGGGCCACTACGCCGTCAAGCCTGTGTTCTCCGACGGCCATGAAAGCGGCATCTACACCTGGAGCTACCTCTACTGGCTCGGCGCGCAGCAGCAGCGGTTGTGGGAGGAATACATCGCCCGCCTGCAGGCTGCGGGCCTGGACCGCGATGCACCCATGCCCCCCAAGGGCTGCGGTACCTGCGGGCACCATTGAACCATATTGGCCTCCAGCGCTTGATATACCAGCGCTTGCAGCTATCAAATAAGTAGCGTGGATGGCGTGGAGTGGTGTACGTTCCGCAATGGTCATGCACCAGAAGCGGCATGCGATTCCCCGTGTCGGTGCGGGGTTGTGGCTGTACGCACGCTGCCATGCGGCCTAGCATTCGACGCATGACGACGACGCATTTTGGTTTCGAGACGGTGGACGAGCAGGACAAGGCGCGCCGCGTGCGCGGCGTGTTCGACTCGGTCGCGCCCAAGTACGACATCATGAACGACCTGATGTCGGGTGGCCTGCACCGCTTGTGGAAGGCCTACGCCGTCGCGGTGGCCAACGTGCAGGAAGGCCAGCGGGTGCTCGACATCGCGGGCGGCACGGGCGACCTGGCACTGGCCTTTGCCAGGAAGGCGGGGCCTGCCGGCAGCGTGGTGCACACCGACATCAACGCCGCCATGCTGTGCGCCGGGCGCGACCGCCTGCTCGACGCGGGCGTGGTGCTGCCCACCGTGGTCTGCGACGCCGAGCAATTGCCGTTCCCCGACGGCTATTTCGACCTCGTGAGCGTGGCCTTCGGCCTGCGCAACATGACGCACAAGGACGCGGCCATCGCCGAGATGGCCCGCGTGCTCAAGCCCCGCGGCAAGCTGCTGGTGCTGGAGTTCTCCCGGGTGGCCAAGCCGCTTGCGAAGGCCTACGACTGGTATTCGTTCAAGGTGCTGCCGCGCATCGGCCAGCTGGTGGCGGGCGACGCGGCCAGCTACCGCTACCTGGCCGAGTCGATCCGCATGCACCCGGGGCAGCAGGAGCTGAAGGCCCTGATGCGGAAAAACGGCTTCGGCCATGTGGACTATCACAACCTCACGGGCGGCGTCGTCGCCCTGCATGTTGGAATCAAGTGCTGAACAAGTTCGTGGTGAATGGAGAAAATACGATGAAATTGTGGTCTGTGGTACTGCTCGCCGCGCTGGCCCTGGTGCACGCGGATGCCGAGGCCAAGCGCCTGGGCGGCAGCAAATCGCTGGGCAGGCAGTCCCCCAATGTGACGCAGCGCGAGGCTGCGGCGCCTGCCGCCGTCCCTGCCGCGCCCGCCGCGGCGGCCAAGCCCG
>NZ_JARGEN010000050.1 GCF_029211125.1 Curvibacter soli
ATCCCACGTCCGGGCGGGCCAGCATGTGGCGGCGTGCTGGCCTTTCTCATTCCTCACGGCGGTACACTATGACCCTGGAAACGGCAGTTGGATGCGTCTGCCAGTGCCGTGATCGGGGTGCCAGGCAAGACGCGACGACGCGGCGGGCTCATGCCCGCAAGGAGGAGCAACGCCGCATGGCGCGCCGAGCGCGGTGCTGGCAGGTGCATAGCGCGCTCACCCACGAGGTGAACCCCATCGAAGCCGGCAACGCTTGATTTCATGCGGCCTGGCAAGGGATACGAAGCGGTCAACTGCCGTTTCCAGGTTCAAAATTCATGGGGCCGGAGCAATAGAACACTGCCCGGAAAGCACAGCCCCCCGAAACGAAGACGCTGCGCCAGGCATCAGGCCGCGCCATAGCCGCCGCCGCCCGGCGTATGCACCTCGAACACATCGCCGGGCGCCATCTCGGCCTGGCCGATATGGCCCAGGTCCTCCACGCGGCCATCGGCGCGCACCACACGGTTGATGCCGACAGCGCCGGGTTGCCCGCCGGCCATGCCGAAGGCGCCGTGCACGCGGCCATTGGAGAGGATGCTGGCGGTCATCTCCTCCAGGAACCGCACGCGGCGCACCCCGCCGTCGCCGCCCTTCCAGCGGCCCTTGCCGCCCGAGCCCTGGCGGATCTCGTAGCTCTGCAGCCGCACGGGATAGCGGAACTCCAGGATTTCCGGGTCGGTCAGGCGCGAATTGGTCATGTGCGTCTGCACCACGCTGGTGCCGTCGAAGCCATCGACGACGCCGCCCGCGGCGTCGATCACCGCCCCGGCGCCGCTGCCGCCCGAGATGGTCTCGTAGTACTGGTGGTGCGCGTTGCCGAAGGTGAAGTTGTTCATCGTGCACTGCCCCGCCGCCATCACGCCGAGCGCGCCGTAGAGCGCATTGGTGATGCAGGTGGAGGTCTCCACGTTGCCTGCAACTACCGAGGCCGGCGGGCGGGGGTTGAGCATGGAGCCTTCGGGGATGATGACCTTCAGCGGCTTCAGGCACCCGGCGTTGAGCGGAATGTCGTCGTCGACCAGCGTGCGGAACACGTACAGCACGGCGGCCATGCACACGGCCGTGGGCGCGTTGAAGTTGTTGGACTGCTGCGCGCTGGTACCGGTGAAATCGATCTCGGCGCCGCGGCTGGCCGCGTCCACGCGCACGGCCACGGTGATCTGCGCGCCGTTGTCCAGCGGCAGCGTGAAGCTGCCGTCCTTCAGGCGCGTGATGACGCGGCGCACCGACTCCTCGGCGTTGTCCTGCACGTGGCGCATGTAGGCCTGCACCACGCCCAGGCCGAACTGCGCCACCATGCGGCGCAGTTCCTGCACGCCCTTCTCGTTGGCGGCGATCTGGGCCTTCAGGTCGGCCATGTTCTGCTGCGGGTTGCGGCTGGGGTATTCGCCGCTCTGCAGCAGCGCGAGCATCTCGGCCTCGCGCAGCACGCCGCCCTCGACGAGCTTGAAGTTGTCGATCTGCACGCCCTCCTCCTCGATGCGGGTGGAGAACGGCGGCATCGAGCCCGGCGTGGTGCCGCCGATGTCGGCATGGTGGCCGCGGCTGCCCACGTAGAACAGCGGCACGGCCTGTGCGTCGGCGCCTTCGAGATACACCGGGGTGATGACGGTCACGTCGGGCAGGTGGGTGCCGCCGTGGTAGGGGTCGTTGAGCGCGTACACGTCGCCGGGCCGCATGCGGCCCGCGTTCTCGCGGATCACGGTCTTGATGCTCTCGCCCATCGAGCCCAGGTGGACCGGCATGTGCGGGGCGTTGGCGATCAGGTTGCCCTCGGCGTCGAACAGCGCGCAACTGAAGTCGAGCCGCTCCTTGATGTTGACCGAGTAGGCCGTGTTCTGCAGCTGCAGGCCCATCTGCTCGGCGATGTTCATGAACAGGTTGTTGAACACCTCCAGCAGCACCGGGTCCACCGTGGTGCCGGCTGCGAAGGTGGCGGCGCGCGGCACGCGGCGCTCCAGCACGAGATGGTCCAGGCCCGTGAGCTGCGCTTCCCAGCCGGGCTCGACCACGGTGGTGGCGTTCTTCTCGGCGATGATGGCCGGGCCGGCGATGGCGTCGCCCGGGCGCATGTCCTCGCGCACCACGAGCGCGGCGCCGTGCCACTGCCCGCCCGAGTACATGCGCACGGTCTCGCGGCGCGGCACCTCGCGCGGCGCGTGCACGGCCTGGCGCGGCTCGGCGGGCGCGTCGCCCGCCACGACGGCCTCCACCGACACTGCCTCCACCACCAGGCCCTTGCCGTGCATGAGGAAGGCGAAGCGCTGGCGGTAGGCGGCCTCGAAGCCGGCCACGATGTCGTCGAGGGTGCCGAAGGGCACGACGAGCGCCGAATCGCTGCCCTGGTAGCGCACATGCACGCGGTGGTGCACGGCGACCGCGCCCGCGCCGACCTGCTGGCGCGCAAGCTCGCCCTGCGCGGCGGCGGCCAGGGTGTCCAGCCGTTCGGCGATGACGGGCAGCGCCTGCGCCGACAGCGGCAGCTCCACCGCCTGTTCGCGGATCACGTTCTGGTCCGCCAGGCCCATGCCGTAGGCGCTGAGCACCCCGGCCAGCGGGTGTACGAACACGCGCGTCATGCCCAGGGCGTCGGCCACCAGGCAGGCGTGCTGGCCACCCGCGCCGCCGAAGCACTGCAGGGTGTAGCGCGTCACGTCGTAGCCGCGCGAGACGGAAATCTTCTTGATGGCGTTGGCCATCTGCTGCACGGCGATGGCGATGAAGCCCTCGGCCACGTCCTCGGCATGGCGGCCCGTGCGCGCGGCCAGTTCGGCGAACTGGGACTGCGCCGCCTCCAGGTTCAGGGCCTCGTCGGCCCGGGGCCCGAATACCCTGGGGAAGTAGCGCGGCTGGATCTTGCCGAGCATGACGTTGGCGTCCGTCACGGTCAGCGGGCCGCCGCGCCGGTAGCTCGCCGGGCCCGGGTTGGCGCCCGCGCTCTCGGGGCCCACGCGAAAGCGCGCGCCGTCGAACTGCAGCACCGAGCCGCCGCCCGCGGCAACGGTGTGGATGCTCATCATGGGCGCGCGCATGCGCACGCCGGCCACCTGAGTCTCGAACTCGCGCTCGAACTCGCCCGCGTAGTGCGACACGTCGGTGGAGGTGCCGCCCATGTCGAAGCCGATGACCTTCTCGTGGCCGCCCAGCACCGCCGTGCGCGCCATGCCGACGATGCCACCCGCCGGGCCCGAAAGAATCGCGTCCTTGCCCTGGAATGCATGCGCGTCGGTCAGCCCGCCCGAGGACTGCATGAAGAACAGCTTGACGCCCGGCATCTGGCTCGCCACCTGCTCCACGTAGCGGCGCAGGATGGGCGAGAGGTAGGCATCGACCACCGTGGTGTCGCCGCGGCTCACGAACTTCATCATCGGGCTGGTCTCGTGCGAGGCGCTGACCTGCATGAAGCCCACCTCGCGCGCGATGCGCGCGGCGGCCTTCTCGTGCGCGGTGTAGCGGTAGCCGTGCATGAAGACGATGGCCACGCTGCGCAGGCCGCGCGCGTAGGCGGCCAGCAGCTCGCCGCGCAGGCTGGCCTCGTCGAGCGGCTGCTCCACTTCGCCGTGCGCGCCGACGCGCTCGCGCGCCTCGATCACGTCGCCGTACAGCAGCTCGGGCAGCACGATGCGGCGGTCGAACAGGCGCGGGCGGTTCTGGTAGGCGATGCGCAGCGCGTCGCGGAAGCCGCGCGTGGTGACCAGCAGCGTCGGCTCGCCCTTGCGCTCCAGCAGCGCGTTGGTGGCCACGGTGGTGCCCATCTTCACGCATTCGACCAGGTCCGCCGTGATGGACTGGTCCTGGCCGAGCCCCAGCAGGTGGCGGATGCCCGCCACCGCCGCATCGCGGTACTGCTCGGGGTTTTCGCTCAGCAGCTTGTGCGTGGCGAGCGTGCCGTCGGGCCGCTTGGCAACGATGTCGGTGAAAGTGCCGCCGCGGTCGATCCAGAACTGCCAGCGCGCGGGAGCAGGGGTTATGTTGGTAGCTTGCATGGTTTGATGGTGCGGGGCACTGCTGTCCGGTTAAGACTGGAAACGGCAGTTGGATGCGCCTGCCGGTGCCGTGATCGGAGTACCAGGCAAGACGCGACGACGCGGCGGCCTACCGCCCGCAAGGAGTAGCAACGCCGCATGGCGCGCCGAGCGCGGTGCTGGCAGGTCACATGGGTCGGGCACGATGAACGGCAGAGCGTCCATGCTGCGGATGGAATCGCCGCCGCCGGCAGCAGCGCAACGGCTGCCGCGGCAAGGCGGCGGCGGCGGGAAATGCGGGCTTCTGTCATGTCGGCTCCTTTGCAACGGCCTGTGGGAAAAAGCACATGAAGCTCTCCGGCGATCAGGAAAACGCCAGCGAAGCCGCCGCGCGCGCCGCCTGGTCGTACACGCCAGACAACATGCGCAGCAGCCGCGCCAGTTCGCCGATGTCGCGGTTGAGGCTGTCGTCCGCCTTGAGGGCGCCGATCAGGCACTGCTCGCGCACTTCGCGGTAGCGCGCCACGTAGGACTGGCCTTCCTCCGTGGCGGCGTAGGTCACTTCCTTGCCGTTCTTGCTGGAGACCACGACGCCCATGTTCTGCAGTTTCTTGAGCGAGTAGTTGATGAGGTGGGTGTCTTCCACGTTCATGATGAAGCAAATGTCGGCCAGCCGCTTGTCCCGCGCGCGGTGCGTGACGTGGTGCAGCACCAGCACGTCGAGCGGCGTGAGGTCCTTGAGCCCCGCCGCACTCATGCAGTGCATCACCCAGCGGTGGAAGGCATTGCCCGCCACGATGAGTCCGAATTCGAATTCGCTCATTTCCACGCTGCGCGTGGATACCAGATGGGCCGAGGACACGATGGGCCGCCCGGGCGCAGCCTCACGCGGCGCGGGGGCAGAAGCGGGAGCGGACTTGCGCACCATGGCGGCACCTCATCATTGGCATTGATATTGCATGTGGCGAATTCTATGGGTATCACCAATAATTTGTCGACAAATTATTGTCGTTTAGAGAAAACGCCTATCGCTGCAACCGGCCGGCGGGCGCTACATTACCAATCCATCAACCCCCTTCAACCCAAGGAGTTTTCATGAAACGCCGCATGTTTTCGCTGACCGCCATCGCTCTGACGCTCGCCGCCGGCGGGGCCCATGCCCAGACGAAATGGGATCTTCCATCGGCCTACCAGCCCACCGATTTCCATGTGGAGAACCTGAACCTCTTCGCACAGGACGTGGACAAGGCCACCGCCGGCAAGCTGAAGATCACCGTGCACATCAACAGCTCGCTGTTCAAGGCCCCCGAGATCAAGCGCGCCGTGCAGGGCAACCAGGCCCAGATCGGCGAAATCCTGCTGGCCAACTTCCAGAACGAATGGCAGATCTTCGGCGTCGATGGCCTCCCCTTCGTGGCCACGAGCTACGACGCGGCCTGGAAGCTCTACCAGGCACAAAAGCCCTTCCTGGAGAAAAAACTCTCCGAGCAAGGCATGACGCTGCTCTATACCGTGCCGTGGCCGCCGCAGGGGCTCTACAGCAAGAACCCGGTGGCCAAGGTGGAAGACCTCAAGGGCTCGAAGTGGCGCGCATACAGCCCCGCCACCGCCCGCATCGCCGAGCTGGTGGGCGCGCAGCCGGTGACCGTGCAGTCCGCCGAGCTGTCGCAGGCCATGGCAACGGGCGTGGTGGAAAGCTTCATGACATCGGGCGCGACGGGCTACGCGACCAAGACCTACGAGTACATCAAGAACTTCTACGACACCCAGGCCTGGCTGCCCAAGAACGCCATCATCGTGAACAACAAGGCGTTCGCCGCCCTGTCCAAGGACGAACAGGCCGCCGTGCTCAAGGCCGCCGCCAGCGCGGAATCGCGCGGCTGGGCCATGTCCAAGCAGAAGACCAAGGACTACACCGACCTGCTCCAGAAAAATGGCATGCGCATCCTGGAGCCTTCTGCACAATTGAAGGCCGGATTCGCAAAGGTGGGCGACACGATGCTCAAGGAATGGATCGAGAAAGCCGGCCCCGACGGCAAGGCGCTCATCGACGCCTACAGGAAGCCCTGAGCATCCTGCACCACCGGCAACATGCGTCGCATCCTCGACTGCCTCTATGACGGCGCCGCTGCCCTGGCGGCGCTGTGCATGGTGGGGCTGCTCATCGCGGTACTGACCTCCATCGCCAGCCGCCAGCTCGGCGTCAACGTGCCCGGCATCGATTCCTACGCGGGCTACCTCATGGCCGCGTCCGGCTTCCTGGCGCTGGCCAGCACGCTCAAGCGGGGCGAACACATCCGCGTCACGCTGATCCTGGGACACCTGAAGGGCGCGGCGCACCGCCGGCTGGAGCTGGCGGCGCTGTTCATCGCGCTGCTGCTGTCCCTGCTGTTCGCGTGGTACAGCGTGCGTCTGGTGTGGCAGTCGTATGACTTCCACGACATCTCGACCAACAACGACGCCACGCCGCTCTGGCTCCCGCAGCTCAGCATGGCCATCGGCGCCGTGATCTTCGCCATTGCCTTCATCGACGAGTTCGCGCTCGAACTCGCCGGCAAACGCCGGCAGCGCGACGACGGCGAACTGCTGCGCACCGAATAACGTCCAAGTCACGACACGCCACAGCACACACACACCATGAACGACATCGCCATCATGTCGCTGCTGATCGTCACGCTGTTCCTGATCCTGGGCAGCGGCGTCTGGATCGGCCTCGCGCTCTCGGGCGTGGCCTGGATCGGCATGCAGCTTTTCTCATCGCGCCCGGCGGGCGATGCCATGGCGGTCACGATCTGGGGCTCGTCCTCGGGCTGGACGCTGACGGCGCTGCCGCTGTTCCTGTGGATGGGCGAGATCCTGTTTCGCACCAAGCTGTCGCAGGACATGTTCAAGGGGCTCGCCCCCTGGATGCAGCGCCTGCCGGGCCGCCTGCTGCACACCAACGTCATCGGCTGCGCGATCTTCGCCGCCGTGTCGGGGTCGAGCGCCGCCACCTGCGCCACCATCGGCAAGATGACGCTGCCCGAGCTGAAGCAGCGCGGCTACCCCGACGACATGGTCATCGGCACATTGGCGGGCGCCGGCACGCTGGGGCTGCTGATACCGCCGTCGATCATCATGATCGTCTACGGCGTCAGCGCCGACGTGTCGATATCGCACCTGTTCATCGCGGGCATCCTGCCGGGCATCCTGCTGGCGCTGCTGTTTTCCGGCTACATCGCCGTATGGGCGCTGCGCCACCCCGACCAGATCCCGCCCGCCGATACGCAGATGACGTTCATGCAGAAGCTCAAGGAGTCGAGCAGCCTGATCCCCGTGGTGCTGCTGATCGCCGCGGTGCTGGGCTCCATCTACACGGGCTTCGCCACCGCGACCGAGGCCGCCGCCGTGGGCGTGGTCGGCTCGCTGCTGCTCGCGGGCCTGCAGCGCTCCATGAACTGGCAGACGTTCAAGGAATCCCTGCTCGGCGCCACGCGGCTCTACTGCATGATGGCGCTGATCCTGGCCGGCGCCGCCTTCCTCACGCTGGCCATGGGCTACCTGGGCCTGCCCCGGCACCTGGCGGAATGGATCGGCTCACTGGGGCTGTCGCAGTTCCAGCTCATCGTGATCCTGGCCATCTTCTTCATCATCCTGGGCTGCTTCCTCGACGGCATCTCGATGGTGGTGCTGACCATGGGCGTCATCATGCCCACCGTCACGGCGGCGGGCATCGACCCGGTGTGGTTCGGCATCTTCGTCGTGTTCGTGGTCGAGATGGCGCAGATCACGCCGCCCGTGGGCTTCAACCTGTTCGTGCTGCAAGGGATGACGGGGCGCCAGTTGCCCTACATCGCCCGCGTGGCCCTGCCGATGTTCTTGCTCATGGTGGCGGGCGTGCTGATCATCTACTTCGTGCCGGGCCTGGCCACGTGGCTGCCCCTGCACATGAAGCTGTAGCCCCGGCGGCCGCATGCCGAGCATCGCCGCCATCTGCGCCGGAGCCTCCATCGGCGCGCTGCTGCGCTGGCGCCTGGGCCTGTGGCTCAACACCCACGGCATCCTGCCGTGGGGCACGCTGGCGGCCAACCTCGCGGGCGGCTACCTCGTCGGGGTGGCGGTCGGCGTGTTCCAGGCCATGCCGCAGATCGACCCGGTATGGCGGCTCGCGCTCGTCACCGGCTTTCTGGGCGGACTGACGACGTTCTCCACGTTTTCCGCCGAGGTGGTCGGCATGCTGGCGCAGCAGCGCTATGGGCTGGCGTTCGGCACCCTGATGCTGCACGTCGCCGGCTCGCTGCTGCTGACGGTGGCGGGGCTGCACAGCGCATCCCTGGCCATGGGCGCCGCGCCGCCGGCCTGAACTTTGCATTCCATTTTCCGGAACACAAACCCATGCACAGCCTCGCCACGACCGATACGCCCGCCGCGCCCATTGCCATGCCGGCCCCCGCCGCCGCGCGCACTCTGTCGGTCGGCACCAAGCTGGCCCTCGCCTTCGGCGTCCTGAGCCTGGCGGTGGCACTGGTCGGCGCGACGACCTGGTTCACCGGGCAGGCCACCATCACGCAGGCGCGCGCCCTGCTCGACGAGCAACTGCCCATCGAGCGCGCGGTGCGCGACTGGAAGGCCCAGTCCATCCTGCTGGGCGAACTTGCGCAGCGCGCGGCGGGCAGCAGCGACGTGTTTCCCATCGCCAACGAAATCCGCACCCAGATACAGCGCGACGACCAGATCGCCGCCGACATCCGCAAGCGCGTGGCCGCGTCCGCCTCGGCGGCGCAACTGGACAAAGACCTGCAAGCCGTGCTGTCGCGGCGCGATGCCTATGCCGCGCTGCGCGGCCAGCTCGTGCAGAACTCGCTCGAAGCCCGGATCATCACCCAGAAAGAGCTGGCCGACCATGCACAGGCGCTCAAGGACTACCACGCGCGCATCGACACGCTGCTGGCGCTTTCCGAAAGCACGGCGCGCACCGCCGCGCAGGACATGATGCAGCGCGCCCAACAGGCCCAGTGGATCAGCGCGGGCGCGGTGGGCGTGGTGGTGGCGCTCTCCATCCTGTTCGGCTGGCTGCTGCGGCGCTCCATCGTCGTGCCGCTCACGCAGGCGTCGGATGCGGCGGCGCGCGTGGCCGGCGGCGACCTGACCGTGCGCATCGACGCCACGCGCGGCGACGAAATCGGCACGCTGCTGCAGGCGCTCAACCGGATGGTGGACGCGCTGCACCGCGTGGTGTCGGAGGTGCGCGCCTCGGGCGACGCCATCCACCTGGCCAGCCGCGAGGTGGCGACCGGCAACCAGGACCTGAGCCAGCGCACCGAGCAGACCGCCAGCGCCCTGCAGCAGACCGCGTCGAGCATGGAGCAGCTCACCGGCATGGTCGCGCACAACGCGGACAACACGCGCCAGGCCGACCAACTGGCCGCCACCGCGTCGTCGTTCGCCGACAAGGGCGGCAGCGTGGTCCAGCAGGTCGTCGCCACGATGGAGGCCATCAACGCCAGCAGCCGCAAGATCGCCGAGATCGTGGGCCTGATCGACGGCATCGCGTTCCAGACCAACATCCTGGCGCTCAACGCCGCCGTGGAAGCCGCTCGCGCGGGCGAGCAGGGCCGCGGCTTCGCCGTGGTGGCGGGCGAGGTGCGCACGCTCGCCAAGCGCAGCGCCGATGCCGCGCGCGAGATCAGGCAGTTGATCCAGACCAGCGTGCAAAACGTGCAGGACGGCGCCACGCTGGCAGGCACGGCGGGCAGCGCGATGGACGACATCGTGGGCAGCGTGCAAAAGGTGTCGCGCATCATCGGCGAGATCAGCACGGCCACGCACGAGCAGTCGCAGTCCATCGGCCAGGTCAGCCAGGCGGTGGGCCAGCTCGACCGGATGACGCAGCAGAACGCCGCGCTCGTCGAGGAAAGCAGCGCCGCGGCGCAAAGCCTGACCGAACAGGCCGGGCGGCTGGCGCGTGCCGTGGGCGTATTCCATCTCGGCGGCGACTGACCCGTTTACCTGCCTCCCGATGCATACTCCCAGGGAGTATGCATGTATTCCGCTTTATTTTATTGCGGTGGCGGATAGTATATAGGGGGAGTATGCTGGTTTTGCTTGTGTTTTTCGTTGTGTTTTGGCTGGTCGGGATGTGCGCCCGGCGGCGCACTCACTTAAACCTGGAAACGGCAGTTGACCGCTTCGTATCCCTTGCCAGGCCGCATGAAATCGAGCGTTGACGGCTCCGATGGGGTTCACCTCATGGGTGAGCGCGCTATGCATCCCTTGCCAGGGTCATGGGCCTGGGAGGCTCAGAACTCCATGGTCACGCCGACGTAGATCGACCGGCCCATGCCCGGCACGGCGGTGCCCCACATGGAAGAGCCGCCGATCTCGCGGTTGAAGGACATGGTCGCGCCCTGCCCGGTGTAGGCCCCGCCGAGTGGCAGGTAATAGAGTTTGTCGAACAGGTTCTCGACGCCAAAGTTGACGTGTACCTGCTTCCATGTATAGCTGGTGCGCAGGTTCACCAGGCTGAAGCCTGGTGTCTTGATCTCATTGCGCACGTCGGATACGTGGCTCTTGCCCTTCACCATCAGCAACTCGATGCCGTTGTCCCAGCCGCGATACTGGTGGGTGAGCGCCAGCCGGGCATTGAGCGGCATGATGTTGTAGAGGCCGTCGCCGGTGTCGAGGTTCTTTCCGCGGGTGATGTTGATCAGGCCGTTGAGCCCGAATTTGCCGGCGCGGTTGCGGGCCAGCGGCATCTTGCCGGAGAGGTCGAGGCCGTAGAGGCGGGCGGCCTGGTTGGCGTACTGGAGGTGAACGAACTGGTTGGTCGCGGCGGTATTGGCCGGGCCGCCGCAAAGCGCGTTCATCGCCGCGCCGCTGCCCTGGCAGCGTACGGCGTCGATGAAATCGGTGACATGCGTGTAGTACGGTGTCGCCTTGAACTCCCACTCACGGTCGGGCGCATGCCAGTCGAAGGTGGCCGAGATCGTGTGGGCCGTCTCTGGCTTGAGGTTCGGATCGCCGAAATAGCCGTTTCCGTCGCCGACGAAATTGTTCATCTCCAGCGCCATGGAGTGCTTCGACCAGGAATAGCGTTCATACAGATTGGGTGAACGGGTCTTCATGGCATAGCCGAACTCGATGTCGTGCATCGTGTCCGGCGAATAGCGCGCCAGAGCGGTCAAGTCCCAGTTGTTGTCGGTCTTCTCCCGGTTGGCGGCATTGAAGGCATCGGCTGAGGCCCAATACCCCGCCATGGCGCGGTTGTATCCCTGCACCGGCCCGGCATCCATCTTCACCCGCTCGTAGCGCACGCCGACCAGCGTCAGCCACTGCGGACTGACGCGCGACTCCCATTCCGTGAACAGCGCCGTGCGGTTGCGCTGGCCGTCGTTGATGTTCCAGAACGTGTCCGGCGCCATGCCGCCGAAGCTGGTTCCCGCAGGCAGGACGGCGGGCGAAGGCGGCCACCAGTCATTGAGCCGGTAGTTCTGGATTTCGCTGCCCAGCCGCAGGACGTCGCGCGCACTCAGGTCGACAGTTGCCTTGATGGTGGCGCCGGTGTTCTTGCTCCTGGTGTACATCGGCATGCCCGGCGCGACGATGCCGGGCGGCGCGCCATACACGAACATCTTGTCGTCGCCGAAATCCATGTAGTGATCGACTTTTTCATGATATGCCCGCGCCTCCAGCGCGCCCCAGCCGAACTGACCGAGGTAGCGCAGGTTGATTCGGTGCTGGGTGTTGTCCAGCATGTCCATGCGCTGGTTCGGGTAGAGCTGGTAGGGCAGGTCCTGGTAACCCAGTTTTGCTTCGACGAGGTGGTTGTCGCCCCGCAAGGCCACCCCCAGCAGGTGATTGCGGGTCTTGTAGGCGGTCGAGCCGACTTCGTCGCGGGGCAGCGTGTGGCCGGGAACACCGGTGACGTCGTAGTCCTTGAAGTCGCCGCCGGCCTTGTAATTGTCGGAGCGGGCCGTGGCGCCGCTGTAGCTGACGTTCAGCCGGTCGTTGGCCCAGGTGACTGCGACGTTGCCGCCGCTCTGGTCTGCGTTGCTGCGGTAGAAGGCCCCGAGCTGGCCCTTCACGAAGCTCTTCTGGCCAGGCGCCGCGAACTCGGGGGCGGGTGTCTCGGCAATGATGGTGCCGCCGATGGCGTCGCCCCCCACGCTGACGGGCGTGATGCCGGCATAGACCCTGAGCACATCGACCTGGCTGGGGTCGAGGTAGGAGAGCGCCGGATTCATGTGGTTGGGACAGGCGGCGATCAGGTCCATGCCGTCGACCTTGATGCGCAGGCGATCGTCGGCCAGGCCGTGAATCACCGGCAGACTGGACAGCCCGCCCGCGCCGTAGAGGCTGACGCCGGGCACGTTCCTGAGCAGGCTGGCGGTGTCGCTGCTGGCGTCGCGCAGGCGGTCGAGCGTGGCCGGCTCGACCGTCGTCGCGCCCAGCGTCTGACTGGCGCCTGCGCGGCTGCCGGTGACGGTGATTTGGGGCAGGGTGGTGTCCGTGGTTTCGTCGGCTGCGCGGGCTTCGCCGCCGAGCAGCGACAGTGCGGGCAGTGCCAGAACGAGGGCACAGGTGGGCTTGCAGAATGGGGTTGGAGACATGGTGTATCCGTTGTGATTTGCGAGAGGTTCAGTACCGGTGCGGGCCGTGCGCATGGGCGGCCGCAGCGTGCGGCGTTTGCACCCAGACCTTGGCGGCCTGCGCACCGGCGTGTTTGAACTTCAGGGTTGACGTGAGACGGTCGCCGTCCTGCAGCGGCCGTTTCGGCTTGATCGGCAGCAGGCGGTGTTCACCGCTGTGGCGCAGGGCGATTCGGCTGGCAACAGCGCGAAGAAGGGCACTTCATGCATGCGCATCCACGCAGCACGAATACCGGCTCTGGCGCCCGAAGCACGGGCGCCAGGTGCCACGAATTCAAGAGTTCAGAAGAAGGACGGCGGGCCGCGTGCCGGCAGGGGGGCAGCGGTCAGAGAGGCAATATGCGCCGCGGGAATGCTTTGCAGCACATATGCGAGCGGCTGCGCGGGCGCGACGGTCGGATTGAAGACGACCGGCGGCAATCCACCGTGGCTGACACACAGGAGGCAGTCCGGCATGGGGCCGGATACTTCCTTCGTGCCATCGTCGGTCTTGATCAGCACCTTCATCACGCCGGTGCCCGAACAGACCAATTCCATGGCTGTGGGCTTGATGATCGGTGAAGCCATTGCAACAGCCACCGACAATACCCACCACGCGAGCACCCAATGGGCGAGGCGGTGGGCGCAGCGCAGCTTTTGCATGGCGGGAATTATGCTGGAAACGGCCGGTGCATGGCGCTCTCACGCCCCCACGCTGTGCTTGGCTTCTCCCGAATGGGTGAAGTAATGCGCCCCCACCGCGTCGGACACCTGGTAGGCCGCGCCGACGCAGCGGTCCAGCAGGTCGAGCAGCGCCGGGTAGCGGCCCTTCGCGTCCTGCGCGCAGATGGCGCCCAGCTCCCACTGCGCGGGATCGGGGATCTCCTGCGCCAGGTCGTCGAGCGGGCTGCTGACGTGCTGCGCGAGCTTGGCGAGTCGCCCGCGCAGCGTCTGCACCACCCATCCCAGCGAGCGTGGGTTGTCGCGGTCGAGCACGATCAGCTCCAGCAGCGCCGCGGCGTCGCGGCTCTGCTGGTACTGGGCGTGGAAGGTGATGGTGCTGTCGAACAGCGCCAGCATGGCATCGAAGCCGCCGTCGGTGTGGATGGCGCCGCTGTCGAAGCCCTCGGCCAGCGATGCGGCCAAAAAGCCCAGCCGTTCGAGGTGGCGCCCGATGGACAGCAGCCGCCAGCCGTCGTCGCGCGTCATGCGGTCGGTCTGCGCGCCGGTCATGGCCGCCATGTGGCCGCTCGCGGCTTCGAGCACGCGCAGCGCCTCGACCGACGAGTAGTCGCCCTCGGCGGTGAACTCGCTGCAGCGGCGGAAGAACTCCTGCTCGGTGTGGACGATGGCGTTCCAATGCTCCTGCGACAGCCGCTCGCGCACCGCCGACGCCGCCGTCTTGATGGCGCGCAGGTTGAAGCCCACGCTGGTGCCGTTCTCGGTGCTGGCCAGGCCAGCGATCAGCGAGCGTTCGAACACGCGGCGCGCCTGCAGCGCTGCGGGCACGCTGGGCAGCACCAGCCCGTTGGACGCCGCCAGCGCCGTGAGCCAGGCCATGAGCGGGGGGGACGACTGGTCCTCTCCGCCCAGGCTGTCGAGCGTCAGGCGGGCCAGGCGGATGGTGTTCTCGGCGCGCTCGCTGTAGCGGCCCAGCCAGAACAGGTTCTCCGCCGCGCGGCTGGTCACCAGGCGCTTGCGGCCCGCGAGCTGCGCGGGCGTCAGGTGCGGCTGCAGCAGCGTGGTGCGGTCCACCGTGCCGTTGGTGAGCACCCAGGCATCGGCGCTGCTGCCGCCGCGCTGCATGGAGGTGATTTCCTCGTCCGCCGTGGCGATGCGCGCCAGCCCTCCGGGCAGCACGTTCCACGACTGCGGTCCGCTGGCCACCGCGAACACGCGCAGCATGACCGAGCGCGGCACGATGCGCGCCTGGTCCACGGTGTCGCGCCAGGTGGGCACCTGCGACATCGGCAGGTAGGCCTGCACCGTGTGCTCGTCGCCCTGGCGCATGATGCGCCCGGCCCATTCGTCGAGCGCGCGGCGCGACAGGTGCTGCCCAACCACTGCGTTGAAGGTGTTGTGGCCCGTGGTGCCGGGATAGGTGGGCTTGACCACGCAGGCGTCTAGGCGCGGCAATACCTCTTCCATGGCCGCGCGCTCGCCGCACCACCAGGTGGGCAGCGCGGGCAGCAACAGCTCTTCGCCAAGCAGGTGGCGCGCCAGCGCGGGCAGGAAGCCCAGCATGGCGGTCGATTCGAGCAGCGCCGAGCCCGGCGCGTTGGCCACCAGCACGTTGCCCGCGCGGATGGCCTGCAGCAGGCCGGGCACGCCGAGCGTGGAGTCGGCGCGCAGCTCCAGCGGGTCGAGGAACTGGTCATCGAGCCGCTTGAGCAGCGCGTGGATGGGTTGCAGGCCCTGCAGCGTGCGCAGGTACAGGCGCTGGTCGCGCACCGTGAGGTCGCCGCCTTCCACCAGCGTCAGGCCCAGGTAGCGCGCCAGGTAGGCGTGCTCGAAGTAGGTCTCGTTGTACGGCCCGGGCGTCAGCAGGGCGATGTGCGCGTCGGCACCCGCAGGGCTCATGCGCCGGATGCCGTCGATCAGTGCGCGGTAGGTCGCGGCCAGCCGCTGCACGTGCATGGCCTCGAACGCCTGCGGAAACAGGCGCGAGATGATGAGCCGATTCTCCAGCAGATAGCCCAGGCCCGAGGGCGCCTGCGTGCGCTGCGACACCACCCACCAGTTGCCGTCGGGCCCGCGCGCGAGGTCGAAGGCGGTGATGTGCAGGTAGGTGCCGCCCACCGGCTGCACGCCGTGCATGGGGCGCAGGTAGCCCGGGTGCCCTTGCACCAGCGCGGGCGGCAGCAGCCCGCGCGCGAGCAGTTGCTGCGGGCCGTACACGTCGGCCATCACGCGCTCGAGCACGCGCACGCGCTGCTGCACGCCGGCCTCTATCTGCTGCCAGCTCTCGGGTGTGATGATGAGCGGGAACAGGTCGAGCGACCAGGGCCGCTGCGGGCCGTGCTTCTGGTCGGCGTAGACGTTGTAGGTCACGCCGTTGTCGCGCACCTGCCGCCGCAGGCTGGCCATGCGGCGGTTCAGGTCGTGGAAGCCCGGCGTGCCCAGGTGCTCGAAGAACTGCCGCCAGGCCGGCGCCAGGGCCGCCTCGCCAGGGCCCGCCGCCTGACCGCGCAGCTCGTCGTGGTGCCCCGCCGCGGCGGGCGCCGCCAGCGCCAGCGCCAGGGCGGCGGGCGTTTCCATCGTGGCGGGGTCGAAGAGGGTCGTAGGGTTGTCGTTTTCCACGGAACGCGGATTCTCCCACCGGCCAGGGCAGCGGGGCAGGGCGCCGGCGCTAGCGGCGCAGGTCGAGGGTGAAAGGGAACTCCTTGCTTGCGGCCACGCCCACGGTGGCCGGCGGCACCACCAGCGTGCCGGGCGTGTGGCCCATGCGCGTGAAGCGCGTCAGGCGCCGGCTTTCGGCTTCGTAGGCGTTGACCGGGAAGGTCACGTAGTTGAGCCCGCCCGGGTGGGCCACGTAGTATTGGCAGCCGCCCAGCGAGCGCTGCATCCAGGTGTCCACCAGGTCGAAGGTCAGCGGTGCGTGCACGCCGATGGTCGGGTGCAGCGAGGACGGCGGGTTCCACGCCTTGTAGCGCACGCCGGCCACGAATTCGCCCTGCGTGCCCGTGGGCTGCAGCGGCAGCGCGTGGCCGTTGGCGGTGACGGCGTAGCGGCTGTCGTTCATGCCGGTCACGCGCACCTCGATGCGCTCCAGCGACGAATCGACGTAGCGCGCGGTGCCGCCCGGCGCGCCTTCCTCGCCCATCACGTGCCAGGGTTCGAGTGCGTTGCGCAGCGTCAACTCCATGCCCATGGACTGCAGCGAGCCGACCAGCGGGAAGCGGAACTCGAAGTGCGGCGCGAACCAGGCGCCGTCGAACGCGTAGCCGGCCTGGCGCAGCTCCTCCATCACGTCGTCGAAGTCCATCTTCACGAACGTGGGCAGCATGAAGCGGTCATGCAGTTCGGTGCTCCAGCGCGTGACCGGGGCCTTGTAGGGCGTTTTCCAGAACCGCGCGATCAGCGCGCGCAGCAGCAACTGCTGGGCGATGCTCATGCGCGCGTGCGGCGGCATCTCGAACGCGCGCAGCTCCAGCAGGCCCAGGCGGCCGGTGCTGGTGTCGGGCGAGTAGAGCTTGTCGATGCAGAACTCGCTGCGGTGGGTGTTGCCGGTGACGTCGATCAGGATGTTGCGCAGCGTGCGGTCCACCAGCCAGGGCGGCATGTCCTGGCCGTACAGTTCGCGGTTGCGCTCGATCTCGCGCAGCGCGATCTCCAGCTCGTAGAGCTGGTCGTTGCGCGCCTCGTCCACGCGCGGGGCCTGGCTCGTGGGGCCGATGAACATGCCGCTGAACAGGTAGCTCAGGGACGGGTGGTTGTGCCAGTAGAGGATCAGGCTGGCCAGCAGTTCGGGCCGGCGCAGGAAGGGGCTGTCGGCGGGCGTGGCGCCGCCCAGCACGAAGTGGTTGCCGCCGCCGGTGCCGGTGTGGCGACCATCGGTCATGAACTTCTCCGCCGACAGGCGCGACTCGAATGCGGCCTGGTACAGGAACTCGGTGTGCTGCACCAGCTCGCCCCAATTGAAGGCGGGGTGGATGTTGACCTCGATCACGCCGGGGTCGGGCGTGACCTGCAACAGCTTCAGGCGCGGGTCGCGCGGCGGCGGGTAGCCTTCCAGCACGATTTTCACGCCCAGCTCCTGCGCCGTGGCCTCGATGGCGGCGAGCAGGTCGAGGTAGTCCTCCAGCCGCTCCAGCGGCGGCATGAAGATGTACAGGGCGCTGGATTTCGCGCCCACGCTCTCGGCCTTGGGGCCGTTGGCGCGGCGGGGGTCGCGCGCCTCCACGCAGAGCGCCTGGCGGGTGATCCAGTGGGCGGATTCGAAGCGCGCGGGGCTGCGCGTGAAGTCCGCGGGCTCGGGCTGGCCGCCTTCACGGGCGTTGCCTGGGCCGCCGAGGCGGCCCAGGCCGTCCTGCAGGCGCCGGGGGGCTTCGGCCTGCGGGCCGGTGCCGCTCAGGTAGGGCACGCCGCCGGGGCCGCCGCTGCCCGCGTAGCGCGCGCGCAGCACTGCCGCGGCGGGCAGCGGCTGCTGCGGCGCGAACGGGTCGGGCTCGACGAGATAGGGGTAGTCGCCCTTGCTGACCCAGGGCAGCGAGTCGAGCGGCAGGCGATAGCCCATGGGCGAATCGCCGGGGATCAGGTACATGCGCTCGTCGCGGAAGAACCACGGGCCCGTGCTCCAGACCGGGCCGTGCAGCAGGGGGCCGGTGTTGGCCTGCAGCGGCAGCACGTAGCCGACCACGCTGTCGAGCTTCTGCTCGAACACGCGGCGCAGGCGGGCGCGCTCCATCTCGTCGTCGAGGCGTGTGTCGAAGGGATCGACGTTGACCGGCAGGCGGCGTTCGCGCCAGAGGTAGTACCAGGTGTCCTCGTAGCCGGGCTGGATGAAGCGGTCGGACAGGTGCAGCTTGCCCGCCAGCGTCTGCACGAAGCGGTGCGCGTCCTCGCTCGTGTAGCACATGGGCTGGCGCTCGTCGGCGAACAGCGCCGGGTCATGCCAGACCGGCTGGCCGTCGGTGCGCCAGAAGATCGACAGCGCCCAGCGCGGCAGTTGCTCGCCCGGGTACCACTTGCCCTGGCCGAAATGCAGGAAGCCGCCGGCGCCGTACTCGTCGCGCAGCTTGTGCACGAGTTCGGTGGCGTAGCCCCGCTTGGTGGGGCCCAGGGCGTCGGTGTTCCACTCGGGTGCGTCGCGGTTGTCGATGCTCACGTAGGTGGGCTCGCCGCCCTGGGTGAGGCGCACGTCGCCGGCCACCAGTTCGCGGTCCACCGCCTCGCCCACGGCCAAGATGGCGCTCCACTGGCCGTCGGTGTAGGGCTTGGTGACGCGCGGCGATTCGTAGATGCGCGTGACCTTCATCTCGTGGCCGAATTCGACCTCGGCCTCGTCGATCAGGCCCTCGATGGGCGCGGCGCTGCCAGGCTGCGGCGTGCAGGCCAGCGGAATGTGGCCTTCCCCCGCCAGCAGGCCCGACGTGGCGTCCAGCCCGACCCAGCCGGCGCCGGGCAGGTAGACCTCGCACCAGGCGTGCAGGTCGGTGAAGTCGTGGTCGGTGCCGCTCGGGCCGTCGAGCGACTTGACGTCGGGCGCGAGCTGGATCAGGTAGCCGGAGACGAAGCGCGCGGCCAGCCCGCAGTGGCGCAGCAGTTGCACCAGCAGCCAGCCCGAGTCGCGGCACGAGCCGCTGGCGTTCTTCAGCGTCTGCTCGGGCGTCTGCACGCCGGGCTCCATGCGGATCAGGTAGCGGATGTCGTCATGCACCTGCTGGTTCAGGGCGACCAGGAAGTCGATGGTGCGCCTTTCGCGCAGGTCGATGCGGTCGATGTAGTCCTGCACCAGCGGCGTGGCCGGGTCGGCGGCGAGGTAGGGCGCCAGCTCCTGGCGCTGCGTCTCGCTGTAGGTGAAGGGGTAGTTCTCGGCGGTGGGTTCGAGGAAGAAGTCGAACGGGTTGTAGACCGCCATCTCGACCACGAGGTCGACCGTGACCTTGAACTCGGTGCTCCTCTGCGGGAAGACCAGGCGCGCGAGGTAGTTGGAGAACGGGTCCTGCTGCCAGTTGACGAAGTGGTTGGCGGGCTCCACCGACAGCGAATACGAGAGCACATTGCTGCGGCAGTGCGGCGCGGGGCGCAGCCGCACGATCTGCGGGCCCAGGTTCACGGGGCGGTCGTACTTGTAGTGGGTGACGTGGTGGAGGGCGGCGTGGATGGACATGCGCGTGGTTTCCCGAGGGCAGAAGGGCCGGGGCGGGAGGCCCCGTCATTCCTGCATACTAGCAAGACCTGAGCCATGGCCGTGGCGCGTATGGCGCTTTTGCACGCTCCCCGGGGCTTGCGGGCGCACGGATTTCCGCTTCCACGGCTTGCGCAAAAAGAATGCGGCCCCGGCGCCGGCAGGCTGGTGAAGCATGTTTGCGCCAAGTCATCGATCCTTTTCCCCATGCCGCTGGCAACCTCCGCTACCGCCGACGACGACCCGCCGCCCGCTGGCGCATGGCTGGCGCCGCTGCTCGGCGGC
Source organism: Curvibacter soli (assembly GCF_029211125.1). Classification (GTDB taxonomy): domain Bacteria; phylum Pseudomonadota; class Gammaproteobacteria; order Burkholderiales; family Burkholderiaceae_C; genus Curvibacter_A; species Curvibacter_A soli. The sequence goes on from NZ_JARGEN010000050.1 coordinate 19,749, forward strand.
TGGGCCGCGGGCACGGCGCTGCAACTGGCGCAGCCGGCGCTGTGGCCCCTGGGCTGGTATGCCGCGCTGGCCTGCGGCGGCGCGCTGCTGGTCTGGCGGGTGCTGCGCGGGCGCGCGGCGTGGCGGCTGGCGTGTGTGGCGCTGCTGGCGGCGGTGGCCGCCTTCGGCGCCTGCGGCCTGCGCGCCGCCATGTTCGCGGGCCATGCGTTGGAGCCGGCGCTGGAAGGGCGCGACATCCGCGTGACAGGCATCGTCGCCGCCATGCCCCAGCGCGACGAGGACGGCGTGCGCCTGCGGCTGGAGGTGGAGTCCGCGCGCGAATCCGGGCCTGGCGCCGCGCCCGTGCGGCTGCCCCCGTTGATCGACCTGGGCTGGTACGCGCAGGAGCCGGGCGGCGCGTTCGACGCCGCCAGCGCCCCGCCACCCCTGCATGCCGGCGAGCGCTGGGACATGGCCGTGCGCCTGAAGGCACCGCACGGCGCGCGCAACCCGCACGGCTTCGACTACGAGCTGTGGGCCTGGGAGCAGGGCGTGCAGGCCACCGGCAGCGTGCGCGCCAGCCGCCGCGACGCCGCGCCGCGCATGCTGGGCGACACCGCCTGGCACCCCGTGGAGCGGCTGCGCCAGCGCGTGCGCGACGCCATCTTCGCGCGGCTGGCGCCCGCTGGCGCCGCCGCCGCGCCACGCATGCGCGATGCCGGCGTCGTCGCGGCCCTGGTCACGGGCGACCAGCGCGCCATCGACCGCGCCGACTGGGAGGTGTTCCGCACCACCGGCGTGGCGCACCTGATGAGCATTTCGGGGCTGCACATCACCATGTTCGCCTGGCTGGCGGCGCTGGCCATCGGCGCGCTGTGGCGGCGCTCGGCGCGGCTGTGCCTGTGGCTGCCGGCACCCGTGGCCGCGCTGGCGGGCGGCGTAGCAAGCGCTGCGGCCTACGCGCTGTTCAGCGGCGGCGGCGTGCCCGCGCAGCGCACCATCTGCATGCTGGCCGTGGTGGCGCTGCTGCGCGCGCTGGGCCGCCGCTGGCCCTGGCCGCTGGTGTGGCTGCTGGCGGCGGCCGTGGTGCTGGCGCTCGACCCGTGGGCGCTGATGCAGGCGGGCTTCTGGCTCAGCTTCGTCGCCGTGGGCGTGCTTTTTGCTACGGATTCAGGAGCTGCTACCGCAGTAAATACGGGCGCTGGAGGCCGATTTGGCTTGAAACTCCGCGCCCTGCTGCGCGAGCAGGGCGTGGTCACCGTGGCGCTTGCGCCGCTGTCGGTGCTGCTGTTCCACCAGGTGTCGCTGGTGGGCTTCGTTGCCAACCTGGTGGCGATTCCATGGGTCACGCTGTTCGTCACGCCGCTGGCGCTGGGCGGCGTGACGTGGCCGCCGCTGTGGCAGGCGGCGGCATGGGGCGTGCAGGTGCTGGGCAGCGTCCTGCAATGGCTGGCCGCGCTGCCGGGAGCCTCCTGGGGCGTGCCCGCCGGGCCGCTTTGGATGGGCCTGGCCGCCGCGGTGGGCGCGGTGCTGTGCGCCATGCGGCTGCCCGCGCCGCTGCGCGCCCTGGGTGTTCCGCTGCTGCTGCCCCTGCTGCTGTGGCAGCCCGCGCGCCCAACGCCGGGGCAGTTCGACCTGCTGGCCGCCGATGTGGGGCAGGGCAGTGCCGTTGTGGTGCGCACCGCGGGCCACACGCTGCTCTATGACGCGGGGCCGCGTTTCGGGCGCGGCAGCGATGCGGGCCAGCGCGTGCTGGTGCCGCTGCTGCGCGCCCTGGGCGAGCGCGTGGACCTGCTCCTGCTGAGCCACCGCGACAGCGACCACACCGGCGGCACACCCGCCGTGCTGGCTGCGCAGCCGCAGGCCCGGACGCTGGGCTCGCAGGAGGCCGATGCCCTGCTGGCCGCGCACGGCTACACGCACTGCATGGCGGGCCAGCACTGGGAGTGGGACGGCGTGGCGTTCGACGTGCTGCACCCCGCGCCTGCGGACTATGCCGTGGCGCAGCCCAGCAATGCCATGAGCTGCGTGCTGCGCATCGCATCCTCGGACGGCACCGCCGCATTGCTGACAGGCGACATCGAGCAGCGCCAGGAAGCGCAACTGGTGGCCGAGGGGGCGCCGCTTGCGGCCACGCTGCTGCTGCTGCCGCACCATGGCAGCAAAAGCTCGTCGAGCGCGGCATTTCTCGATGCGGCGCGCCCGCGCATCGCGCTCGCGCAGGCCGGCTACCGCAACCGCTTCGGCCATCCCGCGCCCGAGGTGCTGGAGCGCCTGGCCGCGCGCGGCGTGGCCTTGGCCGATTCGCCGCACTGCGGCGCCGCGCGCTGGAGCAGCGCCGCGCCCGGCGCCATTGCCTGCGAGCGCCACGACGCGCCGCGCTACTGGCAGCATGGCTGCGCCCCAGGATTGCATGCCGTGCAGGCGCGTAACTTGCTATGCTGAACGCAGGAGATGGCTTTTATGCTGAATTTCGACGAGATGTACACCCAGCTCCCCATGCAGGGCAGCGACGTGCGGGAGCACTACAAAGGCTATGGGCAGTGGCTCGCGCGCCAGCCGTCCGACACCATGCGGGCGCGGCGCGAAGAGGCGGAGATGATCTTCCGCCGGGTGGGCATCACCTTCGCCGTCTACGGCGCCAAGGACGAGGACGGCGCGGGCACCGAGCGCCTCATCCCGTTCGACCTGATCCCCCGCATCATCCCGGCCCATGAATGGGCCAGCATGGAACAGGGGCTGGTGCAGCGCGTCACCGCGCTCAACCGCTTCATCCACGACGTCTACCACGGCCAGGAGATCGTCAAGGCCGGCGTCGTGCCCGCCGAGCAGATCGTCGGCAACTCGCAGTTCCGCCCCGAGATGGTCGGCGTGGACGTGCCCAACCAGATCTATTCGCACATCTCGGGCATCGACATCGTGCGCGCGCCCGACGCGCAGGGCAAAGGCGAGTACTACGTGCTCGAAGACAACCTGCGCGTGCCCAGCGGCGTGTCGTACATGCTGGAGAACCGCAAGATGATGATGCGGCTCTTCCCCGACCTGTTCAGCCAGCACCGCGTGGCGCCCGTGGCGCACTACCCCGACCTGCTGCTCGAGACCCTGCGCGCCAGCGCCCAGCCCGGCGCCGCCGAGCCCACGGTGGTGGTGCTCACGCCCGGCATGTACAACAGCGCCTATTTCGAGCACGCCTTCCTGGCCCAGCAGATGGGCGTGGAACTGCTCGAAGGCCAGGACCTGCTGGTCAGGGACGGCTTCGTGTGGATGCGCACCACGCGCGGCCTGCGCCGCGTGGACGTGATCTACCGCCGCGTGGACGACGACTTCCTCGACCCCAACGTGTTCCGCCCCACCTCCACGCTGGGCTGCGCGGGCCTCATGGACGCCTACCGCGCGGGCAACGTGACCATCTGCAACGCCGTGGGCACGGGCGTGGCCGACGACAAGTCGATCTACCCCTACGTGCCCAAGATGATCGAGTTCTACCTCGGCGAGAAACCCATCCTCAACAACGTGCCCACCTACGTGTGCCGCAACCCCGAGGACCTGAAGTACGTGCTCGACCACCTCAAGGAACTCGTGGTCAAGGAGGTGCATGGCGCGGGCGGCTACGGCATGCTCGTGGGCCCCGCGGCCACCACCGCCGAAATCGAGGATTTCCGCAAGGCGCTGCTGGCCAATCCGGGCGGCTACATCGCCCAGCCCACGCTGAGCCTCTCCAGTTGCCCCACCTTCGTGGACAGCGGCATCGCGCCGCGCCACATCGACCTGCGGCCCTTCGTGCTCTCGGGCAAGGAGGTGCAGATGGTGCCGGGCGGCCTGACCCGCGTGGCGCTCAAGGAAGGCTCGCTGGTCGTGAATTCGTCGCAAGGCGGTGGTACCAAGGACACCTGGATCCTGGAGGACGGCGACAGTCCGCCGCCACGGACCTGGTCGTCGCAGTCGCAAAACCAGTCCTGACACCGGGGCGAGAGGAGTCCACCGCATGCTGTCACGCACCGCCGATCATCTGTTCTGGATGTCCCGCTATACCGAGCGCGCCGAAAAACGCGCCGCAGGCGTGCTTTCGATAAAACACGACCGGGCGCGCAGCGCCTGCGGTGTTTGAGGCAAAGGAGTCCACCGAATGTTGTCACGCACCGCCGATCATCTGTTCTGGATGTCCCGCTATACCGAGCGCGCCGAAAACACCGCCCGCATGCTCGACGTCAACTACCAGACCTCGCTGCTGCCGCAGTCCACCGCCGTGGCCCAGGTGGGCTGGCAGGGGCTGCTGTCCATCAGCGAACTGCTGCCGGCCTACACCGCGCGCCACGGCGAGGTCACGCCCGGGCGTGTGATGGAGTTCATGGTCAAGGACGAGGACAACGCCTCGTCCATCGTCTCCTGCCTGCGCGCTGCGCGCGAGAATGCCCGCGCCGTGCGCGGCTCGCTCACCACCGAGGCCTGGGAAACGCAGAACCAGACCTGGCTGGAGATCAACCGCATGCTCAAGAGCGGCGAGTTCGAGCGCGACCCGAGCCAGATGTTCGAATGGGTCAAGTTCCGCTCGCACCTCTCGCGCGGCGTCACGCTGGGCACCATGCTGCAGGACGAAGCCTTCCACTTCCTGCGCCTGGGCACCTTCCTGGAGCGCGCCGACAACACCGCGCGCCTGGTGGACGTGAAGTTCCATGCCGTGCAGAGCGACTTCTTCGGCGCCGCCAGCGAGAAGGGCCAGGAGTACGACTTCTACCACTGGAGCGCCATCCTGCGCAGCGTCTCGGCGTTCGAGATCTACCGCAAGGTATACCGTGACGTCATCAAGCCCGAGCGCGTGGCCGACCTGCTGATCCTGCGCCCGGACATGCCGCGTTCGCTGCACGCCAGCCTGAACGAGGTGGTGACCAATCTGGGCGCCGTGGCCAACGACCAGTCCGCCGAAACCCAGCGTCGCGCCGGCAAGCTGCGCGCCGACCTGCAGTACGGGCGCATCGACGAGATACTGGCCACGGGCCTGCATGCCTTTCTGACCCAGTTCCTGGATCGCGTGAATGAACTCGGCGGGCGCATCAGCCGCGACTTCCTGATCCCCGCGGCCGCATAGCGCCTGACAGGCACTGCCGGCGGGAGCGCCGGCGGAAAGGACGACAAAATTTCCCATCCGCTCGGCGTGCGTGCCCACGACGCGCCGACCTCGTCTTTGCTGCACCGCCTCACGGGCTGGCTCGGCCGACTCAGCGTCGGGCGCAAGCTCATGCTCATCTATGCGCTCGACCTGACCGCGGTGATCTATGTGTCGGGCATCCTGATCCACGAGAAATACCTGTCGATCGATTTCACGCGCAAGGAGATCGTCGGCATGGTCTACAGCGACGCGGTGCGCAGCGTGCTGCTGTCGCCCTTCCTGCCCGGCGCCCCGGCGCCCGCGCCCCGGGCGCTGGAGCAACTGGCGCGCGTGCGCATCACGCACGACGAGGTGCTGCACACCACCGAGCAGAGCGCGGCCTTCGTGAAGAGCCGCGATGCGGTGCTGCGCGAAGGCACTGGCCCGCAGCGCGACATGCTGCTGCGCGACATGCTGCGCCGAGGGCGCGAACTGCTGACCACGGTGGGCAACCAGTCCAACCTGATCCTCGACCCCGACCTCGACAGCTACTACGCCATGTCGCTCGTGATGCTGCGCTTCCCCGAACTGCTGGAGGCCCTGCACGAAACCGCCATGATGGAAGGCGTGCGCAGCATGTCGCAGGCCGACCGCCGCACCCAACTGCTGACGCTGGCCGGGCGCATCGACGCGGTGGGGCAGGGCATGCGCTCCGACTTCACCCAGGTGTTCGCCGCCGGCTCCCCGGCGCTGCGCGCCGCGCTGGCATCGCACCGCGAGGTGCTGGAAGGCCGGGCCGATGCGTTCCTCGGCCAGATGCGCAAACTCGCCGACCGCAGCGACGCGGGCACGGCGGACTTCGCCATGCTCCAGAACGACTATGCCCAGACGCTGGAGGCGCTCGGCAGCACATGGGTCGCCACGGCCCGTGAACTCGACCGGCTGCTGGCCCAGCGCGAATCGGCGCAGTTCGCGCGAATGTGGCTGCACCTGGGCACGGCGCTGCTGCTGCTGGGCTGCATCCTGAGCCTGGTCTACGCGGTGGCGCGGCAGATCGCCTGGCCGCTGCGCCAACTGGCCGGCGTGGCCGACGAGGTGCGGCGCACCGGCGACCACACGCGCCGCGCCCGCTGGCACAGCAGCGACGAGATCGGCCAGCTCGTCGTGGCCTTCAACGACATGCTCGCGCAGCTCGACAGCGAGCGCCTGACGCAGCAGGAGCTGGCCGCCAGTGCCCGCGCCGCCCTCATGCAGCAGGAGATGGTGGAGGCGATCCCGATCGCGCTGGTGGTCACCTCCATTCCATACCACGAAGTGCTGCACGCGAATGCGCCGGCCCGGCCCTGGCTCGGCGACTGCGCCAGCGACCCCTGGCGCATGGGGCTGGAGCCGGGCGTGCGCAGCCGCTTCTTCCAGCACATGGCGGACCAGGGCAAGGTCGACGAATTCGAGGTGCGCTGGCTCGGCGGCGGGGGCGAGCCCTCATGGGCGGTGCTCTCGGCGCGGCGGCTGCAGTTCCGCGGGAGCGACGCCATGCTCACGGCCTTCACGCCGATCAACATGCTCAAGCTCATGGAGCGTCGGCTCGAACTCTGGGCCAAGGTGTTCGAGGCGTCGTCGGAGGGCATCATCATCATGGACGCCGCGCAGAAGGTGCTGAGCATCAACCACGCCTTCTGCCGCAGCACGTCCTACGATTACTACGAGGTGCTCGGCGAGCAGTTCGCCATGCTGCTCGACGAGCCCGACGCCCCGGGCCTGGCCCAGCGCATCGCGCAGGCCATCGATGAGCGCGACGCCTGGCAGGGCGAGGTGCGGTTTCGCAAGCGCTCGGGCGAGACCTACCCGGCCTGGCTCATGGTGTCGGCCGTGCGCGAGGTGCCCAAGCCAGGCCCCGTGTCGCACTACATCGGCATCTCGGTGGACATCACCGACCGCAAGCGCACCGAGGCGCGCGTGCAGTTCCTGGCCGAGCACGACGTGCTGACCGAGCTGCCCAACCGCTCGCTGTGCGTGGAGTGCCTGCAGGTGGCCCTGTTCGACGCGGCGCAGCACGGCGGCAAGGTGGCGGTTCTGTTCATCGACCTGGACCGCTTCAAGGGCATCAACGACACCCTGGGCCACCATATCGGCGACGGCCTGCTGCGCTCCGTGGCCGAGCGCCTGAAGCTCGCCGTGCGCGCGGGCGACACCGTGAGCCGGCTGGGCGGCGACGAGTTCGTCGTCGTGATGCGCGACGTGACCGACCGCGAGGAGGTGCGCCACGTGGTCGAGCACCGCCTGATCCCGCTGATCCGCCAGTCGCACCACGTCGAAGGCCACGATCTGCAGGTGTCGTGCAGCGTCGGCGTGGCCCTCTACCCGCTCGACGGCGCCAGCACCGAAGACCTGATGCGCCGTGCCGACGCCGCCATGTACCAGGCCAAGTCCGGCGGGCGCGACATGGTGAGCTTCTACGCGCCCGAGATCGACCTGTTGGTCCAGCAGCGCCAGACGCTGGAGCACCACCTGCGCCACGCCCTGGAGCGTGGCGAGCTGCATCTGCACTACCAGCCGCGCGTGGACACGCAGACGCTCGATGTGGTGGGCGCGGAAGTGCTGCTGCGCTGGCAGCACCCCGACCTGGGCGCCGTGCAGCCGGGCCGGTTCATTCCTCTGGCGGAGGAAACGGGGCTGATCCGCCCCATCGGCATGTGGGTGCTGCGCGAGGCCTGCATGCGGCTCGCCGCCTGGGAGGCCGAGGGGCGCAGCGCCATCGACATCTCGGTCAACCTGTCGGCGGCGCAGCTCACCGACCCCGCCCTGCTCGACGGCCTGCGGCAGTGCCTGCGCGACAGCGGCTGCAACCCCGGGCGGCTGGAACTGGAGATCACCGAATCGCACCTCATGGACAACGCCAGCGCCGCCGAGGCGCAGCTCATCGCCCTCAAGACGCTGGGCGTGAAGCTGTCCATCGACGACTTCGGCACCGGTTATTCGTCGCTCGCCTACCTCAAGCGCTTCCCGATCGACAAGCTCAAGATCGACCAGTCGTTCGTGCACGACCTGCTGACCGACCCGACCGACCTGGCCATCATCCGCGCCATCATCGCGCTGGGCCACAACCTCGGCCTCGTGGTGGTGGCCGAAGGCGTGGAAGAGGGGCAGGAGGCCCGGCAACTGCGCTACCTGGGCTGCGACGAGCTGCAGGGTTTCCACTTCGCACGGCCCATGCCGCTGGACGCCTTCCTCACCTGGATGTCGCAGCACAAGCCCTTCGCGTCGCGGACGCCGCAGGCCAGCGCGCGCTAGTGCAGTGTTCGATGCACTAGTGCAGTGTTCAACGCTGAGCAGCACATAAAACCGCGCCTTTTGACCGCATGGCGGCGTTGCAAATCCTCGCGATAGCTACGGCTATCGCTGTGGTTTGCGCCTTGCCCTGCGCCAAAACGCATCGCTTTTAACCTGGAAACGGCAGTTGACCGCTTTGCATCCCTTGCCAGGCCGCATGCAATCGAGCGTTGACGGCTTCGATGGGGTTCACCTCGTGGGTGAGAGCGCCATGCACCTGCCAGCACCGCGCTCGGCGCGCCATGCGGCGTTGCTCCTCCTTGCGGGCAGTAGCCCGCCGCGTCGGCGCGTCTTGCCTGGCACCCCGATCACGGCACCGGCAGGCGCATCCAACTGCCGTTTCCAGGTTTATTGGTGCCGCCAAGCATCGAACACTGCACTAGCGTGGTGCGGCGGAAGCGGCCATGGCCCAGGGCTGCTCGATCACCGCGTCGCTTTGCGCATGCGCCACGCAGGGCAGGATGCAGCCTTCCTGCTTCTCCTCCGCGCTCAGGCCCGGCCAGGCGATCAGGTAGCGCACGCTGCCTTCCAGCAGGGTGCACAGGCAGGTGCGGCAAGTGCCATTGCGGCAGGAGGAGGGAAGTTCTACCCCGGCCTTTTCCGCTGCTTCCAGCAGGGATTCATCGGCGCTGGCGTCGAACGCCAGCCCAGACGGCTCCACCCGCACCCGCCAGGGGCGCGGCCGCGCGCCGCCGCCGTCGCTGCGACGACCATCGCCGGCATCATCGTCCGGTTTCATGCGGATCCCAGGAGCATGTTTGCAAGCCCCAAGGAGATCGCAAACACGTTCGTGGCGCCGCGTGGAGGCGTGAAAACGATTTGCGGCGACAATCCCGTTCCCCGTATTTTCTGAAATACCCATTTCGTTAGCCGTTTTCCATGCCGAGTATCCAGGTCCGCCCCGCCACGCTGCGGGATGCCAAGGCGATCGCCCAAATCCACTCCCTTTCCGTCCAAGCCGCCTACGAAGGCATAGTGCCGCAAGCACAGCTCAAGGCCATGTCCCCCGAAAAAAGCCAAGCCTACTGGCGCGAAGCCATCGAATACTGCGAACCCCAGGTCCACGTGGCCCTCGAAGACGACAGGATAGTCGGCTTCGTCGGCTTCGACCGCTCGCGCGACGAGAAGTCCCGCCCCACCACGGGCGAGATCTGGGCCATCTACGCCGCTCCCACGCATTGGAGCAAGGGCGTTGGCCTGGCCCTGTGGGACGCCGCGCGCGACGGCCTGCAGGAAGAGGGCTGCACCACCGTCACCGCCTGGGTGCCGCTGCGCAACGAGCGCGCCATGCGCTTTCACGAGCTGGCCGGCTTCAAGCGCGAGATGACCACCGCCAAGACCGCCGTGGTCGGCGGCTGCAAGATCGAGGAAGTGCGCCTGCAGCGTCCGCTGCCCTGAGCCTTCCGGGCGGGCCCTGCCGCAGCACGGTGTCATTTGCATGACACCGTCATGTGGCAAGTTGCCAGTTTTTCACTGGCACGCACAGGACCCGCCCATGACCCAGGACCGCACCCCCGCCCCGCCCAGCGCGCATGACCTGCTGCGCCTGCAGGAAGACATACTCGACGGCCTCGACGAAGAGCTGGAGATGGAGCTCGAGGACCTGCACCACGACGCAAGCGGCATCGCCCGCGTCGACGGCAGCCGCGAGGCCCGGCGCAACTACTTCCGCGAGCTGTTTCGCCTGCAGGGCGAGCTGGTCAAGCTGCAGGACTGGGTGGTCGCCACGCGCCACCGCATGGTGGTGATCTTCGAGGGCCGCGACTCCGCCGGCAAGGGCGGCGCCATCAAGCGCATCACGCAGCGCCTGAACCCGCGCGTGTGCCGCGTGGCCGCGCTGCCCGCGCCCAACGACCGCGAGCGCACGCAGTGGTACTTCCAGCGCTACGTGGCGCACCTGCCCGCCGCGGGCGAGATCGTGCTGTTCGACCGTAGCTGGTACAACCGCGCTGGCGTGGAGCGCGTCATGGGCTTCTGCACCGACGCCGAGTACGAGGAGTTCTTCCGCTCGGTGCCCGAGTTCGAGAAGATGCTCGCGCGCAGCGGCATCCAGCTCGTCAAATACTGGTTCTCCATCACCGACGACGAGCAGCACCTGCGCTTCACCAGCCGCATCCACGACCCGCTCAAGCAGTGGAAGCTGAGCCCCATGGATCTGGAAAGCCGCCGCCGCTGGGAGGACTACACCCGCGCCAAGGAAACCATGCTGGAGCGCACCCACATCCCCGAGGCGCCCTGGTGGGTGGTGCAGGCGGTGGACAAGAAGAAGGCGCGCCTGAACTGCATCCACCACCTGCTGTCCCTGGTGCCGTACCACGAGGTGCCGCATCCGGAGGTCACACTGCCCGAGCGCGTGCGCAACCCGGACTACCTGCGGCACCCCGTGCCGCAGGAGATGTTCGTGCCTGAAGTTTATTGAACCTGGAAACGGCAGTTGGATGCGCCTGCCAGTGCCGTGATCGGGGTGCCAGGCAAGACGCGACGACGCGGCGGGCTACTTGCCCGCAAGGAGGAGCAACGCCGCATTCCAGGTTGAACCCTCGGTTGCATCCGGGGCGCCCTTGCCCCATCGGGAGCCCGTGCCCGGTTCTGGTAAAAGCGGTTCATCTTCCGATGGACCCGCTTCTTCCATGCCCCTGACCGCGCCGCACCCCTACATCCACTGGAGCGAGGGCGGCGCACCGCGCACCGCGCGCTGGCGCAGCGAGTCCGGCACCGCTGCCCCGGCGCGCGTCCTGCCCGCCGACGACACGCTGTCCGCCGACGCCGCCTACCGGCTGGCCTGCGAAGGCACGGCACTGCTGTGGCGCGGCGACTACCACAACGCGCGCCAGCTACTGCAGGCGCTGGAGCGGCGCATCGCGCGCGGGCCGCGCAAGGGCGGAGACGCCCGCCCCGCGCTGGCCAGCCCTTCTGAGGCCTTCCACCGCCACCGCCAGGCCCAGGCCCAGCGCGCGCGCGTGCTCGGCATGCTGCTGCTGCCCCTCGACGGCGACTACGGCGTGCCGCTGCGCCGGGCGCCGGACGCGCGCGCGGCCTGCGCCGAAGCCTGGGGCCCGGCCACGGGCGAGCCCGCCGCCGTGGCGCTACGCGAACTGTTGGGGCTGGTCGGCGCGCACGAATGGCGCCGCAAGGGCGTGGAAATTCCCGCCCTCGGCGGCGCCCGCATCCACCCGCACTACGGCGTGTTCTCGCCCGTGCGCGGTGAATACGTGGACCTCGTGGCCCAGGCCCCGTTGCCCGGCACGGAGCTGGCCTTCGACATCGGCGCGGGCACCGGCGTGCTGTCGGCCGTGCTGGCGCGGCGCGGCGTGCGGCGCATCGTGGCCACCGACATGGACCCGCGCGCCCTGGCCTGCGCGCGCGACAACCTCGACCGCCTGGGCCTGTCGGCGCAGGTGGAGCTACTGGCCGCCGACCTGTTCCCGCCCGGGCGCGCTGCCCTCGTGGTGTGCAACCCGCCCTGGCTGCCCGCGCGCGCGGCCACGCCCATCGAGCACGCGGTGTACGACGAGGGCAGCCGCATGCTGCGCGGCTTCCTGGCCGGTCTGGCGGACCACCTGGCAGCCGGCGGCGAGGGCTGGCTGATCCTCTCCGACCTGGCTGAACATCTGGGATTGCGCACGCGCGCCGAATTGCAGGAATGGGTGGAGGCCGCCGGCCTGCGCGTGCTGGCCCGCGCGGACGCGCGCCCGCGCCACCCCAAGTCGCGTGACGCTGCCGATCCGCTGCACGAGGCCCGCGCGCGGGAGGTCACCTCGCTGTGGCGGCTCGCGGCGCGCTGAGGGGCCGATGAAGCACCTGCTGCTCGCGCCGATGGAGGGGCTGCTCGACCACGTGCTGCGCGACATCCTCACGCGCGCGGGCGGCATCGACCGCTGCGTGTCGGAGTTCATCCGCGTCACCGACACCCTGCTGCCCGAGCGCGTGTTCCTGCGCGTGGTGCCCGAACTGGCCGCCGGCAGCCGCACCCCCGCGGGCGTGCCGGTGCGTGTGCAGTTGCTGGGCTCCGATCCGCCCTGCCTGGCCGACAACGCCGCGCGCGCTGCGGCCCTGGGCGCCGAGGGGTCTCCTCGTTTTCAGTGCAATAAGTGACGGTACGAAAAGCTAGCACTGGCGCGGAGGTGGTG
>NZ_JARGEN010000051.1 GCF_029211125.1 Curvibacter soli
GTCCGCTGCCGCCCTGGCTTCCGCCAGAGCCGCGCGCATTGACGGGGTAACTGCCGGATTTAGGTTCATCGCATGGCTCTTCTGACTCTTCTGAACGCGCAACTGGCCTTTGGTCATGTCGCGCTCCTCGACCATGCCGATTTCGCACTGGAGCCGCGCGAACGCATCGGTATCGTCGGCCGCAACGGGACGGGCAAATCCTCCCTGCTCAAGATACTGGCGGGCCAAGAGCGCCCCGACGATGGAGCTCTCCAGCTTCAACAAGGACTGCGCATCGCTTATGTCGCGCAGGAACCCGTGCTTGAGGAAAATGACAACGTTTTCGAGGCCATCGGCGCGGGGTTGCATGAAGTGCGTGCGCTCAGGGAGCGTTTTTCATCTGCGGCGCACGCCCATGAGCTGGACAATCTGCAATCCCGGATCGAAGCCCAGGACGGCTGGAACTGGGAGCAGCGCGTCGACGAGACCGTTGCCCGGCTCGGGCTGGATCCACATGCCAAGGTGAACGCGCTCTCTGGCGGCAAGCGCAAGCTGGTCGCCCTGGCGCAAGCACTGGTCACAAAGCCAGACGTGCTGCTGCTAGACGAGCCGACCAACCACCTGGATATCAGCGCGATAGAAAAGCTCGAAGAACTGCTCATCGGCTTCCATGGCAGCGTAGTGACGATCAGCCACGACCGCACCTTCCTGGACCGCGTGGTGACACGCATCGTCGAACTCGACCGGGGCAAGCTGCGCTCTTTTCCCGGCAATTTCCAGAGCTATGTGCAGCAAAAGGAGGCGCAACTGGCGCACGAAGCAACGCTGGCCGGCAAGGAAGACCGCCTGCTGTCCCAGGAGGAAGCCTGGATCCGCAAGGGCGTGGAAGCCCGGCGCACACGCAGCCAAAGCCGCATCACGCGGCTGGAGCGGCTGCGCGCGAACCGCACCGCGCGGCGCGAGGTCATGGGCAGCGTCAAGCTATCGCTGTCAGCCGGCGCGCCCTCGGGCAAGATCGTTGCCGACCTTGATGCCGCATCGCTGTCGTTCGGCGACAAGATCGTCATTCGCGACTTCACGTCCACCATCCTGCGCGGCGACAAGGTCGGCATCGTCGGCCCGAACGGTGCGGGCAAGACGACACTCATCAAACTGATCCTGGGCGGCCTGGAGCCCCAGAGCGGTCAGGTGCGGCGGGGGTCCAACCTGCAGGTGGCCTATTTCGACCAATTCCGCCAGGAGCTTGATCTCGATGCCACGCTGGAAGACTTCATCAGCCCTGGCAGCGAATGGGTAGAGATCGGCAGCGAGCGCAAGCACGTCAAGAGCTACCTGGGCGACTTCCTTTTCTCCCCGGCACGCGCAGCAGCACCGGTGCGGTCGCTTTCGGGCGGGGAGCGAAGCCGCCTGCTGCTGGCGCGGCTGTTCGCGCGCCCGGCCAACGTGCTGGTGCTCGACGAGCCCACGAATGACCTGGACATCGAAACGCTGGATCTGCTCGAAGATATGCTGCAGCAGTACACCGGCACCGTGTTCCTGGTCAGCCACGACCGGGCCTTCGTCGACAACGTGGCCACCAGCATGATCGCCTCCGAAGGCGATGGGCAGTGGAAGGAGTACGAAGGCGGCATCCAGGACTGGCTGCTGCAATCGAGCCGTTCCGTCAAGCCGGCCGCGGCCATGCCCGCCGCCGCGCTTGCGCCGCAGCGCGGCCCCGCTCCCGTCCCGCAAGCGGCCCCGGGCATCGAGGCCGATGCCAAAAGCCTGCGCCGCAAGCTGTCGTACAAGGAGCAGCGCGAACTGGAAAGCCTGCCCGCGCGCATCCAGCAGCTCGAAACCGAGCAGCAGACGCTGCAACGCGAGCTGGCCGATGGCGGCCTGTATGCACGCGACCTGGCGCGGGCCGTCGGCCTGCAGCAGCGCCTGGACGCGGTGGAAGAAGAGCTGGGCCAGGCGATCGAGCGCTGGGTCGAACTGTCGCCCTGAGCCGATTGCGGGACTGCGCAGCGTCTTACACGCGCGCCGGCACTGCGGGCCTAGATTCGGCATCTCCATGGGTGCAACCCTCTCCTTTCCGCACCGCCGCATCTGCATCGTCGCATGGGGCCTTGCCGTTCTTGCCTGCCTGGCGGCGGGCTGCGCCAGCCTGCCGGACAACGTGGGGCGCACGCCCTCGTATGCGCCCGCGCCCGCCGCCACGGCGGACACCCGCCTGGGCCGGCTCGCCCAGGCGCTGCGGCCTGCACAGCAAGCCGGCTTTTCGGGTTTCCATGCGCTCGACGACTCCGAAAGCGCGTACGGCACCCGCCTCGCACTGATCGAAGCCACCCACGCCACGCTGGACCTGCAGTACTACAGCATCCATTACGACGGCTCCACCCGGGCGCTGCTACAGGCCATCCGCCGCGCCGGGCTGCGCGGCGTGCGCGTGCGCATCCTGCTCGACGACTTCAACGCCTCGGGCGCCAATGCCCGGGTGCTGCTGCTCAACCAGGTGCCCAACGTCGAAGTGCGCATGTTCAACCCACTGCCCGGGCCGCGGCGCACGCAGTTCGGCAGGGTGTTGAATGCGCTGTTCGATTTCCAGCATGCGCAGCAGCGCATGCACAACAAGGTACTGGTGGCCGACAACGCCTTCGCCATCACGGGCGGCCGCAACCTGGGCGACGCCTACTTCGGCCAGGGCCAGCGCAGCAATTTCCTGGACCTGGACCTGCTGACCATGGGGCCCGTCATCGATGACATTTCCCACAGCTTCGACGCGTACTGGAACCATGCACTGGCATACCCCGTGGAAACGCTGCTCACCCCCGGCGAGATGCGGCAGCTCCGCGCCGAGGCACAAAGGCCGGAGGAAGCAGTGCGCACGGCGCCGCAGCAGCCCGGCGCGGCGGACGATGCTGGCCCGGGGGTGCCCGCTGCCGCGCAAGCCCCGGTGGAGGCGCGCGTGGTGCCCGACTCGCAAAGCGCTGCCGACCAGTTGCTGGCCGGGCAGTTGCCGTTCGTGTGGGCGCCCGCCCTGCTGCTGGCCGACAAGCCCGGCAAGATCGCGCCGGAAGACCCCGAGGCGGAGGAAGACACCATGGTCGACGGCCTGCAGCGGCTGATGCAGCAAGCCCGCCATGAGGTGCTGATCGTCTCGGCCTACTTCGTGCCCGGCGACGACATGATGGAGATGTTCGCCCGCTTGGCGCAGCGCGGCGTGCGCGTGCGCGTGCTGACCAACTCGCTCGCCTCCAACGATGCACCGCTGGCGCACGTGGGCTACGCGCGCTACCGCCAGCGCCTGCTGGCGCTGGGCGTGGAGCTTTACGAACTGCGCTCCGAAGGCAACACGCACAGGCGGCTGCTCGGTTCGTCGCCCGCCTCGCACGCCAGCCTGCATACCAAACTGGTGGTGATCGATGGCAGGCTGCTGGTCGTGGGCTCGATGAACCTGGACCTGCGCTCGAAACTCCAGAACACCGAAGTGGCGCTCGTGGTGCGCAGCACGGCGCTGGCGGGCGCCGTGACCCGCGACATCGCCGCGGCGCTGGACGCCGAAAGCTTCCGGCTCGAACTGGTCGATGAGCACATCCGCTGGACCGTGCCGGCCCGCGGCACGCAGCCGGCACAGCAGTGGGATTCCGAGCCCGACGCGGGCCTGGGGCTGCGCCTTCTGCTGCTGCTCGCCGCACCGTTCGCACCCGACGAGATGCTTTGAGGCCACGCGCATGCCGCTACATTTTTGCTAGCTGCCACCGCAATATCCATAAGGACTTCAGATATAAAACATTCTGAAATCCTTGTAGATATTGCGGTAGCAGCTACTTTTTATGTAGCATTCCGGTGCAGGCACCAGGTCAGATGCGGTGGTGCAGCCGATCTGTCGTACCACGCAGTCTGGCGATCAGCGCGGGGGCGATCTGCGTCAAGGGCAAAACCTCGTCGGCGGCGCCATGGGCGATCGCCTCGCGCGGCATGCCGAACACGATGCAACTGGCCTCGTCCTGCACGAAGTTGTAGCTGCCGCTGTCGCGCATCTCGCGCATGGCCTTCGCGCCGTCGTTGCCCATGCCGGTCAGCATCACGCCGTAGGCATTGCGCCCCACGATCTCCGCCGCGGACCTGAACAGCACCTCCACCGAAGGCTTGTGGCGGTTGACGGGTTCGCCGTCCTCCACCACGGCCACATAGTTGGCGCCGCTGCGGTTCACGCGCAAGTGCATGCCGCCCGGGGCGATGTAGGCGTGGCCGGGCAGGATGCGCTCGCCGTTGGCCGCCTCCTTCACCGTGATCTGGCACAGGCTGTTCAGGCGCGCGGCGAAGCTGGTGGTGAAGCCCGGCGGCATGTGCTGCGTGATCACGATGGCCGGCGAGTCGGCGGGCATCTGCACCAGGATTTCCTTGATGGCCTCGGTGCCGCCCGTGGAGGCGCCGATGAAGATCAGCTTCTCGGTGGAGAGGCGGCCCAGCAGCGATGCCGGCGCCCGAGGCGCGGCGGGCGTGCCATGCGGCGCTGCACCGCCCTCGCCCGCCGGCGCATGGGCGGACGTACCGAAGTGCGCCCTTCGCACGTGGGCCACGGCGGCCACGCGGATCTTCTCGACGATCTCGTGCGCCAACTCGTTCAGGCCGTTGGCCAGCCCCACGCGCGGCTTGGCCACGAAATCGACTGCGCCCAGCTCCAGCGCCTTGAGCGTGACTTCCGCGCCCTTTTCGGTCAGCGTGGACACCATCACCACGGGCATGGGGCGCAGGCGCATCAGCCGGCCCAGGAAGTCGATGCCGTCCATGCGCGGCATTTCGACGTCGAGCGTGATCACGTCGGGACTGCGCTCGCGGATCATCTCGCGCGCGATGAGCGGGTCGTTGGCCGTGCCGATGCATTCCATGTCCCGCTGCCGATTGATGATCTCCGACAACAGGCTGCGCACCAGCGCCGAGTCGTCGACCACGATCACGCGTATTTTTTTCATGGCGTCTCCCACTGCCGGATTCAGAACAGATCGACCGAGCCACCCGCGGTCTTCTGGGCCACCGCCACGACATTGCCCTTGACCTCCTGCGCCACCAGCGTCTCGGGATGGGCATGCGCCAGACGCTTGACCATCGCCTTGCCGGTGACGGGGAAGAAGCACACCTTGCGCGGATAGATGTCCAGCACATCCTCTGACACCACGGGAATGCGCTCGGTGTGCAGGTAGTCGATCACGAACTTGGTGTTGCGC
This sequence comes from Curvibacter soli, assembly GCF_029211125.1. GTDB lineage: Bacteria > Pseudomonadota > Gammaproteobacteria > Burkholderiales > Burkholderiaceae_C > Curvibacter_A > Curvibacter_A soli. Next base: position 5,190 of record NZ_JARGEN010000051.1, read on the forward strand.
TCGCCGACGTTCATGGTCGTGAAGTTGTGCATCACCTGCGCGCCGCCGAATATCTTGGCCTGCATGCTCTCGCGGCGCGCGCCCAGCTTGAGCATTTCGTTGATGAGCAGCTCCATCGCATAGGAGCCGTAGCGCCCCGAAATATCGGCCGAATCGCCATCGGGCAGCATGAAGTGGTTCATGCCGCCCGTGCGCATGCGGCTGTCCCACAGGCAGGCGGCAATGCACGAGCCCAGCACCGTCATGATGACCAGGTTCTCGTTGGCGACGTAGTACTCGCCGGGCAGTATCTTGACGGCGTTGTACTGGAAGTGATGGTCGAAATAGAAGAACGCCGCCTCGCCGGGCTTGCGCGCGCGGGTCTTCAGCTCTTCCAGCGACGACTGCGGCGCCGGCCCGCCGGCAACCGGCAGCAGCGCCGCGTTGAGCGGCGCCATGCGCGGGATGCGGCGCCGGTCCATGGCCCCGCCGGCAGGCAAGGAAGGCGAAGGAATTTCACTCATGGCCCAGACCGCTCCATAAACAGCCGTTGGAAAGCGAAAAGCCCTTGCTTCTCCCGGAACGCAGGTATGGATTCATATGCGCTCGTAGACGGTTTTGCCGCGCAGCGCGAACAGATCGCGCGACTCGCTGAAGTTTTCAGCATGCCCCACGAACAGCAGCCCCTTGGGCTTGAGCACGCGGTGGATGCGCTCCAGCACCTGCCGCTGCGTGGCGGCATCGAAATAGATCATGACGTTGCGGCAGAACACCGCATCGAATGGCTCGCGGAACGGCCAGTCGTTGCGGATCAGGTTCACGCTGATGAAGTCGATGACCCGCCGCAATTCCGGCTTGGCGCGCACCATGCCTTCGTTGGTGCCCTTGCCGCGCAGGAAGAAGCGATGCAGCCGCGCCGCATCCAGGCCCTTGAGCGCATCGGCGCGGTAGACGCCCGTGGCAGCGGAAGCCAGCACCTTGGAGTCGATGTCGCTGGCAACCAGCTTGAAGTTGGCCGAGGCGCCCAGCACCTCGAACGCCGTCATGGCGATGGAGTACGGCTCCTCCCCCGTGGAGGCCGCGTTGCACCACACGCGCCAGGACGACGCCGCAGGCCGCAACCGCAGGTATTCGGCCAGTATCTCGAAGTGGTGCGGCTCGCGGAAGAACGCGGTGAGGTTGGTGGTGAGCGCGTTGACGAACTCCTGCCATTCGGGGCCGTCGTCGGACTGCAGCCAGTCCAGGTATTCGCGAAAGCTCGCATAGCCCGTCTCGCGCAGCCGGCGCGACAGCCGGCTGTACACCATCGCGTGCTTGCCTTCGTGCAGATGGATGCCGGCGCGCTGGTAGATCAGGGACTGGACCTTGGCGAAATCGTCGCTGGTCCAGACGAACTCGCGTCCCTGCTCCAGGGGCCCGGAAGTCGGCGCGATGCCGCTCTCCGCGCGGCGGGGCAATGTGCTGGCGGATGGTCTGGCAGACATCAACGGCTTACCCCCATCATTTCCCAAGAGACGAAGGCAACCTGCGCGCTCAAGCTTCCGCGGGAACCAGCCCCATGTCGACGCTCGACATGAGCTTTTCGATGTCCAGCAGGATCAGCATGCGCTCGCCCACCGAGCCCAGGCCGAGGATGCAGCCGTTGTCGATCACGCTTTCGATGTCGGGCGCGGCCTTGATGTTGTCGGGCGTCAACTCCATCACGTCGCTCACCGAATCGACCACGATGCCCACCACGCGGTTGCGCAGGTTCAGGATGATCACGACCGTGAAGTTGTTGTATTCGGCATTGGCGCAGTTGAACTTCAGCCGCATGTCCACGATCGGCACGATGGTGCCGCGCAGGTTCACCACGCCCTTGATGAATTCCGGCGCATTGGCAATGCGCGTCGGTGGCTCGTAGCCCCGGATTTCCTGGACTTTGAGGATGTCGATGCCGTATTCCTCCTGGTCCAGGCGGAAGGTCAAGTACTCGCGCGCCCCGGAGGACGCCGCTTCGCCGGTCTTTCCCATGATCATGCTCATGTCAAGCTCCTTTCATTGTGAATGTCAGTGGCGTGCACGCCGCACCAGCCCTGCGGTATCGAGAATCAACGCCACCTTGCCGTCGCCCAGGATGGTGGCGCCGGAGATGTTCGGGATCTTCCGGTAGTTGCTCTCCAGGTTCTTCACCACGACCTGGTGCTGCCCCAGCAGTTCGTCCACCAGCAGCGCCACGCGGCTGCCGTCGGCTTCGACGACCACCATGATGTTGCTGGACTTCTCGAAGTCGAAGCGCGGTACCTGGAACACCTTCTCCAGCGCGATCACCGGCATGTATTCCTCGCGCACCTTGACGAGTTGCGAGCCCTGCGCCACGGTGCTGACCGACGACTGGTTGACCTGGAAGGACTCGACCACCGACGACAGCGGCAGGATGTAGACCTCGTCGCCCACGCCCACCGACATGCCGTCCATGATGGCCAGCGTGAGCGGCAGCCGCACCGACACACGCATGCCGTAGCCCTCGGCGGAGTCGATCTCCACCGTACCGTTCAGGGATGCGATGTTGCGCTTGACCACGTCCATGCCCACGCCACGGCCCGACACGTCGGTCACCTCTTCGGCCGTGGAGAACCCCGGCGCGAAGATGAGCTGCCAGACGTCGGCATCGCTCATCTGGTCCGAAACCTCCAGGCCGCGCTCGCGCGCCTTGGCCATGATCTTGGTGCGCGAGAGGCCACGCCCGTCGTCGCGCACCTCGATCACGATGGAGCCGCCCTGGTGCGAGGCAGATAGCGTGATGGTGCCGTGCTCGGACTTGCCCTTGGCCAGCCGGTCCGCGGGCAGCTCGATGCCGTGGTCGCAGCTGTTGCGCACCAAGTGGGTCAGCGGGTCGGTGATTTTCTCGACCAGGCCCTTGTCCAGCTCGGTGGCCTCGCCGTGCGTCACCAGATCAACCTTCTTGCCCAGCTTGTTGGCCAGGTCGCGCAGCATGCGTGGAAAGCGGCTGAACACGATGGACATCGGAATCATGCGGATCGACATGACCGATTCCTGCAAGTCGCGCGTATTGCGGTCCAGGTCCGCCAGGCCCGCCAGAAGCTGCTGGTACACCGCGCCATCGAGGCCGCGGCTGTTCTGCGCCAGCATGGCCTGCGTGATGACCAGCTCGCCCACCAGGTTGATGAGCTGGTCGACCTTGCTGACCGCGACGCGGATGGTGGCGGTCTCCATCTGCGCCTGATTGGCAACCTTGGGCTCGGCAGCCTTGCCGGTGGCGGCGCTGGCCCCCGCCTTGGCGGCGACGGCGTCTCCGGCAGGCTTTGCATCGGCCGCCATGCCTGTCGGCGCACCGGGCGCGCCGGCAAAGAAACCGAAGCCGGCATTCCCCATGACTCCGTCCACCGCGGCGGCGACCGCGGGCCGCTCCGCGGCAGCGGTGGCGGTGGCGGCCTGGTCGACGATCCGGACCTGCTCCTTGGCCACATGGAACGCGAAGAGATCCAGCAGATCGGCGTCCGACGAATTCGTCTGCACCGCGAACACGCGCATGCCCGCATCGCCGCCCGGCACGGCAGTGATGGTGCCCAGGCCTGGAATGTCGCGGAACAGCTCCGTCAAAGCATCTGCCTGCTCGGGGTGGGACAGAGGCCCGATGCGGATCTCCAGCCTGCGCGCGCCTGCCGCATCGCCGCCCGCTGCCACCGAAGCCGCGGCGGGCGGCGCAGGGACGGCCACCGGCGCCACAACCGGGGACGCCGCCACGGGCGCAGGGGCAGGCGCAGGGGCAGCGGCATCGGGCACGACACCCGCCGCCAGTTCGCTGATGCGCCGCACGAGATCGGTGGTCGACACTGCCTCGCCTTCGCCGCCCGCCTGGTGGCGCGCGAGCAGGCTGCGCGATGCGTCGGCGGATTCCAGCAGCACATCCACCATGGGCGGAATGGCCTGCAACTCGTGGCGCCGCAGGCGGTCGAGCAGCGACTCCATGTGGTGGGTCAGTTCAGCCACGTCGGAGAAGCCGAAAGTGGCGGCCCCGCCCTTGATCGAATGGGCGCAGCGAAAGATGCCATTCAACTCTTCGTCGTCGGCCGTGCCAAGGTCCAAGTCCAGGAGCATCTGCTCCATATGGTCGAGGTTCTCGCCCGCCTCTTCGAAGAAGATTTGGTAGAACTGGCTGAGGTCGAAATCTGCGCCTGCACCCTCTTGCTGCGTTTCACCCATGACGGGCTCCTTTGCTTTCCATGGAACAGGGAGTTTCGACTAACGTATGACTTTCTGTATGACTTCGATCAAGCGATTGGGATCGAACGGCTTGACGAGCCAGCCCGTCGCGCCGGCGGAGCGGCCCGCCTGCTTCATCTGGTCGCTGGATTCGGTGGTGAGGATCAGGATCGGGATGGTCTTGAACTTCGGGTTCTCGCGCAGGCGCCGAGTCAGCCCGATGCCGTCGAGCCGCGGCATGTTCTGGTCGGCCAGCACGAGGTCGATTGCGTGGTTCTGCGCCTTCTCGTAGGCGTCTTCGCCATCCACCGCCTCGACAACGTTGTACCCGGCGCCAGTGAGCGTGAAGGAAACCATTTTGCGCATCGACGGGGAATCATCAACGGCGAGGATCGACTGCATGTAAAGCTCCAGTTTTCTGAAATGTATCGATGGTCGGGGAAAGGAGACGCGCTCAGAAGAGATCCACGGAGCCTGCGTCCATTTCGCTTTGGGTGACGGGGTTGGGGCGGTCCGGCTCCATTTCGGCGAAGGGCGCGGGCTCTTCGTCCTCTTCGTGGCCCATGGTTTCCGCGGCGATCCGGAAAGCACACCCTTGCAGCACCTTGGTGGTGTGCCAGATCAGCTGCGAAGCCATGTCATGAAATTGCAGCTCGGTCACGGCGGCGCGCAAGGCCTGCCGCGCCTCGGACAGTTGAGCGGAATCGGCCATGGCAGCCGTTGCGCAGAGCAGGGTGTTGGCAACCCCGAAGCGCTCCAGCAGATTGTCCGTCGCATGGCTGAGCAAGCCCTCGAGCCGCTGCAGGTCGTGCATGGCCGTCAGCAGCGAATCCTGCAATTCCGCAGCGACCATGACCGGCAGCCTCACCCCTGGCTCTGAAGACGCTGAGGTTGCTTCCATTTTTTCTCCATCGCCCATAAGCATTCCTGACAACCATCGCCAGCGACGCGGAACGCGTGACGTGGATGCTGTACTAGCAACATCCGGACCCACCGGCGAAGGCTTGCTGCGCCGCCCGGGCCCATTTCAACCCGCCTGAATCCTTGCAATGATCGGGAAACATCCTTGCCTATCCCTATCTCCCGCCATCTGTAACCTATGATAGCGCTCATATGCTCCCTCCAGCGTATGACGGGCCCAGGCCCATTCGCATTCTTCATCTGGAAGACTCGCCGGCAGACCACCAGTTGGCGCTCGCCGCACTGCGCAAGACGGCCATGCCGTGCGACATGCGCCGCGTAGATTCCCTGGGCGAGTTCGCCCGCGAAATCGCCGAACGCGAGTTCGATGTCATCCTCGCCGACTACCGCCTGCCGGGGTTCACGGCACTGGACGCCTGGCGCCTGCTCTCGGCGCATCCATCACACCCGCCGTTCATCCTCGTCTCCGGCGCGATCGGCGAAACTGCGGCCGTCGACGCCCTGCACCACGGTATCAGCGATTATTTGCTGAAGGAAGACATGCACCGCCTGGGCCGCGTGGTGGCGCGCGCGCTGGAGGTGCACGAAGCCCGCGTGGCACGCGAACGCGCTGCCGCCGCCCTGACGGCCTCGCGCCAGCAGCTCGCGGAGCTGACCGAACACCTGCAGACCTCCATAGAGCAGGAACGCGCGGCCATCGCGCGCGAGATCCACGACGACATCGGCGGCTCGCTGGCCGCCGTGCAGTTCGACCTCGCATGGATCGTCCGCCATGCGGGCGACACCGAGCAACGCCGGCACGCACAGGCCGCGCAGGACATGCTGCAGCATGCCCTGGGGGCCAGCCAGCGCATCATGATGAACCTGCGTCCGCCCGTGCTGGATCAGGGGCTGGTGGCGGCCATTCAGTGGCTGGCGCGCAACTTCGAGCAGCGCACCGCGATCGCGGTGGATTTCCATGCCACGGCGGAACACATCCCCGCGTCCCAGCCAGTGCAGCTCGTCGCCTACCGCACGGCGCAGGAGGCACTGACCAATGTGTCCAAGTACGCGCAATGCAGCCGCGTGCGCATCGACCTGTCGGGCAGCGAGAACGTCCTGACGCTCGAAGTGTCCGACAACGGGCAAGGCCTGGCCATGGGATCGCTGGACAAGCCCCGCGCCTTCGGGCTCAAGGGCCTGCGCGAACGCGCCCGCACGGTGGACGGCTGGCTCGACGTGGGCAGCCAGGCCGGGCGCGGCACCTCGGTCACGCTGTCCGTACCGCTGTCCGCTGACGCCGCGCCCTCCGGCGAAGAGGACGCGCCATGATCCGCGTCATCCTCTGCGACGACCATGCGGTGCTGCGCCGCGGCATCCGCGACACCCTGTGCGAATGCACGGACATCGAGGTCACCGGCGAAGCCGGCAGCTATGCCGAGCTGCGTGACCTGCTGCGCACCGCCGCCTGCGACGTGTTGCTGCTGGACCTCAGCATGCCCGGACGCGGCGGGCTGGAGGTCTTGGCGAGCCTGCGGGAAACCGGCTCGCCCATCAAGGTGCTGGTCGTATCGATGTATCCCGAGGATCAATACGCCCTGCGCAGCCTGCGGGCCGGCGCCCAGGGCTATGCCAACAAGGCGGGTGCACCGGAAGACCTGATCACTGCGGTGCGTACCGTCATGCAGGGGCGCAAGTACCTCACGCCCGAGGTCGCGCAAATGCTGGCGGAAAGCGTGGCCCAGCCCACACCGGCCGTGCCGCATGAAACGCTGTCGGAGCGCGAGATGCAGACGCTGGTGAAGATCGCCTCGGGCAAGCGGCTTTCGGAAATCGCCGAAGAGTTGATGTTGAGCCCCAAGACCGTCAGCGTCTACCGTGCGCGGGTGCTCGAAAAGCTCCAGTTGGCCAATAACGCCGAACTTACGGTCTACGCGATCCGCAACGCGCTGGTGTAGCGCTACCGTCCATCACCGGGCCGAGAAGATGTCGATCATCTGCTGCAGCAGCGTGAGCATGGGTTGCTCCAGCATGGGCAGCGTCGCGGCAATGCCCACCAGCCCCATGGTCAACGTCACGGGGAAGCCCACCGCGTAGATGTTCATCTGCGGCGCCACGCGCGAGACCACCCCCAGCGTCAAGTTGACGAACAGCAGCAGCGCGATCATGGGCAGGGCGATCCAGAGCGCGCTTGAGAACAGCGCCGTGCCAAACTCGTGCAAACCCAGCCCCTGCAGCGATGCCACGACATTGCCGTTGACCGGAAAGCGCTCGAAGCTCGCCACCACCGCCATGAGCACCACCAAGTGCCCGTTGACCACGACGAAGAGCAGGGTACCGATGTTGCCGAAGAAGCGCGACACTGCGCTGACCTGCGAATTACTCGCCGGGTCGAAGAAGGCGGCAAAGTTCAGGCCCATCTGCAGCCCGATCACTTCCCCCGCCAGCTCCACCGCAGCGAATACCAGACGCACGGCGAACCCGATGGACATGCCCACGCCCAGTTGCTGGGCGACGGCGCCCAGCGCCTCGCGTCCGTTGACGTCAATGATCGGCTGACTCTCCAGCATAGGCTGTGCGCACAGCGCGATGAGAAACGCCAAGCCTACGCGAGCCTGCACCGGAATCACGCGCATCGAGAACACCGGCGCCACGCTGAAAAGCGCCAGCACGCGCAGGAATGGCCACAGGATGGGGGAAATCCAGGCCATCAACTGCGCTTCGGAGAACGTGATCATCCAGCCCGCCTCGTTCTTTCCACCCGGTGGGCCGGCACGCTACAGGGCCAGCGCGGGAATCGACTCGATGGTGCGGCGGATGTAGTCCACCAGCGTACCCAGCATCCAAGGCCCGGCGATGGCAAACACCACGACCGCGGCAACCAGCTTGGGCACGAAGGAAAGCGTCGCCTCATGGATCTGGGTGACAGCCTGGAAGATGCTCACAACCAGCCCCACGGCCAGCACCACCAGCAACACCGGGGCCGACACCATCAGCAGCAGCGTGAGCGCTTCGCGGCCCGTGGTCAGCACCATTTGCGCATTCATGAATCGTTCTCCATCTTACGTGGCGAAACTGGCCGCCAGCGAACCGATCAGCAGGTTCCAGCCATCGGCCAGCACGAACAGCATGAGCTTGAACGGCAGCGCCACCAGCACGGGCGAAAGCATCATCATGCCCAGCGACATCAGCACGCTGGAAACGACGATATCGATGACCAAGAAGGGAATGAAGATCATGAAGCCGATCTGGAAGGCCGATTTCAGCTCGCTGGTCACGAATGCCGGCACCAGTACCCGCAGCGGCGCAGTCTGGGCCGTCACCTCCGGCGCCAGCTTGGCCAGCCGGGCGAACAGCGCGAAGTCGGACTGCCGGGTCTGCTTGAGCATGAATTCGCGCATGGGCACCTCGGCCCGCGAGGCCGCCTGCTCGAACGTCAGTGCGTTGGTCGAATACGGCTGGTAGGCATCCTGGTACACGCGATCCAGCGTGGGGCCCATGACGAACAGCGTGAGGAACAGCGACAGGCCGACGACGATCTGGTTGGGCGGCGCCGCCTGCGTGCCCAGGGCCTGGCGCAGCAGCGAAAGCACGATGACGATGCGCGTGAAGCTGGTCATCATCAGCAGCACCGCCGGCAGGAACGAAAGCGCCGTGAAGAACAGCAGCGTCTGGATCGGCACCGAATAGCTCGTGCCGCTGCTGCCCGAGCCGATCAGCAGCGGCAACTGCCCCGTGGCCTGCTGCTGGGCGTGGGCGGCGCCCGTTGCGAACAGCGCGAAACCCGCTGCGGCCAGGACCCACGCCGCACACGCCGATACCCGCCCGCTCCTAGGCATGCGGAACCCGCTCGACAGCCGGCGCCGTGGCGGACGCAGCCTGCAACTGCGCACCGAAGCCTCCCGACACCCCGCCGCCATGCAGCGGCACGGTGTGCAGGCACTGGATGCTCTGCGCCGTTACGCCCAGCACCAGCCAGTACCGCGCCTGCTCTGGCCCCACCTCGACCGTGACGACGCGCTGGTGCGGCCCCACGGCGACCGCCGAGATGACGCGCGAGGCGGAGCCCGCCGGCGCAATGCCCTGTCCCTGCCGGCGCTGCAGCCAGCGCAGCGCCATCGGCAGCATGGCGATGACCACGACGAAAAGGACGACGGTCAGCAGCGTCTGGGCCATGGAAGACGAACTGTTATCCACGACTCACCCGGCGCAGCCGCTCGGAAGGCGTAACCACGTCGGTCAACCGGATGCCGAATTTATCGTTGACCACCACCACTTCCCCCTGCGCGATCAGGTATCCGTTGACGAGCACGTCCATCGGCTCGCCGGCCAGGGCGTCGAGTTCCACCACCGAGCCCTGGGCCAGTTGCAGGATGTACTTGATCGGCACCTTGGTGCGCCCCAGTTCCACCGACAGTTGAACCGGAATGTCCAGCACCATGCTGATGTCCTGGGAATGCCCGCTGCTGTCGGTCGCGGCCAGCGGAGGCACTGCATCGCCCGCCAGCGGGCCACCCTGCTCCACGGCCGGCCCGTCGTCTGCGCGCTTCTGTTCTTCGAGCGCCTCGGCCCAGCCCGCGAGCGGGTCTTCCGCTGCAGCGTCCTTGCTGTTGTCTTCTTCAGTTGACATCTCTCTCTCCAAGCCAGTTGAGGTCGTTGCCCCGCAGGCACTCTTCGATGCGAATGGCGTACTTCGCGTTGTGGGTGCCGTACTGGCATTCGAAAACCGGAACACCGCCGACCGATGCGCGAATGCGTGGCTGGCGGTCCAGTTCGATGAAATCGCCGGGCTTCATGGCCAGCAGTTGCTCCACCGTCGCGTCGGCGCGCGCCAGTTCGGCCACCAGCGTCACCTCGGCGGCCTGGATCTCGCGCGTCAGCACGCGCACCCAGCGGCGGTCCACCTCGATCGAGTCGCCCTGGGTGGACGAATACAGCACGTCGCGGATCGGCTCCAGCGTGGCATACGGCATGCACATGTGGATGGAGCCCGCCAGGTCGCCGATCTCCAGATGGAACGCTGTGGACACCACGATTTCGCTGGGCGTGGCGATGTTGGCGAACTGCGGCTGCATCTCGGAGCGCTGGTACTCCAGCTCCAGCGGGTAGATGCCCTGCCACGCCTTCTTGTACTCGGTGCAGATGACTTCCACCAGGCGGTTGATCACGCGCTGCTCGGTGGCCGAAAAATCGCGGCCTTCGATGCGGGTCTGGAACTTGCCCACGCCGCCGAACAGCGTGTCGATGATGCCGAAGACCAGGGTTGGCTCGCACACGATCAGACCGCTGCCGCGCAGGGGTCGGATGGCGACGATGTTGAAATTGGTGGGCACCACCAGTTCGCGCAGGAAGGCGCTGTAGCGCTGCACCGCCACCGTGCCAACGGAAATCTCTGGGCTGCGGCGGATGAAATTGAAAAGGCCGATGCGAAAGTTGCGCGCGAAGCGTTCGTTGACGATTTCCATCGTCGGCATGCGCCCGCGGACGATGCGCTCCTGGCTGGAGATGTCGTAGTCGCGGATGGCGCCTGGCTCCGGCGCATCTTCGTCGATCTTCTGGCTTTCGCCGGTGACCCCTTCGAGAAGGGCATCGACTTCTTCCTGCGAGAGAAACGATTCACTCATGGTGGAGCCTTTGCCTGCCGCCTACTGGACGATGAAGCTCGAAAACAGCACGCGCTGCACCGGATTGCGCGATGCGGCACGGCGTGGCGACGGGTCTTCGCTGTCGGCCCCATCCTCGGTGCGTGGAGGAGCCTCCTTGCGGCTCGCAACGCTGTAGCCCAGCGGGCGCGACACTTCGCGCAGCACGTCATCGGCCAGTTTCTCCTTGCCCTCGCGGCTCAGCAGCTCCTGCGACGTGCGCTGCGAAATGAGCATGAGGATCCCGCTGCGGATCGTCGGCAGGTATGCCTTGACCTGCTCTGCCGTCTTGCCGTCGGCCAGTTCCAGGGTAATGCCTACCTGGGCGAACCGGTCACCGCCAGGATCGGCCAGGTTCACCACCATATTCTCGAGCGGCAGGAAAGTGGGTGCGACTTTCGGCTGGGACTCCACCGGTGCCGCATCGCCCTCGTCAGCCGCGGCGCGGCGGCTCTGCAGCACCATGAACGCACCGGCCACCACCACTACCAGCAGCAAAACGACCACCACGCCTATGATGATCAGCTTCTTGCCCGTAGCCTTGGGCTTGTCGGTCGCCGAAGCGGCAGCAGGATTGGCAGGCACGTTGGATTCCTTTGCGACTGGGGCCCGGTGCCGCGACATGCCGGCCAGCCGTACCCGATTTGGTGTTCATTATTGAACCGCCTGCAAGGAATAATAGCCAGAATAAAGATGCAAAACTGCGGCAATCGCGCGGCTTGCGCTGGGTGGGCCACCCCAGCGTGGCTCAGGCAAAGACATCCAGCGTACGCGCTGTGCTGCCGTCCATGCCGCCGCGCGCGGCGGCAGTCCCGGCAGGCACCACTGCGGCCACCTGGGTCTGCCGCGCGCCGGAGCGCCCGGCTTCGCGCTCCCCGGACGCACCCGGATTCCCGGCATGCGCACCGGAAGCCCCCACGCTGACACCTGAAAGCACCAAGCCCTCGCTTCGCAGCATGTCTCGCAAGTGCGACGCGCTGGAGTCGAGCAGATCGCGGGTCTGGGCCTGGTCGCTGCGAAATGTCACATGGGCCTCATTGCCTTGCAGCGCGATGTGTACGTCGATGCGCTGCCCGCCCGGGTCCAGCGTCAGCTCGGCATTCTGCGTGTTGTGGCGCACCCAGTAGCCGACCTGCTCGGCAATGGCCTCCTCCGCGCCGCCGTGCGTGGTATCGATCGCTGCCGAGGGCAGGTGCGGGGACGACAGCGTGGCCGGCCCCGTGTTCATGGCCGCCAGAGCCGGGCTGGCACCGCCCGCCGCCGTGGCCGGCGTGCCCGTCGGCGTTTCCGCGACACGCAGGCCATGTCTCTCCAGACCATCCACATCCATCATTGCCGTCGCCGATGTGCCCGGCGCTTCGGTGGCCGCTTGCTGGGCCGCCGCCATGCCGGCATCGCGCCCCTGGAGCGCCAAGGAGTCCAGCGCCGCTGCATCGCGCCGCCCTGCCTGCAACGCACTCACCGGCTGTTGTGCAGAGGAAGACGAAGAAGCCGCGCCCGCAGCGGCAAGCGCCGCACTGGCGGCCCCATGGGCAGAGGAAGCCCCGGCTTTCGCGGCTGCCCGCCCCTTGACGGCAAGCGTTCCCGTCTCCACGGCCCCCTCCATGCCACCAGCGGACGCGCGCCGCATTTGCGCCAGCAGACCTGCGCCAAAACCTGCGGCGGACTCCACCTTTGCATCTCCCCCGGTCAGGGTGGCTGCATCTCCCGCAGGCGCCAGTTGCATCTGCGCCAGAAGGTCCACTCCCCGGCCCTTGCCGGCCCCGTCCTTTGCATCGTCAGCAGCCGCAACCATTGCCGGATCCTCCACCTGCGCCACCGGTATGGGCAACTGAAGGTCCACGCCCGCTTGCGCCACGGCATGGCCATGCACCTTGCGGGCCGGGCGCGCCTGCGACGGCTCGTCCGGGCCATCGCCTGCACCGTCGAGCCCCGCGTCCGCCACCGGGCCTTCGCTTGCCGCGCTGAGGAGGGAGGAAAAGTCATTGTCCCCCGCGTCGTCCTCGGTACCCCCGGCGGCCTTGGCCGCCGATGCGCCAGAGGCGGCTGCGCCGCCGGGGTTGGATATGCGTATCTGTTCCATCGCGTTCACTCCTGGTAGCCTGCCGAAGCCTGGCGGGCGGCGCTCATGGTGCGCAGCGCCGCCATTTCATCCGTCTGTTTCTGGTCCCGCCGAAGCTGGCACAGCGCCTGCTCTGCCTGCCGGCTCTCGCACACCTTGCGCAGACTGGCGAGCCGTAATTCCGCATCCAGCAACGTTTTGCGGCATGCTTCGATGCGGCCTGCATGCTCCCGCACCACTTCGGCCTGCAGGCCCATGGCATAGGCGAGGCGGCCCATGAAATGCCGATAGTGCAGCATCACTTCTGGCTGCAGCGTGGCACTGGGCCGTGCGCCCCAGCGTCCCTGTATTTCGAGCGTGTAGGCGTCAAGCTGCGCCATCTGCGCCTGCGCGGCATCGCGCTGCCCGCAGGCGTCCACGAGTGCCATGCGGGCCGCATCGCGCCTGCGCGCGGCGATGTCCACCGCGACCTGCAGGGACTGGATCGAAGACATGGGGATCTCTTTCAGCTTTCCAGCACCGCCGCCAATGCGGATGTACTTTGCGCCATGGAGGCCGACTCGAACATGTCCTGCTGCAGGAACCGCTCCATGGCGGGCAGCAGGCGGATGGCCTCGTCGAGCTCAGGATCGGAGCCGGCCATGTAGGCGCCCACCTGCACCAGATCGCGGCTTTTCTGGTAGCGGGAATACAGGGCCCGGAAGCGCCGCGCCCGCTCCATGTGGGTGCGCGGGATGACGTTGTGCATCACGCGCGAGGCCGACTGCTCAATGTCGATGGCCGGGAAGTGCCCCGCCTCCGCCAGGCTGCGCGACAACACGATGTGGCCGTCGAGGATGGCTCGGGCGGCGTCGGCGATCGGGTCCTGCTGATCGTCGCCCTCCGACAACACGGTGTAGAACGCAGTGATCGAGCCCACGCCGTTCAGCCCGTTGCCGCTGCGCTCGACGAGCTGCGGCAGCTTGGCGAAGCAGGACGGCGGATAGCCCTTGGTGGCGGGCGGCTCGCCAATGGCCAGCGCGATCTCCCGCTGCGCCATGGCGTAGCGCGTGAGCGAATCCATGAGCAGCAGCACGTGCCGGCCCTTGTCGCGGAAATGCTCGGCCACTGCCGTGGCATAGGCCGCGCCCTGCATGCGCAGCAGCGGCGGCGCGTCGGCGGGCGCGGCCACCACCACGGCGCGGCGGCGGCCTTCGGGCCCGAGGATGTCCTCGATGAACTCCTTGACCTCGCGGCCCCGCTCGCCGATCAGGCCAACCACGATCACGTCGGCCTGGGTGTAGCGCGCCATCATGCCCAACAGCACGCTCTTTCCCACGCCAGAACCCGCGAACAGGCCCAGCCGCTGGCCACGCCCTACGGTAAGCAGGGCGTTGATGGCGCGCACTCCGGTGTCGAGCGGCTCGCGCACGGGGTCACGATCCATGGCATTGATCTGCCGGCGGCCCATGGGCTGCGCCGCCACGCCGAGCAACGCGCCCGCATGGTCGAGCGCGAAGCCCTGCGCATCCACCACGCGGCCCAGCAGCCCGTCGCCCAGCGGCAGGCGCAGCACACCCGGGCCCGGCGCCGGACGCGGCGCGGCGCCCAGTGCCGGCGGCGGCACGTAAGGCGCAGCGGGCACCACGCTGGCGCCGCTGGACAGTCCCTGGATATCGCCCGCGGGCATCAGAAAGGCCCGGTCGCCCGCAAAACCGACCACCTCGGCCAATACCGGCTTGTCGCCGGGCGCGCCGATCCAGCATTGCGAGCCCACCGGCACGCGTATGCCCACAGCCTCCAGCACCAGGCCGGTCAACCGGGTCAGGGTGCCGCGCACTTCGAGCGGCACGCCCGCATCCACGCGCGTCCGCGCCTCGCCCAGCAATGCGGCCCAGGCAAGCGGGGCGTCAGGCCGCATCGCCCGGCTCCCCGGTCCAGGGCACGTCAATGCCCAGCGCAGCCACGGCGCGGACCCAGCGCTTTTCCACAGTGCCATCGATCACCATGCCGGCAGACTCCACCACGCAGCCGCCCGGGCTCAGCGCAGCATCGCCCACCCAGCGCACGGAGGATGCGCCGGCAAACTCATCCTGCAGCGGCTGCTGCACGGCATCCAGGTCCTGCGGATGCAGGCGGATGACGGCGGGCCGGCCATCGGCGACGAGCGTACCCATGGCCTCGCGCACCACGGGCTCCACCACGTTGGGGTTGATGGTGATCTCCTGGCGCACCACCTGGCGCGCTATGGCGCAGGCCAGTTGCAACACCTGCTGCGCCATGCGCTGCTCCAGCGCGGCCAGTCCCGCATCGACCGCCTGCACGAGCTCGCCGAGCCGGCGGGCTTTTTCCTGGCCCTCGTCGGCGATGTAGCCGTCCATACGGCGTTGCCATTCCAGCGCGGTTTCGCACCGCCCCTGTTCGAGCCCCTGCGCAAAACCCTCTTCACGAGCCTGGCGCAGGGCTGCTTCGCGGGTCGCGCGTTCGGCTTCCATGGCCTCTTCGTCGAAGATGGGCGCATCGGGCGGCGCCTGCGGATCTTCCAGCGCCGACACCGCCGACGCGCCCACGGCGCCGAAGCGCCATGCCGAAACCTCGCCGATCTCCTCGCTCGGGATGAAGCGGGAGTGGTAGCGGCTAGACGAAGCTGTCGTCACCACCGCCTCCCAGTGAGACCTGGCCTTCGTCAGCCAGGCGGCGCACGGTCTTGAGGATTTCCTTCTGCTGCGATTCGACCTCCGACAGCCGCATGGGCCCGCGTGAATCCAGGTCTTCGCGCAGCGCTTCGGCAGCGCGCGTGGACATGTTGGAGAGGAACTTCTCGCGCAACTCCGGCCCCGCCCCCTTGAGGGCGACGATGAGCGTCTCGGACGCGATCTCCTTGAGCGTGAGCTGGATCGCCTTGTCGTCGAGCTTGAGCACGTCGTCGAAGATGAACATCTTGTCCATGATCCGCTGCGCCAGATCGGGGTCATGGCTGCGGATCGTATCCAGCACCGCATGCTCCACATTGGTACCCAGCATGTTGATGATCTCCGCTGCCGCCTTGACGCCGCCGAGCGATGCCTTGCGCACCTTGTCGCCGCCGGCCAGCACCTT
This sequence comes from Curvibacter soli, assembly GCF_029211125.1. Classification (GTDB taxonomy): domain Bacteria; phylum Pseudomonadota; class Gammaproteobacteria; order Burkholderiales; family Burkholderiaceae_C; genus Curvibacter_A; species Curvibacter_A soli. Next base: position 21,057 of record NZ_JARGEN010000051.1, read on the forward strand.
GTAGAGCACCTCGTTGAGATCCTTGAGCGCCGTTGGCTGTATGCCTTCGAGCGTGGCCACGCGCAGCAGCACCTCGCTGCGCTGGCGGTCGCTCAAATGCATCAGCACCGCCGCAGCCTGCTCGTAGTCCAGGTGCACCAGGATGGCCGCCACGATCTGCGGGTGTTCGTTGCGCAGCAACTCGGCCACGGACAGCGGGTCCATCCACTTCAGGCTTTCGATGCCCGAGGTGTCGCCGCCCTGCAGGATGCGGTCGATCAGCAAGGCCGCCTTGTCGTCGCCCAATGCGCGGCGCAGCACGGAACGTACGTAGCTGTTGGTGTCCGACACCAGCAGGCTCTGTTCGGACGCGGCCCGCGAGAACTTGACCATGACCTCGTCCACGCGCTCGCGCGTCACCGTGCGGGTGCGGGCGATGGTTTCGCCCAGGCGCTGCACCTCCTTGGGCGAGAGATGCTTGAACACCTCGGCAGCCTCTTCCTCGCCCAGCGACATGAGCAGGATGGCGGCATCGCTCAATCCCTGGTCATCCATGGCGGCCCCCGATCAGTAACGACACATCCGTCCTCCAGCATGCGGTGGCGCGTCCCCAAGGCGCCCGCGTGCAGCAGGCAGGCAACAGAGGCGGGATAAGCCTAGCCTGCGGCATCATTGCCATTGATCCAGTTCTTGACGATGTTGGCCACCGCCACGGGGTTCTGGCGCGTCAGCGCGCGGGCGTTTTCCAGGCGGGTCATGTCCTCGCTGAGCGGGATCAGCTCGGCCTGGGCATCGGGCGATGGCAGGGCCGGGCGGTCCGGCGTGTCCGCCTCCAGCGCGCTGAGCTGCGTGTTTGCTGCGCCCGCCGTCTTTTCCTTGGGCTTGGCCAGGGCCTTGAACACCGGACGCACGGTGGCCAGCAGCACCAGGGCGGCGAACAGCACCAGGGCGGCAGGCACGGCATAGGTCTTGGCCAGCGCGATGTTGTCGGCCTGCTTCCAGAACGGCTGCTCGGCAGGCGGCTTCTCGACGAGGAACTGGGCGTTCATGAGGTTGACGGAGTCGCCGCGCTCCTTGTTGAAGCCGATGGTCTCGCGCACCAGCGCGGTCATCTGCTCGACCTGCTCGGGCGTCAGCGGCTTGGCCTGCGCGTTGCCCTTGTCGTCCACACCGGGCTGGTAGTTCACCACCACCGCCGCAGTCAGGCGCTTGACGGTGCCGGTGGCGGCACGGGTGACGCGCACGGTCTTGTCGACCTCGTAATTGGTGACCGACTCGCGCTTGCTCACGCCGGTCTGTGCGGCCTGCTGCTGGCCCGCGGCCGTGGGGGCCGGGTTGGCGCCGTTGACGGGCGCGGTGGTGGGCGCGGGCGGCTGGTTGCTGGTGGCGCCGGGGATGCCGGTGGGCTGCGGCGGCGATTGCGGCCCGCTGCTTTCGAGCACCTGCTGGCTGCGGATGGCGCCCGCATCGGGCGTCTGGTTGGGGCGGTGCTGCTCGGAGGTGGATTCGGTCTGCGAGAAATCGATCTCGGCGCTGACCTGGGCCTTGACATTGTCGCGCCCGACCACCGGCTCCAGGATGTCGAGGATGCGGCGGCTGTAAGTCTGCTCCATCTGCTGCACGTACTGCAACTGCTGGGCGTCGGGGCCCATGCCGTTGTCGTCGGGCGACTTGGACAGCAGCTTGCCCGAATCGTCGAGCACGCTGACGGCGGCTGGGTTGAGCTCGGGCACGCTGGAGGCGACCAGGTGCACGATGCCCGCGATCTGCGCGCGGTCGAGCAGGCGGCCCGGATACAGGCTGACCAGCACGGAGGCCGAGGGCTTCTGCTGCTCGCGGAAGAAACCATTTTGATTGGGCAGCGCCAGATGCACCCGCGCGCTCTGCACCGACGACAGCGCCTGGATGGAGCGCGTCAGCTCGCCTTCGAGCCCGCGCTGGAAGTTCAGCCGCTCCTGAAACTGGGTGATGCCGAAGCGGTTGCCCTCGGTCAACTCGAAGCCGGTGACCGAGCCCTTGGGCAGCCCCAGGGTTGCCAGGCGCAGGCGCACGTCGTGCACGCGCTCGCCGGGCACCAGGATGGCACCGCCGCCCTCGGTGTACTTGTAGGGCACGTTCATCTGCGTGAGCTGGGCGATGATGGCGCCGCCGTCCTTGTCGCTCAGGTTGGCGAACAGCACGCGGTAGTCGGGCTGGCGGGTGAGTGCCACGGCCAGGATAGCCAGTGCCACCAGCAGGGCGGCGCCGATGCCCAGCCGCAGCCGCTGCCCCCGGTCCAGGGCCGCGAGCCGCTGCGCCCAGCCCGAGCGCGCAGGCTCGGCCGGGGGCAGCGTGGTCACGGGAAGTTCGGCAACTGCGGACATCTTGCTTTCCATTACGGCATGACGCAATGCGGCTTCATGCTCCAGGGCGATTATTCGGATGGAGCACGCCGACGTTCGCTGGATAAGCCCGGCATTTGACCATCATTTCCACACGATGGCCGCCGCCGCCGCGCCTACGATCCAATCCTGTCCCGTATTCCCCGATGGGTAACCGCCATGGATCTGCGCATCACCTCCTCCACCATTCCGCCCATGCCCGGCAGCACCGGCGCCGCAGGGCGCGCCGCGAGCGGCAAGGTCGCGCCGACGGATACGGGCAAGGTCGAAGGCGGGTTTTCCACGGCGCTCAAGGGCGCGCTGCAGTCGGTCAGCGCGGCACAGAACGAGGCCACGCGGCTGCAGCAGGAAGTGCAGATGGAAAACCCCTCCGTCAGCCTGGAGGAAACCATGGTGGCCATCCAGAAGGCGCAGATCGGCTTCCAATCGGTGATGCATGTGCGCAACCGCATGGTGCAGGCGTACACCGACATCATGAACATGCAGGTCTAGATAGACCCTGACACTATAAAATCAATAGCTGCCACCGCAGGTAGATAAAGCGCAAAAGGGCAATTTCATCACTGAAATTACCCTTGGCCGCTCGTGCCGCCGGCCACAAGCCGGCAGCGGGATCAGTGCACGAAGTACGGCCTGCCCTCGAACATCTGCGCGCACTGTGCGAGCCACGGCTCGGCCAGGTTGCGGATCTGCGCGTCGTTGTGCAGGATGCGCTGCATGATGCGCGCCTTCTCGCCGCGCTGCTCGGGCAGGATCTCCTCGTCGTGCGCGCGGCAGCGCAGTTGCTCGATCAGCACCGCGCAGGCGCCCTCGTAGCGCACCACGCCGTCCCAGTCCTGCACCTGGGCGGCCTCCAGCATGCGGCAACTGCTCTCCTCGATGGCCTTGTAGTAGTCCAGCAGCATGACAGCCATTCTCATATTCCTCCCTGCGTGGCGTTGCCGGCTGTGTCGCCGATCTGTTTCCAGCTTTGGGCCACCGGCGCGAGCAGTTCGACGACTTCGGCCAGCCCCGCATCGTCGTTGCGCAGGTTGGCATAGGTCAGGCGGACCGTGCAGTAGTCGTACAGCGAACGGAGGTTGTCCGCCACCGCCCCTCCCTGTGCATCATTGAGGCCGCCCTTGAGCCCTTCTTCCAGGATGCGGACAGCCCTGCCGATGTGGCGCCCCTTGGCCGCGATGTCGTCGCGGGCCAGGGCGCCGCGCGCTTCGGCCAGCGACTGCATGAGGCCATCGAAGAGGAGGCTGACGAGCTGGTGCGGGGTGGCTCCATCGATGCTCGACTCGACGCCGACCTGCCGGTACGTTGATGCTGCGCGTGCGCTGACGGGGGTGTACATGCTGCTGTTCCTGCTTGTATCCACTTTGTGTACTGGTTTTATCGGCAGCGCTGCCGCGAACTCAAGGGCCGGGAGGCGAAAAAGGGCCAGGGCGCATGGGGCGTACCCGCCGTCAACCCTTGCTCTTGTTCCAGTTGGTGATCTGCTGCGTCATGAAGGTGCTCAGCGAGGTCAACTGGGCCATCTGGGTGTCCAGCGCGGTGTACTGGGCGCGCAGTCGAGACTCCAGGCTCGTGGCCTTGTCGTTGACCTTGCCCTGCTCGTCCACGTTGCGGCTGCTGGCTTTTTCAAGCGCGCCGTACTTGGTTGTGACCAGGCCGTCAGTGGACAGCAGCATCGTGGCGAAACTCTTCATGCGGGCCGCGATGCCGGTCGCGTTGCCACTGCCGTCCTTGGCGGTGAAGAGCGTCTTGAGTTCGGCGGAATTGCCGAGCGCATCGTCGAGCTTGGATTCATTGGTGATCTTGAGATCGCCTCCGCGCTGGAACTCGATGCCGATGTCGCTCAGATGCTGGTAAGCGCCACTGCCGAGCACACCCGTCACCACGCTGCGCAGGCTGTTCATGAGGTTCACGGTAGAGGAATCGCCCTGCATGACACCAGCAGTGTTCGTGTCCGAGTCGTACTTGGTCGAGGTACTCAACAGGTCATTGAGTGCGTTGTAGGCATCCACGAAGGACTGGATGCTGCTCTTGATGGAGTCGGAGTCGGTCGCAACCTGGATTTCGGCCGGGGCGGTGGTCACCGCCGTGGCGGTGACGCTCAGGCCCGCGAACAGGCTTGAGAACGTGTTGGTCGCCGAAGTGACCGCCACGCCGTTGATGGTGGCCTTGGCATCAAGGCCGCTCTGGTAGGTGGCCATGTCGGCCGCCATGCCCACTCCGCTGGCGTTCTGCGGATCGAACGACAACGCCGACAGGCCGGCGCCACCGCTTTCCGTGGCCTGCACGCGGAACCCCGCGGCCTCGCCCGTGTCCTTGGATCGCAGCAGCAGGCGCTGGCCGGACGCATCGGTCAGCACCGTCGCCACCACGCCAGCGTTGGCGTCGTTGATCTTGGCGGCCACGCTGGTCAGCGTATCGGTCGATGACACACCGATGTCGACCGCTGCCGCTGTGCCAGGCGTGAAGGTGGATGCGTCGCCACTCCACGCGCCGAGCTGGATCGAGAGCGTGCCCGCGCCCACGGGGCTGCCGGCTGCGACCACCCCCGAAGCGGCGGACTGCGCCCGGGCCAGTTGCGACACGCCCATGCTGAACGACGTCGCGCTCGGGTTGCCCGTGGCCTTGGCCGTGATGGCGCTGCTGTTGGACGAGGTGACGGTCTTGGTGTTCCATGTGCCGTCGAGCGACAGCGCGGAGGCGGCGTCCTGCAGTGTGGACACCAGGGAACTGATCTGCCCGTAGGTCGAGATCTGGGTCTGGATTTTCGTGGCCTGGGTCTGGAGCAGGTCGAGCGGCTTCTTCTCGATCGCCACCATCTGGGAAATGATCGACTCCACGTCCAGGCCGCTGCCGATACCGATGGACGAAATGCTTCCTGTCATGGTGGCTCCTTCATGATCACCGCCCGCTACGTTGCACAGGCACGCGGCAGTCTCGCACTTTCCGCCGCGGCCATAAAGCCAAAAAGCGGTGGCAGAAGGGCTCTGCTACCGCTTTTTGGGCCGGTCGCCTGAACCGGCCCAATGGCACCTGCCTTACCTCAGCAGCGACAGCACCTGCTGCGGCAACTGGTTGGCCTGCGCCACCATGGCGGTGCCGGCCTGCTGCAGGATCTGGGCCCGCGACAGGTTGGCTGTTTCCGAGGCGAAGTCGGCATCCACGATACGGCCACGCGCCGCCGAGGTGTTCTCCACCATGATGTCGATGTTGGACACCGAGTTCTCGAACCGGCTTTGCAAGGCGCCCAGCTTGGCGCGGGCCGAATTGACCTGGTCAATGCCGTTGTCGATCTTCTTCAGCGAAACCCAGGCGTCAGCCTGCGTGGTGACGGTGAGCGTATCGATGCCAGTTTGCGCCGTGCCGCTAGCCGCGGCAAAGGTCGTGCTTGCCGCAACGCCTGTGGTGGTTGCGGTAAAGCCGCCACCCAAGGTGATCGCGGTCTGCGCCGTACCCGAGGTGGTCAGGGCGTCGGAGCGGAACTTAACCGTATAGCCACTGGTTTCGTCACCCTCCAGGAAGGCGGTAAGGCCGGTATCGGTGGACTTGCGGTTGATCGCCTCGACCACCTGGCCGAGTCGCTCGCTGGTGGAGTTGGCGGCATCCAATGCCCCCAGATCGGTGGTCTGGCCGTTGACCGTGATCGTCAGGCCACCCGAAACCGCAGCCAGACCCGCAGTCGTGATGGTGCCGGAGCCTGCGGCCACAGCGCCGCTTGCGGTGGCGTATTCCACTTTGGACAGCCCCGTGGCGCTGGAATTGGTCAGCGCGCCCACGGTGATGTTCTCGCCCGCGTTGGCGCCCACCTGGAACACCGCGCCCGCGAAGGTGCCGTCGAGCAGCTTCGTGCCGTTGAAGCTGGTCTGCTTGGCCACGCGGTCGATTTCGTCAGTCAACTGCGACACTTCAGCCTGCAAGGCCTCGCGGTCGGCTTTGCTGTTGGTGGCATTGCCAGCCTGCACGGTCAGTTCGCGCATGCGCTGGAGCATGTCGCTGACCTTGCCCAGCGCGCCTTCGGCCGTCTGTGCCAGGGAAATGCCGTCGTTGGCGTTGCGCGCCGCCACCGTCAGGCCCTTGACCTGGGTGTTCATGCGCTCGGCGATCGCCAGACCGGCGGCATCGTCTTTCGCGCTATTGACGCGCAGGCCGGAGGATAGGCGTTGCATCGAGGTGGCCAGCGAACTGGCGGACGCCGTCAGATTGCGCTGGGCGGTGATGGAATTGATATTGGTATTGATCGTAGAGGCCATTTCGAACTCCTAGAGGACAAAAAACCGGCATCACTGCCGACCGGAACGCCAGTTCAACGACCGGCAGCCAAAACCGCCGCGACGCCCGAGGCAAGCCTGGGCATACACGCCCTCTTCTTGCCCGCCTCGCCTAACGGTTTAACGCCCCTTGCAGGGCCGTTGCAATGGTTTTCGGACGGCCATGGCAAAACTTGAGGGCCTGGACGAAAAACATCCCACCGGCGGCGTCCTGGCCCGCCTGCCCAAGCAGTGAATTGCAAGGCCTTTTCGGCGCTATTCCCGGCTATGGCCCGCACCGAATTGCCCAGAATCACTACACCGCATATCGCAATGCCGGCCTGCCTGCCGGCGTCCCAGCCGGTGAATTTGCTGGCGAACCGTCACCCAGGAGCTACAAATGGCCTCTACGATCAATACCAACATTGCGTCGCTGAACGCCCAACGCAACTTGGCGACCTCCCAGTCTTCGCTGGCCACCTCGATGCAGCGTCTATCCTCCGGCCTGCGCGTCAATAGCGCGAAAGACGATGCCGCCGGTCTGGCGATCGCCGAGCGCATGAACACCCAGGTCAAGGGCCTGACGGTGGCGGCGCGCAACGCCAACGACGGCATTTCCCTGGCACAGACGGCCGAAGGCGCGCTGGGCAAGGTCAGCGACATGCTCCAGCGCATGCGCGAACTGACCGTGCAGGCTGGCAATGCCACCAACAGCAAAAGCGACCGCGCGGCCCTGCAAGCCGAAGTGTCCCAGTTGCGCGACGAAATCGACCGCGTGGCCAAGCAGACCAGCTTCAACGGCACGAAGCTGCTCGACGGCACCTTCGCGGGCGCGGTGTTCCAGGTGGGCGCCAACGCGGGCGAGAACATCACCGTGGGCGCGCTGACGAACGCGAGCGTCAACGGGCTGTCCAAAGTGGAATACGCCACCGCAAGCGGCGCTGTGCTCGCAGGCTCCGGCACCATCACGAACTTGACTGCGGTTTCGGGTGGACTGGCGATCACGGTCAGTGGTCAGACCACCGATCTGGGGGCATTGGATGCCGCCAACTCCACCAGCGAGCGACTCGGCCAGGTGGTCGAGGCGATCAACCGCAAGTCCACCGATACCGGCCTTACCGCCTTCCTGCAGGGCGACGAAACCAGTGGCTATACGATCCAGTTCCGCTCCGACGCCCTGACCACCTCGGGCACGGCGGAGACCGCGATCACCTTAAGCGGCTTTACCGCAGCCAGCACAGGCGTTGCGGCAAGCACGACCTTTGCCGCGGCTAGCGGCACGGCGCAAACTGGCATCGATACGCTCACCGTCACCACGCAGGCTGACGCCTGGGTTTCGCTGAAGAAGATCGACAGCGCACTAGACCAGATCAATTCGTCCCGCGCCACGCTGGGCGCCCTGCAAAGCCGGTTCGAGAACTCGGTGTCCAACATCAGCATCATGGTGGAGAACACCTCCGCGGCGCGTGGCCGTATCGTGGATGCGGACTTCGCCCTGGAAACCTCCAACCTGTCACGCACGCAGATCCTGCAGCAGGCCGGCACCGCCATGGTGGCGCAGGCCAACCAGTTGCCGCAGCAGGTGCTGCAGTTGCTGAAGTGAGTTAAGGGCAGGGCTGAGGTTCCGACGTTCTGAACACGCCGCAAAGCGGATTGGCTGCTTCGTTGGGGGAAGGCCCTTCGCCATCGAAGCGTATATTTCCGCATTCAGGCGCTGCGCGAGGCGATCCTTCGCCACTCCACGCCCGACATCGCCAACATCGGCCAGGGCAGCCAGTTCAACAGCACCGCGCCCGTGCACTTATTGCACTTATCTTGGAATCTGGGATGTTCATACAACCGGAGCCGGACCACTTCGCGATGCCCCGGAATTTTGGGTTTTTCGGAAATTGGTCGCCCAAGGATGCCATGCGCACTTATTATTTGGTGCATTCTTCACCTCGCCTGATCGACCACCTCTCGGACCCCATTCCGGTATGCATGCGCGTACCGCTATAGGAAAAATAGCCAATGGATCGCCGGCCTTTAATCATCTACGGTAATGGCCAAATGGCCGGCTTGCTCCATCAGTTTGCCAGCCTGGAGTTCGAAGTCGTTGCCTTCACCGTCGATCAATGCGCCATCCGCGAATCCACGCTGGCAGGAAAACCAGTCGTCCCGTTTGAGACCCTCACGCAGCACTACCCACCGAAAGGCCACCAGTTCATCACGGCGGTAGGGCATATCCAGATGAACCGCCTACGTTCCCGCAAGTACCAGGAGGCCAAGGCACGGGGTTATGCGTTCGCAAATTACATCCACCCCAGCGTCGTCCGACATCCCTCGGTCTCGCTGGGAGAAAACAACGTGATACTGGACCATGTCGCCATTCATCCATTCACGCGCATCGGCAACGGCAATTTCATCTGCAGCAATGCCTCAATAGGTCATGGCTGCACTATTGACGATGATTGCCTCATCAATTCCGGCGTGGCAATCGCGGGAGAAACGCATATTCACTCTGGCTGCTTCCTGGGGGTCAACGCGACCATTGGCGACAATATCTCCCTTGGCGACCATTGCTATGTGGGGGCCCATACGCTGATCGTGAAGGACACCGTTTCAGGTGAAGTCCGCATATCCCCCGCAGGGGAACGCTTCCCCTTGTCAAGCGACGAATTCCTTCAATTCATTCAACGCGCGCGCAACGCACCAGCGCCATGAGTATCCCCGTGGGCGAAGAAGGGCTAACACCCAGCCATTCCCCTATTTATGCTCTGTTTGCCCTAGCAGCGGCCCGGTATCCCGACAAGACAGCGCTGATCGTCGGCACCCGACGCCTGACGTATCGTGAAATCGCCACACGAGTCAATCACCTTGCAGCGGGCCTTGCGGCCCAAGGACTCGACGCGGGGAGCCACCTTGGCGTAGTGCTGCCCAATGGCATTGAATTCGTGCTGCTGATGCTGGCGGCGGCCCGGTTGGGGCTGGTGCTTGTACCCCAGCCGATGGGTTCCACCGGCGAAGCGCTGGCGAAGGCCTTCCAGGCCACTGACGTGCGCCATGTAGCGCTTTGGCACGGACTCCTGCCGCGTCTGGTCGACAGCACGGCATTGGCCTCCATCGCTGGCACGCGCATCTGCGCAGGAGGGGGGGCGAGCCCTGCTGGCTGGATCGCTTTCGAGTCATTGCTGCTGCCGCCCCAGCCCCTTCAAACGCAGCGCGAACCCAGCGTGGCCGCCGCCAGTCATCCCTACTTGATGGTGCTGACCTCCGGCTCCACCGGCTCTCCCAAACCCATCCTGCTGAGCCAGGAAACCAAGGTCGCCCGGGCACGCGCCGCCATCGACCTCTATGGGCTCCATGCCGGCGACTGCATACTCACTGCCACGCCTCTCTACCATTCGCTGGCGCAGCGCCTCGTGCTTATTCCTTTGCTCATAGGTGCGACCAGTGTTGTGCTGGAACACTTTTCTCCCACTGCCTGGTGCGCGGCCATCGCGGAATATCGATGCAGCTTTTCCATCGCAGTGTCATCCCAGCTTAAGCAATTGCTGCCCGATTTGCATGCCAACAGGCAAACGCTAACATCGTTGCGCTGCCTGGTTTCGTCCTCGGCACTTCTGGATACCCCCACCAAGAGCTCTCTGCTGGAAGCCCTGAGCTGTGAATTCCACGAATGCTATGGTGCCTCCGAAATCGCCACCGCCACCAACCTGCACGCGCAAATGGACAGTACCAAGTTCGGCTCCGTGGGCAAACCCGTCCCGGGCGCCGATCTGCTCATCCTCGATGAGCAGGGCCGGACGGCATCCGCAGGCAATCCGGGCGAAATTCTGTGCCGTACGCCGCTGGCCTTCAGCGGTTACTACGCACAGCCGGAAAAAACACAGGCCGCGCACCTGAATGGATATTTCCGCACTGGCGACATCGGGAAAATCGACGCGGAAGGCTACCTCTACTACCTGGGTCGGCTGAAGGACTTGGTAATCACCGGAGGCATAAACATCTACCCCAAGGACATCGAAGATCTGCTTACCGGCCGTCTTGGCATCGAAGAATGCACCGTCATCGCAGTGCCCGACAGCCGGCTCGGCGAAGTCGTCGGTGCCGTACTGGCGACAGGGGTGGGCAGGCAGGCACCTGATCTGCGGGCCGTCCAAAGGCTCTGCGCCAAGTGCCTGAACGATGCCCAGCAGCCGCGCCACTATTTCATCGTCGATCAACTGCCGCGCAATGCTATGGGCAAGGTCGACAAGCCGGCGCTGCGCCGCCGGTTCGCTACCTCGGAGGGCTCCGCAGCATGACGGCCGACATCCACCGCCCACGCCCGCCCCTGCGGCTGGGCTTCGTGGGCGGCGCGCTCAATTCAGCCGTCGGCTATGCCCACTTTGTCTCCAGTACCCTCGACAACCGGTTCGAGGTCGTGGCCGGGTGCTTCAGCCGACACCCCGATGTGAATGCAGAAGCCGGCGCGGCTTACGCCGTTGCGCCCGAGCGCGTCCATGCCGACTGGCATACGCTGCTGGAACGCGAGCGTGACAGCCTGGACGCACTTGTCGTGCTGACCCCGACGCCCGCGCACGCACCCATACTGGCCACCGCGCTGGATGCGGGCGTGCCCGTCATCTGCGAAAAGGCGCTGGCCACATCCCATGCGCAAGCCCTGCACATCCAGGAGTCGGTGCAGCGCAACGGCGGCTTCCTGGCCGTCACCTACAACTACACCGGCTATCCCATGGTGCGCGAGCTGCGGCAGCTCATCCGCGACGGCCTGCTGGGCCAACTGCAGCAGATCCATGTGGAAATGCCGCAGGAGGGCTTTCTGCGCACCACCGACGGCGAACTCCCCCACCCTCAGATCTGGCGCCTGCATGATGGAACCATCCCGACCGTATCGCTCGACCTGGGCGTGCATGCCCACCACCTGGTGGAGTTTCTGAGCGGTCAGCACGTCCTGGAAGTCGTGGCCGACCAGCGCTGCTTCGGGCACTTCCCAACCATCATCGACGACATCAGTTGCATGGCCCGTTACTCGGGCGGCATTCGCGTCAACTATTGGTATGGAAAAACCGCGCTCGGCTACCGCAATGGTCTGCGGATCAGGATTTTCGGCTCCAAGGCTTCCGCGCAATGGCTCCAGGCCGAGCCAGAGTTACTGTCCATCTACCATGCCGATGGGCGCCGCGAGCAGGTTGACCGAGGCTCGTCCGGCCTGCGGGTGGCGAGCCGGCCACGCTACAACCGCTTCAAGCCCGGGCACCCGGCCGGGTTCGTCGAAGCATTCGCCAACCTGTATGCAGATATCGCCGACCTGCTGCAGCAGCGCCGGCAAGGTCAGGCCCACCCACAGTCGGAGTATGTATTCGGAGCCAACAGCGCCAGCGCGGGTCTGGCATTCTTGGAAGCCGTCACCGCATCCATGCACAGCCATGCATGGCAGCCGGTGGCCGGTCAGCCCCCAGCCCAGGAGCAATGAAGAACATGCAGCAAACACCCGCGCGGAACTTCGTCATCCAACTGCTTCAGGAAAGGGGGCCGCTTCCAGCCGAAAATCTGGATGCCTTCAATTTTCTGGAAAGCGGATTCATCGACTCTTTCGCCCTGATCCGGTTCATTCTCAGCATCGAGGACGAATTCGGAATTGCCATCACGCCCGGCGAAATGGCCTCCCCGCGAATACGGACCATCGGAGGCATGGCCGAGTTGATCGAAGGCAAGCGGCAGCGCGATACCCCCTCCAGGCAACCCGATGGACAACCGACATGACCCAGTACAAGCTCTTCGATGCAGGGGAATTCCTCGCCCAATGGGTAAGTCAATCCTCTTCGGCAAATGCAACCATTGCCCGGGACTTCCTGGCCGGACATGCGCCCCGCTATGCCCTGGGCCGCAATGAAACCACCGCCCTGCTGGCGCACAGCGTCTCGCTGGCGGGCGTCTTGGACGACTATGCGGCAACGGAACACATGTGGAATGGCCTTCCCCTACTGAAACAGGATGCCCTCTCCAGCGATGGCATTGTCATCAATACCGTCGTCGTCGCACGGCCGGTCAGTGCCGCACGCCGCCTTGGCGCCCTGCCGACGCAGCGCAGCATCGCCTACGCCGACCTGATCCGCGTCCTCCCCGAACACTTTCCCCTGCCGCAATTCGTGGCGCAGACAAGAGAAGCGCTGCAAAGCCATCGCGCCGAGTTCGAGAACCTGTTCAGCCAGCTCAAAGACGACGAGTCGCGCCGCACACTCGAAGACGTACTCCAATACCGGCTGACGGCCGATCCCGCCTTCATGGGCAGTTACCCCTGCAGGATGAAGGATCAGTACTTCGAGCCATTTTTGGATTTCCCCGCCGGCGGCGTATTCATCGACGCCGGCGGCTACGAAGGCGAAACCAGCATCGAATTCAGCCAGCGGTACCCGGGCTATGGCGGCATCCACGTATTCGAGCCCTCACCTACCAACTTCCACAAGGTTCAGGCTTCACTGCATGGCATGCGCGGCGTCACCACCCATGAGGTAGGGCTGTCGGACGTAAAAGATACGTTGCGCTTCTCCGCAGAAGCCGGCTCTGCCAGCAAGATCAGCAGCGAGGGCGGCGAATCGATCGCAGTGGACCGCCTCGACGACCTCGTGCCCGGGCGCGTGGACTTCATCAAAATGGACCTGGAAGGCTGGGAGCTGAACGCATTGACCGGCGCGAGGGAGTCGATCGTGAAGCACCACCCCATCCTTGCCATCAGCGCATACCACCACCCGCTGGACTTCGTGCGCATTCATGCCTACGTCAGCGGCCTGCGCAAGGACTACGACCTCTACCTGCGGCACTACACCGAGGGCTGGATTGAAACCGTCCTGTATTTCGTGCCGGCCAAGAGCGGCAGCGGCATTGCATCGGGCCAAACACCATGACGAAACTCGGCGACTTCTCGATCCCGGAACTCTATGCTGAAATTTGCGCCCGCAAAGGTGAACGCATCGACTTCGGCAAAAGCACCTTGAAGATCGACGCCCGCCAAGGCGGCGGCGTTTACCAGTCCGACGCCGTGTGGATCGACTTCCACGACCCGCTTTACGCGGAAATCAAGAAAACCCTCAATCCCGCTCTCATCGTGGACATTGGCGCCAACATCGGGTTTTCCTCGGTGTGCTTCGGCGAGAACTTCCCCGCCACGCGCATCATCGCGGTGGAGCCCAATCCAGAACTCGCGCCCCTGTTTCACGAGAACATGCGCGTCAATGGCATCGCCAATTACGAACTGCTTGTCAAGGCGGTCGGGGATTCGGACCAAAAACTGCCGTTCTCCTGCCCGCCCGGATTCTCCGTCGATGCCAAGGTCACGACAGCCGACACTGCGCCCTCCTTCTGGGCCGAGCAAACGACGCTGGCGCAGATTCTTTCAGGCACACCCGACGAGGCCCCCGTCTACATCAAGATAGACGCCCAAGGGCACGACTACAACATCATCAAGGGCGGCAAGAGTTTTTTTGACCGCGCCCACCGCTACCTGGTGCGCGTCGAGTTTGCCCCCGCATGGATCGAGCAAGGCGCCGGAGGCAGCCCCCAGGAGTTTCTGGCCTATCTGACCCAGAAATTCGATGTGGCGGAACTGCAGAAGCCCAGCTTTTCCACCGGCCGCCTGGCCCCCCTCTTCGAGTCGCCGCTGAAATGCGACGATGTCGATGCCTTCGTCCGCTACACCCGGCAAAAATCCAGCGGCGGCAAAGGCTACGTGGACCTCATCTTCAAGCCCAAGCGCCTCAAGATCGATGGATAGCATCGACAGACCCACCGCTTCCCGTGGTCAGCCTGCGCATGTTCAGAGCCTGCTTGTATTTCCCGTGGGCGTCGACGGCGCCAAAACCTATATCCAAACGGCACGGCAACTCGGCTTTCGGGTCATAGGCGGCAGCTCCGTCCCCGTGGGCCTGGTCGACTTGCCAGTGGATGCACTCATCCATTTGCCATTCGTCACCCACGGCGATTTCGAGGCGGCATTCACCCAAGCCCTCGCCCGCCACCAGATCAGCCACGTCCATGCGCCCCACCATGGCGTGTGGTGGTGCCTGCGGCAGATGCTGGAGCGCCAGGCCACTCCTTCCTTTTCCCTCTGCGGGGAGCATCCCTTCCAGGCCAACTGGAATGCCTTCCAGCCTGATCTGGCATGGGCCGACACGATACTGGGCGACGCCCTGGCCGAAACCATTGAACCTTGCCGCGCGGCCCCTCCCATGGGCCGGTTGCAGTACGCATCTCTACACCGCGGCTTCCTGCGGGTCCCCGGCGAAAGCGACGAGGACAAGCTGAGCGCGCTGGCCGCCATCGCGCGCCTGCTGCCCCAGGGCGACGTCGTCGAAATCGGTTCGCTGTACGGACGATCCGCCTATGCGCTGGCCCGGCTGGCGCAGCATTACGGCATTGGCTCCATCATCTGCGTCGATCCATGGCGGATGGACCGAATCCTTGACCAGGGCCCTGCGGCCAAGGATCTTTACGACAGCCGCAGGCTGATCGATCTGGACCATGTGTTCGCAAACTTCTGCGCCACCGCCGCCGAGGTTCCAGGGATGGGATACATCCGCCAGCCTTCGCTGGATGCCATCGGCGAATACCGCGAAGCCGTCCGGCAGCAGGTTCTGCACTGCCCCGAATTGACGCCGGTTCCCGTGTGCGGTCGCATCGCCCTGCTGCACATCGACGGCAACCACCGCTACGACCAGGTGGTGCAGGACATCCAGACCTGGGCACCCTACCTGATGCCGGGCGGCTGGCTGCTATTGGACGACTATGTCTGGTCGTTCGGGGACGGACCCCAGATGGCAGGCGACGAACTGCTGCAATCGGGCGCCTACGATTCGGCCTTCGTCGCCAGCGACACACTCTTCCTGCGCCGGCTTTGACCGCGCAGCCCCCCCAACACGCAAGGCAGCGCACTGCACATGGCCGAACCCATCATTCCCGTCACCAGCCCGCTGCTCCCGCCGCTGGAAGATTTCATCCCCTACCTCGAAAAAATCTGGGACAGCCGGCAACTGACCAATGGCGGACCTTTCCACAATCAGTTGGAGACGGAACTGGCCCGCTACCTGGGCGTCAAGCACCTGAGCCTTTTCGCCAACGGCACGCTGGCGCTGGTCACTGCATTGCAGGCCCTGAAAGCCGTCGGCGAGGTCATCACCACGCCCTATACCTTCGTCGCCACCGCCCACTCGCTGCTCTGGAATGGCATCAAGCCCGTGTTCGTGGATATCGACCCCGATACCCTCAACCTGGACCCGCGCAAGATCGAAGCCGCCATCACGCCGCAAACCACGGCGATCCTGCCGGTGCATTGCTATGGACACCCCTGCGACGTGGAGGCGATCCAGCGCATCGCGGACAACTACGGGCTCAAGGTCCTCTACGACGCGGCCCATGCGTTCGGCGTGCGCGACGGCAGCGGCAGCCTCATGAACCACGGCGACTTGTCGTGCCTGAGCTTCCATGCCACCAAGGTCTTCAACACCTTCGAGGGCGGCGCCATCGTCAGCCCCGACGAGCGCACGAAGCGGCGCATCGACCACCTCAAGAACTTCGGCTTCGTCGATGAGGTGACCGTGGTGGCCCCCGGCATCAACGGGAAGATGAGCGAAGTCAACGCTGCATTCGGCCTGCTGCAACTGCAGTACATCGATGGCGCGCTGGCAGCGCGCGCGCGCATCGATGCCCGCTATCGCACCGGCCTGGCGGGCATCGCCGGCATCCGCTGCGTCGAGGGGCGGGAGCAGCAGCCCAACCATGCGTACTTCCCCATCCTGGTCGGCCCGGAATACCCGCTGGGCCGCGACGAGCTGTACCAGCGGCTCCAAGACCACGGCATCCATGCCCGCCGGTACTTCTACCCGCTCGCAAGCTCTTTTCCGATGTACCGGGGCCTGCCATCCGCATCACTGGAAAACCTGCCCGTCGCCCACCGCATCGCCAGCCAGGTGCTGTGCCTGCCGATCTTCCCCACGCTGGCCGAACCAGTGGTCGAGAAAATTCTGGACCTGATTTCCCGCCCGGCCACCACGACCAAGGCACTGGCACCGACTCCGCCAACGACCGACACAGCGCCCGCCCCCTTTCCCGCCGACCAGAGCGCCCGCACGTTCAAGGTAACCGTAGCCATCCCCGCCTACAAGGCCCGCTTCTTGGATGCGGCGCTGCGCAGCGCGGTGGAGCAGGAATTCGACAGCTTCGAGATCGTCATCTGCGACGACTGCCGCACCGACGCGGTGGCGGCTGTCGTACAACCGTACCTGGACGCCCGGGACGGTCCGCCCGTGCGCTACTTCCACAACAGCGAACAGTTGCGGGAAGGCCGCAATTTCAGCAAATGCATCGAACTGGCGCGTGGCGCCTATGTCAAATTTCTCTGCGACGACGATCTGCTGCTGCCGGGCACGCTGGCGGCGCAGGCCGCCGTCCTGGATGCACATCCCGGCGTGTCGCTCGTCGCCTCGCGGCGCCAGCTCGTCAACGAAAACGGCGCGCCCCTGGCGGACATTCCCGCCACGCGCAGCCCGTTCGAGGGCGACGTCTGCGTGCATGGACACGACCTCGCGTCCTTCCTAGCCGATCACGTCCTGAACTTCATCGGCGAGCCCACCAGCGTCATGTTCCGGCGCGAGCAGATCCTGCCCTATGGGACCGCCTTGATGGGCTTGGGCGGACAGCCCATCGAATGGCTCGGCGACCTGGCAATGCACGTCAACCTCATGCGTGCGGGCCACCTGGCGATGCTGGAACAACCCGGCGCCAGCTTCCGCATTTCCAGCGAGCAGGTGAGCCATGCCGGACGCACCACGCCCGGCATCGGCAAAGAGGGCTATGCCAATTTCAGCCGCATGATCCGCGAGTTGGGCTGGTACCGCTCCACCAACAACCACATGGTCCGCGTGGCCCCGCTCGGGGCGCCCTCCAATTTCCAGGAAATCGACCTGGGTACGCGCATAGACCGCATGCTGCGCGGCGAGGATCCGGTCAACCCCTTGCGCCGCTGGCTCGCACAGCGCGTTCCGACCGCCTCGCAGGCCCGGCTCATCGAGACGCATCTCGACCAGAATGCGCAAGGACCTTCCATCACCATCTTCGTGCGCGACTTCGGCAGCAGCCCGGAAAAACTGACCGCGACGCTGGATAGCCTGGCGCCCGGCCAATGCCTTTACACGCGCCACGCAGTCGCCGTGCTGACCGATGCCAGGGAGCACGTACCCCATGCAGGCGTGCGCCATGTTCCGGCCACGCCCGATGATTACCTCCCAGCCCTCAACCAACTGGCAGCCGAAAGCGACTGCGACTGGCTGCTGGTGGTGGATGCGGGCGAAATTTTCACCTCCAGCGGCCTGTTGATCCTGGCGCTTGAGCTGCTAGGCGCGCCCGGCATACGCGCCGTCTATGCCGACGAGATGATGCGCGCCGCCGACGGCACCCTGGCTGGCGCGTTCCGCCCCGGCTTCGACCTGGACATGCTGCTGTCGTGCCCGACGGCGCTGGCGCGGCACTGGCTTGTGCGGCGCGACGTATTCGTGGAGGCTGGCGGATTCGATCCGGCCTGCACCGATGCTCCCGAATTCGACCTGCTGCTGCGTCTGGTAGATGCGGGCGGCATCACGGGCCTGGGCCATGTCGACGAGCCGCTGCTGATCACCGATGCCCCGCAACTCATCACCAAGGCTGGCGAACTGGCCGCACTACAGCGCCACCTACAAGGACGCGGCTACATGGATGCGCGGATCGAGGCCCAGCTGCCGGGTCGCTACCGCGTTCTGTATGGCCACGCCGACACGCCCATGGTTTCGATCATCGTCCCGACCAAGGACCAGTTCGTCATGCTGCAGCGCTGCGTGGAGACATTGATCGAAAAAACCGCCTACAAAAACTACGAGCTGCTCATCGTCGACAACAACAGCACCGCCAAGGACGCATGCATTTGGCTCGATGGCATGGAGGCCATGAACAGCGACCGGATTCGCATCCTGCGCTACCCGCATCCGTTCAACTACTCGGCCATCAACAACATGGCGGCACGGGAGGCGCGCGGCGACTACCTCGTGCTGCTCAACAATGACACTGCGATCCTGCGCGAAGACTGGCTCGATGCCCTGCTCAACCATGCGCAGCGGCCCGAAGTGGGCATCACCGGCGCCAAGCTGCTCTATCCCGATGGGCGCATTCAGCATGCGGGCGTGGTGCTGGGCCTGCGCGGGCCGGCCGAGCACCCGTTCTCTGGCTATCCGATGGATGCTGCCGGCTACATGCATCGGCTGCAGATCGACCAGAACTACAACGCCGTGACCGGTGCATGCCTGATGATCCGGCGCTCGGTTTTCGACGAGGTCGCGGGCCTCGACGAAGATGCGTTCAAGGTTTCATACAACGATGTGGACCTTTGCCTGAAGGTCCGCCAGGCGGGGTATCTCGTGGTGTGGACGCCCCATGCCGTGCTGCTGCACGAAGGCAGCGTCAGCCAGAACACGGTGGACACGGCCGCCGCCGAAGCCAAACGCCAGCGGTTCCAGGGCGAGCAGGATGCGCTGTATGCCAAGTGGCTGCCTACCATCGCCCGCGACACGGCCTACAACCAGAACCTGTCGCTCAAGGGCATCGGCTTCGAGCCCGAAACCGACAGCAAGCTCAACTGGCACCCGCTGGTCTGGCGCCCGCTGCCCGTCGTGCTGGCCCTGGCGGCCGACCAGGCCGGCTGCGGCCACTACCGCCTGATCCAGCCCGTGAAGGCGATCAACGCCGCCGGCCTGGCCACCGCGCAATGGGACATGCGCTACTACAGTCCGGTCGAGATGGAGCGCCTGTCGCCCGACACGCTGGTGCTGCAGCGCCAGTTCACGGAATCGCTGATCACCGCCCAGCGCCAATCCACCCGGTTCAGCCGCTGCTTCAAGGTGGCGGAAGTCGACGACTACCTGCCGAACGTGCCGATCAAGAGCGCTCACCATGGGCACCTGCCCAAGGACATTCTCAAGACCATGCGCAAGGCGCTGGCCCTGGTGGATCGCTTCATCGTCTCCACTGCGGCGCTGGCCGAGGCGTTTGACGGCCTGCACCCCGACATCCGCGTGGTGGAAAACCACCTGCCCCTGCCTTGGTGGCAAAACGTGCAGGGGCTGCGCCGCCAGGGCGCCAAGCCGCGCGTCGGCTGGGCCGGCGGCATTGGCCATCGCGGCGACCTGGAGCTGATCACCGACATAGTGAAGGCGCTGGCCGGGGAGGTCGAATGGGTGTTCTGCGGCATGTGCCCCGATGCCCTGCGCCCCTACGTGCATGAATTCCATGCACCTGTCCCCATCGACGACTACCCGTCCGCGCTGGCAGGCCTGAACCTGGACCTGGCCCTGGCACCTCTTGAACACAACCTCTTCAACGAATGCAAGAGCAATCTGCGGCTGCTCGAATACGGCGCCTGCGGCTTTCCGGTGGTGTGCAGCGACATACGCCCTTACCAGGGCAGCCTGCCCGTCACCCGCGTGAAGCAGCGGTTCAAGGACTGGATGGACGCCATCCGAATGCACACCACCGATCTGGACGCGGCGGCCAAGGCCGGCGACGCGCTACGCGCGGCAGTACAGCGCGACTGGATGCTCGACAACGCCCATCTCTCCCGATGGCTCGCCCACTGGCTGCCGTAGGGCACGTCGGCACTGCCGCCGACTCAAGTCTGGCGCTTGCAATCCGATACCATTGATGCGCATGGGCTACTCTCCGCCCGCTCCCTATGCCTTTCTGTCACAAGGCCCTGCATGTTCGTCATCATTGGTTATCTCCTCACCTTCGGCTGCGTCTTCGGCGTCTTCGTGGCCCACGGGGGCCAGATCGGGGTGCTGCTGGAAGCCCTGCCGTTCGAGATGATCACCATCGGCGGCGCCGCGCTCGGCTCGTTCCTCGTCACCAACCAGTTGAAGGTGGTGAAGGCCACCTTCGCCTCCATTCCCAAGGTGCTCAAGGGCTCCAAGTACACCAAGGCCCGGTACATGGAGCTGATGACGATGCTCTACGAAATACTGCAGAAGGCGCGCAAAGAAGGGCTGATGGCGATCGAAAAGGATGTGGAGTCGCCCCAGGAGTCGGAGATATTCAACAAGTTTCCTGCCGTCGGCACGGACCACCACGTCGTCGAATTCACCACCGACTACCTGCGCATGATGGTGTCGGGCAACCTCAACGCCCACGAGATCGAGGCACTGATGGACAGCGAGATCGAAACCCACCACCAGGAAGCCAATGCCCCGATCGCCGCGCTCACGCGCCTGGCCGGGGCGCTGCCGGCATTCGGTATCGTCGCCGCCGTACTGGGCGTGGTCAACACCATGGGGTCGGTGGGCCAGCCCCCCTCGGTGCTTGGCGCGATGATCGCCTCGGCGCTGGTGGGCACGTTCCTTGGCATCCTGCTTGCTTACGGCGTGGTGGAGCCGCTCGCTGGCCTGCTGGAGCAAAAGGCGGAGGATGCTGCCAAGGAAATGGAGTGCATCAAAACCACGCTTCTTGCGAGCATGCAGGGCTACAACCCGTCCACGGCGATCGAGTTCGGCCGCAAGGTGCTTTTCTCGGCCGACAGGCCCAGCTTCACCGAACTGGAAAGCCACGTGCGAGGCAAGAAGTAATACCGCCGGGCACCGGCGGTCATCACCATGGCTGAATCGAAAAAACTCCAACCCATCATCATCAAGCGGGTGAAGAAGACCGCCCACGCGCCGCATGGTGGCGCGTGGAAGATCGCCTACGCCGACTTCGTGACGGCCATGATGGCGTTTTTCCTGCTGATGTGGCTGCTGGGCTCGACGGCCAAGGGCGAACTGCAGGGCATCGCCGCCTACTTCAGCTCGCCGCTCAAGGTGGCGATGATGGGCGGCGACGGCGCGGGCAACAGCTCCAGCATCATCCCCGGCGGCGGCAACGACCTGAGCAAGGTGCACGGCCAGGTCCGCCGCTCCGAGAGCGACCAGGACGCGGCGCGCCGCATGAGCCCGCAGCAGGCGCGCGCCGAGATGGCGCGCCAGGATGCCGCGCGCATCCGCACGCTGCAGGCGAAGATCGAGGCGCTCATCACCCAGAACCCGCGGCTGAGCGAATACCGCTCGCAGATCCGGCTCGATGTCACGCCCGACGGCCTGCAGATCCAGATCGTGGACGACCAGAACCGCCCCATGTTCGACAGCGGCAGCGCGCTGGTGAAGCCCTACATGCGCGACATCCTGCGTGCCATCGGCGAGGCGCTCGGCGAGGTGGAGAACCGCATCAGCCTGGCCGGCCACACCGACGCCACGCCTTACGGCAACGGCGAAAGGGGCTATGGCAACTGGGAGCTTTCCGCCGACCGCGCCAATGCCTCGCGCCGCGAACTCGTGGCCGCGGGCATGCCCGACGGCAAGCTGGCGCGGGTGGTGGGCCTGGCCGCCACCGACCCGCTGAACGCGCAGGACGCCTTCGCCGCCATGAACCGCCGCATCAGCATCACTGTCATGACGCGCGAAGCAGAAGAGCGGCTGATGGGCAAGGGCCCTGCGGTACCCCTTGCGGAAGTGCAGCAGGAAAACCAGAAAAATCCGCCCCAGCAGAACAAACCATAATCGGGGCGAAACGCCTTCCCCGCGACTCCAACGCATGCACACCGCATCCTCTCTCCGAAAGGGTTTCCCGTGGCAAATGCCCTTCGATTTCTGATCGTCGACGATTTTTCTACGATGCGGCGCATCGTGCGCAACCTGCTCAAGGAAAGCGGCTACTCCGAAGCCGACGAGGCCGAGGACGGCGTCGCGGCGCTCAACAAGCTGCGCAACAGCAAGTTCGACTTCGTCGTGACCGACATCAACATGCCCAACATGAACGGCTTCCAGTTGCTGGCCGAGATCAAGCAGGACGAGAAGCTCAAGCACCTGCCGGTCCTGATGGTGACCGCCGAGGCGCGCAAGGAAGACATCGTGGCGGCCGCGCAAGGGGGTGCTGCAGGCTACATCGTCAAGCCATTCACGAAGGCCACGCTCGAAGAGAAGGTCGCCAACATCCTGAAAAAGCTGGGGATGTAAGACATGGAGCCCAGCGACGCCCCCGTACCCGCCGCCTCCCCGGAGCCCGAGAACTCGCAGGACCTGCACAAGAAGATCGGCCTCCTCACGCGCCAGTTGCACGACGCGCTCAACGAACTGGGCTATGCCGACAAGCTGCGCGGCACCATGGGCGATCTGCCAGACGCCCAGAGCCGGCTGTCCTACATCGCCCGGCTGACCGGCGATGCCGCCGAGAAAGTGCTGGGCCGCGTCGAGCAGGCCAAGGCGCAGAACGACCAGTTGTGCGAGGAAACGCAGCGCGTCAAGGCGGGCCTGATCAAGGACCCCGTGGCCGCCGTCGCCACCGGCGTCATCATGAACTACCTCTTGGACGTGCTGAAGGCCACGCAGGACACGGACGCCCACCTGACCGAGATCATGATGGCGCAGGACTTCCACGACCTGACCGGCCAAGTCATCGCCAAGGTGGTCAACCTCGTGGCCACCATCCAGAACCAACTGGTGCAACTGTTGATCCAGACCGCCCCGCCCGAGGCGGTGCCCGTCGTCATGACGGAGACCAAGCGCGAAGGGCTGCAAGGCCCCATCGTGGACCCGACCAACGCCCCCGACGTCGTCACCGACCAGTCGCAGGTCGACGACCTGCTGGCCAGCCTGGGGTTTTGAGCGGCCCCCGCCCCGCCCATGGCAGCGGCGCCGCCATGGGCGCTCTTATAAGCAAAACTGGCCTCCAGCGCTTATATTTCCTGCGGAAGCAGCTACAAAAAAAGTAGCAATCCGGGCGGCCTTGCAGGCCGCGGCCCGCAGCGCCCGCCGAATAGCCGGCACAGCCCCCTTCTTATCGGCCTTTAGCCGGCGCCGGCCGTCCCGAGAATGGCGAGACACGATCGCGTTGTCCCGCCACCATGGAATCCAGCCAAGACCGCAACCTCCCCGCCACCGAGCGCAAGCTCCACCAGGCGCGCCAGGACGGCGAGGCCTCGCGGTCGCGCGACCTGTCCCATGTCTCGGTGCTGGGCGTGGGCGGCCTGGCGCTGATGGCGCTGGCCCCCGCCGGCCTGGCGCGCCTGGAACACGCGCTGGGCCAGCAACTGGTGTTCGATGCCGCCATCGTGCTGCAGCCGGCCACCATGATGAACCGGCTGCAGGACATGGTGGCCCTGGGCGCGCTGATCAGCCTGCTCTTCGCCACCATCGTGTCCGCGGCCACGGCGCTCGCCACCGTGCTCGCCGGCGGCTGGGTCTACAGCTTCAAGCCCATCGCGCCGAACTTCGGGCGCCTCAACCCGCTGGCCGGGCTGGGCAACCTGTTTTCCAAGCAGCAGTTCGCCACCGTGGTGAAGATGATCGTGCTCACCACGGTGCTGCTGGCCGTGGCGTGGGCCTTCATGAGCCACGGCATCGCCGGCATCGCGGCGCTGGTGCTGCAGCCCTCCAACGCGGCCATCGCCCATGCCGCCGACTGGATCGTCTCCGGCATGGGCCTGCTGCTGCTGGTCGTGTGCGCCTCGGCGGTGATCGACGTGCCCCTGCAGAACTACTTCTTCAAGACCAAGCTGAAGATGTCGCACGAGGAAGTGAAGCAGGAGCACAAGGAGTCCGAAGGCAGCCCGCAGACCAAGAGCCGCATCCGCTCGCGCCAGCGCGAGATCGCCAACCGCGCCAGCATCGCCGCCGTGCCCAAGGCCGACTTCGTGGTCATGAACCCGACCCACTTCGCCGTGGCGCTGAAGTACGACGAATCGTCCATGGGCGCGCCCCAGGTCGTCGCCAAGGGCGCCGACCTGCTGGCCATGAAGATCCGCGAGGTCGCCAAGGCCCATGCCGTGCCCGTGCTGGAGTCGCCGGTGCTGGCGCGCGCGCTCTACGCCCACGCCGAGCTGGACCAGCCGATCCCCGCCAGCCTGTACGCCGCCGTGGCCCAGGTGCTGGCCTACGTGTACCGGCTCAAGGCCGCGCTGCGCGGCGCGGGCCCCATGCCGGACGCCGCGCCCGAACCTTTCGTCCCGCAGGAGCTCGATCCCCTGCATCCCGCAGCCAGCAAGAAGGCCGCCGCATGAAAACGCCGCTGAAATCGGCCCAGGAATGGCTGGGCGCCAACTCGGGCGCGGTGCAGGGCATCGCCGCGCCGCTGCTGGTGGTGCTCATCCTCGCCCTCATGGTCCTGCCCATGCCGGCGTGGCTGCTGGACACCTTCTTCACCCTCAACATCGCCGTGGCGCTGATCGTGATGATGGTGTCGGCCTACATGATCAAGCCGCTGGACTTCGCGGCCTTCCCCTCCGTGCTGCTGCTGACCACGTTGATGCGCCTGTCGCTCAACGTCGCCTCCACCCGCGTGGTGCTGCTGGAAGGCCACACCGGCCCGGGCGCCGCCGGCGCGGTGATCGAGGCCTTCGGCCACTTCCTGATCGGCGGCAACTTCGCAGTCGGGCTGATCGTCTTTGCCATCCTGGTGGTCATCAACTTCGTCGTCGTCACCAAGGGCGCCGAGCGCATCGCCGAGGTGTCGGCCCGCTTCACCCTCGACGCCATGCCCGGCAAGCAGATGGCGGTGGACGCCGACCTGAACGCCGGCCTGATCGACGAGAAGGAAGCCAAGCGCCGCCGCGCCGAGGTGGCCGAGGAAGCCAACTTCTTCGGCTCCATGGACGGCGCATCGAAGTTCGTGCGCGGCGACGCCATCGCCGGCATCCTGATCCTGCTCATCAACATCGTGGGCGGCTTCACCGTGGGCGTGCTCCAGCACGACCTGTCGGCCGCGCAGGCGGCCGACAGCTACATCCTGCTGGCCATCGGCGACGCGCTGGTGGCGCAGATCCCCGGACTGCTGATCTCGGTGGCGGCGGCCATGGTGATCTCCCGCGTGGGCAAGGATACTGACACCGGCCACCAGATCATCGACCAGCTCTTCATGTCGCCGCGCGTGCTCGGCGTCACGGCGGGCGTGCTGGGGCTGCTGGGGCTGATTCCGGGCATGCCGCACGTGGTGTTCCTCGCCATGGCGGCCGTCCTGGGCTACGGCGCCTGGGTGCTGGCCCAGCGCCAGGCCCGCCAGAAGGAGGTGGTCGCGCCGCCCCCCGCGCCCGCGGGCGACGGCGAGGCTACCTGGGACGACCTGCAACCCGTAGACCTGCTGGGCCTGGAGCTGGGCTACCGCCTGATCGCGCTGGTGGACAAGAACCGCAAGGGCGACCTG
Source organism: Curvibacter soli (assembly GCF_029211125.1). Lineage (GTDB taxonomy): Bacteria > Pseudomonadota > Gammaproteobacteria > Burkholderiales > Burkholderiaceae_C > Curvibacter_A > Curvibacter_A soli. The sequence goes on from NZ_JARGEN010000051.1 coordinate 46,885, forward strand.
CTCACGCGCATCAAGGGCGTGCGGCGCAAGTTCGCGCAGGAGGTCGGCTTCCTGCCGCCCGCGGTGCACGTGCGCGACAACCTGGAGCTCAAGCCCAGCGGCTACCGCATCACCCTGCGCGGCGTGGTCATGGGCGAGGGCGAGGCCTTCCCCGGCATGTTCATGGCCATCAACCCCGGCGGCATCACCGCGCCGCTGATCGGCACCGCCACCACCGACCCGGCCTTCGGCCTGCCCGCGCACTGGATCGACGCGCGCCAGAAGGAAGCGGCGCAAATGGCGGGCTTTACCGTGGTTGATTCGGAAACCGTGCTGGCGACCCACTTGTCACACTTGATGCAAGTGCAGGCCGCCAGGCTGCTGAGCCGCACCGAGACCCAGCAACTGGTGGAACACGTCGCCAAGCTGGCCCCCAGGCTGATCGAGGAAGTGGTGCCGAAAATGGTCTCCATCGCGACCTTCCAGAAAGTCCTGCAACTGCTGCTGGAGGAATCGGTGCACATCCGCGACATCCGCACCATCGTCGAGGCGCTGGCCGAATTCGCGCCCACCATCACCGACCCGGTGGAGCTGGCGCGCCGCGTGCGCATCGCGCTGGCGCCGGCCATCGTGCAGCAGATCTATGGGCCGGCCCGCGAGCTGAACGTCATCGCCATCGAGCCCGGCCTGGAGCGGATGCTGGTGCAGGCGCTGGGCAACACCGCCGCCGGCCCCGCGCTCGACCCGGGCGTGGCCGACATGCTCACGCGCAGCGCCGCCGAAGTGGCCAACAAGCAGGAGGAAATGGGCCTGCCGGCCTGCCTGCTGGTGCCCGACGCCATCCGCAACGCCATCGCGCGCCTGGTGCGCCGCGTGGCGCCGCGCCTGCAGGTGCTGGCGCACAGCGAAATCCCCGAAACCCACACGATCCGCATCGGCCCCATCCTTAGAGGTGCAGCATCATGAACATCAAGCGCTTTCATGCCCCCACGTCCCGCGAGGCACTGGCCAAGGCCCGCATGGCTTTCGGCGAGGGAACCCTGATCCTCTCCAACCGCCCTACCGCCACGGGCGTCGAGGTGGTGGCCACCGCGGAAGACGCGCTGTCGTCGCTCGAACAGCAGGCGCCCGCCGAACAGGCCGCCGCCCAGCCCGCGCCCCGCAAGCCCGCGCTGGCCGCGCCCGGCACGGCCAGCGCGCGCAGCGCCGTGGCCGAAGACGCCGAGCAGCTCGCCATGAGCACGCTGTCGTTCCAGGACTACGTGCGCGAGCGCATGCTGCGCCGCCGCGCCGAGGCGCTGCAGGCGCCCGCCGCCGACCTGTCCGCGGCAGCGACCCCCGCCGCGCCCGCGCCGGCCGAACGCCCGCGCGAGCAGCACGCCGCGCCGGCCGTGTCCCTGGCGCCCTCCATGCCCGCCGCGCCCGCGCGCCACAACCCGCTCAGGAGCATCCCGATGGACCTGCCCGATCCCCCCGCGCGCAAGCGCGTCGGCGCCACGGCGCCGGCCCTGGCCGCGGCAGAGGCCGCATCGCTCATGGGCACGCAGAACCTGATGCATGAACTCCATGCGATGAAGGACCTGATCGAGGAGCGCTTCAGCACCCTGTCGTGGCTGGGCCAGGCGCGGCAGGACCCGATCCAGTCCAACCTCATGCTCAAGCTGCTGCGCGCGGGCTACTCGCCCTCGCTGGCGCGCGCCATCCTCGAACGCATCCCGGAGGACATCGATGCCGCCGGCGCCGTGCGCTGGCTCATGGACGTGCTGGCCCGCAACGTACACACCGACGCCGAGTCGCGCCCCATCTTCGAGACCGGCGGCATCTACGCCCTGGTCGGCGCCACCGGCGTGGGCAAGACCACCACCACCGCCAAGCTCGCCGCGCTGTGCGCCCGCGTGCATGGCCCCGCCAGCGTCGGGCTGATCACGCTGGACACCTACCGCGTGGCCGCCCACGAGCAACTGCGCACCTATGGCCGCATGCTCGGCGTGGTGGCCCACCTGGCGCACGACCGCGCGGCGCTGCAGGACCTGCTGGGCCTGCTGGCGGGCAAGAAGATGGTGCTCATCGACACCACCGGCATCGCCCCGCGCGACCCGCGCAAGCGCGACATGCTCGACGTGCTGGACCTGCCCAATGTCAAGCGGCTGCTGGTGCTCAATGCCGGCAGCCACGGCGACACCATCGACGACATGGTGGGCGCGTTCAAGAGCACCGGCGCGCAGCAGACCATCCTGTCGAAGATCGACGAGGCCGTGAAGCTCGGCCCCGCGCTGGACGCGGTGATACGCCACCAGCTGCTGCTGCGCGGCGTCACCAACGGCCAGCGCGTGCCCGAGGACTGGGACGTGGCCGACGCGCAGGAGCTGGTGCGCATGTCGATGCGCTCGCCCGCCAAGTCGGCCTTCGACCCGAAGGCATCCGACCTGAATTTCATCTTCTCGCAGACGCCCGACGCCGCGCGGGACCGGGGACTGGTGGATGCTTGAAGCCTGCGTGCACCAGGGCGCGGGGCTGCGGCAGGCCGCGCACCCGCATGGCCTGCGCATCGTCGCCATGTGCACCAGCCCCGGCGGCTGCGCGCAGGGGCTGGAGCTGCTGTGGCAGGTCTGCACCGCCCTGCGGCAGCAGGGACTGCCGGTGGCCGTGCTCGACGGCACCGCGCCCGAGACCGGGGACGCGCCGGGCCTCCATGAACTGCTGGCGCACACGCGCTGGTGCGCCGACATCGCGGCCGACGCCGCGTCGCTGGCGGTGTTTCCCGCCATGCACGGCCTGGCCTGGCTGCGCCGGCACGCGGGCGAGGCCCCCGCGCGGCAATGGCTGCAGCCCGTGCTGCACGCCTATGCCGTGGCGGTGGTCTACGCCCCCGCGTTCGTCATCGCGGACGTGCTGCAGGACACCGCCACCACGCCCCTGGTGTGGATGCCGGCATCGCGGCAGGGCGTGCTGGACGCCTATGGCGCATGCAAGCAGCTCGCGCGCACCGGCCTGGGCGCCACGGTGGTAACGGTGGGCGACGGGCGCGGCCCGCGCGAGGACGCGCTGATCGCCGGCATGCAGCACGCCCTGCGGCAGTGCGCGCGCGAACACCTGGGCTACGCGCCCGCCACCGTCACCGCGCGGCCCGATGCACCGCACGACATGACACGGCTGGCCACCGTGGCCCTGGAGCATGCCGCCGCGCTGCCGGACGGCGGCATGCCTGGAGTAGGATGTGACGCGGCAGCCGGCGCTTGGGGCACCGTCCGCCGGGAGTCATGGATGTGATGTACACCGCCAAAGGCCAGCTTGATCGAGACGCGATGCTTCGCCAGTACGTGCCGCTGGTACGCCGGCTGGCGCACCACATGATCGCCAAGCTGCCCCCCAACGTGGAGATCGACGACCTGATCCAGGTCGGCATGATCGGCCTGTCGGAGGCGCTGTCGCGCTACGAGAGCAGCCAGGGCGTGCAGTTCGAGACCTTCGCCACCCAGCGCATCCGCGGCGCCATGATCGACGAGCTGCGCGAGGGCGACTGGATGAGCCGCGGCTCGCGCAAGAGCCAAAAGGAGATCGAGCACGCCGTCCACCGGCTGGAGCAGCGGCTGGGCCGCAGCCCGCTGGAGTCCGAGATCGCGGGCGAGCTGGGCCTGAGCCTGTCCGAATACCAGAGCCTGCTGGGCAAGGTGCGCGGCACCCAACTGGTGTACCTGGAGGACATGGTCCACCACAACGACGATGACGAGGGCTTCCTCGACCGCCACATGGGAGCCGGCCACGCCGACCCGATGGAGATGCTGCGCGACCAGCGGCTGCGCCAGGCGTTGGTCAACGCCATCAAGGGGCTGCCGGAGCGCGAGCAGTACATCATGGGCATGTACTACGAGCACGACATGAACCTCAAGGAGATCGCGGCGGTGCTCGGCGTGACCGAATCGCGCGTCTGCCAGCTCCACAGCCAGTCGATCGCGCGGCTGCGCGCCAAGATGCGGTCGCACTGAGCGCGGCCCAACCGCGCTGGCGCGGCAATCCACCGATACTCCCAGGGAGTATGACTTTGAACCTGGCTTTTTTCCTGCGGTAGCGAGGAGCAGGTGGGGGGAGTATACCTTCGCCCCAGCCTTTTTCTGCCTTGGCGCGATGGCGCGCCGCCCCTCGCTATTTGCCGACGGCGCGCCCGTAGGTGGAAACCTGCGCCTGCGCCACCGCGGGCAGCAGGCAGGCGGCCTGGCGCTGGGCGAAGGCGGCGATGCGCATGGCGCCCTCGCGCTGCTGGGCCAGTTGCGCCGCCATCTGCTGCAGGCGCGCCCGCAGCGCGGGGCGGGAGAAATCGTCGCTGGAGAGGCTGCCCAGCACCTGCGCCAGCTCGGCGGAGGCCTGGCGCAACTGCACGCTTTGCGATTCCACGCGCTCGGGTTCGGCGGCTATCAGCGCCGCCGACAGGTCGGTGATCTGCCGGTCGACCGCCGCCAGAGCGTGGTCGAGCAGTTGGCTAGAAGTGGATGGCATGGCGTGAGGGCTGGTGGGTACGCTGGGCGGGTGCCGGGAGAGGGGCGGCACCCGCGCAAGACACGGCCCGGGCGAACGTCAGTGGCCGGGCGGGCGGCTCAGCAGTTCCTGGGCGTTGGAGAGCAGTTTGCCGGCGATGGCTTCGGCATCCACGGTGAAGGTGCCGTCGCTGATGGCCGTGCGCACGGAATCGACCTTGGCAGAGTCGATGTCGTCGAGCGGCGAGGCGTTCTTGTCGAGCGCGCGCGCCAGCACCGACACGGTCACGGGAAGGCCTGCGGCGGCCGAGGACGCATCCTTCACGGGTGCGGCGGGTGCCGCCGTGCTTGCCTGCTTCGTCTGTTTGGCGGTGCCCGCCTGCGTCAACGACGCCGCGGGATCCGGGGTTGGACCAATCTTCATCGCTCTCTCCTGAACCCCCAGCCGAGGGGTGTGGTAGCAATGTCATCGACCGTTTTTCCGCCAACTTTAGCTGAATTTGCATTTTTGCCCTTCAGCGCTTCAGAGCACGATCAGCACCGACCGGTCTTCCAGCACCGTGCCCGAGACGATGCGGCCGTTGTCCATGCGGATGCGCACCGGCTGGCCCAGCAGTCCGGCGCCCAGCGCCTGGCCTTCGGACGCCACCGAGAAGCCCGAACCGCTGGCCACGACCCGCACCTGGGCGCCCGCCGCGAACAACTGCGGCGGCTTGAGCATGGTCTGCCGCAGCGCCTGGCCCGCTGCGAGGGGCTTGGCCGCCACCTTCCCCACCCACTGGGCCGGACTGGCGGCGATGGGGGCGGTTTGCGCCGCCCAGTCCACCTCGGTCTCGCTCGCGTCCGCCGCTTGCAGGACCGTGCCGGCGGCGACGTTCGCGTTCAGCACCCAGGCGGGACCGAAGGCCTTGACCGTGACCGGCAGAAAGACGTTCCAGCGCGTCGGGCCGTCCACGCAGCGCAGGCCGATGCGCGCACGGCCCCACAGGCGCACGCCGGCGGGGACATAGGGCTCGACCTTGGCGCAGGGCGCCAGTTGCAGCCGCTCGTCGAGCGCGCCCACGCTCACCTCCATGCGCAGCGGCATGGGCGACGCGGCCTCGGCCTGCGCGATGGCGCCATCGAGCCAGCTCTGGCTTTGCTGCAGGTATGCGGCGCGGGCGTCCACGCCCTGGGCCGCCGCCGGCAGGGCCATGGCGGCCAGCAGGCCGGCTGCCGCGGCACCGCGGCGCAGGACGGGGAAAAGCGCTGTCTCGACCATGGCGAGCCTCCATGCATGGGCCGGGCGATACCCGGCGATTGCAGCGACTATAGGTAAACGGCGCCGCGGCAAAGCGGCGAACTGCCCGCGTTAAGGCCGCTTCTTCGCCGCTTTGGACACGGGGCGCGTTTCCATAATCGACGCACGACGGCAGAGGCCCCCTTGCACACCCTTGCACGGGCCGCCTGCCCCACCCACCGCGACGAAGGGCGAGGTTTCCATGATCGACAAGTTCACGGCCCAGATCGATTTCCAAGGCAAGGCGCTGCAGATGCGCTCGGACCGCCAGCGCCTGATCGCCAGCAACATCGCCAACGCCGATACGCCGGGCTACGTGGCGCGCGACTTCGACTTCCCCAGCGCCATGCAGCAGGCGCTGGAGCCGCAGAACAGGCTGGGCACCAACGGCGCCACCGACCCGCGCCACATCCCGCTGCCCGCGCGCATGGACGGCGACGGCGGCACGCTGGGCTACACGCTGCAGACCCAGCCCAGTCTGGACAACAACACCGTCGACCTGGACCGCGAGCGCGCCAACTTCGTCGACAACTCGGTGCGCTACGAGGCCGCGCTGCGCTTCATCAACGGCCAGGCCAAGCTCATGTTGAGCGCCATCCAGGGCCAGTAACCCGGCCGCCAGTACCAGGACCCCATCATGTCGATGTTCTCCATCTTCAACGTCTCGGGCAGCGCCATCAGCGCGCAGTCCCAGCGACTGAACATCGTGGCCAGCAACCTGGCCAATGTGGATGCCGTCGCCGGCCCCGACGGGCAGGCCTACAAGGCGCGCCAGGTGGTTTTCCAGACCGCGCCGACAGGCCAGGCCGAAGGCACGGCGGGCGTGCGCGTGAGCGCCATCACCGAGAGCAGCACCCCCGGCCGGCGCGTACACGACCCCGGCAACCCGAACGCCAACGCCGAGGGCTATGTGACGCATTCCAACGTCAACGCGGTGGAGGAGATGGTCAACATGATCTCGGCCTCGCGCTCCTACCAGAACAACGTCGAAGTCATGAACACCGCCAAGACGCTGCTGCTCAAGACGCTGCAGATGGGCCAGTAACCGACACACACCGCGGAGCCTTTGCCATGGTCAGCACCACATCCTCCTACAACATCACGTCGAGCATCGACAACCCGAGCGCCACGTCCGCAGCCACCACCTCGACCACGACCGCCGAGCAGGACCGGTTCCTGACGCTGCTGGTCGCGCAGCTCAACAACCAGGACCCGCTCAACCCGATGGACAACGCCGAGATGACGACGCAGATCGCCCAGATCAACACCGTCACCGGCATCCAGAAGCTCAACGACACCGTGAGCTCCATCACCTCGCAGTTCAGCGCCATGCAGATGATGCAGGGTGGCTCGATGATCGGCCACGAGGTGCTGGCGGCGGGCAGCGCACTCACCGTGGACGCCGACACCCACACGGGCTCGGGCGCGTTCGACCTGGCGGGCGACGCGGCCAGCGTCTCGGTGCAGGTCGTGAATGCCAGCGGGCAGGTGATCGGCACCGAGCAGCTCGGCTCGCTCGGCGCGGGCCGCCACGAATTCACCTGGGACACCTCGGCCTACACGGGCCCCGGCGGCAGCCTGAGCTTCAAGGTGGTGGCCGCCAACGGCACCACCAGCGTGGACGCCACCACGCTCATGCGCGACAAGGTCGTCTCCGTCGGAGCGCAGAACGGCACCGTGCAGCTCCAACTGGAAAAGAGTGGCTATGTCGACTACACCGCCCTGAAGGCAGTCCTCTGAACACCATCCCCAACCCCAACGCATCCAACAGGAGTTCATCATGAGTTTTCAGCAAGGTCTCTCGGGCTTGAACGCGGCAAGCAAGGGGCTGGATGTCATCGGCCACAACATCGCCAACGCCAACACCACCGGCATGAAATCCTCGCGCGCCGAGTTCGCCGAGCTCTACGCATCGTCGCTGTCCTCCGCGGGCGGGACCGGCTCGGGCATCGGGGTGACGGTGAACAACGTCTCGCAGCAGTTCTCGCAAGGCAACCTCGGCATCACCGGCAACGACCTCGACCTCGCCATCAACGGCTCGGGCTTCTTCGTCGTCCATATGCCCGACGGCAGCAGCGCCTACACGCGCGCGGGCATGTTCACCCTCGACGAAAACGGCTACGTCGTGACCAGCGATGGCGCCAAGCTGCAGGGCAAGGTCACCGATCCGGTGACCGGCACCGTCAGCGTCGGCGACCTGTCCCTGCCCACCGGCAAGGGCGTGGCCGGCAAGCAGACCACGGCCGTCACCGCGGAGCTGAACCTGGACACGGCGACGCCCATCGCGGCGAGCACCACGCCGCCCACGCCGGTGACGACCTACGGCACCTCGCTGAACGTGTACGACAGCCAGGGCGCGGCCATCCCCGTGGGCCTGTATTTCAGCAAGACCGCCGCCAACACCTGGAACGTGTACGCCGACTATCCCCAGGGCTCCACCGGCACGGGCACGCTGGGCGCGCCCATCGGCGCCGTCACGTTCGACGCGTACGGCGCCCTGAACACCACGACGCCCTCGCCGCTGACGCTCACCGGCGTGCAGGTCATCACGGATGCCACGCCCCCCTTCAACATCACGCTCGACCTGTCCACCATGACGCAGGACGCCAAGGCGTTCACGGTGACCAACCTGACCCAGGACGGCCAGGCCCCCGGCCAGCTCACCGGCATCGCCATCAGCGACGACGGCAACATCCTGGCGCGCTTCTCCAACGGCGCCACGCAGTCCGCGGGGCAGGTGCAGCTCGCCAACTTCCGCAACGTGCAGGGGCTCGAACCGATCTCCGGCACCTACTGGAAGCAGACCTTCTCCTCCGGCACCCCGGTGGTCAGCAACCCCGGCGCGGGCAATTTCGGCTCCATCCGCTCGGGCGCGCTGGAAGACTCCAACGTGGACCTGACGGCCGAGCTGGTCAACATGATGACCGCCCAGCGCGCCTACCAGGCCAACGCGCAGACCATCAAGACGCAAGACCAGGTGATGTCCACGCTGGTGAACCTGCGCTGACCGCTGAACTGGAGACGCCGCCATGGACCGCATCATCTACACCACGATGACGGGCGCCAGCGCCGCCGCGAACCGGCAGGCGGTGCTGGCCAACAACCTGGCCAATGTGTCCACCCAGGGCTTTCGCGCGGAGTTGTCCACCTTCCGCTCGGTGCCGGTGCAGGGCGAGGGCTCCACCACGCGCGTGTTCGCGCTCGAAGCCACCGCCGGCCACTCCACCCTTCCCGGATCCGTACAGCGCACGGGACGCAGCCTGGACGCCATGGCCGAAGGCAATGCGTGGTTCGCGGTGCAGGGGCTCGACGGCACCGAGGCGTACACCCGCAACGGCGCCTTCGAGGTCTCGTCTGGTGGCGTGCTGGTCAACGGCCTGGGCCTGCCCGTGCTGTCCGACGGCGGCACGCCCATCGACATCCCGCCCGACTCCGAGATCGCGCTCGGCGCCGACGGCTCGCTGAGCGTGAAGACCGGCGACCAGCCGGTCGCCAACCTGGGCCGCATCAAGCTCGTCACGCCCACCGACGAAAACCCCATCAAACGCAGCGAGGATGGGCTTTTCCGCGCCAGCGCCGGGGACGCGCTGCCCAGCGACGCCGCCGCGCGGCTGCAGACCGGCGCCATCGAAGGCTCCAACGTCAACGCCGTCGAGACCATGGTCGGCATGATCGCCGCGGCGCGCCAGTTCGAGCAGCAGATGCGCCTGCTGCAGACCGCCGAGACCGACGACAAGTCCGCCAGCCAGTTGCTGAACATGCAGGGCTGACTCCCCATGACCGCTTTTCCCCATAGAGGCACCACATGATCAATTCGCTCTGGATCGCGAAAACCGGAATGGAAGCCCAGCAAACGCAGCTGGACGTCGTATCCAACAACCTCGCCAACGTATCCACCACCGGCTTCAAGCGCGGCAACGCCGTGTTCGAAGACCTGATCTACCAGAACCTGCGCCAGGTGGGCGCGAACACGAACGAGCAGGACCAACTGCCCACGGGCCTGCAACTGGGCCTGGGCGTGCGCACCGTGGCCACGACCCGCAACTTCACACAGGGCAGCCTGCAGCAGTCCAACAGCAGCCTGGACGTGGCGATGAACGGCAACGGCTTCTTCCAGGTCACCCTGCCCGACGGCACCTCCGGCTACACGCGCGACGGCTCCTTCCAGCTCAATGCCCAGGGCCAGCTCGTCACCGCCAACGGCCTGGCCGTCGCCAACGGCGTCACGATACCGCCCAACGCCACGAGCATCAGCATCAGCGCCGACGGCACGGTATCGGCCCTGCTGCCCGGCAACGTCGCCCCCCAGACCATGGGCACCCTGGCCGTGGCCAGCTTCATCAATCCCGCCGGCCTGGAGCCGCGCGGGCAGAACATCTTCACCGAGACCGCCGCCTCCGGCCAGCCCAACAACGGCACTCCCGGCACCAACGGGCTGGGCACGGTGATGCAGGGCTACCTGGAAACATCGAACGTCAACGTGGTACAGGAGCTGGTGACCATGATCCAGACCCAGCGCGCCTACGAGATGAATTCCAAGGCCGTGCAGACTTCCGACCAGATGCTCCAGAAGCTGGCCCAACTCTGAGGCCGCACCGGAGCCAACGCCATGCCACCGATTCTTCAGCGCCTTGCCTGCCTCGCCGCCGCGCTCTGCGCGGGCTGCGCCAGCCTGTCGCCGCCACCGCCCGTGGACGTGCTGCCCACCGCGCCGCCGGCGCTGCCCGCGACATCCAGCGCCGGCCGGCCCGCGAACGGCAGCCTGTTCCACCCGGCGCGCTACCGCCCGGTGTTCGAGGACGAGCGCGCCCGCTTCGTCGGCGATACGGTCACGATCCAGATCGTCGAGAACGTGACGGCCAGCCAGACCTCCAGTTCCACGGTAAACCGCAAATCCGACCTGTCGGCAGGCGTGACGGCCTTCCCGTACTCCTCGGCCTCGTCGCTGAGCAAGCTGTCGCTGGGCGCCAATTCGGCCAACGACTTCGAGGGCAAGGGCGGCACGCAGAGCGCCAACACCTTCTCGGGTGCAATCACGGCCACGGTGGTGGACGTGCTGCCCAACGGCCACCTGGTGGTCACCGGCGAGAAGCAGATCGGCGTGAACCAGAACGTGGACGTGCTCAAGTTCTCCGGCACCGTCAACCCGCGCAGCCTGCAGCCGGGCAGCATCGTCGCCTCGACCCAGGTGGCCAACGTGCGCGTCGAGTCGCGCGGGCGCGGCCAGCAGCAGGAAGCCCAGGTAATTGGCTGGCTCTCCCGGTTCTTTTTGAGCGTTCTGCCGTTCTGAATCCGGTCAGAATGGGGCCATGAACACCCTGATGCAGCACCCGCCGGCCTTCATGCGGGCACTCGCCGCCCTCGGCGCGCTGTGCCTGGGGCTGCTGGCGCCCGCCGCGCAGGCCATGCGCATCAAGGAAATCGCCGCCGTGCAGGGCGTGCGCAGCAACCAGTTGACCGGCTACGGCCTGGTCGTGGGCCTCGACGGCACCGGCGACCAAACCACGCAAATGCCCTACACCACGCAAAGCCTGTCGAACTACCTGCGCGAGATGGGCGTCACCCTGCCATCGGGCAATGGCGTCACCGCGCCGCAGCTCAAGAACGTGGCCGCCGTCATCGTCACGGCACAACTGCCGGCGTTCGCCCAGCCGGGCCAGATGATCGACGTGGTGGTGTCCTCCATGGGCAACGCCAAGTCGCTCAAGGGCGGCACGCTGATCGCCACCCCCATGCGCGGTGCCGACGGCGAGATCTACGCCCTGGCCCAGGGCAACGTGGCCGTGGGCGGCGCGGGCGCATCGGCGGGCGGCAGCAAGGTGCAGATCAACCAGTTGAATGCGGGCCGCATTCCCGAGGGCGCGCAGGTGGAACGCTCGGTGCCCACGCCGCTGCAGGACGGCGACAGCGTCACCTTCGGCCTCAATGCGTCGGACTTCCAGACCGCCAGCCAGATGGCGCAGGTCATCAACCGGCTCAAGGGCGGCGGCATCGCGCGCGCGCTCGACGGGCGCACCGTGCAGGTCCGCGCGCCGCAGGACCCGAGCGAGCGCGTGGGCTTCATCGCCCAGCTCGAGGAACTGCAGCTCGACAACCCCACGCCCGCCGCCAAGGTGGTGATCAACGCGCGCACCGGCTCCATCGTACTGAACCAGGCGGTGACGCTCGGACCCTGCGCCATCGCGCACGGCAACCTGGCCATCACGATCAGCTCCACGCCCGTCATCAGCCAGCCCAACTCGCTGTCCCAGGGCCAGACCGTGGTGGCGCAGCGCAGCGACATCCAGGTCAAGCAGGAGCCGGGCATCCTGCTCCAGATGCCGCCCTCGCCCCAGCTCGCCGACGTGGTGCGCGCGCTCAACAGCCTGGGCGCCACGCCGCAGGACCTGCTGGCCATCCTGCAAGCCATCAAGGCGGCCGGCGCACTCAACGCGGAGCTGGAGGTGATCTAGCATGGCCTTCTCGTCGCTGCCCTCCGCCTCCGACATCACGTCGGCCAATGCGCTGGCCGCGGATGCGAAGTCGCTCAACGCGCTGAAATACCAGGCCGGCGAAAACAACCCCGCAGCCCTCAAGGAAGCGGCCAAGCAGTTCGAGTCGCTGTTCATGCGCGAGCTGATGAAAAGCATGCGCGAGGCGACGATGAAGTCCGGCATGTTCGAGAGCGCGCAGGAAAACCTGGGCACCGACATGCTCGACCAGCAGTACGCGGTGCAGATGTCGGGCATGCCGGGCGGCCTGTCGGACATCATCGCGCGGCAGTTGTCGCAGCGCATGGGCACGGCACCTTCCACGGTACAGTTCGCGGCGGGCCAGTCCGCCAAGGCCGCTGCCGCCGGCCCGGCCATGCCCGTGAGCGGCGGCCAGAAGGACTTCGTGCAGCGCCACACCGATGCCGCCGCGCGCGTGGCGCAGGACAGCGGCATCCCCGCCAGCTTCATGCTGGGCCAGGCGGGGCATGAGACCGGCTGGGGCAAGAGCGAGCTCAGGAACGCCGACGGCAGCCCGTCGTTCAACCTGTTCGGCATCAAGGCCGGCGCCGGCTGGAGCGGCAAGGTGGCTGCGGTGACGACCACCGAGTACGTGGATGGCGTGGCGCGCAAGACGGTCGCCAAGTTCCGCGCCTACGACTCGTACGAGGATTCCTTCCGCGACTACGCACGCCTCATCAACGGCAGCCCACGCTACGCCGATGCGCGCGGGCAGACGTCTTCCGCCGGCGCCTATGCGGCAGCGCTGCAGAAGGCCGGCTACGCCACCGACCCGGCCTACGCGGCCAAGCTGGGGCGCGCCATCGCCAGCGCGCAGCGCGCCCAGGGCCTGCAAGCCTGACGAGGGAGCCCGGGACCATGAGCACCCTTCTCAACCTCGGAGCCCGCGCGCTGCTGGCCAACACGGCGGCGCTGCAGACCATCGGCCACAACATCTCCAACGCCAACACTGCCGGCTACTCCGTGCAGTCGGTGGTGCTGGCCACGGTGGCGGGCCAGTACACGGGCAGCGGCTATATCGGCTCGGGCGTGGAGGCCACGACGGTGAAGCGCAGCTACAGCGAGTTCCTCACGCGCCAGGCCGCGCTCACGCAGTCGATCGCATCCATGGACCAGGCGCGCTCCGACAAGCTGTCGCAGCTCCAGGACATCTTCCAGGCCGGCGACAGCGGCCTGGGCGCGGCGGTCAACAGCCTCCTCAATGCGTTCTCCGACCTGACCAGCGCGCCCACCGACCTGACGGCACGCAACGTGGTGCTCACGCGCGCCAACGAACTGGCCAGCATGTTCCAGTCTGCGGCGGCGCAGATCGCCGACACGCAGAGCGGCGTCACGCAGGAGCTGCAGAACTCCGTCTCGGCCATCAACACGCTGGCGAGCCAGATCGCGGCGGTCAACGAGCAGATCGCCCGCGTCACCGGCAACGGCCAGACGCCCAACGACCTGCTCGACCAGCGCGACCAGCTCATCAACGACCTGAACCAGTACGTGCAGACCAGCACCGTGCCCGCCGACGACGGCACGCTCAGCGTGTTCGTCGGCAGCCAGGCCCTGGTGCTGGGCAATACCGCCGCGCAGATGGCGCTCGTGGCCGACGGATACGGCAACCCCAATGCCCAGTTGGCCGTGCAGCGCGGCAGCGTGAGCAACGTGCTCGACGAGAACGCCCTGGGCGGCGGCTCCGTGGCGGGGCTGCTGAAATTCCAGCACAGCGACCTGCCCGAGGCGACCAACCTGCTGGGGCGCATGGCGCTGACGATCACCGAGGAAGTCAATGCCCAGCACCACATCGGCCTGACGCTCGACGGCACGCTCGGCGGCGACTTCTTCACGCCCCAGGCCCTGGCCAACGGCCTGGCCGCCTCGGCCAACACCGGCACCGCATCCGTGTCCATGAGCGTCGCTGACACTTCGATGCTCGTGGCGTCGGACTACCAGGTCGTCATGACCGGCGCCGCCTCGGGCAGCGTCGTCCGCAAGTCCGACGGCCAGGCCTTCGCCTTCACCGCGGTGCCGGTGCAGGTGGACGGGCTGCAATTTTCCGTCAGCGCGGGCGCCGCTGCGGGCGACTCGTTCCTCGTACAGCCCTATGCGAATACCGCGTCCGGCATGGGCACGGTGTTCTCCTCGCCGCGCGACCTGGCCGTGGCCAGCACCATCGAGCCGCAGATCGGCGCGGCCAACACCGGCAGCATGACCGTCACCGCGCTGCAGGCGCATGCCGGCGGCTTCGTCATGCCCCCGGTCGGCGGCGTGGCACTGACCTTCGCCGCCGGACCGCCATTGACCTACACCCTCACCGGATCAACCACGCCGCCCTCGGGCTTCACGGGCAACTACCTGTCGGGCCAGACCATCACCATCGACGGCTGGGACCTCACGCTCCAGGGCACGCCCGCCACGGGCGACACGGTGACCGTGCAGGACGCCCGTCCCGCCAGCGGCGGCACGGGCTACTACACGCTCAACGCCGGCAACGCATCGGCGCTCATGGGTCTGCGCGACAAGGCCGTCTTCGATGGCTCGCCGCTCTCCGACGGCTATGCGGGCCTGATCGCCCAGTTGGGTACGCGCACGCAGAGCGCCCAGTACGCCACGACCGTCTCGCAGACCATCGCCGCCAACACGGAGAGTTCACGCGCGGCCATCTCCGGCGTGAACCTGGACGAAGAAGCCGCCAAGCTGATCCAGTTCCAGCAGGCGTACCAGGCGTCGTCGAAGCTCATCCAGGTCTCGCAGAGCATTTTCGACAGCCTGATCCAGACCCTGCGCTGAATTGCGCGACACCGACCGAGGAGCTGCCCCATGGCCAATACGCGCGTAGGCACCTACAACGCTTTCGACAGCGCCGTGCGCAACATCAATTCGCGCTACGCGACGCTGTCCTCGCTGCAGGAGAACCTCACCTCGGGCAAGCGCGTGCTGCGCCCCAGCGACGACCCCACCGCCGCCGCGCAGGCCGAGCGGGCGCGCACGCGCATCGCGCGCGTGGAAACCGACCAGCGGGCGCTGGCGCTGCAGAAGGACTCCATCACCACGGCGGAATCGACGCTCGGCGAGGCCAACGACGCGCTGCAGAGCTTCCGCGAGCTGGTGGTGAGCGCGGGCAACGGCAGCTACAGCGCCACCGAGCGCGCCGCCATCCTGCAGCAGCTCACCTCGCTGCGCGACGAGATCTACGCGCAGGCCAACCGTTCGGACTCCAACGGCATTCCGCTCTTCAGCGGCCTGGGCAGCGCCGCGCCGCCCTTCACCACCATCGCCGCGGGCGTGCAGTACCAGGGCATCGGCGGGCAGAGTACGGGCAGCGCGGTGTCGATACCGTCCACCATCGACGGGGACGCCACCTGGATGAGCGTGCCCACGGGCAACGGCGTGTTCACCGTGGACTACGCCGCCACCAACACCGGAACTGCCTGGACCGACGTGGGCCAGGTCACCAACCCATCCGCCGTGACCGGCGACAACTACACGCTGCAGTTCTCGGTGGTCGCCGGGGTGACGACCTACACGGTGGTCGACAACACCACGGCCTCCGCGGTCGCCGGCGGCCCCTACACGGCGGGCCAGGCGATCGCATTCGACGGCATCTCCATCACCCCCAAGGGCGACCCGGCCAACGGCGACAGCTTCACCATCGCGCCGAGCCAGGCCAGCGACGTGTTCAGCGTCCTCGACAAGGCGATCGCCGGCATCCGCAACGCGGCCATCACCACGGGCACGGTATCGACCACCAACGTCGGCACGCTGACCCACGGCATCACGCAGGCGCTCACGCAGATCGACAGCGCCCTGCAGAGCATCCAGACGGCGCGCGGGATCGCGGGGGATCTGCTCAACCGCGCCGACCGCATCAACAACAGCCAGACAGCGCTGTCCGTCCAGCACGAGGCCGACCGTTCGCGCGTGGAAGACATGGACATGGTTCAGGGAATCTCCGATTTCCAGAACCAGCAGACCGGTTATTCTGCGGCCTTGCAATCGTATGCGGCGATCCAGAAACTGTCGCTGTTCAACTTCATCAGCTAGCGCCTTGAACGCATGGTCCAATCCGTCCTGGGGAGCCTGACCCTCGGCTACCGTCCTATCTGGAACCGCGCCCGCACCCTTGCGGGCGTTGAGCTTTTCGTGCAGGGCGATACCGCCGCGATGGAGGCGCCGCTGCTGCTGCGCACGCTGCAGGAGCTGTGGGACCACGACTCGCCGCCGCTGCTGCTGTCGCTGCAGTCGCCCGATCTGCTCGCCAACTGGCTCGACAGCGCGCCGGCCGATTCGCCCTGGATCGCGGTGCGCGACGACTGGCTCATCGACCCCGCCCTGGTGGGCAAGCTGCGCCGCGCCCGCGCCCGCGGGCTGCACCTGGTATGGCACGGCGACCTGGCCCACCTGCCCGAGCCCGAGCTGGCCGGCTGCTTCGAGAAGAGCCTGCTCAGCATGCAGCCCGAGGAAACCATGGCCGCGCTGCAGGCTGCGGGCGCGGCCAAGCCATCCGCGCAGGGCGCGCCGCAGCGCCCGAGCCCCGTGATCGAAGGCCAGATCTACGAGGACCTGGCCAGCCGCGCGCTGGTGGAGCACTGCCTGGACCAGAAGAACGCCTGGGGCGTCATCGGCTGGCCTGCCGACGATGTGCTCTACGCCTACCGCCACCAGCCGCCGCAGCCCGCGCACAGCGCCATCGTGCGGCTCATGAAGGCCATCGAGGCCGAGCAGCCGGTCGAGACCTTCGAGACCCTGCTCGGCGCGGACCCGCTGCTGGCCTACCGCTTCCTGCTGTTCACCAACTCCGCCGCGCTGGGCCTGCGCGCAGGCGTCGATTCATTGCGCCGCGGGCTCATGATGGTGGGCTACGGCACGCTCAGGCACTGGCTCGGCGACCAATTGCCGCAGGCCAGCGAGGACGCCAACCTGCGGCCCATCAGCGTCGGCATGGTGCTGCGCGGGCGGCTGACCGAGCATCTGCTCGAGGCTGGCGTGGAGCAGGACCTGCGCCGCGAGGTCTACCTCTGCGGCCTGTTCTCGCAGCTCGGCGACCTGCTCTGCGAGCCCGTGGGCGCATCGCTCAAGCGCCTGCCGCTGTCCGAGCGCATCTACGACGCCATCGTGCTGCACGCGGGCCCGTATGCGCCGAGCCTGGAGATGGCCTGCGCGCTCGAATCCGCCAACGCGCCGGCCATCCGCAAACTGTGCGAGACCCACGCGCTGGGCGCCGATGAGGTCAACCGCGCGCTGCTGCGCATGCTGGCCGGCCTGTCGGTGACAGATCTCTGATGCTCATTTTTTCATAGCTTTAATCGCAGGATTAACGGGCGCTGGAGCAACTTTTCTTTCAAGAAATCAGCGGCCTTGCGCGGCCACCAGCCGCCCATACACGCGCCAGAACGCCGCGTCCTGCGTGTTGGCGAAGTTGATGCGCATCAGCGTGCTGGGCTGGCGGCTGGCGCTGAACAGCGCGCCGGGCGCGAGCAGGTAGCCCTCGTCGAGCATGCGCTGGGCCAGCAGCTCGGTATCCACGCCCGTATCGACCCAGCCGAACAGGCCCGTGGGCTCGGCCACGAACGTGCAGCCGGCCTGGCGCGCCAGCCGTACGCTGCGCGTGCGCGCCTGGTCCAGCCGGGCACGGATGCGCTCGGCGTGGCGGCGCAGTTGGCCCTGGTCGATGCAGGTCGCGAGCGCGCGCTCCAGCAGCGAGGGCGTGGTCAGCGTGTTGAGCAGTTTGGTGTCGAGCAGCCGCTCCACCAGCGCGGGCGGCGCGGCCAGGTAGCCCACGCGCCAGTTGGGCGCCAGGATCTTGGCGAAGCCGCTCACGTAGATGGTGCGCGCGAGGCCGTCGAGCACCGTCATGCGCGTGGCGTGCTCGGGCGCGATGTGGCTGTAGGTATCGTCCTCGACGATGTGAAAGCCGTGCTCCTGGGCGAGCTGCAGCACGCGGTGCGCGCTGCCCGGCGACAGGCAGTAGCCCGTGGGGTTGTGGAACACGCTCACGCTCACGAACAGCTTGGGCGCGTGGGCCTCGCAGTAGCGCGCCATCACCTCCAGGTCCGGCCCGGCGGGCAGGCGCGGCACCGGCAGCACGCGCATGCCCAGGGCGTCCAGCCGCGCGAACTCCACCGACCAGCCGGGCTCCTCCACCATCACCGGGTCGCCGGGCTTGAGCAGCATGCGGCTCACCACGTCGAGCGCCTGCGTGGCGCCCACCGTGGTGATGATCTGCTCCGGCGCCGCTGGCACGCCCAGGTGCGCGAGCTTGCGCGCCAGCGCCTGGCGCAGCCCCAGGTCGCCCATGGGCTCGCCGTAGCGCAGCGACGCTTCTCGCAGCGCGCGCCCGCTCGTGGCCTTGCGCACGGCGCTAGCCATGAAGGTGTTGTCCAGCCACTCCAGCGGCAGCACGCCCGAGCCCGGCTGCGGCTTGTCCGACGCCTGGTGGAACATGCCGCGGATCAGCGCCGTGGCGTTGAACTGCGAGCCCGAGGGCAGCGGCTGCCCGCCGTCCGGCGCGGCCTGCGCCGGCCCGCGCGGCGCTCCCGGCGCGGCCTCGCGCACGAAGAAGCCACGCTGGGCCCGCGCCTCCACCAGCCCCTGCGCGAGCAACTGGTCGTAGGCCGCGACCACGGTGGACGTGCTCACGCCCTGCTGGCGCGCGCATTCGCGCACCGAGGGCAGGCGCGAGCCGTGCGCCAGCAGCCTAGAACGGATGCGCTCGGCAAACAGGTTGGCGAGCTGGTCGGTCAGGGACTGGGCGGTGGTGCGGGTCAGCATGGGTGGGACGTCGTTTTCTTTTCTGTAGGACTTACGCCAGCAAGAATGCTCCAGCAATTGCGTCCAAAGGACGGGCGTCTTGCCTGAACCCGCTTTGCGTCAGTCGTGTCTGTATCGGAAATGGAGCCAATACAGATGCATGAAGTGTTGCAGAAACTGTACTTGTTCTGTATCGCTACCGGACTTTAGAGTAGCTCCCATGAACTGGCAAGCCTCTCCCTCCGCGCCCCGCCGCCCCCTGCGCGTGGCGCCCCCCGCCCACGAGCGGCAGGGCCTAGCGCTGGGCCTGCTGGGCGTGGCGATCTTCGCGCTCACGCTGCCGATGACGCGGCTGGCCGTGGGCACGCCCGCGGCGCCCCAGATGTCGGGGTTGTTCATCGCCATGGGGCGCGCCGCCGTCGCGGGGCTGCTGTCGCTGGCGCTGCTGCGCGCCACCCGCGCGCCGCTGCCCCGGCGCGGCGACTGGCTGCCGCTCGCGGCCACGGCGCTGGGCGTGGTGTTCGGCTTTCCGCTGCTGACCTCCATCGCCATGCGCCACGTGGAGGCGGTGCACGCCAGCGTGATCGTGGGCCTGCTGCCGCTGGCTACTGCCGCCGTGGGTGCCGTGCTGCACCGCCAGCGCCCGTCCGCGGGCTTCTGGGCCTGCGCCGCAATAGGCGCCGCGCTGGTGGTGGCGTTCGCGCTGCTGCGCTCGGGCACGCAGGGGCTCGCCATCGGGCCGGCGGACTTGCTGCTGCTGGCCGCCATGCTGTGCGCGGCGATGGGCTACGGCTTTGGCGGCCAGTTGTCGCAGCGCATGCGCGCCGACGCGGTGATCTGCTGGGCGCTGGCGTTTTCGCTGCCACTCACCGTGCCGCTGGCCTGGGCTGGCCGCCCCGCCGTGGCAGTGCCGGCGGCGGCCTGGCTGGCCTTCGGCTACCTGGCAGTGTTCTCGATGTGGCTGGGCTTCTTCGCCTGGTACCGGGCGCTGGCCCTCGGCGGCACCGTGCGCGTGAGCCAGGTGCAGCTGGTCCAGCCCGTCCTGTCAATGCTGTTCGCCATTGCGCTGCTCGGCGAATCGCCGGACGCCGCTACCATGGGCTTCGGCCTGGCCGTGATCGCCACCGTGTTCATCGGCAAGAGAATGCCGGTTCACGCCGCGCACTGACACGCCCCTGCCTCCCTTTTCCCGCCCGAACGAAAGAGACCCTCACCATGCATTGGACCCTGGCCCGCCGCGCCGAGAAAATGAACCCGTCCGTGATCCGCGAGATCCTGAAGGTGACCGAGAGGCCCGGCATCATCAGCTTCGCGGGCGGACTGCCCTCGGCCAAGACCTTCCCCGTCGATGCCTTCGCCGCAGCCGCCGCCAAGGTGCTGCGCGACGACGGCCCCGCCGCGCTGCAGTATTCGGCCAGCGAAGGCTACCGGCCCCTGTGCGAGGCCGTTGCCGCCTGGCTGCCGTGGGATGTCAACCCCGACCAGGTACTGATCACCACGGGTTCGCAGCAAGGGCTGGACCTGGTGGGCAAGGTGCTGATCGACGAAGACAGCCGCGTGCTGGTGGAAACGCCAACCTACCTCGGCGCCCTGCAGGCGTTCGCGCCCATGGAGCCCAGCGTCGTGGGGGTGGACGGCGACGACGATGGCGTGGCCATCGGCGACTTTGCGGCCAAGGCCCCGGGCGCCCGCTTTTTCTACGTGCTGCCCAACTTCCAGAACCCCACGGGGCGCACCATGGGCGAGGCGCGCCGCGCCGCGCTGGTGGAGCGCGCCGCCGCGCTGGACGTGCCGCTGGTGGAAGACAACCCCTACGGCGACCTGTGGTTCGACGCGCCGCCGCCCGCACCACTGGCCGCGCGCAACCCCGACGGCGCCATCTACCTCGGCAGCTTCTCCAAGGTGCTGGCGCCGGGCCTGCGCCTGGGCTACGTCGTGGCGCCGCGCGCCATCCATCCGAAGCTGCTGCAGGCCAAGCAGGCCGCCGACCTGCACACGCCGGGCTTCAACCAGCGCGTCGTGGCCGAGGTGATCAAGGATGGCTTCCTCGACCGCCACGTGCCCACCATCCGCGCGCTCTACAAGCAGCAGCGCAACGCCATGCTGGGCGCGCTGGAGCGCGAGATGCAGGGCCTGGGCATGCAGTGGAACCAGCCCGCCGGCGGCATGTTCCTGTGGGCGCGGCTGCCCGAGGGCGTGAGCGCCGTCGACCTGCTGCCCCGCGCCGTGGAGCGCGGCGTGGCCTTCGTGCCCGGCGCGGCGTTCTACGCCGCCGGCGGCGACGCGCGCACCCTGCGCCTGTCGTTCGTGACCGCCAGCGCCGACGAGATCGACACCGGCATCGCCGCGCTCGCGCAGGCCCTGCGCGAGCACCTGGCAACCCTGCACGCCTAGAGCCCCATATGCCCGCGCCACGCCCTTTCAAGCAGGTCGACGTCTTCACCCGCCGCGCCGGCTGGGGCAACCCGCTGGCCGTGGTGCTCGACGGCACGGGCTTGGACGACGCCGCCATGCTGCGCTTCGCCCACTGGACCAACCTGTCGGAAACCACCTTCGTGCTGCCGCCCACCCAGCCCGGCGCCGACTACCGGGTGCGCATCTTCACGCCCGGCGGGGAACTGCCTTTCGCCGGCCACCCCACGCTGGGCACCTGCCATGCGTGGCTGGAGGCCGGTGGCCAGCCGCGCCAGCCCGGCGCCATCGTGCAGGAATGCGGCGTGGGGCTGGTGCGCATCCGCCACGGCGCCGGCGGGCAGGAGCCGCGCCTGGCTTTCGCCGCCCCGCCGCTGGCGCGGGAGAACCCCAGCCCGACGCTGCTCGCGCGCGTGGCCCAGGCCCTGGGCCTGAAGGCCGGACAGGTGCGCGCGGCGCAGAACCTGACCAACGGCCCCACCTGGCTGGGCCTGCTGGTGGACAGCGCGCAAACGGTGCTGGCCTGCGCGCCCGATTTCATCGCCCTCAAGAACCTGGGCGTCAATGTGGGGCTGGCGCACGTGGATGCTGCGGCAGCAGCTACTGATTCGATAGCAAGCGGCGAGCCCGCCGTGACCGTGCGCGCCTTCGTGCCGCTAATAGGCGTGCCCGAGGACCCGGTGACCGGCAGCCTCAACGCCAGCCTGGCGCAGTGGCTCATCGCCGACGGCCTGGCACCCGCGCGCTACCTGGCCGCGCAGGGCCACTGCCTGGGCCGCGCCGGGCGCGTCGCCATCGAGCGCGACGCCGACGGCCAGGTCTGGGTCGGCGGCGCCGTGGTCACCTGCATCGACGGCAGCGCCATGCTGGAAACCCGGGGCGCCTAGTGCAGTGTTCGATGCTTGGCGGCGCCAATAAAAGCGATGCGTTTTGGCGCAGGGCAAGGCGCAAACCGCAGCGATAGCCGTCGCTATCGCGAGGATTTGCAACGCCGCCATGCGGCAAAAGGCGCGGTTTTATGTGCTGTTTAGCGTTGAACACTGCACCAGGATGCAACACCCCCGAAGCGCCTGCGGCGCCTCCCCCCTCAAGGAGGCGATACCAGCGGCCCGGCAAAGCCGGTTCCGCGGTATCCCTGGCATGGCCTGCTCCGCGGCCTCTCGAACCGCTGCCTGCGAGCCGGTTCATGGGCTGCGGGTGGCGCGCAGCGCCGTGGACAACTGACATGCCGGCCCCGCACGACCTGGCCCTGTTCACGCGCGCGGCGCTGGTGCTGGCGCAGAGCCTGCAGCTCGGCGCCATCCAGATCGCCGTGAGCGGCGCGGTGAACTGCGCGCTGGTGCTGGGCGCGGCGCGCATCACTGCCTTTCTCTCGCGCAGCGAGGGCTGGCTGCGCGCGCAGCGCTACGTGATGGGCAGCGTGCTGGCCGCGCTGGCGCTGCGCATCGCCCTGGCCGAACGCAAATGACAACCCCAGGAGCCTCCATGCAGTTCACCCGCGACGAGATCGCCGACGCCCAGCGCACCGTGTACGCCGCGCTGCCGCCCACCCCGCAATATGCCTGGCCGCTGCTGGGCCAGGCGCTGGGCGCCACGGCGTGGGTCAAGCACGAGAACCACACGCCGGTGGGCGCCTTCAAGATCCGCGGCGGGCTCACCTACTTCGCGGGGCTGGCGCGCACGCAGCCCGCAGTGCGCCACGTGGTCAGCGCCACGCGCGGCAACCACGGCCAGTCGGTGGGCTTCGCGGCGCGCCGGCACGGCTTGGCCGCGACCATCGTGGTGCCGCACGGCAATTCGACCGAGAAGAACGCCGCCATGCGCGCCCTGGGCGTGCGGCTGGTCGAGCACGGCGACGACTTCCAGGCCGCCAGCGAGCACGCCGCGCGGCTGGCGGAGCATGAGGGCCTGCACCGCATCCCCTCCTTCCACCGCGACCTGGTGCGCGGCGTGGCCACGGCCTACGTGGAGCTGTTCGAGTCGCTGCAGCGCCAGGGCGAGGCGCCGCTGGACGTGCTGTACGTGCCGATCGGCCTGGGTTCGGGCTTCGCGGGCGCGGCGGCGGCGCGTGCGCACTGCGGCGTGGCCACGCGACTGGTCGGCGTGGTGTCGGCCCATGCCACGGCGTACCTCGATTCGTGGCGCGCCGGGCGGGCCCTGGATGCGCCGGTCAGCACCCGGCTGGCCGACGGCATGGCCTGCCGCACGCCCGTGCCCGAGTCGCTGGAGGTGCTGCGCCGCGAGGCCGACGACGTGGTGGCCGTGACCGACGCCGAGGTGGCCGCCGCGATGCGCCTGCTCTACACCGCCACCCACAACGTGGCCGAGGGTGCCGGCGCCGCCGCGCTGGCGGCGGCGATGCAGCAGCGCGGGCGCTGGCAGGGCCGGCGCGTGGGCGTGGCGCTGACGGGCGGCAACGTGGACGCGGCCACGATGGCCGGCGTGCTGGCGGGCGGCGCCGCTGCCGATGCCGAACCCGCCGTGTGCATGCCCGCATGAGCCCCCGCCCGGCCACTCCGAAGGAGGCTCGCACCGCGGCGCGCGGCGCGCGGTGCGGAGGCCATCCGATGACCGCCCTTCTTCGCTTCCGCCTTCCTCATCGGCCTGGTCTTCAACGCTGCGGCACCGCAGGCATTGGCGGGCCTGCGCGCCTTGCTGGGCGCGCTGGGCGCTACCTGCCCGCCGTGAGCCGCTTCTTCACGTCCAGCCCCAGGCCCTGGTTCACGAACCGCGTGGTGGCCACCTTCGACAAATCCACCTCGCCCGCCTTGTACAGCCCGGCCTTGACCATCTTGGCGTAGAAGTCGGCGATGCGCGCGGGATCGATGGCGCCGATGCCCTTGGCGAGCGCCTCGCCGCTGTCCACGATGCCGAGCTGCTTGATCAGCTCGCGCGAGCCGTCGAGGTTGGCGTCGCTCAGGTCGGGGTTGGCCTGCTGCATCAGCGCGTTGGCGGCCTTCGGGTCGCCGTAGAGGTAGCCGTACCAGCCGAGGATCGAGGCTTCGACGAACCTGCGCACGGTCTCGGGCTTGTGCTCCACCGTGTCGGTGCGCGCCTCGATGGTGGTGCTGTAGGTGCTGTAGCCCTGGTCGGCCAGCAGGAAGATCTGCGGCGCGAAGCCGCCCTGCGCACGCACGGCCAGCGGCTCTTCCACGGCGTAGCCCTGCTGGATGGATTGGGGGTTGGCGAGGAAGGGGCCGAGGTTGTAGACGTAGGGCCTGAGTGCCTCGTCGCGGAAGCCGTATTCGGCCTTCATCCACTGCCAGAAGCTGAACTGCGCGTCCTTGGCGATGAAGGCCACGGGTGCCTTGGTCAGATCCTTGAAATTCGCGTAGCCCTGGCCGGGGTGGGCGAAGATGGCTTGCGGGTCTTTCTGGAACATGGCCGCCACGACGATGGTGGGCACGCCGTTCTTCACGTTGTCGAAGCTGTGCAGCAGGTTGCCCGTCATCAGGAAGTCGATCTTGCCCGCAGGCAGCAGCGGCCGGTTGTTGACCTGCGGGCCGCCTGGGCGGATTTCCACGTCCAGGCCGTAGCGCTTGTAGGTGCCGTCGGCCAGCGCCTGGTAGAAGCCGCCGTGCGCAGCCTGCGCCTTCCAGTTCGTGGCGAAGACAATTTTTTCCTGAGAAAAAACGGCTGTAGCGCTTATAAATAAAGCGGCGGCAGCTATTGATTTGAGAGCATTCTTCACAGGCCATCTCCAGGTCGGGTTTCCGATTCGTGCCAGCGCCCAAGCAAGGCGCGCGCCAGCAGCCCCAGCGTGGCGTGGATCAGCACGCCGGTCAGCGACACCAGCACCAGCGCCGCGTACATGCGCGGGATCTCGGTGCGGAAGCTGGCCTCCAGGATGCGCGAGGCCAGGCCCGTCTCGCGCCCGGCGGCGCCGGCGGTGAACTCCGCCACCACGGCACCGATCAGCGCCAGCCCGCCGGCCACGCGCAGGCCCGCTATGAAGTACGGCAGCGCCGAGGGCACGAGCAGCCGGCACAGCGTCTGCCAGCGACTGGCGCGGTAGAGCCGCAACAGGTCGCGCAGGTTGCGGTCGGCGCTCTTGAGTCCCGTGGCCGTGCCCACGAGGATGGGAAAGAACGCCACGATCCACGCGCACAGCAGCAGCGCGGCCAGCGTGTCGTCCACGTAGATCAGGATCAACGGCGCGATGGCGATCACGGGCGTGACCTGCAGCACCACGGCGAACGGGTACAGCGCGCGCTCCACCCAGCGGCTCATGGCGAACAGCACCGCCAGCAGCACGCCGCCCGCCACCGCCAGCAGCAGCGCCAGCCCGGTGACCTTGACCGTGAACCACCAGCTCGGCAGCAGGCTGCCGAGGTTGGCCCATAGCGTGGCGGCCACCAGCGTGGGCGCGGGCAGGATGTAGGGCGGGATGCGCTGCATGCGCACCACCGCCTCCCAGGCGGCGAGCGCAAGCATGAGTGACGCCCATGGCACCAGCCATCGCAGCACCGCCTTACGCATCGGTGGCCTCGCGCAGCGCGCCGGAGACCTGCGCGCACCAGGCCGCGTAGCGCGGCGTGGCGCGCAGGGCATCGGTGCGCGGGTACGGCTCGTCGATGGCGATGTCGGCCACCACGCGGCCCGGGCGCGCGGCCATCACCACCACGCGCTGGCTCAGGTACACCGCTTCGAACACGCTGTGGGTCACGAACAGCGCCGTGAAGCCCTGCGCCTGCCAGAGCGCGAGCAGTTGGTCGTTGAGGCGAAAGCGCGTGATCTCGTCGAGCGCGGCGAAGGGCTCGTCCATCAGCAGCAGCCGGGGCCGCGTGACCAGGGCGCGGGCGATCGAGGCGCGCATCTTCATTCCGCCCGACAGCTCGCGCGGCCAGGCGCGGGCGAAGCCTTCGAGCCCCACGGTGCGCAGCGCGGCGTGCACGCGGGCTGCGCATTCGGCGCGCGGCAGGCCCGCGAGTTCGAGCGGCAGCGCCACGTTGGCGGCCACGCGCGCCCACGGCATCAGCGTGGGCTCCTGGAACACGAAGCCGGTGCCGGCATCGCCGGGGCGCCGCAGCGTGCCGGCGCCGGGGGCATCCAGCCCCGCCGCCATGCGCAGCACCGTGCTCTTGCCGCAGCCCGAGGGGCCGAGCAGGCTGACGAACTCCCGCGCGCCCACGGCGAGGGAAAAATCGGAAAGCGCCAGCGTGCCCGAGGCGTAGCGCTTCTCCACGCCCTCCAGCGCGAGCAAGGGCGGCGCTGTCATGCGCCCAGGTCTGGCTGCTCCACCAGCGTGGCCAGCGGCACCTGTGCCACTTCGGCCAGCAGCAGCGCGAGCTGCCCGGCGGCGGCCTGCACCACGGCGCGGCCCTTTTCCGCGGTGGCGGCGGCGGCATTGCCTGCGGCACCCGCCGGGTGGTAGTCCTGCATCTGCCACCCCAGCTTGGCGCTCCTGCCGTTGCCCAGGATGGCAAAACGCTGGGCGCGCTGCTCGGAACTGGTGTGGAAATCGCGCGCCTGTTCCATGTCGACCCGCGCCGGGTCGAGCGCCAGCATCATCGACGTCTCGATGTCGCCCGCGTGCATGCCGAAGCGGTGCTCGTGCGCGCTGAAGAGGCCCTGCACATCGTCGGGCAGCGGCAGCGCGAACCAGCTCGTATGCCACACCATCAGTTCGCAGCGCCTGCGCAGCTCGCGCGCCACGATGTCCATCGCGCTGACCTGGCCGCCGTGGGTGTTGAACAGCACCAGCTTGCGCACGCCCGCGCGGGCGACGCATTCGCCGATCTCGGTCCACAGCGCGAGCAGCGTGGCGGGCGAGAGCGTCAGCGTGCCAGGAAAGCGGATGTGCTCGGGGCTCAGGCCGACCTGCTGCGCGGGCAGGAACAGCACCGGCAGGTCCGCGGGCAGCAGCGGCAGCGCAGCGGCGACGATGCCCTCAGCCAGCGTGGCGTCCACCGACAGCGGAAGATGCGGCCCGTGCTGCTCCACCGCGGCCACGGGCAGCACGGCCACCACGTCCTGCACACGGCCCTCGGCCTGCAGGCAGGCGAAGTCGCGGGTCGTCAGGTCGGCCCAGAAGCGGGAGGGGAGGGTCATGGGCGCCATCTTAGTTCGCCGCTGTTGTTCTGCCGCCATGGTTCCTCGCGACATCGCCCCGCTGGCCCAGCAACTGGCGCGCCAGTACCCCGTGCTGACGCTGACCGGCCCGCGCCAGAGCGGCAAGACCACGCTGTGCCGCGCCCTGTTCCCCGACAAGCCCTACGCCACGCTGGAAGACCCGGACACGCGCCGCTTCGCCAGCGAAGACCCGCGCGGCTTTCTGGCCGGCTTCCCCGATGGCGCCATCCTCGACGAAATCCAGCGCGCGCCCGAGCTGCCCTCGTACCTGCAGGCCATCGTCGATGCCGACACCACGCCGGGCCGCTTCATCCTGACCGGCGGCCAGCAGTTCGAGCTGATGTCGCAAGTCAGCCAATCGCTGGCGGGCCGCACCGCCGTGCTGCGGCTGCTGCCGTTCTCGCTGGCCGAGACGGCGCGCGTCCATGCACTACCCAGCCTGCCCCAAGTGCTGCTGGCGGGCTTCTATCCGCGCATCCACGACCGCGGGCTGGACCCTTCGCAGGCGCTGGGCGACTACTTCGCCACCTATGTCGAGCGCGACCTGCGCCAGCTCGCCGCCGTGCACGACCTGCAGCGCTTCGAACGCTTCGTGCGCCTGTGCGCGGGGCGCGCGGGGCAGTTGCTCAACCTCTCCAGCCTGGGCAGCGACGCTGGCGTGTCGCACGCCACCGCGCGCGCCTGGCTGGATCTGCTGCAGACCAGCTACATCGTGCACGTGCTGCCGCCCTGGTTCACCAACACCTCCAAGCGCCTGGTCAAGAGCTCCAAGCTGTACTTCCACGACGTGGGCCTGGCCTGCTGGCTGCTGGGCCTGCGCACGCCCGAGCAGGTGGCGCGCGACCCGCTGCTGGGCGGCCTGTTCGAGAACCTGGTCGTGATCGACGCGCTGAAGACGCGCTACAACCGGGGCGAGAACGGCGAGATGTACTTCTACCGCGACGCCGCCGGCACCGAGGTGGATCTGCTGCTGCCCGCGGGCCGCCGGTTCGACGCGGTGGAGATCAAGGCCGGCGCCACCGTCAACCCCGATTACTTCCGCGGCCTGGCAGCCTTCGCCAAGACGTTTCCCGAAGCGCTGGCCGGCGCCAGCGTGGTGTTCGGCGGCGACGGGGCACAGGCGCGCAGCGACTGGCCGGTGCGGAGCTGGCGGGCGCTGGCGGGCTGAAAACTCACTCCCGCGCCGGCAGCACCGCCTCGTGCCGCGCCACGGCGGCATCGACGGCGGATACGAGCTCGTCGACCTCGCTGTCGCCCCAGGGCAGCGAGAGCGCCATGAGGCCGCGGTGCGCGATGTAGACGCCGCGCTCCAGCAGCTCGAAGAACAACAGTGTCTTGGCGCGCGCGTCCTCGCCCTGCAGGTCGGCGCGCGTGCGCACCGGGCCGGCCACCGCGTGCAGGTTCATCAGCGAGCCCATGCCGCTGCAGTGCAGCGCCACGCCGCGGCGCGCGAACAGGCCGTTGAGCCGCTCGCGCAGCAGCTCGCCGCGCAGGTTCAGGCCGCTGATCGCGTCGGCGGTCAGCACGCGCGCCAGGCCGGCATAACCCGCGGCCATGGACAGCACGTTGTTGTTGAAGGTGCCCGCGTGGGCCAGGGCGTCGGGGCGGCGCGGGTCGAAGCGCTCCATGACGTCGCCGCGCCCGCCGAAGGCACCGAACGACAGGCCGCCGCCAAAGTATTTGCCCAGCGTGGTGAGGTCGGGGGTGATGCCCAGGGCGCCCTGGCGCCCGCCGAAGGCCAGGCGCGAGGTCATCACCTCGTCGAACACCAGCAGCGCGCCGCAGTCGTCGGCCAGCGCGCGCAGGCCGTGCAGGAAGTCCGGCTCGCCCGGGATGCAGCCGCCCGAGCCCTGCATGGGCTCCACGAGGATGGCGGCGAGGCCGTCCGCGTGGCCCAGCGCGAGCGCGCGCGCGGCCGCCAGGTCGTTGTAGGGCGCGCGCACGAATTCGTGCGGCACGTTCAGGGGCATGGCGGCGGCGGTGAAGGAGAGCACGCCGCCGTGGTAGGCGCCGTCGAACACCATGATCCTGCGCCGGCCCGTGTGCACCCAGGCGGCGGCCAGCGCGAGCAGGTTGGCCTCGGTGCCCGAATTGGTGAAGCGCAGCAGCTCCATCGATGGGAAGCGCCGCTGCACCTCCAGCGCCAGCAGGGGCTCATGCTCGTTGTGGGCCGACAGGCTCAGGCCGTGGCGCAGCGCGGCCTCGATGGCGCCGCGGATGATGGGGTTGGAATGGCCGTACAGGCCGGCGGTGAACTCGCCCAGGGCGTCGAGGTAGCCATGCCCGTCCACGTCCCACAGGCGGCAGCCGTCGCCGCGCGCCATGACCACGGGGAACGGGGGGTAGAACAGCACGCTGCGCGTGTTGCCGCCCGGCATGGCCCGCTGCGCCTCGCGCAGCCGCGTGGCGCTGCGCGGGTGACGCGCGGCGAAGCGGGCGGTCGCATCGGCGAGCGCGCCGGCGATGTCGCGCGCGGCAGTGGGGGCGGCACGCATGCAATGTTCTCCTGTGCGTCGTTGTGCAAAGGTTCTAAGCAACACATGTGCCACCCATGCGCGACAGGAGGGTGCCGCGCCCGGCCCCGCGGCGGATGCGGATATTCCCGCAGGTGCGCCGCACATCCGCCACGGCGTTGCCGCTGGGGGTTGGTTGGCTACCATCGGCCCATGCCCCTCGACCTCCTCCGCCGGGACCGCCCCCGGTACGCGCGCTGCGCCACCGGTAACGCGCCTGCGTCCCAAGGCGGCCTGGCGCCAGGCTTGGCCTGACCGTCTGCCACCAGCGCCGCCCGGAACTTACGCCCCCAGGCGCGCCTCCCACCATGCCGACCATGGCCGCACCGATGCCCTCCCGCCCCATTCTTCGCACCCTTGCGACTATCTTTTTGATAGCTGCCAGCGCAGTATTTACAAGCGCTGAGGCCCAAAATCTTCCACAAACCTCCACCACCGGCAGCGTGGTCACCACGGCGCACGTGCGCGCCGAACTCGTGGCCCAGGCGCCCGACGGCGTGGCCCCGGGGCAGCCGTTCTGGGTCGGCCTGCGCATCGAGCACCAGCCCGAATGGCATACCTACTGGAAGAACTCCGGCGACTCGGGCCTGCCCACCGAGCTGGCCTGGACGCTGCCCGCGGGCATCGACGCGGGCGAGATCGCCTGGCCGCTGCCGCGCAAGATCCGCATCGGCAGCCTGGTCAACTACGGCTACGAAGGTACGCTGCTGCTGCCCGTGCCGCTCACGGTGTCGCAGCAGTACAGGCCGCCGCGGGTGGACGGCCTGGGCAACGGCGGCGCCGTGGTGGAGGTGCGGCTGCAGGCCGCCTGGCTGGTCTGCCGCAAGGAATGCATTCCCGAGGAAGGCAGCTTCGCGCTGCAGGTGCCGGTGCGCGGCTCCACCGCGCTGCACCACGCGGACTTCGACGCCGCACTGGCCGCGCAGCCGCAGCCACTGGCCGCCGAAGGCGCGCAGGTCCGCGTGGACGGCCAGCGCCTCGCGCTGCGCGTGCCCGGCCTGCCCGCCGCCGCGCAGGGCCAGCGGCTCGACCTGTTCCCTGAAACGCCCGAGGTGATCGACAACGACGCCGCGCAGGGCAGCGGCTGGCCGCAGCAGTGGCAGGACGGCGTGTGGACCGCCGAGGTGCCGCTCTCGCCGCAGCGCACCGACAGCCCGCAGACCCTGCCGCTGGTGCTGGCCGTGCGTGGCGCGGGCGCCCAGGCCGCCGCGTGGCGCGTGGTGGCGCCGGTCGACGGCCCCTGGC